>NZ_JBITRX010000013.1:0-262088 GCF_044540325.1 Streptomyces sp. NPDC086023
GTGCCGGAGGTCGTGTAGGTGCGGAAGTCGTCGGCCTTCAGGGTGGCCATCTCGCCGTCTTCGAGGGTGACGACCTGGCGGGTGTGGGCGATCAGTGCGGCCACGTCGGAGGCGACCAGCATCTCCTTCTCGCCGATGCCGAGGATGACGGGGGAGCCGTTGCGGGCCACGACGATGCGGTCGGCGAAGTCGGCGTGCATGACGGCGATGCCGTAGGTGCCCTCGATCTGCTTGACGGCCTCGCGGACCTTCTCCTCCAGGGAGTCGGCCGGGGAGCGGGCGATGAGGTGGGTGATGACCTCGGTGTCGGTCTCGGAGGCGAAGACCACGCCCTCGGACTCCAGCTTCGCGCGCAGCTCGGCGGCGTTGTCGACGATGCCGTTGTGGACGACGGCGACCTTGTTCTCCGGGTCCAGGTGCGGGTGGGAGTTGACGTCGCTGGGCGCGCCGTGGGTGGCCCAGCGGGTGTGTGCGATGCCGGTGGTGCCCGCGAACCGCTTGGGCACGCGGGACTCCAGCTCACGGACGCGGCCCTTGGCCTTGACGACCTTCAGGGCCGTCGCCTTGGGGCTGTTGACGACGATGCCCGCCGAGTCGTAGCCCCGGTACTCCAGCCGCTGCAGTCCTTCGAGCAGCAGCGGAGCCACGTCGCGCTTGCCGATGTAACCGACGATTCCGCACATGAAGTGTTAACCCCTCCGAAGTTCTGGGTGTGCCCGCTGGTGGCAGGGACGTTTCAGCCGTAGACGATGCGGCGCAGCTGCCGGAGCGACAGCTCCGGTGGCGCCACGGCGCGGTGTGGGAGCTCGCCCGCGATCCGTTCGAAGATCTCCGCGTTCACCGAGCCGCCGGCCTGCAGCTCGCGGTGGCGGCGGCGGACGAACTCCTCCGTCGTCTCGTCGAAGTACGCCAGCACGTCGAGCACCACCCGGGCGGCCTCCCCGCGCTGGAGCGCGGTGCTGCGCACCAGGTGGTCGACGAGGTCGTCATGCGACGGGCGGCGATCGAGCACCCGTAGATATTGGAGGCTGGAGGGGGTGGAACGCAATATTCCTGCCCGATTTCGGGCAGGGGGCGGCAGGTATGGACCAAGTGGATGGACTCGACGCGTCCGTCCGGGGTCCTTCCCGGGCACCGCGGGCCCGTGCCCTATACCTGGTCGGATGAGATTCCTGCGTGCCCTCGGCGCCCTGCTGGCCTGCGCGGCCCTGTCGGTCTCCTGCACGGATGCCCGGGCGGGCTCGGGGGCCGGGGCGCCGGGCCCGCCGGCCGAGCTGTCGGCGTACGAGCGGATCGTCCCGGCGCCGGCCCGTACCGCCCCCGGCGGCCCCGGGTACCGCCTGACCGCCGCCACCGTGATCCGCACCACCGCGGGCTCCCCCGAGGCGCGGGGCGTCGGGGAGCTGCTGGCCGCGGCGCTGCGGCCGGCGACCGGACTGCCCCTGCGGGTCAGCGGCACCGACGCGGCCGGGGCGGCCGGCGGGGTGCGGCTGCGGCTGGACCCGGGAGCGGGCGCGTACGGGGAGGAGGGGTACCGGCTCCAGGCGGACGGGGAGGGCGTGACCGTCAGCGCGTACCGGCCCGCCGGGCTGTTCCGCGGGGCGCAGACGCTGCGGCAGCTGGTGCCGGCCGAGGGGGCGCCGGTGGTGGCGGGCGGCTCGGTCTCGGACGCCCCGAGGTTCGGGTACCGGGGGGCGATGGTCGACATCGCGCGGCACTTCTTCACCGTCGCGCAGGTCAAGCGGTACGTGGACCAGCTGGCCCTGTACAAGATCAACGTCCTGCACCTGCACCTCACCGACGACCAGGGCTGGCGGCTGGCCGTCGACTCCTGGCCGCGGCTGGCCGCGTACGGCGGGGCCAGTGAGGTGGGCGGCGGCCCCGGCGGCCACTGGACCAAGGAGGAGTACCGGGACCTGGTCCGCTACGCGGGCGAGCGGTACATGGAGGTGGTCCCGGAGATCGACATGCCCGGCCACACGAACGCCGCCCTGGCCTCGTACGCCGAGCTGAACTGCTCCGGCGTCGCGCCCGCCCGCTACACCGGCATCAAGGTGGGCTTCAGCTCGCTCTGCGTCGGCAAGGAACGGACGTACGAGTTCGTGGCCGACGTGCTGCGCGAGGTGGCCGCCCTGACGCCCGGCCGCTGGCTGCACATCGGCGGCGACGAGGCCCACTCCACCCCGCACGACCAGTACGCGTCCTTCATGGCCCGGGCCCAGGCGGCCGTGGGGGACACCGGCAAGAAGGTGATGGCCTGGCACCAGCTGGCGGGCGCGGAGCCGGTGCAGGGCGCGGTGCTCCAGTGGTGGGGCACGGACAAGACGAAGGCCGCCGAGAAGGAGCAGGTCGCGGCCGCCGTGCGGAAGGGCGCGAAGCTCGTGGTCTCGCCCGCGGACCGCGCGTACCTCGACATCAAGTACGACGCCGCCACGAAGCCGGGACTGAGCTGGCCGGGCTACGTGCCGGTGAAGCGGGCGTACGAGTGGGACCCGGGCACGCACCTGCCGGGTGTGCCGGAGTCGGCGGTGCTGGGGGTGGAGGCCCCGCTGTGGACGGAGGTCATCGCGACCCCGGCCGAGCTGGACCACATGGCGTTCCCGCGGGTGATCGGGGTGGCGGAGCTGGGCTGGTCACCGGCCACCGCCCTCTCCTGGGACGCGTACCGCCTCCGCCTGGCCGCCCAGGGCCCCGCCCTGGCCAGGCTGGGCATCGCCTTCTACCGCTCGCCGGACGTGCCGTGGCTGTAGGGCGGGGCCGGTCCGGTCGTTCCCCGGGCCGGGGGACCGTACCCCGGCCCGGGCGACGCACGGGGGCGGGCCCGCGGAGAGGGCCGGTGGACTCCGCGGGCCCGCCCCCCGCTCTCAGCGGCGCGCGAAGGGCGCCACGGGGTTGGGCAGCGTGCCGACCAGCTGGAGCGCGGCCGACGGGTCGGACAGGTCGACCATCTGCTTGTTGTTGCGCAGCTGGAGGCGGTTGAGGCAGGAGAGCTGGAACTCCGCCGCGAAGAAGTCGTACCGCTCGAACTTCTCGGCCAGGGCCGGCACGGACTCCTGGTAGTCGTGGGCGCAGTCGGCCACGGCCCGCCAGAACGTCTCCTCGGTGCAGATTCCCTCGGTGACGAGGATCGAGGAGAGGAAGCGGAAGAAGCAGTCGAAGACGTCCGTGAAGATGGAGAGGAGCTTCATGTCCTCCGGGACGTCCGCGCGGATCCGCTCCACCTGCGGCGGCAGCACGGCCTCCGCGTCCATGACGACGATCTCCTCGGCTATGTCCTTGAAGATCGCCCGCTGCACCACGCCGTCCTTGATCACCAGGATGGTGTTCTCACCGTGCGGCATGTACGCGAGGTCGTACCGGTAGAAGCAGTGGACCAGCGGGAGGAGGTAGGCCCGCAGGTAGGGCTTCAGCCACTCCGCCGGGGTGAGGCCGGACTCCTCGATGAGGGCGCCGACGAAGGACCTGCCCTCCGAGTCGACGTGCAGCAGCGAGGCCATCGTGGCCAGCCGCTCGCCGTCCGCCAGCGAGTTCACGGGTGACTCGCGCCAGAGCGCGGCCAGCATCTTGCGGTACGGCGAGTAGCGGTCGGTGGCGCGCTCGTACTGGAGGTGCCGGTAGCCGATGGCGGCCCGCTCGCGGATGATCGAGAAGTCGACCGACCGCAGCACCTCGTCCGACTCGATCAGCGCGTGCAGCCAGTCGTTGATCGCCGGGGTGGCCTCCATGTAGGCCGCCGACAGGCCCCGCATGAAGCCCATGTTCAGGACGGAGATGGCCGTCTTGACGTAGTGCTTGGTGGGGGTGGTGGTGTTGAAGAAGGTACGGATCGACTGCTGCGGCAGGTACGCGTCCTCGCCCTCGCCCAGCAGGACCAGGCGGCGGTTGGCGATCTCCGCGGCGAAGGTGACCGTGGTCTTGTTCCACCACTGCCAGGGGTGTACCGGGAACAGGTGGTAGTCCGCCGGGTCGAGCCCCAGGGACGTCAGTTTCGCCGCGAACAGGTCCACCGCGGCGTCGCCCAGCTCCGCGCGCATGAAGCTGTCGTGCTCCAGGCCGGCGCCCGCGGTGAAGGTGGAGACGTCCTTGTGCGCCGCAGCCCAGATCAGGTGGACCGGGCTCGCGGCCTCCGGGGCGTACGAGTGGTACTCGTGCACGCCGAAGCCGAGCCGGCCGTTGTTGGCGACGAAGCAGGGGTGGCCCTCGGTCATGCCGGTCTCGATGTCCTGGAAGGAGGACTTGGCGAGGACGGTCGAGGAGACCTGCGGCTTGGCGTACTTGTAGGCGGAGCCGGCCAGGGTGGAGGAGATCTCCTCCAGGTAGACCGGGAGGACCTCCGCGCTCAGGCCAAGCGTCTGCTGGAACTCGATGTGGAAGTCGAGGGCGTCCAGCGGCTGCGGCTCGCCGTCGCGCAGGCGGGTGACCGTGGCCTCGTCCACCGCCCAGTGGTCCAGGGCCTGCCGGTCGGCCCGGAAGTGGTACTCGACCGTGCCGTCGTCGGAGACCACCGAGTAGCGGTCGTCTCCCAGGGACTCCGGGGTCAGCAGGCGCTCGTGGGAGAACTCGGCGAGGGCCTTGCGGACCAGGGCGCGGTTGGCGCGCAGCCACAGCTCGGGGGAGAGGTGGGTGATCGCGTCGGCGGGGCTCATCGGGACACCTCCGCGAAGATGCCGGTGGCGGACTCGAAGCGGGCGCGGGTGCAGAAGGACAGCAGGGCCGTCTTCTCCGGCTTCTCGACCTCGCGCTCGGGGACGAACCCGACCGCCTCGTTGAGGGCGTGGACGGCCTTGTTGCGGACGTCCGGCTCCACGACGACCCGGCGGGTGGCGGCGTCGTCGAAGAGGGCGGCCATGACCGTGGTGATGACGGCCCGCGTGAAGCCGGACCGCGGGGTGTCGGTCGGGGCGACGAGGAAGTGCATGCCGACGTCGCCGGGCTCGGCGTCGTACAGGCCGACCAGCTCCAGCTCGCTCGGGTCGTACCGCTCCATGAGGAAGGCCGGCTCGCCGTCGTGGAGGCCGATGAAGGCGTCGTGGTGCTCGGCCGCGGCGATCCGCATGTACTCGCGCTCGACGTCCGGCAGGGAGGAGTCCTGCATCATCCAGAACGCGGCCTTGGGGTGGGTGACCCAGCCGTGCAGCAGCTCGGCGTCCGCGAACGGGTCGAGCGGGCGGATCGAGAACGTGCCGAGGGCGTCGTCCGTCCGCGAGAAGAGGATCTCGGGGGTGGTGCTCATCAGAGGGTGCCTTCCGGGGCGGTGAACTGCTGGAACGCGATGGACTTCTCGACCTTGTAGTGCTCGCGGCCGAGCAGCTCTCCGACGATGTACGCGTTGCGGTACGCCGCCATGCCCAGGTCGGGCGAGGTGAGGGAGTGGTTGTGGGTGGTGCCGTTCTGCAGGTAGACGCCGCGGCCGGTGGTGTCCACGCTGTAGTTGCGGGCGGCGTCCAGGCGGCCGCGGCCGTCGAAGTTCAGGCGGTCCCGGACGGGGTCCAGGAACTCCGGGGTGGCGTACTTGTAGCCGGTGGCCAGCACCAGGCCCTCCGTGGCCAGGGAGAAGTCGCGCTCCTGCTCCTCCTGGCGCAGCCCCAGCGTGTACGTGCCCCTGGTGGTGTCGTACGCGGCGCTGTTGAGGGAGGTGTTGGTGAGCAGGGTCGTCGGGACGGGGCCCGGCATGGAGACCTTCTTCTGGTAGAGCAGGTCGAAGATCTCGTTGATGAGGTCGCCGTCGATGCCCTTGAAGAGGTTCTTCTGCTGGGTCTCCAGGCGGTAGCGGGTGTCCTCGGGGAGGGCGTGGAAGTAGTCCACGTACTCCGGGGAGGTCATCTCCAGGGTGAGCTTGGTGTACTCCAGCGGGAAGAACCGCGGGGACCGGGTCACCCAGTTGAGCTGGTAGCCGTGGGAGTCGATCTCCGAGAGGAGGTCGTAGTAGATCTCCGCCGCGCTCTGGCCCGAGCCGATCAGGGTGATCGACTTCTTCTTCTGGAGCTCCGCCTTGTTCTGGACGTAGACGGAGTTGTGGATGAAGTCGCCGCCCAGGCCCTCGCAGGCGTCGGGGACGTGCGGCGGGGTGCCGGTGCCGAGGACCAGGCGGCGGGCCGTGTAGGTGTCGCCCTGGTCCGTGTGGACCTCGTACAGCTCCGCGGCCTCGTCGTAGGTGACCTCGGTGACCGAGGTGGAGTACAGGACGTTGTCCAGGCGGTCGGCGGCCCAGCGGCAGTAGTCGTTGTACTCCGTGCGCAGCGGGTAGAAGTTCTCCCGGATGTAGAAGGAGTACAGCCGGTCCTTGTCCTTCAGGTAGTTGAGGAAGGAGAAGGGGGAGGTCGGGTCGGCCAGCGTGACCAGGTCCGACATGAACGGCGTCTGCAGGTGCGCGCCGTCCAGGAACATCCCGGCGTGCCACTCGAAGTGCGGCTTCGACTCGATGAACAGGCCGTTCAGCTCGTCGAGGGGAGCCGTCAGGCAGGCGAGGCCCAGGTTGAACGGGCCGAGGCCGATGCCGACGAAGTCGAGGGGCCGGCGGGGCTCACGAGGCGTGGACAAGGGATTCTCCCAGGTACTGCTCGGCGTGGGACGCGAGGAGGTCGAGGACGGCCGAGATGTCGGCCGTCGTGGTCTGCGGGTTGAGGAGGGTGAACTTCAGGTACTGGGCGCCGTCGACCTTGGTGCCGGCGACGACGGCCTCGCCGGAGGCGAACAGGGCCTTGCGGGCGTGCAGGTTGGCCTCGTCGATCTGCTCGGCGGTGAAGGCGCTGCGGTCGGCCGGCAGGTAGCGGTAGACCAGGGTGGACAGCTGGGGCCGTACGACGACCTCGAAGCGGGGGTCGGTGGCGAGCAGCTCGTAGCCCTCGGAGGCGAGCGAGACGACCTGGTCGAAGAGCTCGCCGACGCCGTCGGCGCCCATGGTGCGCAGGGTCATCCACAGCTTGAGGGCGTCGAACCGGCGGGTGGTCTGGATGGACTTGTCGACCTGGTTCGGGATCCGCTCCTCGGCCATGCGGCGCGGGTTGAGGTAGTCCGCGTAGAACGTGGCGTGCTGGAGGGTGTCGCGGTCGCGGACCAGCATCGCGCTGGAGGACACCGGCTGGAAGAAGGACTTGTGGTAGTCCACGGTGACCGAGTCGGCGAGCTCGATGCCGTCGAGGAGGTGCCGGCGGGTGGGGGAGACCAGCAGTCCGCAGCCGTACGCGGCGTCCACGTGCATCCAGGTGGCGTGCTCGGCGGCCAGGCGGGCGATCTCGGGGAGCGGGTCGATGGACCCGAAGTCGGTGGTGCCGGCGGTGGCGACGACGGCCATCGGGTACAGCCCGTCGCGGCGGCAGTTCTCCAGCTCCAGGGCGAGGGCCGCGGTGTTCATCCGCTTGTCGGCGTCGACCGGGACGGGGATGACGGCCTCGTAGCCCAGGCCGAGCATGGCGGCCGACTTCTTCACGCTGAAGTGGCTGACCTCGGAGGTGAAGATGCGCAGTTTCGGCAGCAGTTCCCCCTTGGGGAGCGGGACGTCGCTGTTCTGCATCGCGATCCGGCAGGCCTCGTCGCGGGCCAGCAGCAGGGCGTGGAAGTTGGACTGGCTGCCGCCGGAGGTGAACACGCCGTCGCCGGACGGGCCGAAGCCGATGCGGCCGGCGGTCCAGTCGATCAGGCGGCGCTCGATGAGCGTGCCGCCGATGGACTGGTCCCAGGTGTCCAGCGAGGAGTTGACGGCGGAGAGGATCGCCTCGCCGAGCACGGCGGGGATGACCACCGGGCAGTTGAGGTGGCCCAGGTAGCGCGGGTGGTGGAAGTACACCGCGTCCCGCAGGTAGACGTCCTCCAGCTCGTCCAGCACGGCGGCCGGGTCGGCGAGGGGGCGGTCCAGGTCGATGCCCGCGATGACCGGGGTGAGTTCGTCGACGGAGATGCCGGTGTGGGGCTTCTCGGTGGACGCGAGTTTCGCGGCCACGCGTTCGACGCCCTCGGTCACGGAACGCCGGTAGTCAGCGGCGGTCGTCTCGTTGAGCAGATGCTGGCGCATCGACATCGAACTGGTCCTCCGGGGCAGGGGGGCGGGGGCGGTGATGCGTGACTAAGGTTAGCCTAACCTTAGTTGTATGCAAAACACGCAGGGCCCCGGTGAAAACCGGGGCCCTGCGTGTGAACCGCCTTGGTGAGGTGGGGAGTTGCCGGGTCTTCTGCTACAGCGCGGACTCGGGGTCCTCGCTGGGTGCCTGGCCCGCGTAGGCCTCCGCCAGCAGCTGCTCCTCGCTCGCGCCGAGGCGCCAGTAGCCCGTGAAGCGCACGGACTTGCGGTCGACGGAACGTTCCTGCACGAAGTGCCGGCGGACCGACCGCACGGTGCCCGCCTCTCCGGCGAGCCAGACGTACGGCGTGCCCGCGGGGAGGTCGGCCTTCCGTGCCGCGGCCAGGACGTGCTCCGCGCGCCCGGAGCCCTGGTCCTCCCGCACCACCCAGGTGATCTCGGTGTCCGCGGGGGCGGGCAGCGCGAGCCGGTCGTCCTCGTGCGGGACCTCGAACCAGGCGCGCACGCGAACGTCCGCGGGCAGCCGCTCCAGGATGGCCGCGGCCGCCGGGAGGGCGGTCTCGTCGGCGTACATCAGCACCAGGTCCGCGTCCGCCGGGCGCTGGAAGCGCACCGACTTGTTCTCCGCGACCAGCGGCCCGATCGCCATGATCCGGCTGCCCGGCACGGCGCGGCCCGCCCAGTGGGAGGCGGGGGAGGAGTCCCCGTGGAGGACGAAGTCGATGTCGACCTCGTCCACGCCGTCGGGGGTGCGACGCTGCTCGCGCACCGTGTACGAGCGCATCACCGGCCGCTCCTCCTCCGGCATCCCGCGCCAGTCGCCGAACCAGGTGTCCTCGGCGGTGGAGGGGAGTTCGGTGTGCTCCCGGTGCGGCTGCGGGAGGAAGAGCGAGAGGCTCTGGTCGAAGCCCCCGGAGCGGAAGTCCCGGAGGGACTCACCGCCGAACGTGACGCGCAGGAACGAGTGTCCGAGCCTGCGCGTGCGCAGCACCTCGAACTCGAAGAAGCCGAAGTCGGTCATGGCGGTGGGTCCCCCTCAGAGCTCGGGTCAGCCGACCTTCTTGGACTTCTCGATCGCGGCGGCCAGGTCCTCCAGGATCGGGGCGCACTTGTCGTACGAGAAGATCGGCTCGGTCACGCGCGGGAAGACCTGGCCGGCCTTGACGGCGGGCAGCTGGGCCCAGGTGGGCTTGGCCTTCAGGTCGTTCGGCTGGAGGGTGCCGGTGCGGTTGTCCAGGATGATGATGTCGGCCTTGTACTTGCCGGCGTTCTCCCAGGACAGCTCCTCGAAGAAGCCCTCCTTGTTGACCTTCGGCTCGATGAAGGTCAGGCCCAGCTCCTGGAAGTAGCGGGTGTCGGCGTTCGGGCCGGCGGCCGAGACGTAGAACAGGTCGGCGCTGCCGGAACCGATGAGGATCTTCAGGCCGGGGTTGGCCTTGGCGGCGGAGCGCAGGCGCTCGGCGGCCTTCTCGAAGCGGGCCTTGGCGTCGGTGACGTTCTTGGCCTTCAGGTCGGCGCCCAGGCTGGCGGCGAGCTGCGCGTGGCGGTCGATGACCTTCGGGATGGTGGTGTCCGCGGCCCACAGGGCGACGCTCGGGGCCAGCTTGAGGATCTTGTCCTTGGACTCGTCCGGCACGTACCAGAGCTGGTCCTTGATCCACATGTTGGTGACGAGCAGCTCGGGCTTGAGGGCCGCGTACTTCTCGACGTTGAACTCGCCCCAGACGTTGCCCAGGATCTCGACCTTGGAGATGTCCATGGTGCCGGCCTGCACGTCGGGCTTGCCGTCGGCGGTCTTGGTCGGGCCGAAGACGCCCTTGACCTGGATGCCGAAGTCGTGGAGCGCGGCGGCGGTGCCGGTGAAGGCGACGATGTTCTTCGGGGTGGCCTTCGAGGTCACGTTCGTGCCGCGGTCGTCCTTAAAGGACCAGGGGCCCTTGTCGGACGTGGTGGCGCCGTTGCCCTTGTCCTTTTTGTCGCCGTCCCCGCATGCGGCCAGCACGGCACCGAGGCCGAGGACGCCGCCCGCGGCGAGGATGCCGCGGCGGGAGAGGTGAGCAGCTCGGGACTGGGGCATGTCGGTGTCCGCTTTCGTACGTGTCCTTGCGACCTGATGGCCGGTTCGGGACGTAGGTTAGCCTAACCTCAGCCGTTGTGGGTAAGGGGGGCCTAACTTTTTCGCGGAACGCGGAGAGGGCCCTCCACTCGGGGTGGAGGGCCCTCTCGCGGTTCAGCTCTTGAGGGTCGGGTTCCGGCCGGTACTACGGGTGGTCGATGACCTCGAGGGTCGAGTGCTCCGTGGCACACGGGCTGGCGGCCGGCTCGTGGTTGGCGTCACCGGAGTAGATGACGCGCCAGGCGTAGTCGCCGTCGTTGGCGGTGTCGATGCTGAACGTGGTGTTGTTCGTGGCCGCCTGACCGTTCACCAGCGGCACGTTCTCCTCCTCGTACGCCGGGACCGGCGCGGAGCAGGTGAGGTCGCCGGGGCCGAAGAGGCGGAAGGTGACCGTGCCGGTCGGCGTGCCGCCCGCGGAGGCGCTGACGGTGACCGAGTCCTGCGGGAAGAACTCCTGTGCGGTGGCGACGGTCGCGCCGGCGCGGCCCACGACGAGCTGCTCGGAGGCGCACAGGCTCATCGCGGCCTCGTTGTTGGCGTCACCGCTGTAGACGGCCTGCCAGTAGAAGGTGCCCACGGTGTTGAACTGCAGCGAGTTCGAGTCCGGGATGACGCCGTTGGTGACGTTCACGGTGCCGGCGGCACGGGCGCCCTGCGTGCACGCCATGTCCGTGTACACGGTGTAGGTGACGGTGCCGCCCGCGTTGGCGCTGGCGCCGTTCAGGGTGGCGGAGTCGGTCACCGAGTCGCCGATGGTGACCGTCTCGTCGGACAGCACGGTCGTGAGCGTCGGCCGGGCCTTGTCGACCACGCTGGTCTCGTTGGCGTCACCGCAGGAGGTGGCGGCCGGGGAGTTGTTGGCGTCGCCGCTGTACGAGGCGGTCCAGTAGTACGAGCCCACGGCGGTGGGGGTGAACTCCGGCGAGTGGTACGTGCCGGGGCCGTTCACCGTCTCCACGGAGCCGCCGGTGAAGACCTGGTTCGTGCACTGGGCGTCGCTGTAGGCGCGGAAGGTGAGGGTGCCGCCCGCGTTGGCGCTGACGCCGCCCAGGACGGCGGTGTCGCTGATCGCGCTGCCGACCGTCACGGGGCCCGAGGCGGTGGTGATCAGCGAGGCGCAGTTCGTGATCTGGACCGGGGTCGGGTCGATGAAGTCCTTCAGCTCGGAGTTGAAGGAGTCCGAGGAGCGGCTCTTCACGTACGCCGAACCGAAGGTGGTGCAGGCGCTGCCGGGGGGGAAGATCGCGTCGAACGAGATGGCCGCCTCACCGAAGGTGAAGGGGTCCAGCTGACCGAGGGATCCGGCCTGGTTCGCGGGGATCGTGCTGCTGTTGACGGAGCCCACCGCGAGGGGGTTCGAGCCACCGGTGATGACCGTCGGGCCGCCCCAGGCGGTGCCGCTCCAGGTCCGGATGGAGATGGTCGGGACCGTGCCGCCCTGGGAGAGGTCGTACGTGATCAGCTTGTCGCCCTGGGTGCGGACCGGGGTCGCGGTCTCGCTGGGCCCGTTGTTCGCGCAGTTGGTGGGCGTGGCGTTCGGGCTGCAGAACTTCTGGTTGAGCTCGAAGTCCATGTTCGTGGTGCCCTGGGGGCTGTTGATCCGGCGCCAGAACAGCTCCAGGAACTTCGGAGTCGTGTCCGCCTCCGTGAACACGCCGAAGTTCAGCAGGTCGCTCTTGTTGGGCGGGATCGAGCCGAAGACGATCGTCGGGTTCGGGTCGTCCTCCTTCGAACCCTGGCCGAACGAGTTGTCGTTGCGACCGCTGGGGCGGTCGTTCTTCACGATGACGCCGGACCGGAACGCGGTGCCGGTGCCGCCGCTGAGCCAGTCGATGCAGTTGGCGCCGTTGACGATGAGGTTGGCGTTGACGTCGATCTCGAAATGGCTCCCGGCGAGCACGTTCGCCGTCGTACAGGTCTGGAGCGCGGCCGCGTTGGCGGCCACCGTCGCGGGGACGGCGAAGGAGGTGAAGAGGGAGGCGGCGACTACCGCGGTCCTGAGCCGGTTCCTGCGGGGGGACCGGGACGGCAGCACGGATCTGATCACTACGGGTTCTCCTCGGATGTGAGGCCGGTGCGCGCCGAGGAACGTAGCAAGTCAAAACCCCCAAATCGCGTGACACACTACGGTCACGAAATGGCGATATTGGTCATTGATATGCAGAAACGGCCCGTGTGGGGGACACGGGCCGTTCCGGAGAGCGGGCGGGATCAGGCGGTGAAGCCCAGCTCCCGGGCGATCAGCATGCGCTGCACCTCACTGGTGCCCTCGCCGATCTCCAGGATCTTCGAGTCGCGCCACATGCGGGCCACCGGGTACTCGTTCATGAAGCCGTAGCCGCCGTGGATCTGCGTGGCGTCCCGGGCGTTGTCCACGGCGACCGTGGAGGAGTACAGCTTCGCGATGGCCGCCTCCTTCTTGAACGGCTCGCCGGCCACCAGCCGGGAGGCCGCGTCACGCCAGCCGATGCGGGCCATGTGGGCGCGCATCTCCATGTCGGCCAGCTTGAACTGGATGGCCTGGTTGTCGCCGATCGGCTTGCCGAAGGCGTGCCGCTCCTTGGCGTACTTCACCGACTCGTCGACGCAGCCCTGCGCCAGACCGGTGGCCAGCGCCGCGATGGCGATCCGGCCCTCGTCGAGGATGCGCAGGAACTGGGCGTAGCCGCGGCCCTCCTCGCCCACCAGGTTGGCCACCGGCACCCGGACGTCGTCGAAGGACAGCTCACGGGTGTCCGAGGCGTTCCAGCCGACCTTCGAGTACGGGGCCGCGACGGTGAAGCCCGGGGTGCCGGACGGGACGATGATCGAGGAGATCAGCGGGCGGCCGTCGGGCTTCCGGCCGGTCACCGCGGTGACCGTCACCAGGCCCGTGATGTCCGTGCCGGAGTTGGTGATGAAGCACTTCGAGCCGTTGATGACCCACTCGTCGCCGTCCCGGACGGCGGTGGTGCGGGTGCCGCCCGCGTCGCTGCCCGCGCCGGGCTCGGTCAGGCCGAACGCGCCCAGTGCCTCACCGGAGCACAGCTTCGGCAGCCACTCGCGCTTCTGCTCGTCCGTGCCGAAGAGGTAGAGGGGCATGGCGCCCAGCGAGACGCCGGCCTCCAGCGTGATGGCGACCGAGGAGTCGACCCGGGCCAGCTCCTCCAGGGCGATGCCCAGCGCGAGGTAGTCGCCGCCCATGCCGCCGTACTCCTCCGGGAAGGGCAGGCCGAACAGGCCCATGCGCCCCATCTCGCGGACGATCTCGTACGGGAACTCGTGGCGCTCGTAGAAGTCGCCGATCTTGGGGGCGACGACGTCGTGGGCGAACTCCTCCACCGTGCGGCGGAGTTCCTCGTGCTCGGGGGTGAGCCGGTGATCGAGGGACATGGCGTGGGTCACTCCTTGTGGGAGAGGGCGCGGACGGTACGGGAGGGGCTGGGCCGGCCCAGCCGGTCTGCCATCCACACGCTCGTGGCGGTGAGCTTGGCGAGGTCGACACCGGTCTCGACGCCGAGGCCGTCGAGCATCCAGACCAGGTCCTCGGTCGCGAGGTTCCCGGTCGCGCTCTTCGCGTACGGGCAGCCGCCCAGGCCGCCCGCGGAGGAGTCGACCGTGGTGACGCCGTGCTGGAGGGCGGCGAGGGTGTTCGACAGGGCCTGGCCGTAGGTGTCGTGGAAGTGCACACCGATGCGCTCGGTGCCGACGCCGGCCGCGTTGAGCTCCCCGAGGAGGGCGCGTACGTGGCCGGGGGTGGCGACGCCGATGGTGTCGCCCAGGCTCAGCTCGTCGCAGCCCAGGTCGAGCAGGGCCTTGGCGACGCGGACGACCTGCGGGACGGGCACGGCGCCCTCCCAGGGGTCGCCGAAGCACATCGAGAGGTACCCGCGGACGTGCATCCCGTCGGCCTTGGCCCGGCTGACGACGGGCTCGAACATGGCCAGGGAGTCCGCGACGGTGCGGTTGAGGTTGCGCTGCGCGAAGGTCTCCGTGGCCGAGCCGAAGACCGCGATGCGGGTGGCGCCCAGTTCGCGGGCGCGGTCCAGGCCGCGCTCGTTGGGCACCAGCACCGGCAGGGCCACGCCGTCGAGGTCCGCGAGCTGCGGGAACAGCTGCTCGGCGTCGGCCAGCTGGGGCACCCACTTGGGGTGCACGAAGCTGGTGGCCTCGACGGTGGTCAGCCCCGCGTCGGCGAGCCGGCGGATGAACTCCGCCTTCACCTCCGTGGGGACGGTGCCCTTCTCGTTCTGCAGCCCGTCCCGGGCGCCGACCTCGTGGATCCGCACCCGCGGGGGCAGGCCGGGGTCCGGCACGGCCATGGGCAGTCCGGTGGCGGTCACCGCTCCTCCTCCGCCTCGTCGGGGGTGACCACGGCCAGGACCTGGTCCATGGCGACCGTGGTGCCGGGCGTGACGTCCAGTTCGGTGACGGTTCCGGCGTGCGGGGCGGAGATGGCGTGCTCCATCTTCATCGCCTCGACGACCAGCAGGGTCTGGCCGGCGGCCACCTGGTCGCCGACGGCGACCTTGACCACCGTGACCGTGCCGGGCATGGGGGCGGCCAGGGTGTCGGCGCCCGCGTGGGCACGGCCGCTGAGGCTCGCCTCGACCGGGTCGTGGGCGATGAGGTGCCAGGAGTCGCCGTCGCGGCCGAGCCACGTCCCCTCGGGGGAGGCGGCGTACGCGAACCTGTGCGTGACGCCGTCCAGTTCCAGGGTGACGTGGTCCGGGGCGAGTCGGACGGTGCGGGCGGTGACCGGAGCGGCGTCCGGCAGGAGGACCTCGGTGCCGCCGGACGCGGACGGGCGGGTGCGGACCTCGGCCGGGTCCTGGCCCGGGATGCGGAAGTGGCGGACGGTCCAGGCGGGGGTGCCGCCCATCCGCCAGCCGTTGGCCGTGCCGAACGGGTCGACCCAGCCCGTGCCGTCCTGCCGGGAGGCCTCGCCGCTCAGCAGGGCCGCGGCCGCGTACACCTCCGGCGGGACGCCCTCCGGCAGGAGCCCCGACAGGTCGCGCTCCACCAGGCCGGTGTCCATGTCGCCCGAGACCACCGACGGGTGGGCCAGCAGGCGGCGCAGGAAGCCGGTGTTCGTCGGGACGCCCAGGATGACCGTTTCCGCGAGTGCGGCCCGCAGCGAGCGGATGGCCGCGGCGCGGTCCGCGCCCCAGGCGATCACCTTGGAGAGCATCGGGTCGTACGTGCTGCCCACGTCCACCCCGGCCGTCAGGCCGGAGTCGGTACGGACCGTGCCGCCCGAGGGCTCGGCCAGCGAGAGCACCCGGCCGCCCGACGGGAGGAAGCCCCGGGAGGGGTCCTCCGCGCAGACCCGGGCCTCGATGGCGTGGCCGGTGAGGACCACCTCGTCCTGGGTGAGGCCGAGCCGCCCGCCCGCCGCCACCCGGAGCTGCTGCTCGACCAGGTCGAGGCCGGTGACCAGCTCGGTGACAGGGTGCTCGACCTGGAGACGGGTGTTCATCTCCATGAAGTAGTACGAGGAGGGGTCCCCGCCCGGGACGATGAACTCCACCGTGCCCGCGCCGACGTACCCGCAGGAGCGGGCCGCGGAGACCGCCGCCTCGCCCATCGCGGCCCGGATCTCCGGGGTCAGCAGCACCGAGGGCGCCTCCTCGACCACCTTCTGGTGCCGGCGCTGCAGCGAGCACTCGCGCTCGCCGAGGTGCACCACGTTCCCGTGGCCGTCGGCCAGCACCTGGATCTCGATGTGCCGGGGGCGGTCGATCCACCGCTCGACCAGCAGCGTGTCGTCCCCGAAGGAGGAGCGGGCCTCGCGGCGCGCCGCGGCGATCTCCTCGCCCAGCACCGCCTCGTCCCGCACCAGCCGCATGCCCTTGCCGCCGCCGCCCGCTGAGGGCTTGAGCAGCACCGGCATGCCGATCTCCCGCGCGGCGTCGGTCAGTTCGGCGTCGGTGAGCCCGCTGCCCGAGGAGCCGGGCACCACGGGGACGCCCGCGGCCTTCACCGTCTCCTTGGCCCGGATCTTGTCGCCCATCAGGGAGATCGCCTCGGCCGGCGGCCCGATGAAGGCGAGGCCCGCCTCGGCGCAGGCCGCCGCGAAGACGGCGTTCTCCGCGAGGAAGCCGTACCCCGGGTGGACCGCCTGGGCGCCCGTACGCCGGGCCGCGTCGATCAGCTTCGGGACCGAGAGGTAGCTCTCGGCGGCCGCGGCCGGGCCGATGCGGACGGCCGTGTCGGCCTCGCGCACGTGCTTCGCGTCGGCGTCGGCGTCGCTGAACACGGCCACCGACCGCACGCCCAGCTCCCGCAGGGTGCGGATGACGCGGACGGCGATCTCGCCGCGGTTGGCGACGAGAACGGTGGAAAACATGCTGCTCGTGGTCACGGTCCTCACATCCGGAAGATGCCGAAGCCGGGCTCACCCAGCGGGGCGTTGGCGCAGGCGGTCAGGGCGAGTCCCAGCACCTGCCGGGTCTCCATGGGGTCGATCACGCCGTCGTCCCACAGGCGGGCGGTGGCGTAGTAGGCGTTGCCCTGCTCCTCGTACTGGGCGCGGACGGGGTCCTTGAAGGTCTCCTCGTCGTCCTGCGACCAGTACTCGCCGCGGGCCTCCAGCTGGTCGCGCTTGACCGTGGCCAGCACGGACGCGGCCTGCTCGCCGCCCATCACGGAGATCTTGGCGTTGGGCCACATCCACAGGAAGCGGGGCGAGTACGCGCGGCCGCACATCGAGTAGTTGCCCGCGCCGTAGGAGCCGCCGACGACGACCGTCAGCTTCGGCACGCGGGTGCAGGCCACGGCCGTCACCATCTTGGCGCCGTGCTTGGCGATGCCGCCCGCCTCGTAGTCGCGGCCGACCATGAATCCGGAGATGTTCTGGAGGAACAGCAGCGGGATGCCGCGCTGGTCGCACAGCTCGATGAAGTGCGCGCCCTTCTGGGCGGACTCGGAGAACAGGATGCCGTTGTTCGCGACGATGCCGACCGGGTGGCCGTGGATCCGGGCGAAGCCGGTGACCAGGGTCTGGCCGTACTCGGCCTTGAACTCCTGGAAGCGGGAGCCGTCCACGATCCGCGCGATGATCTCGCGGGCGTCGTACGGGGTGCGGGAGTCCACCGGAACCGCGCCGTACAGCCCGGCCGGGTCGACCTTCGGCTCCTCGGGGGTCTCGACCGGCCAGGGCAGCGGGCCGCGCTCGGGGAGGGTGGCCACGATGTTGCGCACGATCCGCAGCGCGTGGGCGTCGTCCTCGGCCAGGTGGTCGGTGACGCCGGAGGTGCGCGAGTGGACCTCGCCGCCGCCCAGCTCCTCGGCCGTGACCACCTCGCCGGTGGCGGCCTTCACCAGCGGCGGGCCGCCCAGGAAGATCGTGCCCTGGTTGCGGACGATCACGGCCTCGTCGCTCATGGCCGGGACGTACGCGCCGCCCGCGGTGCAGGAGCCGAGCACGGCCGCGATCTGCGGGATGCCGGCGCCGGACATGCGGGCCTGGTTGTAGAAGATCCGCCCGAAGTGCTCGCGGTCCGGGAAGACCTCGTCCTGCATGGGCAGGAAGGCGCCGCCGGAGTCGACGAGGTAGAGGCAGGGCAGCCGGTTCTCCAGCGCCACCTCCTGCGCGCGCAGGTGCTTCTTGACGGTCATCGGGTAGTACGTGCCGCCCTTGACCGTGGCGTCGTTCGCGACGATCACGCACTCGCGGCCGCTGACCCGCCCGATGCCGGCGATCACGCCGGCGGCCGGGGCGGCCCCGCCGTACATCTCCTCGGCGGCCAGCGGGGCCAGCTCCAGGAAGGGCGAACCGGGGTCGAGGAGGGTGTCCACCCGGTCGCGCGGCAGGAGCTTCCCGCGCGCGGTGTGCTTGGCGCGGGCCTTCTCGCCGCCGCCTTCCCTGGCGGCCGCGAGCCGGGCCCGCAGGCCCTCCGTCAGCTCCTGGTGGGCGGCCTCGTTGGTCCGCCAGGCTTCGGACGCCGGATCGGCGGCGCTCGCCAGCACTGGTGCCTGCTGCATCCCTCGAGCTCCCTTGCTCGGTTAATGAGCGTTAACGCGTTTCCCCAAAGGTTAACGAGCGCTAACAGCCCTGTCTAGAATGAATTCCCATGAGCACCCGAGCCGCCGCCCCGACCCGTCGCGAGCAGATCCTCAAAGAGGCCGCTCGCCTCTTCGCCGAGCGCGGGTTCCACGGCGTCGGCGTGGACGAGATAGGGGCCGCCGTGGGCATCTCCGGCCCCGGCCTCTACCGCCACTTCGCGGGCAAGGACGCGATGCTCGCCGAGCTGCTGGTGGGCATCAGCGAGCGGCTGCTGACCGGCGGCCGCTACCGGGTGGCCGAGGCGGACGGGGACCCGGGCCTCGTACTCGCCTCCCTCATCGACGGGCACATCGACTTCGCACTCGACGACCGGCCGCTGATCACCCTGCACGACCGGGAGCTGGACCGGCTGCGCGACACCGACCGCAAGCTGGTCCGCCAGCTCCAGCGCCAGTACGTCGAGCTGTGGGTCGAGGTCGTCAGCAAGCTGCACCCCCAGGTCGCCGAGGCGGAGGTCCGGGTGGCCGTCCACGCCGTCTTCGGCCTGCTGAACTCCACGCCCCACCTGGGGCCGCTCGGCCGCGAGGCGACCGAATCGCTGCTGCGCCGGCTCGCGCACGGGGCCTTCGCCGCACTGTCCGGCTGACGTCGCCGGGCACCGCGTCCTGCGCACGGGGCCGCCGTCGCACCGTTCGGCCGCCCCGGCCGGCAGCGGCGCCCGTCCGCCTGGCGGAACTCCGCCCGCGCGGGCGCCCCGGCGGCGGCAGAATGATCCCCATGCCGATACCCAGCCGAGCCGAACTCGTCGACCACCTCGTCCGCACGCGGATCGCCGGTGACGTCGCCACGCCCCGCGACAACAACCTCAGCCACTACCGCAAGCTCGCCAACGGCGACCGCCACTACTGGCTGGGCCTGGAGCTGGGGGACCGCTGGACGGACGAGCAGGACGTACTGGCCGTGATGGCGGAGCGGTGCGGCGTCGTCGACGACCCCGGGCACCGGTACGGGCAGGACACCATCGACCCCGAGCTGACCGTCGACGCCCTCGACCGGCTGGCCGCGCGGCTGCGCAAGGCCGCCGTCGACCGGCAGAGCGTCCTGCTCGCCACCGGGCACCCCGGCGGCCTGCTCGACGTCCACCGGGCCACGGCCGCCGCGCTGCGCGCCGCGGGCTGCGAGATCGTGGTGATCCCCTCGGGGCTGCACGCGGACGAGGCGCAGGTGTGGCAGTTCGCCGACGTCGCGGTCCTGGAGCGCGGGGCCACCCTGTGGCACACCCACTCGCCGGAGCCGATGGCCGCGATCCTCGACGGCCTGGCCGCCGAGGGGCGCCCGCAGCCGGACCTGGTCGTCGCGGACCACGGCTGGGCGGGCTGCGCGGGACAGCGCGGGCTCGACTCCGTCGGGTACGCGGACTGCAACGACCCGGCGCTCTTCCTCGGCGAGGCGGAGGGCACCCTCCAGGTCGTGGTCCCCCTGGACGACCACGTGCGCGACCCGCGCTACTACGACCCGATGGTGGCGTACCTCCTGGACGTGGCGGGGCTGTCGGAGGCGTAGCCCGTCCGGGTGGAGGCGCTTGTCCCCCGCTTCGGCGCCGCCATATCCTTCATATGGAGATGCCTCAAGGAGGATATGGCGATGCCGAAGATGTCCAACCTTTACGTGGAGGTCGACGACGAAGCGCTGAGCGAGGCCGCCTCGATACTGGGGACCAAGACGAAGAAGGACACCGTCAACGCCGCCCTGCGCGAGGTGGCCAAGCGCCACCGACGGCTCCGGGCTCTCGAGCGGCTGGTGGAGATGGGCGAGCGGGGCGACTTCGACGTCCTCCTGGACAAGAGGAACTACCGGCGGTGAGTCCGGTCACGTATCTGGTCGACACCTCCGCGGCGGCCCGCCTCATGACCAACAAGCAGGCGAGAGCCGAATGGAGCGATCACCTCGCGGAGGGCGTCGTCGCGCTGTGCGACATCACTGAGCTTGAGCTCCTGTTTTCGGCGCGGTCCCTTGGCGACCGGTTGGAGAAGGAGGAACTCCTGGGTGAGCTCTTCAACTGGGTGCCCATACAAGACGAAGTGTTCCGGCGTGCCAAACGCGTCCAGAGGTTGCTCACGGATCGGGGAGAGCACCGCAGCGCCGGGCCCGTCGATCTCCTCGTGGCAGCTGCCGCGGAGCTGAACGGTCTCACCGTGCTGCACTACGACGCCGACTTCGAGACGGTGGCCCGGGCCACCGGGCAGCCCACCATGTGGGTCGCGCCGCCCGGCAGCCTCTAGTCAGCGCGGGACGCGGACGACGCCCTCCTGGATGACCGTGACGGCCAGCTGCCCGTCCTGGGTGTAGATGCGGGCCTGGCCCAGGCCGCGGCCGCCGTGGGCCGAGGGCGACTCCTGGTCGTAGAGCAGCCACTCGTCGGCCCGGAACGGCCGGTGGAACCACATCGCGTGGTCCAGCGAGGCCCCGACCACGTCGCCGACGGCCCAGCCGCCGCGGCCGTGCGCGAGCAGCACCGAGTCGAGCAGCGTCATGTCCGACACGTAGGTGGCCAGGCAGATGTGCAGCATCGGGTCGTCCGCCAGCTTGCCGGCCGTGCGGAACCACACCTGGGAGTGCGGGTCGAGGGGTTCGCCGACGGTGCCCCAGGGCGGGGTGGTCGCGTACCGGAGGTCCACCGCGCCGCGCGCCTCCAGCAGCCGCTCCACCGTGCCGGAGTCGCGGAAGACCTCGCGGTAGTGCGGGAGCGCCTCGGCGGCCGTGGGCAGGGTCTCCGGATCCGGGGCGGGCGGCATCGGCGCCTGGTGCTCCAGCCCCTCCTCGTACGTCTGGAAGGACGCGGAGAGGTGGAAGATCGGGTTGCCGTGCTGGACGGCGACCACCCGGCGGGTGGTGAAGGACCGCCCGTCACGGATCCGGTCCACCGAGTAGACGATGGGCGCGCCGGGGTCGCCGGGGCGCAGGAAGTACGAGTGCAGCGAGTGCGCCGTACGGTCGGCGGGCACCGTGCGGCCGGCCGCGACCAGCGCCTGCGCCGCGACCTGGCCGCCGAACACGCGCGGCACCAGGGAGGTCCGGCTGGTGCCGCGGAAGATGTTCTCCTCGATCTGCTCGAGGTCGAGCAGATCGAGGAGATCGGCGAGTGCCGCGTTCATATCGGACTCGGCCAAGTGGGTTACAGGCCCATCGACTTGGCGATGATCGACTTCATGATCTCGCTGGTGCCGCCGTAGATGCGGTTGACGCGGTTGTCGGCGTACAGGCGGGCGATCGGGTACTCGTTCATGTAGCCGTAGCCGCCGTGCAGCTGGAGGCAGCGGTCGATGACGCGGTGCGCGACCTCGGTGCAGAACAGCTTGGCGGAGGCGGCCTCGGCCGGGGTCAGCTCGTGGGCGTCCAGCGCCTCCAGGGCGCGGTCGGCGACGGCCTGGGCGGCGTCCGCCTCGGCCTGGCAGGCGGCCAGCTCGAACTTGGTGTTCTGGAAGTGGGCGACCGGCTTGCCGAAGACGGTGCGGTCGGTCACGTACTGCTGGGCGAACCGGATGGCGGCCTGGGCCTGGGCGTAGGCGCCGAAGGCGATGCCCCAGCGCTCGGAGGCCAGGTTGTGGCCGAGGTAGTAGAAGCCCTTGCCTTCCTCGCCGAGCAGGTCCTCGACCGGGACCTTGACGTCGACGAAGGCCAGCTCGGCGGTGTCGGAGGTGCGCAGGCCGAGCTTGTCGAGCTTGCGGCCGATCGAGTAGCCCTCGGACTTGGTGTCCACGGCGAAGAGGGAGATGCCGAAGCGGCGGTCGTCCTCGCGCGGGGCGGAGGTGCGGGCGCAGACGATCACGCGGTCGGCGTGGACGCCACCGGTGATGAAGGTCTTGGCGCCGTTGAGGACGTAGTGCGTGCCGTCCTCGGAGAGCTTGGCGGTGGTCTTCATGCCCGCGACGTCGGAGCCGGTGCCCGGCTCGGTCATCGCGAGGGCCCACATCTCCTCGCCGGAGACGAAGTTCGGCAGGTAGCGCTTCTTCTGCTCGTCGGAGGCGAGCATCTTGATGTACGGGAGGGCGAGCAGCACGTGCACGCCGGAGCCGCCGAAGTTCACGCCCGCGCGGGCGGTCTCCTCGTACAGGACGGCCTCGAACTTGTGGGTGTCCAGGCCCGCGCCGCCGAACTCCTCGGGGACGTTGATGCCGAAGATGCCGAGCTCGCCGAGCTTGTAGTAGAAGTCGCGCGGCGCCTGGCCGGCCGCGAACCACTCGTCGTAGACCGGGACGACCTCGGCCTCGATGAAGGCCCGGATGGTCTCCCGGAATGCCTCGTGGTCCTCGTTGAACACCGTACGGCGCACGGCCGCCTCCCTCCGTCGGGGCGGTCCGCCGCCCGTGGCTAAGCGCTTGCTCAGATCCTCAGATTAAGTTACCGGCGAGTTGTCCGCCCTGTCCAGAGCCGCGCCGGGAGGGGCCGGCGGGGCGGGACGTGACGTGCGGTACAGGCGGGCCGGCGGGGGGAGGCACCGGATCCGCATGGCTTCCGGGACACGGCCCGAAAGCTTTCGCCGCCGGGCGGGGGGCCCGGCATCCTGCTGCGGTGCCTGCGGGCCGGGGGCCCGGGGGCGAGCCGTACGACGTGATCGGGGGGACTGACATGGGGACGGACACGGTGGGCAGAGCCGGCACCTCCACGCCGGGCCGCGGGGTGCTGGAGGGGGCGTTCGCGCTGCTGGAGGCGCTGCGCCTGCACGGGGACGAGGCCGGGGTGACGGAGCTGGCGGTGACCTGCGGGGTGCCGAAGGGCACCGTGCACCGGCTGCTGGACCAGCTGGTGGCGGTCGGCGCGGTGGAGCGGCGGGGTGCGCGGTACCGGGTGGGGCCGCAGATGTTCCGGCTCGGGCAGGGGTGGCAGCCGCACCCGGGCCTGCGGGCCGCCGCGCGGCTGCCGCTGCACCGGCTGCGCGGCGCGACGGGGGCGAGCGCGGTGCTGGCCGTGATGCGGGACGACCTGGCGCTGACCGTCAGCTCGGTGCCTGGGGAGGTGGAGCCTCTGGTGCCGGTACGGGACGGGGTGAGCTTCCTGCTGGACACCGCCGCCGGGAAGGCCCTGCGCGGCCCGCGGAGCACCGGTCCGGTGCTGGACCGGGAGGACGTCATGGACGAGGTGGTCTGCGCGGCGGTGCCGGTACGGGCGCCCGACGGCCGCCCCGTCGCGGCACTGGCCGGCCTGGTCCGGGCCGGCCGCTCCCTCGACGCCCTGGCCCACGCGGTGGCCGAAGCGGGCCTGGCGATCACCCGGGCCCTGTCCCGGGGCCCGGGCGCGGTCCGCCTCCCGCCGGTGGCGCGGCTCTGAGGGCGCCGGCGCGCCGGCCCGCGTACCGGGTGGGCGGGGCTACAGGGCCAGTAGGCCGGCCGGTGTTTCCCGGAAGCCGCAGGCGGCCAGGTAGAACGGGCGCAGGTGGGGCTCGAAGTCGACGTGCAGCCATGCGCAGCCGGCCGTGCGGGCTCCGTCGGCGGCGGCCCGGAGCAGGGCTGCGCCGATGCCGCGCGACCGGTGGCGGCCGGAGACCACGGTGTCGAGGACGAACGCGTGGGCGCCGCCGTCCCAGGCGACGTTGACGAAGCCAACCAGCGCGCCGTCCTCCCGTGCGCACACCCAGCCGAGGCTGTGCCGCAGCAGGCGTTCGCGCCATTCCGTGCGGTCGACGGGGTGGCCGAAGCCGTCGGCGTGCAGGGCGTTCAGCGCGGCGTCGTCGACCTCGCCCCGCCACTCGTACGTGATCTTCACGCCGCGATCGTACGGCCGTCCCGGGAGCGCGTTCCGCTCAGCGGAACGCGCGTAGAGCCGGGGGCGTCCGGGCGGGCAACGTAAGGGTCGTGCCGGGGAGCGCCCCGGTGCGAAGGAACCGAAAACGGGGGAGTACGACATGAACACGAGCACGCAGCGCACCGCGATGACCCGCCGCGCGATGAAGGGGGCCGCGCGGGTGGCCGCCGCCGCGTGGCTGGGCCTGGGGGCCCTGGCCGTCGGGGCCGGGACCGCGCAGGCCGAGCCGATCGACTACGTGCGCATCGAGCTGCTGCAGCTCACCTGCCACCAGCAGAGCGAGGGCGACCACGACGAGGCGTACCTGAAGATCACCGACGCCAACGGCAACCAGGTGAAGGTCTGGCCGGGCACCGCCAAGTACCAGACCATGGGCACGAACTACGTCCGCTCGCTGACCGACGGCAACGGCAACGCGGCGCTGGTCCTCGGCAAGGAGCAGGCCCGCACGATGACCCTGTGGGACTACGACTCGACCAGCGGCGACGACAAGCTCGGCGCCACCCTGGCCACCGGCAGCGAGGCCGGCGCGGAGATCCAGTACCGCTCGCTGGAGGGCTCCGGCGGGGTCTACACGATCGCGTACCGCGTGATCGACATCTGAGGCCGGTGGGGCGCGAGCACCTCGGTACGGGCCTGCCCCACGGGCCGACTCGGAGCCGGTCGACCGTGTGGGTGCCCGTGCCCCGGCCGGAAGGCGCAGAGCGCCGGTCTGCTCCGCGCCTCCGTCGGCCGGCCTAAGGGCTTCCGGCGCCGTCGGCCCCGCCGGCGTCCCGGGCGCCGGCTTCGAGGTGGCCGCCCACCCCCGACGCCGTGCGCAGGGCGAACCACAGCTCCATCCGGGTGTCCGCGTCGTCCAGGTCCCGGCCCAGCAGCGCGGCGGCCCGGGACACGCGCTGGCGGACCGTGTTGCGGTGCACGCCCAGGGCGGCGGCCGTGCGGTCCCAGCTGCCGTGATGGGCCAGCCAGCCGCGCAGCGTGTCGCGCAGCGCGGGGCTCAGGGGGCCGAGGAGTGCCTCGGCGTGTGCGCGGGCCTCGGCGGCGCCGACCAGGCCGGCCAGGCCGGTGTCGGTGTGCCGGGCCAGGGGGGTACGGGCGCTCTCGGCCCGTTCCAGGGCGCGGGCGGCCTGGGCCTCCGCGACGGCCAGCGCGTCCGGCCCGGCGGGGGCGCTGACGCCGAGCCGCCAGCCCGGCTGCGGGGCCGGCGGCTGATCGGTGAGCAGGCGTACGTACGGGCCGTCGGCAGCGTAGAGCGCGGTGCCGAGGGCACGGGCGAGGGCGGCCGGGTCGCCGGCGCCGTGCGCGTGGACGACGGTCCGGGCACCGGGGCCGAGGGCGTCCGCGGCACTTGCGCCGAGCAGCAGCCGGACGAGGGCCGCGGCCTCGGCCCCGCCGGTCGCGGGCCGCGCGGTCAGCAGCGTGAGCAGTACGGCCGCGACCCCGGCGATGGTGTGGTCCCCGGCCCGCCGCCGCGGGGAGGCGATCGCGAGCACCGCCCGCGGGGCGCCGGCGCCGCGACCGGTACGCGCCTCCGGCGCCGCGGACCCGGCACCACCCGGGCTGCCCAGCGCGTACGCGGCCAGGTGCGCACCGGCGACGGTCTCGCCGGCGGTCGCCACGGCCCCGGACGCCACCCGCGCGACCAGTACCTCCAGGGCCGCCACCACCTCGTCCCCGGGCACGTTCCCGGCACCGTGCACGGCCCGGCCGTACCGCCCGCCGCCGGGGCGGAACCCCGAAGCCGCGGGCGCGCCGCCCGGGCTGCCGGCCGTGCCGGAGGCGTCCGGGAGGGCGGAGACGCCGGGCCCGGGCCCGGGCCCGGCCGGGACGCCCGCGCCGCCCCGGGTGCCCGGTACGCCCGGGGGCTCCGGTGTGCCGGTACCGGCCGGCTGCGGTCCCTCCGGGAGGTACACCGCGGACCAGCCGTCCAGCGTCGCCGACAGGCGGCGGAGCACCGACGGGACCGGGTCCGGGCGGGCGGCGGCGGAGGCCAGGGCCTGCTGGGCCTCCGTGACCCGGCGCAGCTCCCGCGTCCGGGCCTCGGCCATCAGCCGCCACACCGCGCGGGCCACGGCGGTGAAGGGCGTGCCGGCCGGCACCTCCACCAGCGGCAGCCCCTGCTCGGCGCAGGCCCGTACGAGTCCCTCGGGCACCACCTCGTGCACCGGCGCCACGCCGAAGCCGAGCGCCGCCACGCCCGCCGCGGCCAGCCGGGCGACGTACCCGGCGTAGGCGCCGGGGCCCGGGCCCAGCTCCTGGCCCGCGGTGAGCAGCAGTTCCCCGCCCAGGAGGTACGGGGAGGGGTCGGCCATCTCGGAGGCGTGGACGCCGTACACCTCCGCCCCCGTGCCGCCGGCCGCGTGCCGCAGCCCGAGCCCCTGGTCCCCGAGCAGGGCCGCCAGGGCCACCGGCGTTCCCTCACCGCCGGGCCCCGGCCCCGGGTGCGCCTCGTCCCCGGCCCGTTGGCCGGTCGCCTGGTGGCCGGCCGCCAGGCGGCCGGTAGCGGTCTCCGGGCGGCGGGGTCGCGGGTCGGTGGAGGGCATGGAGGGTCCGTACATTTCCGGAGGAGGGTATGGAGGAAACGTACACTTCGCGCCCTTCCCGGGGCCACCTACCCTCGGAAGTGGACCCGGGCGGCACCCCCGACCGGGCGGCACAGAGAAGGGCACCCCCACATGAGCACCGAGCAGACGCCGCGCGGACCCGTCGACTCCTCCCGGATCCCGCGCTACGCGGGCCCCGCGACCTTCGCCCGCCTGCCCCGCCTGGACGAGGTCGGCTCCGCCGACGTCGCCGTCGTCGGCGTGCCCTTCGACTCCGGCGTCTCCTACCGCCCCGGCGCCCGCTTCGGCGGCAACGCCATCCGTGAGGCCTCCCGCCTGCTGCGCCCGTACAACCCGGCCCAGGACGCCTCCCCCTTCGCGCTCGCGCAGGTCGCCGACGCCGGTGACATCGCCGTGAACCCCTTCAACATCAACGAGGCCGTCGAGACGGTCGAGGCCGCCGCCGACGAGCTCCTCGGGGGCGGCTCCCGCCTGATGACCCTCGGCGGCGACCACACCATCGCGCTGCCCCTCCTGCGCTCGGTCGCGAAGAAGCACGGCCCCGTCGCCCTGCTCCACTTCGACGCCCACCTCGACACCTGGGACACCTACTTCGGCGCCGAGTACACCCACGGCACGCCGTTCCGCCGCGCCGTCGAGGAGGGCATCCTCGACACCGAGGCCCTGTCCCACGTCGGCACCCGCGGCCCGCTCTACGGCAAGCAGGACCTCGACGACGACGCCAAGATGGGCTTCGGCATCGTGACGTCCGCCGACGTCTACCGCCGCGGCGCCGACGAGATCGCCGACCAGCTGCGCCAGCGCATCGGCGACCGCCCGCTGTACATCTCCATCGACATCGACGTGCTCGACCCGGCCCACGCGCCCGGCACCGGCACCCCCGAGGCGGGCGGCATGACCTCCCGCGAGCTGCTGGAGATCATCCGCGGCCTGTCGTCCTGCAACCTCGTCTCCGCGGACGTGGTCGAGGTCGCCCCGGCGTACGATCACGCCGAGATCACCTCCGTCGCGGCCTCCCACACCGCGTACGAGCTGACCACGATCATGAGCCGCCAGATCGCGGCCTCGAAGGGCAACTAGCCGAGCAAGGAAGGCGCGCAGCGCGTGACGCACGACCACGACCTGGTACTCCGTCCCACCGAGGCCCAGAAGGCGGCGGCCCTGGCGCCGCCGCCCGGCCGGACGGGCGGGGACCTGGTCGTGGAGACGCTCCAGGGGCTCGGGGCGACCACCGTCTTCGGCCTCCCGGGGCAGCACGCGCTGGGCGTCTTCGACGCCGTACGCCGTTCGGACCTGCGCCTGGTCACCCTGCGGGTGGAGAACAACGCCGGCTTCGCCGCCGACGCGTACGGACGGATCACCGGCGAGGCCGCGCCCCTGCTGCTCTCCACCGGCCCCGGCGCGCTCACCTCGCTGCCCGCCCTCCAGGAGGCCGCCGCGGCCTCCGCGCCCGTGGTCGCCATCTGTTCCCAGGTGCCGTCCGCCGGCCTCGGCGGCGGGCGCCGCGGCCACCTGCACGAACTGCGGGACCAGCAGGCCTCGTTCCGCGAGATCGTGAAGTCCGTGCACGTCGCGCGGACCCAGTCCCAGATCCCCTCCGCCATCGCGGCGGCCTGGGAGTCGGCCCTGACCGCCCCGCCCGGGCCCGTCTGGGTCGAGATCCCCGAGGACACCATCCGCGCCGAGACGGTGATCCCGCAGGTCACCGGCGTGGACGCGACCCCGCACGAGCTGGCACCGCGCCCCGAGCTGACCGCGCTCGCCGCCCACTGGCTGGAGACCGCCTCCCGCCCCGTGATCGTCGCGGGCGGCGGCGTCGTGCGCGCCGACGCCGCCGGCAAGCTGAAGCAGCTCGCCGAGCGCCTCAACGCCCCCGTCGTCACCACCTTCGGCGGCAAGGGCGCCTTCCCCTGGAACCACCCGCTCTCCCTCCAGTCCTGGCTGGAGGACCGCCACACGACCGGCTTCCTGGAGGACGCGGACGTCCTCCTCGTCGTCGGATCGGGCCTGGGCGAGCTGTCCTCGAACTACCACACCTTCCTTCCCGGCGGCCGGGTCGTGCAGATCGAGGCCGACCTCGGCAAGCTGGAGTCCAACCACCCCGCCCTCGGCATCCACGCCGACGCCCGGCTCGCCCTGACGGCCCTGCTGGAGACCGTCGGCGAGCGCGAGGACCCCTACGCGCCCGAGCGCGTGAAGATGCTGCTGGCCGAGGTCGCGGGCCGGATCGCCGCCCAGGAGCTCACCCTGGAGCAGGAGGCGCTGGCCGCGGTGCGCGCGGCCCTGCCGGCCAGGTCGCCGTCCTTCTGGGACATGACGATCCTGTCGTACTGGGCCTGGTCCGCCTTCGACCCCAAGCACCCCAACACCATGCACTCGGCCCAGGGCGCGGGCGGCCTCGGCTACGCCTTCCCCGCCGCCCTCGGCGCGGCCGTCGCCGAACCGGGCACGCCCGTCCTGGCGGTCTCCGGCGACGGCGGCGCGATGTACTCGATCGCGGAGCTGGCCACGGCCCGCCAGTACGACCTGGACGTCACCTGGCTGATCGTCGACGACGGCGGCTACGGCATCCTCCGCGAGTACATGACCGACGCCTTCGGCGCCACCGCCGGCACCGAGCTCACCCGGCCGGACTTCGTCGCGCTGGCCGCCTCCTTCGGCGTACCGGCCGTCGCGACCACTCCCGAGCGGCTCCGCGCCGACCTCGCGGAGGCCCTGGCCGCCCCCGGCCCGTCGGTCGTGGTGCTGCCGGCGGTGCTCCGGATGTTCGCCCCGACCCACCTCGACTGACCGCCGTCGGGCCCGTACGCCCGACTGCCCGTCCACCGCACGCCCGTACCGCCGTGGCGCCCGTACCGCCGCGACCGTCCGTACCGCCGTGGCGCCCGTACCGCCGCGACCGTCCGTACCGCCGTGGCGCCCGTACGTCCGCGACCGCCCACACGCACGCCACCCGCGCGCCCCCGTTCCGCGCCCCCCGGCCACCCCGCGGATTGTTGCGGCGGGATGAAATCCGCAGCTCGGGGTGTTGGGCCTTCCGGCAGAACAGGACGAACGGGGAGGCTCCACGTGGCGGCGGCAGAGACGGCCGGGGCAGGGAAAGCCGGTCCGGATACGGACCCGGGAACGCACACGGACACGGGCGGCGGCACGGGAGGGGACCCGGCGCCGCAGGCGGCCGGCTGGGCGCGCAGGCTCGCGGGCTACACCTGGCGGTACCGCCTGAACGTCCTGCTGGCCCTCGGCTCGTCCCTCGGCGGCATGGCCGTCATGGCCCTGGTCCCGCTGGTCACCAAGGTGATCATCGACGACGTCATCGGCGACCACACCAGGCCGATGGGCCCCTGGGCCGCCCTGCTCGTCGGTGCGGCCGTGCTCGTCTACGTCCTCACGTACGTGCGCCGGTACTACGGCGGCCGCCTCGCCCTCGACGTGCAGCACGACCTGCGCACCGAGATGTACGGCACCATCGCCCGGCTCGACGGCCGCCGCCAGGACGAGCTGTCCACCGGCCAGGTCGTCGGGCGCGCCACCAGCGACCTCCAGCTGATCCAGGGGCTGCTCTTCATGCTCCCGATGACCATCGGGAACTTCATGCTGTTCGGCATATCCCTGGCCGTCATGCTGTGGCTCTCGCCGCTGCTGACGGTCATCGCGCTCGCCATCGCTCCCGCCCTCTGGTTCATCGCCAAGCGCAGCCGGGCGAAGCTCTTCCCGGCCACCTGGTGGGCCCAGGGCCAGGCCGCCGCCGTCGCCACCGTGGTCGACGGCGCCGTCACCGGCGTCCGCGTGGTGAAGGGCTTCGGCCAGGAGGAGCAGGAGACCGGCAAGCTCCGGGAGGCGAGCCGCCGCCTGTTCGCCGGCCGCCTGCGCACCATCCGGCTGAACTCGCGCTACAACCCCGCGCTCCAGGCCGTGCCCGCACTCGGCCAGGTCGCGATGCTCGCCGTCGGCGGCTGGATGGCCACCCGCGGCCAGGTCACCCTGGGCACCTTCGTGGCCTTCTCGACCTACCTGGCGCAGCTGGTCGGCCCGGTCCGGATGCTCGCCATGGTCCTCACCGTCGGCCAGCAGGCCCGGGCGGGCGTCGAGCGCGTGCTGGAGCTGATCGACACCGAGCCGGCGATCCAGGACGGCACGCGGGAACTCCCGGCGGACGCGCCCGCCACCGTCGAGTTCGACGACGTGTCCTTCGGGTACGACCCGGAGCGGCCGGTCCTCGACGGCTTCTCCCTCTCCATCGCCCCCGGCGAGACCGTGGCCGTGGTCGGCGCCTCCGGCAGCGGCAAGTCCACCGTCTCGCTGCTGCTGCCGCGCTTCTACGACGTCACCGGCGGCGCCGTGCTGGTCGGCGGCCACGACGTGCGGGAGCTGACCCAGGACTCGCTGCGGGCCGCCATCGGCCTCGTACCGGAGGACAGCTTCCTCTTCTCCGACACGGTCCGCGCCAACATCGCGTACGGCCGCCCCGACGCCGACGAGGAGCAGATCCGCGCCGCGGCCCGGGCCGCCCAGGCCGAGGGGTTCATCGAGGCCCTGCCCGAGGGGTACGACACCAAGGTCGGCGAGCACGGCCTGACCCTCTCCGGCGGCCAGCGCCAGCGCCTCGCCCTGGCCCGCGCCATCCTGACCGACCCGCGGCTGCTGCTGCTCGACGACGCCACCTCGGCCGTCGACGCCCGCATCGAGCACGAGATCCACGAGGCCCTGCGCTCGGTGATGGCCGGCCGCACCACGCTGCTGATCGCGCACCGCCGCTCGACCCTCGCACTGGCCGACCGGATCGCCGTACTGGACCGGGGCCGCCTCTCGGCCATCGGCACCCACGAGGAGCTGGAGGCCGGCTCCGAGCTGTACCGGCGGCTGCTGACCGACCCCGACGCGCTGGCCGGCGGCTCGCCGGACCCGGCGGGCGCGGTCGCGGCCCGGAGCCGGGACGAGGCGGCCGCCGAGGCCGCCACGCTCGCCGAGCTGGAACTGGAACTGGACATCGAGGCCGAGGCCGAGATCGACGCCGAGCCGGTGAACGCCAAGCGCCGGGTCGCCGACGACGTCACCCCGGAGCTGTGGCGCCGCGCGGAGGAGAACGAGGAGTACGGGGCCGGCGCCCACGCCCACGCCAAGGGCCCCGGCAGGAGCACCAAGGACGCCGCCGCCCCGGCCAAGGCCCCCACCGCGGGCGCCCCCATGGCAGGCCCGGGCGGCCACTCCATGGGCGCCGCGGTCGCCGGCATGCCGGCCACCCCCGAACTGCTCGCGCAGGTGGCCGCGCTGCCGCCGGCCACCGACGCCCCCGAGGTGGACGAGGCGGCCGCCGCCGCCCCCGAGGAGAGCTACGGCCTGCGGCGCCTGCTGCGCGGCTTCTGGGCGCCCCTCGCGGTCAGCCTCGGCCTGGTGGCCGTGGACGCGGGTGCCGGACTGCTGCTGCCCGTGCTGATCCGCCACGGCATCGACGAGGGCGTCACGCGCCTCGCCCTGAGTGCCGTCTGGGCGGCGGCCGGGCTGGCCCTGCTCGTCGTCCTGGCCCAGTGGGCGGCCCAGGTGGCCGAGATCCGGATGACCGGCCGGACGGGCGAGCGCGTGCTGTACTCGCTGCGCGTCAAGATCTTCGCCCAGCTCCAGCGGCTCGGCCTGGACTACTACGAGCGCGAGCTGACCGGCCGCATCATGACCCGGATGACCACGGACGTGGACGCGCTCAGCACGTTCCTCCAGACCGGCCTGGTCACCGCCCTCGTCTCGGTCCTGACCTTCTTCGGCATCCTCGTCGCACTGCTCGTCATCGACGTCGGGCTGGCCCTGATCGTGTTCGCCACGCTGCCGGTGCTGGTCGTCGGCACCATCGTGTTCCGCCGCAGGTCGGTCAAGGCGTACGAGCTGGCCCGCGACCGCGTCTCGGTCGTCAACGCCGACCTCCAGGAGTCCGTCTCCGGGCTGCGGATCGTGCAGGCCTTCCGCCGCGAGCGGGCCGGCGCCGACCGGTTCGCCGCGCGCAGCGACTCGTACCGCGAGGCCCGGGTGCGCGGCCAGTGGCTGATCTCGGTCTACTTCCCCTTCGTGCAGCTGCTCTCCTCGCTCGCCGCGGCGGCCGTCCTGATCGTGGGCGCCGGGCGGGCGGAGGCCGGGACGCTGACCACCGGCGCGCTGGTGGCGTACCTCCTCTACATCGACCTGTTCTTCGCGCCCGTGCAGCAGCTCTCCCAGGTCTTCGACGGCTACCAGCAGGCCACCGTCTCGCTGCGCCGGATCCAGGAGCTGCTGCGCGAGCCCACCCGCACCCCGCTCGCCGAGCGGCCGCGGGAGGCGGGCGAGCTGCGTGGCGAGATCGCCTTCGAGGACGTGCACTTCCGCTACGGGACCGGCGAGGAGGACGGCGGCCAGGGCGCGGCGGTGGAGCGCAAGGGCGAGGCCCTGGCCGGCATCGAGCTGCGCATACCGGCCGGGCAGACGGTCGCGTTCGTCGGCGAGACCGGCGCGGGCAAGTCCACGCTGGTGAAGCTGGTCGCGCGGTTCTACGACCCGACCTCGGGCCGGGTCACCGTCGACGGCACCGACCTCCGCGAGCTGGACCTCACCGGCTACCGGCACCGGCTCGGGGTGGTCCCGCAGGAGTCGTACCTCTTCCCGGGGACGGTCCGCGACGCGATCGCGTACGGGCGCCCGGAGGCGAGCGACGCGGAGGTCGAGGCCGCCGCGCACGCCGTCGGCGCCCACGACATGATCGCCACGCTGGACGGCGGCTACCTGCACACCGTGGCCGAGCGGGGCAGGAACCTCTCGGCAGGCCAGCGCCAGCTGATCGCGCTGGCCCGGGCCGAGCTGGTCGACCCGGACGTGCTGCTGCTCGACGAGGCCACCGCCGCCCTGGACCTGGCCACCGAGGCCGTGGTCAACCAGGCCACCGACCGGCTCGTCGGCAAGCGGACCACGCTGGTGGTGGCGCACCGGCTCACCACGGCCGCCCGCGCGGACCGGGTGGTCGTGATGGACCGGGGCCGGGTCGTCGAGGACGGCACCCACGCCGAACTGCTGGCACGGGGCGGCCGGTACGCCGAGCTGTGGCGGACCTTCATCGGCGAGGACGAGCACGCCGCCGCCTAGAGGTGTTGTCCGGAACCTTTCGCCACCGGCGGAGCGCGAGGGGCCCTGCGCAACCAACGGGGCCGCTCGCGCGTCCGACGTAGGTACGTGCGTTCGGTACGTACGTCCGGAGTGTGAGGGGACGACGGGTGTTTTCTTCGAGGGGCGGGACCCGGCGCGCGCTGGTGCGCACCGCCGGCGTGACGATATCCGGGGCGGCGCTGCTGGTCGGCGCCCTCTCCGTGCCGGCCCAGGCCGCGTCCGGCTGCGGCGGACGGCTGATGAAGTCCCTGCCGTTCAGCACCGGGACCACGTACGTCTACAAGACCCGCACCCATGCCTGCGCCGTCACCCTCCCCAAGCGCCCGGGCGGCCGGCAGCAGATGTCCGTCAGCATCCAGGCCCGCGGCGGCGTGCCCGTCCGCGACAGCGGCCGCTTCTACCAACTGGCCGGTCCGGTCACCGTGTACGCGGTCACCCGCTGCGTCTTCGTGCGCGGGTCCGTGGGCGGCGGATCGGTGGCCTCGGGCTGGATCCTCTGCTGACCGCGGCCGGATTCCGCCCGTCCCCTTCGGCCGAGATCCGACGACCGGCCCAACCGGGTCTGGTCAGCCGCGTGTTGACCCCGTAGGTTCACGGCGTCCGCAGTGAACTCAAGGGGAGGGTGAATGCGCAAGGCGCTCAGATGGCTGCTGTCACTCGTGGTGCTGATCGGCACCATGGGTGCGGCCGGAGTGACGGCCGGGGCGGCCACCGCCGCCGGGCCGGAAGCCGGCACAGACATCAAGGACCAGGTCCTCGCGATACCGGGGATGAGCCTCGTCGAGGAGAAGCCGTACCCCGGCTACCGCTTCTTCGTACTGAACTACAAGCAGCCGGTCGACCACCGGCAGCCGTGGAAGGGCACCTTCGACCAGCGGTTCACCCTGCTGCACAAGGACACGTCCCGCCCCACGGTGTTCTTCACCTCTGGCTACAACGTCAACACCAACCCGCGCCGCAGCGAGCCGACGACCATCGTCGACGGCAACCAGGTGTCGATGGAGTATCGATTCTTCACCCCGTCGCGCCCGGCGCCCGCCGACTGGTCGAAGCTGGACATCTGGCAGGCCGCCAGCGACCAGCACCGCCTCTTCAAGGCGCTGAAGCCGCTGTACACCAAGCGCTGGATCGCCACCGGCGGCAGCAAGGGCGGCATGACCGCGACGTACTACGAGCGCTTCTACCCGCGTGACATGGACGGCGTCGTCGCGTACGTCGCCCCCAACGACGTGGTCAACAAGGAGGACTCGGCCTACGACCGGTTCTTCGACCGCGTCGGCACCAAGGAGTGCCGCGACCGGCTGAACGCCGTCCAGCGCGAGGCCCTCGTGCGCCGCGACGCCCTGGAGGCCAAGTACGCCGCGTACGCCGCGGAGAACGGGTACACCTTCACCACCGTCGGCAGCCTGGACAAGGCCTTCGAGGCCGTCGTCCTGGACTACGTGTGGGCCTTCTGGCAGTACAGCCTGCTGGCCGACTGCGGCTCGATCCCCGTCGCGGCGACCGCCACCGACCAGGAGATCTGGGACTCGGTCGACGCCATCTCCGGCTTCTCGGCCTACGCCGACCAGGGCCTGGAGACGTACACCCCGTACTACTACCAGGCGGGCACGCAGCTCGGTTCGCCCGACATCAAGCAGCGCCACCTGGCCGGTCTGAGCCGCTACGGCTACCAGCCGCCGCGCAACTTCGTGCCGGCGTCCATCCCCATGCAGTTCCAGCCGTGGGTGATGCGTGACGTCGACACCTGGGTCCGCAACAACGCCCGTCACATGCTCTTCGTGTACGGGCAGAACGACCCGTGGGGCGCCGAGCCGTTCCACCTCGGCTACGGCTCCCGCGACAGCTACGTGATGACCGCCCCCGGCGCGAACCACGGAGCCCGCGTGTCCATGCTGAAGGACGACGAGAAGGCCCTCGCCACGGCCCGCATCCTGGAGTGGGCCGGCGTCGCCCCGGCGGCCGTCAAGGCCGACGCGGCCAAGGCCCGCCCGCTGGCGAAGCCGGACGCGAAGCTGGACCGCAAGGACGTCGAGCGCCGCCAGACGCTGCGCCCGTAGTCCCTGTAGTACCCGTAGTACCCGTAGTACCCAAGCGGCAAGAGGCCCTTGCGGGCGGCGTACACCCGCCGCCCGCAAGGGCCTCCGCGCGTCTTCGGTGTGACGGCCTCAAGCCTCAGTACGACAGGCCGTGGCCGACCGGGTAGCGGCCCGGCACCGGGACGGGCAGCCGGCCCGCCGGCCGCACCGCGCCCGCGACCACCCGGGCCGCGGCCCGCAGTTCCACGTCCGTCCACGAGTACGCCGCCAGGCTCGCGGCGCACTCCGGCAGCCGGGCCGCGTCGTACGGGTTGCGCACGGCGAGCGCGACCACCGGCACCCCGGTGTCCACCAGGGCCTGGACCAGGGCCCGCTGCGGGCTGCCGTCCGCCACGTTGTACGTGCACACGAGCACCGCGTCGGCCTCCCGCGCCGCCGCGACCGCGCGCCGTACCGCGTCCGTGTCGGGCGTCAGCCCGGTCGGCACCGCACCGGCGGTGAACCCGAGGGCGGTCAGCTCCCGGGCCAGGGTGGCCGTCGGCGGCCCGGTCGTCCCGGTGGGCGACACCGGATCGGCCCCGGTGACCAGCAGCCTCGGGGTCCTGGCCGGCGAAAGGGGCAGCAGGCCGGCGGAGTTGGCGAGCAGCGTGGTCCCCGCGGCCGCGATGGTGTCGGCCGCGGCGCGGTGCTCCGCGGCACCCACCGTGGCCTGCACGCGCGCCGGATCCGTGAACGGGGCGCCGAACAGCCCCAGCCGCGCCTTGAGCCGGAGGATCCGCAGCACGGACTCCTCGATCCGCGCCTCGGTCAGCTCACCGCTCCGGACGGCCGCGATGACGCTCCGGTGGGCCAGGTCCAGGTCGGGCGGGTTGAGCAGCTGGTCGCAGCCCGCCTTCAGGGCCAGCACCGGCACCCGGTCGTTGCCGTACTTCTGCCGGACCCCCGCCATGTCGAGGGCGTCGGTGACCACGACGCCCGTGAACCCCAGCCGCCGGCGCAGGATGCCGGTCACGATGGGCTCCGAGAGGGTGGCCGGGTCGCCGGAGGGGTCGAGCGCGGGGAAGACGATGTGGGCGGTCATCACCGCGTCCACCCCGGCGGCGATCGCCGCCCGGAAGGGCGGCGCGTCCAGCCGCTCCCACTCCTCCCGGCTGTGCCCCATCCGGGGCAGCCCGTAGTGGCTGTCGGTCTCGGTGTCCCCGTGGCCGGGGAAGTGCTTGGCGGTCGCCGCGACGCCGGCCGCCCGGTAGCCCCGCACCTGGGCCGCGACCAGCTCCGCCACCGGGCCGGGGTCCGAGCCGAAGGACCGTACCCCGATCACCGGGTTGGCCGGGTTGACGTTCACGTCGGCCACCGGCGCGTAGTCCTGGGCCACGCCCAGCGCCGCCAGCTCCGCGCCCGCGATCTCCGCGGCCCGCCGCGCGTGCTCGGCCGAACCGGCCGCACCGAGCGCCATCGCGCCGGGCAGCAGCGTGAGCGGCCGGCCGATCCGGGCGATGATCCCGTGCTCCTGGTCGGTGGAGACCAGCAGCGGCACGGGGTGGGGCCCGGCCAGCGCGGCCCGCTGGAGGCCGTCGGACAGCCCCGCGATCTGCGCCGGCTCCCGGGTGTTGTGCGCCCAGGCGAAGTAGACGACCCCGCCCAGGTGGTACCGGCGGACCACCTCGGCCGCGGTCCGCACCCCGAACTGGGCCAGGTTCTTCTCGGCGTCGGCGGGCTCGGGATCGGTGGCGGAATGCCCGTACACCCGGCTGACGAACAACTGTCCGACCTTCTCGGCCAGGCTCATCCGCGCGACGAGCCGCAGCAGCCAGGGATGCGGCACGGCCGCGCCCCGGGTACTGGCCGAGGCCGAGGCCCCGGCAGCCGTCACGGCAGCCGCCGCGGCCGCGGCGAGCAACGTACGTCGAGAGGTCGCGTTCACCACGCGCGCACGCTACTGCGGACCGCCGCCGGGGGCGGGGGGACACGCCAGAGCGCTGCCCGGGGGCGGCCAGTGGGAGCGGAGGGTGGTGATGGTTTCCGTGATGGCCGGGCGGCGGGTGGCGGCGGTGCGCCAGAGGGCGTACAGGCGGCGGACCGGGGCCGGTTCGAGGGGGAGGGCGGTCACGCCCGCGGGGAGGGGGCCGGTGCCCAGGGTGGGGACGACCGCGATGCCGAGGCCCGCCGCGACCAGGGCGACGATGGTGTGGTTCTCCTCGGCCATGTGCACGATCTCCGGCTCGTGGCCCGCCGTGCGCAGCGTCCGCATCAGCCAGTCGTGGCAGACCCGGCCCGGGGGCTGGCAGATCCAGCGCTGGCCGGCGAGGTCCTCGTGGCGCACCACGGCGCGCCCCGCGAAGTCGTGGTCCGCCGGGACGAGGAGGTCGCAGCGCTCCTCGCCGATGCGGGTCTGCTCCACGCCCTCGGGAGCCGGCAGCGGGGCGATGTCCCAGTCGTGCGCGACCGCGAGGTCGGTCACCCCGCGGGCCACCAGGTCCACCGACAGGTGCGGGTCCACCTCGGTCATCCGCACGTCCAGCGCGGGGTGACGGCGCGCCAGGTCGGCCAGGACCGCCGGCATCAGCCCGCGGGCCGCCGAGGCGAAGGCGGCGACGGTCAGGCGGCCGCCCGGCAGGCCCCGGCGCTCCTCCAGCGTGGTCTCGGCCTGCTCCATGATCGCGAGCAGCCGCTCGGCCGTGTCGGCCAGGTGGCGGGCCTCCTCGGTCAGGGCCACGCCCCGGCCCCGGCGCTCCAGGAGCGTGGTGCGGGTCTCGCGCTCCAGCTTGGTGATCTGCTGGGAGACGGCCGAGGGGGTGTAGCCCAGGGCGGCGGCCGCGGCGGCGACCGAGCCGTGGACGGAGACGGCGTGCAGGGCGCGGAGGCGGGCGAGGTCCAGCATGCCTCCAGTTAAGCACTGCTTAATCCGGGGCGGTAGAGATGCGCGCTGGTGCTTCATCTTGCCGGCGCGGATGCTCGACACATGCGTCCCGTACACACCGCGCTCGCCGTGCTCGTCGCCGCCGTCTGGGGCTTCAACTTCGTCGTCATCGAGATCGGCCTCGACCACTTTCCGCCGCTGCTGCTCTCCGCGCTGCGGTTCCTCGTCGCGGCGCTGCCCGCGGTGTTCCTCGTCGGGCGGCCCACCGTCGCCTGGAAGTGGATCGTCGGGGTCGGACTCGCCCTCGGGGTCGCCAAGTTCGGGCTGCTGTTCACCGGCATGGACGCCGGGATGCCGGCCGGGCTGTCCTCCCTCGTGCTCCAGGTCCAGGCCGTGTTCACCGCGGTGTTCGCGGCGCTGGTGCTGGGGGAGCGGCCGGGCCGGGTGAGGTTGGCGGGCATGGCGGTGGCCTTCGCGGGGATCGCCGTGGCCGCCGTGGAGCAGGGGGCATCGGGGCCGGTGCTCGGCCTCGCGCTGGTGGTCGCCGCGGCCGCGTGCTGGGGCGTGTCGAACGTGCTGACCCGCCGGGCGGCCCCGCCCGACGCCCTGAACTTCATGATCTGGGTGTGCACCGTGCCGGTGCTGCCGCTGTTCGCCCTCTCGCTGCTGCTGGAGGGGCCCGAGCGGGACCTCGCCGCGCTGCGGGCGCTCGACTGGGGCGGGGCCGGGGTGCTGGTGTACGTGGCCTGGGTCTCCACGGTGTTCGGCTTCGGGGCCTGGGGGTACCTGCTGCGGCGCTACCCGGCCTCCTCGGTGGCGCCCTTCTCGCTGCTGGTGCCCGCCTTCGGGATGAGCTCGGCGGCGCTGGTGCTGGGCGAGCCGGTGAGCGGGCTCCGGTGGGCGGCGGCGGTGCTGCTGGTCGGCGGGGTGGCGCTGACCTCCTTCGGCCGCGGCCCCCGCCGTACCGTCAGCGCGGCGAGCGCTCCTGGAGGTCCAGCCGCCAGTCCTGTCCCACCAGGTCCACGCCGAACGACCGGTGCGGCTTCTCGGCGATGAGGGTGAAACCGGCGCGCCGGTAGATGCCGGCCGCCGAGGTCAGCACGTCGTTGGTCCACAGGGCCAGCTCGCGGTAGCCCACCTCGCGGGCGAAGGCGACGACCGCGTCGACCAGGCGCGCGCCGATGCCGTGGCCGCGCCCCTCGGGGTCCACCAGCAGCAGGCGCAGCCGGGCGGTGCCGGGCGCGTCGTCCCGTACGCACATCACCGAGCCCACCGGGCGGCCGTCCAGCTCGGCGATCCAGACCCGCTCCAGGTGCGGGTCGTGGTCCTGGGCGAAGTCCGCGACGATCCGGGCGACCAGGCCCTCGAAGTCGGCGTTCCAGCCGAACTCGGCGGCGTACAGGGCGCCGTGGCGCTGCACGATCCAGCCCAGGTCGCCGGGCTCGGGGTCACGGAGGCGTACGTCCTGCTCGGGCCGGTCGGTGTCCATGGCGCCAAAAATAGCGCGGCGGGTGAGAGCCCGGCAGCGGTGTCGGACCCTCACCCGGACGGGTGAGACGGGCTACTTCCGGCCGCCGCCGAGGCGCCCTTGCCGGCCGCGCGCTTGGCGAAGACCGCCAGGACGACGGGGATGAGCAGCTCGATCACACGGCTGACGGTCGCGGCCGGGAGGCCCGTCTTCTTCGCGACCGCGTTGGCGACCGGCTTGCTCACCTTGGCCAGCACGCCCGCCATCAGGCCGCCGCCCAGCAGCCCGCCGCCGAGCGTGGCGACGCCCTGGAGGGGCGGTTCGGCCACTTCCGCGAAGGCCTGGCGCACCTCGTCGCCGTCGTCGTCCTCGTCGTTGTCGACGGCCGAGGCCTTCTGCTCCAGCCCGCCCGTCAGTTCGCCGACGGTGGTCGCGACGGTGGCGCGGGCGCCCTCGTCGTCGGTGCCGAGCAGGCCGGCGATCTCGGTCAGCTTGTCGTCGCCGAGTTCGGCGAGCACGTCGTCCTGGAAAGAGGGTTCGCTCATGCCGGAAACGCTACGTCCGTCCCTATTTGCCGGCACGTTGGGTGGGCCGAAGGTAACGGAAAGATAAATCTCGGATTCCCGTGCAACCGTCCGGCCGGGTCGACGGTCGTACATGGCGTCGGAACTTCCGGGAGGGGATCTGGGGGGATCGGGAAGGACCGACGAGGGTGGGGAACCCACGCGAGGGGGTTCCGGCCGCGAGGCCGGACCCCCTTCGCTGTTTTCCGGCCCGGGCCGACCGGTTGTCCACAGGCGCCCGCGGGGTGTCGGCGCCTGACGGTAGTTTCGGGGCATGTCGAATCTCGCGGTGTTGGAAGGGGTGCTGGAGCGGATCACGTACGCCAACGAGGAGACCGGCTACACGGTCGCCCGGGTCGACACCGGCCGGGGCGGCGGGGACCTCCTCACGGTCGTCGGATCGCTGCTCGGCGCGCAGCCCGGCGAATCCCTGCGCATGGAGGGCCGTTGGGGCTCCCATCCGCAGTACGGCAGGCAGTTCGCCGTGGAGAACTACTCCACCGTCCTGCCCGCCACCATCCAGGGCATCCGCCGCTACCTCGGCTCCGGGCTGATCAAGGGCATCGGGCCCCGCATCGCCGACCGGATCGTCGAGCACTTCGGCACCGACACGCTCGACGTCATCGAGCGGGAGCCGAAGCGGCTGGTCGAGGTGCCCGGGCTGGGTCCCAAGCGGACGAAGATGATCGGCGCCGCCTGGGAGGAGCAGAAGGCCATCAAGGAGGTCATGGTCTTCCTCCAGGGCGTCGGCGTCTCCACCTCCATCGCGGTGCGCATCTACAAGAAGTACGGCGACGCCTCGATCTCCGTGGTGCGCAACCAGCCCTACCGCCTCGCCGCGGACGTCTGGGGCATCGGCTTCCTCACCGCCGACCGCATCGCCCAGGCCGTCGGCATCCCCCACGACAGCCCGGAGCGGGTCAAGGCCGGGCTCCAGTACGCCCTGTCGCAGTCCACCGACCAGGGCCACTGCTTCCTGCCCGAGGAGCGGCTGATCTCCGACGCGGTCAAGCTCCTCCAGGTCGACACCGGCCTCGTCATCGAGTGCCTGGCCGAGCTGGCCGGCGAGGAGGGGGGCGTGGTCCGCGAGTCCGTCCCCGACCCCGAGGGCGGCGACCCGGTCCGGGCCGTCTACCTGGTGCCGTTCCACCGGGCGGAGTTGTCGCTGACGGGTCAGCTGCGGCGGCTGCTGGCGGCCGAGGACGACCGGATGCCCGCCTTCCGCGACGTGGACTGGGAGAAGGCCCTCGGCTGGCTGGCCGGCCGTACCGGCGCCGATCTCGCCACCGAGCAGCGGGAGGCCGTACGGCTGGCGCTGACCCGGAAGGTCGCGGTGCTCACCGGCGGGCCCGGCTGCGGCAAGTCCTTCACCGTCCGGTCGATCGTGGAGCTGGCCCGGGCCAAGCGGTACAAGGTGGTGCTGGCCGCGCCGACCGGCCGGGCCGCGAAGCGGCTGGCCGAGCTGACCGGGGCCGAGGCCTCCACGGTCCACCGGCTGCTGGAGCTGAAGCCGGGCGGGGACGCCGCGTACGACCGGGATCGGCCGCTCGACGCCGACCTGGTCGTCGTCGACGAGGCCTCCATGCTGGACCTGCTGCTGGCGAACAAGCTGGTCAAGGCGGTGGCGCCGGGGGCCCACCTGCTGCTGGTGGGCGACGTCGACCAGCTGCCGTCGGTGGGCGCCGGCGAGGTGCTGCGGGACCTGCTGGCCGAGGGCGGGCCGGTCCCCGCCGTACGGCTGACGCGCATCTTCCGGCAGGCCCAGGAGTCGGGGGTGGTCACCAACGCCCACCGGATCAACACCGGGGTCCCCCCGATCACGCAGGGACTGCCGGACTTCTTCCTGTTCGCCGAGGAGGACACCGAGGCCGCGGGACTGCTGGCGGTCGACGTGGCCGCCCGCCGGATCCCGGCCAGGTTCGGGCTCGACCCGCGGTGCGACGTCCAGGTGCTGGCCCCCATGCACCGGGGCCCGGCCGGGGCGGGGAACCTCAACGGCCTGCTCCAGCAGGCCGTCACGCCCGCCCGCCCCGACCTGCCCGAGAAGCGCTTCGGCGGCCGGGTCTTCCGGGTGGGCGACAAGGTCACCCAGATCCGCAACAACTACGAGAAGGGCGCCAACGGCGTCTTCAACGGCACGGTGGGCGTGGTCACCTCGCTCAGCCTCGACGACCAGCGGCTCACCGTCCGCACCGACGAGGACGAGGAGGTCGCGTACGAGTTCGACGAACTCGACGAACTCGCCCACGCGTACGCCGTCACCATTCACAGGTCCCAGGGGAGTGAATACCCGGCGGTCGTGATCCCGGTCACCACGGGGGCCTGGATGATGCTCCAGCGGAACCTGCTCTATACGGCGGTCACCCGGGCGAAGAAACTGGTCGTGCTGGTGGGTTCCCGCAAGGCTCTCGGACAGGCGGTGCGTACCGTTTCCGCAGGCAGGAGGTACACGGCGGTGGCCGCCAGGCTGTCCGGCCGCATACCGGTGGGAAACATCACCCAAGAATGATCGATCATTGGGGTTTCCTCCCCCGGTGCGGAGGGGGCAGTATGTGCAGGTTGACGGCACTCAGTGCCGCCAAAGGGCCCAAAGGCCGACCCCGAGTGCACTCTCCTGCGCCAAATGGGGGAAGGTAGAGGCAGTCAGGGCACCTCGAAGAAGAGGCACTACGTCGGTGAGGGATGACGTGAGCGACAACTCTGTAGTACTGCGGTACGCGGACGGTGAATACACCTACCCGGTGGTCGAGAGCACCGTCGGTGACAAGGGCTTCGACATCTCGAAGCTCCGCGCCCAGACCGGTCTGGTCACCCTGGACAGCGGCTACGGGAACACCGCTGCCTATAAATCCGCGATCACCTACCTCGACGGCGAGCAGGGGATCCTCCGCTACCGCGGCTACCCGATCGAGCAGCTGGCCGAGAAGTCGACCTTCATCGAGGTCGCCTACCTGCTGATCAACGGGGAGCTGCCGACCGTCGACCAGCTCGCGTCGTTCCGCAACGAGATCACCCAGCACACGCTGCTGCACGAGGACGTCAAGCGCTTCTACGACGGCTTCCCGCGCGACGCGCACCCGATGGCCATGCTGTCCTCCGTGGTCAGCGCGCTGTCGACGTTCTACCAGGACAGCCACAACCCGTTCGACGAGAAGCAGCGCCACATCTCGACGATCCGGCTGCTGGCCAAGCTCCCGACGATCGCCGCGTACGCGTACAAGAAGTCGGTCGGCCACCCGGTCGTCTACCCGCGCAACGACCTCGGCTACGTCGAGAACTTCCTGCGCATGACGTTCTCCGTGCCGGCCCAGGAGTACGAGCTGGACCCGGTCGTGGTCTCCGCGCTCGACAAGCTCCTCATCCTGCACGCGGACCACGAGCAGAACTGCTCCACCTCCACCGTCCGCCTGGTCGGCTCCTCGCAGGCGAACATGTTCGCCTCGATCTCCGCGGGCATCAGCGCCCTGTGGGGCCCGCTGCACGGTGGCGCCAACCAGTCCGTGCTGGAGATGCTGGAGGGCATCCAGGCCAACGGCGGCGACGTGGACTCCTTCATCCGCAAGGTGAAGAACAAGGAGGACGGCGTCCGCCTCATGGGCTTCGGCCACCGCGTCTACAAGAGCTTCGACCCCCGGGCGAAGATCATCAAGGCGGCGGCGCACGACGTCCTCTCGGCGCTCGGCAAGTCCGACGAGCTGCTCGACATCGCGCTCAAGCTGGAGGAGCACGCGCTCTCCGACGACTACTTCGTCTCGCGCAACCTCTACCCGAACGTGGACTTCTACACGGGCCTCATCTACCGCGCGATGGGCTTCCCGACCGAGATGTTCACCGTGCTGTTCGCGCTCGGCCGCCTTCCCGGCTGGATCGCCCAGTGGCACGAGATGATCAAGGAGCCGGGTTCCCGCATCGGCCGCCCGCGCCAGATCTACACCGGCGTCGTCGAGCGCGACTTCGTCCCGGTCGAGTCCCGCTGACGCCCAGTACGTAGGACAGCGAAAAGCGCCCCGCCGTCGATCCCCCCACGGGTCGAAGACGGGGCGCTTTCCATACCCCGGTGCGGATTCCCCCCACGGGACCCGTGCCGGGTGTCGGCGAGGGGCCGGAGCCCCTGGTGGGTCTGCCGGGACCCGTGGTGGTCGGGAGGGCCGCTCAAAGCTCCCCGGCCGCACGTGCCCCGGCGTGGCAGATGCATGGACGTCCCCCAAGACGCCCGCCCAACGTCCCCCAAAGACGTTCTCGGCATCGCCTCATTAGACTCGCGTCACCCCCGGATGGTTACGTACGCATCCCTGTGATCTCTGTCTCGATCTTGTGCCTCGCGTGAAGGAACTGTGCCCGAGATGCGAAGAGGCTACCTGAAGGACCGCAGCCGCAGGCTGTTTGTCACAACGAAGACCGACGAGAAGGCCATCGCGGCCCCCGCGATCATCGGGTTGAGCAGTCCGGCGGCCGCCAGCGGCAGCGCCGCCACGTTGTAGCCGAAGGCCCAGAAGAGGTTGCCCTTGATGGTGGCCAGGGTGCGCCGGGACAGCCGGATGGCGTCGGCGGCGACGCGCAGGTCCCCGCGTACGAGCGTCAGGTCGCCGGCCTCGATGGCGGCGTCGGTGCCGGTGCCCATGGCCAGGCCCAGGTCGGCCTGGGCGAGCGCGGCGGCGTCGTTGACCCCGTCGCCGACCATGGCGACCGTACGGCCCTCGCCCTGGAGGCGCTTGACCTCCGCCACCTTGTCCTGCGGCAGCACCTCGGCGACCACCTCGTCGATGCCCACCTCGCGGGCCACGGCCTCGGCCACCGCCCGGTTGTCGCCGGTGAGCAGCACCGGGGTGAGGCCCAGGGCGCGCAGCCGGGACACGGCCTCGGCGCTGGTCTCCTTCACCGCGTCCGCCACCGTCAGCACGCCGCGCGCCGCACCGTCCCAGGCGACCACGACCGCGGTACGGCCGGCCGCCTCGGCCTCGGCCTTGGCGGCCGCCAGCTCCGCCGGGAGCGTGATCGCCCACTCTGCCAGCAGCCGCTCGCGGCCCACCAGCACCGCGTGCCCGTCGACCATGCCCTGGACGCCGAGCCCGGCGACGTTCTCGAAGCCCTCCGGCACCGGCAGCGCGCCCACCCGCTCGGCCGCACCGGTCGCGATGGCACGGGCCACCGGGTGCTCCGAGGCGTGCTCCAGGGAGCCCGCCAGGCGCAGCAGCTCCGCCTCGTCGGTGCCGTCGGCGGCGGTGACGCCGAGCAGGGTCATCCGGCCGGTGGTGACGGTGCCGGTCTTGTCCAGGACCACGGTGTCCACGCGGCGGGTGGACTCCAGCACCTCGGGGCCCTTGATGAGGATGCCGAGCTGCGCGCCGCGCCCGGTGCCGACCATCAGCGCGGTCGGGGTGGCCAGGCCCAGGGCGCAGGGACAGGCGATGATCAGCACGGCCACGGCGGCGGTGAAGGCCGCGGTGGCGTCGCCGGTGACGAACAGCCAGGTCAGCAGGGTGCCGAGGGCGAGGACCAGGACGACCGGCACGAAGACCGCGGAGATCCGGTCGGCCAGCCGCTGGACCTCGGCCTTGCCGTTCTGGGCGTCCTCGACCAGCCTGGCCATCCGGGAGAGCTGGGTGTCGGAGCCGACCCGGGTGGCCTGGACGACCAGCCGCCCGGCGGTGTTGACGGTCGCTCCGGTGACGGCGTCGCCGGTGGTCACGTCCACGGGCACCGACTCCCCGGTGAGCATCGAGGCGTCGACGGCGGAGCTGCCCTCGACCACGGTGCCGTCGGTGGCGATCTTCTCGCCGGGGCGGACGACGAAGCGGTCGCCGACGGCCAGGGCGTCGACGGGGATCCGTACCTCCGTGCCGCCGCGCAGCACGGACACGTCCTTGGCGCCGAGTTCCATCAGGGCCTTGAGGGCCGCGCCGGCCTTCCGCTTGGAGCGGGCCTCCAGATAGCGGCCGAGCAGGATGAAGGTGACGACCCCGGCCGCGACCTCCAGGTAGATGGTGGAGGCGCCGTCGGCGCGGGAGACCGTCAGGTCGAAGCCGTGCCGCATGCCGGGCATGCCGGCGTGGCCGAAGAACAGGGCCCACAGCGACCAGCCGAAGGCGGCCAGCGTGCCCACGGAGACCAGGGTGTCCATGGTGGCGGCGCCGTGCCGGGCGTTCGTCCAGGCGGCCTTGTGGAAGGGGTACGCGCCCCAGACGACGACCGGGGCGGCCAGGGTGAGCGAGAGCCACTGCCAGTTGTCGAACTGGAGGGCGGGGACCATGGCCAGCAGGACCACGGGGGCGGCCAGCAGGGCCGAGACGACGAGCCGCCCGCGCAGCTCCGCGAGCGCCGGGTCCATGCCGGCGTCGGCGCCGGGCGCCTCGGGGGCCTCCGGGGAGGTGGTGGGCTCGGGGGCCGGCGGCGGGGGCTCCTCGGCGGTGTAGCCGGTCTTCACGACGGTCGCGATCAGGTCGGCGACCTCGATGCCCTCTGCGTACGTGACCCGCGCCTTCTCGGTGGCGTAGTTGACCGTCGCCGTGACGCCGTCCATGCGGTTGAGCTTCTTCTCGATGCGGGCGGCGCACGAGGCACAGGTCATGCCGCCGATGGAGAGCTCGACCTCGGCGGCCGCGGCGGTGGGCGCTATCGGGTCGTCGTGCAGGGTGCTGCTCATGTCCGGCTCCAGGGGGAGGGCCGGACCGTGCGGGACCGGTATCAGCCGGCCGGCACGGTCCGGCGGGAAGTCCTGCGTGAGGAGTGCGGCCCCCGGACCCCGCGGGGCCCGGGCGCCGTGCGGCGGCTCAGGCCAGGCCGGCGAGCTCGTAGCCCGCCTCGTCCACGGCGGCGCGGACGGCCTCCAGGTCCAGCGGGGCCTCCGAGATCACGGTGACCTCGCCGGTGGCGGCCACGGCCTTGACCGAGGAGACGCCGGCCAGGGCGGAGACCTCGGCGGTCACGGCGCCCTCGCAGTGGCCGCAGGTCATGCCGGTGACGCGGTAGACCGCGGTGACGCCCGCAGCGGCGGCGGTGCCGTCCTGGCAGGCGCTGCTGCCGCCGCAGCAGGAGCCGGTGGTGGTCTGGGTGTCCGTCTCGGCGGTCATGTCGTTCTCCTCTTCGGGACGTGCGAAGTCAGGGGGCCGGGTGCCCGTGGATCCCTCCACGGTCTCCCGACAGTGAGAACACTATACCCCTAGGGGGTATTCCGCGACTCCCTCCTTCGACGCGTCGCGATCGAGGGCAGGGGCGCGGAACGGATCGCTCCCGGTTGGCGGATCCCGTCGGAGCGTAGATAAATGGGGCGTATGTCGCATTCGGGGACGCTCGTTCTGATCATGGCCATCGCCGTCCTCGCACCCCTGCTGGCCTACGGAGTCTCCCGCTGGCTCCCGGTGCCGCTGGTCATCTTCGAGATCCTGCTGGGCATCCTGGTCGGCCCCGACGTGCTCGGCTGGGCCGAATCCGGGGGTGTGATCGACACGCTCTCCCAGCTCGGCCTGGCCATGCTGATCTTCCTGGCGGGGTACGAGATCCAGTTCGACAGGGTGCGCGGGGACACGCTCAGGCGCTCGGTGTGGGCCTGGATCGCGGCGCTCGCGCTCGGGCTCGCCCTCGGCGTGCTGCTCGCGCACGGCGGTGGGTTCGCCAAGGGCGTCTACATCGGCACCGCGCTGACCAGCACCGCGCTCGGCACGATCCTGCCGGTGCTGCGGGACGCCGGTGACCTGGGGACCCGGTTCGGCACCGTGATGATGGCCTTCGGCTCGGTCGGCGAGTTCGGGCCGATCATCGCCATGGCGCTGCTGCTCAGCGGGCGGGCGCCGGCCACCTCGGCGGCCACCCTGATCGCCTTCGCGGTGCTCACGGCGCTGGCCGTGCTCTGGGCGATGCGGCCCAAGCCGCCCTGGTTCTCCCGGGTCATCGCCAAGACCCTGCACAGCAGCGGGCAGTTCGCGGTGCGGCTGGTGGTCTTCCTCCTCGTGGTGATGCTGGGGCTCACCGAGGTGCTGGGCCTGGACGTGCTGCTCGGTGCCTTCGCGGCCGGGATGGTCACGCGGCTGGTGCTCCAGGGGGCCGTCCCGGAGAGCAGCGGGCTGGTCCTCTCGAAGGTGGAGGCCATGGGGTTCGGCTTCCTGGTGCCGGTGTTCTTCGTCGTCACCGGCATCGAGTTCGACCTCGACTCGTTGCTGGAGGGCGGGTGGGAGCTGCTCCTGCTGCCCCTGTTCCTGCTGCTCTTCCTCGTGGTGCGGGGGCTGCCCATCTGGTTCCTGGCCCCGCGTGACCTGGTCCGGCGTGACCGGGCGGCGCTGGTCCTCTTCGGGTCCACCGCGCTGCCGCTGGTCGTCGCCATCACCACGCTGGGCGTCGAGGACGGGGTGCTGGGCGCGGGGGAGGCGGCGGCCCTGGTCGGGGCCGCCATGGTCTCCGTACTGGTCTTCCCGCTGCTCGCCCTCAAGTGCCGGGCCGGCGCCGGGGAGTCCCTGCCGCGCGGCGAGCGGGTCGGGGAGGAGTCCTGGTGACGGGGCCCCGGTGAGGGGGCCTGGCGAGGGGTCCCGGTGAGAGCCGCCTGCCGCGGGGCCCGGCGCGCCGGTTACCGCGTGGGGGTCCCGGGTGCCGCCGTCCGGTCCCCGATCAGCGGGTCCAGGTAGCGGAAGAGCAACGTCTTCAGCTCGGCGACGTACGCCTCGCGCTCGGCGCCCTCGCTGGCGAGGATCAGGTCGAGCCCCGCCTTGAAGGCTGCGAGCGTCATGTGTGCGGTCCGGGACAGCTCGGCCGGCGGCGCGTCGGGCAGGAACGTGGCCAGGATGCCCTCGACCCGGGTCTGGAGGCCCTGGTGGAGCGCCTCGTGCTCGTCGTTGATGTGGCCGGGGATGCCGGAGCCGTGCATCAGTGCCCAGAAGGCCGGGTTCTCGCAGTTGAACGCGATGACCGGGTCGAGGACGGCGTCCAGCAGCTCCGGCAGCGGGAGGTGCAGGTTCTCCGGCAGGAAGGCCTGGCCGTGCATCACGTTCGCCTTGTGCAGCAGTTGGCCTCCCAGCTCGATCGCGATGGCCTCCTTGTTCGGGAAGAACTGGTACAGCGTCCCCGGGGAGACGCCGGCCTCGCGGGCGATGGCGTTGGTGCTGGCCGCCGCGTAGCCGCTGCGGCAGAACACGCCGGCCGCGGCCTCCAGGAGCTGGGCCACGCGGCGCTCGCCGCGGGCCTGGCGGCGGCGCGGTTTGGCGGTCTCGGCGGGGTTGGCCTCCGGCACGGTGATTCCTCTGCTTTCCAGGTACTCCCCAGGAGTGATTGACAAACACGAGTGCCCGCTCGCATTCTTGAGAAACGCGAGCGACGTCTCGTGTTTGCCAGTCTACGGGTCTGGGCTTGGTTCTGGTCTGGTCTTGGGCAATGGGGGCGACCCGTATCGGCGGGTCATGGTGAAGGGGACACCGAGGTATGTCCGAAGTCAAGAAGGCCCTGGCCACGAAGGATCCCGCGACCGGCGGGGGCGGCGGGAGCGGCAGAGGCGGCGGGTCCGGAGGGGCCGGCGGCTCCCGGAAGGGCGGCGGGTCGCGAGGCGCCGGGGGAGCCGCCGCTGCGGTGACCGGCGCAGGCGCGGGCGGCTGGACGCGGTTCGTCACCGCGCGGCCGCGGCTGTCGCTGCTGCTCGCCCTCGTCGTCACCGCGCTCGCCGTGTTCGCGGGCGGCGGGGTGGCCGACCGGATGGGCAGCGGCGGCTGGGAGGACCCGGACGCCCGGTCCACGTACGCCGCCGAGGTCCTGGAGCGCGAGTTCCCGGCCTCCCAGCCCAACCTGCTGCTGCTCCTCGACGCCGGGCAGGGCCGGGTGGACGACCCGGCCGTCGCGGCCGAGGCGGAGCGGCTGACCGCGGTCCTGGCCGCGGAGCCCGGCGTCACGGGCGTCGGCTCGTACTGGCGGACCAAGGCGCCGCTACTGCGCTCCGAGGACGGCCGGCAGGCACTGATCGCAGCCCGGGTCCAGGGCGACGACAAGACGGCCACCGCGACGCTGGACCGCATCGCGCCCCGCTTCGAGGGCGCCCGGGGACCGGTCTCGGTCTCCATCGGCGGGCCCGTGGCCGTCCAGCGCGAGGTGACCACCACCATCCAGGAGGACCTGCTCAGGGCCGAGCTGATCGCCCTGCCGGTCACCCTCGTCCTGCTGGTCCTCGTCTTCGGCAGCGCCGTCGCCGCGCTGCTCCCGCTCGGCGTCGGCATCGTCGCCATCCTGGGCACCAACGCCGTCCTGCGCGGACTCACCGAGATCACCGAGGTCTCCGTCTTCGCCCAGAACCTCACCACCGCGCTCGGACTGGGCCTGGCCATCGACTACGCCCTCTTCATCGTGCGCCGGTACCGCGAGGAGCTGGCCGCCGGGAAGGACCCGGCCGCGGCCGTGGCCACCACCCTGCGCACCGCGGGGCGGACCGTGCTCTTCTCCGCGCTCACCGTCGCCGTCGCCCTGTCCGGGATGCTCTTCTTCCCGATGTACTTCCTGCGCTCCTTCGCCTACGCCGGGGTCGCGGTGGTGCTGCTGGCGGCCGCAGCCGCACTGATCCTGCTGCCCGCGGCGCTGGTGCTGCTCGGGGACCGGGTCAACGCCCTGGACCTCAGGCGTCTCTGGCGGCGCGGCCGGGCGGCCGGCCGGCCCGACGGGTCCGGCCGCGGGTGGGCCCGGAGCACCGCGCTGGTGATGCGCCGGGCGCCGGTCTTCGCGGTGGCGACCACTGCCGGGCTGCTGCTGCTCGGACTGCCCTTCCTCGGCGTGAAGTTCGGCACCGTGGACGACCGGCAGCTGCCCTCCACCGCAGCCTCCCACATCGTCCAGCAGCAGATCAGGGACGGATTCCCCGGCAGCCCGGGCGCCGGACTCGTGGTGCTGGCCGAGGGGCCGGCCGACGACGCCGCCTACGCCGCGTACCGGGGCCGGATCGCGGAGCTGCCCGGCGTGCTGCGGGCCGACGGGCCGGTCAGGTCCGGCGAGTACGCGTACTTCTCCGTGCTGGCCGAAGGGGAGGCCGTGGGCCAGAAGGCCCAGGACCTCGTCGGCGAGGTGCGCGCGGTCGACGCACCCTTCACGACCTCGGTGACCGGCCAGGCGGCCGTGCTCGTGGACGCACAGGACGCGATCGCGGAACAACTGCCCAAGGCGGGTGTGCTGATCGCTGCGGCCACGCTGCTGCTGGTGTTCCTGATGACCGGCAGCCTGCTGATCCCGCTCCAGGCGGTGCTGCTCAACGCCCTCAGTCTGACGGCCATGTTCGGCGCCGTGGTGTGGGTGTTCCAGGAGGGCCACCTGTCCGGGCTGCTCGGATTCACCGCGACCGGGGACATCGAGACGACGCTGCCGGTGCTGATGTTCTGCATCGCCTTCGGCCTCTCCATGGACTACGGGGTGTTCCTCATATCCCGCATCAAGGAGGAGTACGAGCGGACCGGCGACCACGAGGGTGCCGTGCGGGCCGGGCTCGCCAAGACGGGCGGGCTGATCACCGCGGCCGCCGTGATCCTCGCGGTGGTGATGGTGGCCATCGGCAGCTCGCGGGTGACCAACACCAAGATGCTGGGCCTGGGGATCGCGCTGGCGGTGCTGATGGACGCGATGGTCGTCCGGGGGCTGCTCGTGCCGGCGGTGATGAAGCTGACCGGCCGGGCCACCTGGTGGGCGCCGCGCCCGCTCCGGGCGCTGCACGACCGCTTCGGGCTGAGCGAGGGGGAGCGCGCCGTGCCGCCGCCCCCCGTGGGACGGGCGGCGGAGGAGGCCGCCGCACCGGTTCCCGAGCGCGTGGGGTAGGAGGGCCCTCAGTCGTCCCGGCGGCCCCGGTTGCCGGGACGGCGGGCCACCCAGTCCCGGATGGTGTCCGCGTACCAGTAGGGCTTGCCGGCCTCGACGTGGTCCGGGGGCGGCAGCAGCCCGTGCTTGCGGTACGACCGCACGGTGTCGGGCTGGACCCGGATGTGTGCGGCGATCTCCTTGTACGACCACAGCTTTCGGTCGGTCATCTGCGGCACCTCCTTGTCCGTGCCGCCGGGCGGCCGGGAGGCCGTCGGGGGAAGCGGGGCACGGACGCTGACGATCACTCAGCCTTGTGCCCCGAGAACGACGGCTCTCGGGGCGGGGAGAGGGGCTGTCGACCGCCTGTGACGGAAGACCCGCGTAACGCGGACATCCGTCACGGGGTGCCGAACGCTGTGACCGGCACGGGACAGCGCGACGCAGCCGCCCTCCCGCCGTGGGACCGGCGACAGGGAGGCACGGGAGGACGTTCAGGCGTACAGAGCGGGCTTCGGCGCGAGGGACACCTCGGTGCGGACCCCGGTGAGCTGGGCGGTGACACCGGCCTCGCTGACGGCCGCTGCCGCGTAGCCGTCCCAGGCGCCGGGGCCCGTCACCCCGCCCCGCCGGATGGCCTCCACCCAGCGGCGGACCTGGCGGTCGTAGGCGTCCGCGAAGCGCACGGTGTAGTCCTGGGTGATCTCGCCGCCCCAGCGCCCCCGGGACTGCACGAGCACCGACTGGCCGTCGCCGATGCGGGCGCTGCCGGACTCGCCGACGGCCTCGCACACCACCTGGTAGCCGAAGCCGCAGTTGACGAAGATCTCCACGTCCACCAGGGCCCCGCCGGAGGTCTCCAGCAGGATGAACTGGGGGTCGCGCAGTCCCTCGGGAGCCGCCGCGGACGAGGCGGGCGAAAGCACCGTCACCGCGGTGACCTCCTGCCCGAGCAGCCAGCGGGCCGCGTCCACCTCGTGCACCACCGAGTCGTTCACGAGCATCTCGGTCGTGAAGAAGGAAGGGGACGAGGCGTTGCGGTGCCGGCAGTGCAGGAAGAGCGGCCGGCCCAGCTCCCCGGCGTCCAGCAGGGCCTTGAGCCGCTCGTACTCGGCGTCGTGCCGGCGCATGAAGCCGACCTGCACCAGCCGCCGGCCCAGCCGCTCTTCCGCCTCCATGATCCGCAGCGCGCCCCCGGGGTCCGGGGTGAGCGGCTTCTCACAGAGCACCGGGAGCTCTCTGCCGAGCGCCTCCAGCACCGTGGCCTCGTGGGCCGGGCCGGGCGAGGCGATCAGCACGGCGTCGACGCCCGGCGCGGCGAGGGCCGCCGACGGGTCCGTGAAGGCGGCGCAGCCCTCGACGCCGGCGGCGATCTCCTTCACCCGGTCCCCGTCCGGGTCGGCGACGGCGGCCACCCGGGCCCCGCTGATCACGCGGTCGATGCGCCGTACGTGGTCGGCGCCCATCCGGCCCGTGCCGATCACCGCGATGCCGAGCGTGCCGCTCATCGTTCCCCCTCGCTGCTGGTGTGGGCGGACTGCGTCAGCGCAGGCCGCAGGACCGAAGATAGGCGCGGGTGCGGCGGGCGATGGGCAGCGGGCGGTCGGGCGGACAGGGGTACATGTCCTGCTCGACGATCGCGAAGAGCGGCGTGTCCAGCCGCTCGGCCGCCGCCAGCACCGGTGCCAGGTCCGGCACCCCCTGGGGCGGTTCGCACATCACCCCGCGGGCCACCGCTGGCCCGAACGGCACCTGCTCCGCCCGCACTTCGGCCAGTACGGCCGGGTCGACCTGCTTGAGGTGCAGGTAGCCGATGCGCTCGCCGAAGGTCTCGATGAGCTCCACGCTGTCGCCGCCGCAGTAGGCGTAGTGCCCGGTGTCCAGGCAGAGCGAGACGGCGTCCGGGTCGGTGGCGTCCAGGAAGCGGGCCACGTTCTCCGGGGTGTCGATGTGGGTGTCGGCGTGCGGGTGCACCACGATCCGCAGCCCGTAGCGGTCCCGGACCTCGCGGCCCAGGCGCTCGGTCTGGCGGGCCAGTTCCCGCCACTGGCCGGCGTCGAGCTCCGCGTCCTCCAGGACGGCGCCGGTCTTGTCGTCGCGCCAGAAGGACGGGATGACCACCAGGTGGCCGGCGCCCATGGCCTGGGCCAGCTCCGCGATCCGCGACACGTGCTCCCAGGTCGCGTCCCAGACGGCGGGCCCGTGATGGAGTCCGGTGAAGACGGTGCCGGCCGAGACCCGCAGGCCGCGCCGACCCGTCTCGTCCTTCAGCCGTACCGGATCCGTGGGGAGGTAGCCGTACGGGCCGAGCTCGATCCACTCGTAACCGGCGTCCGCGACCTCGTCCAGGAAGCGGTCCCAGGGCGTCTGCTCCGGGTCTTCGGGGAACCACACCCCCCAGGAGTCCGGAGCCGAACCGAGCCGAATGCGGGTCAACGCGGGCGGGGAGGAAGCCATACGGCCAGCTTAGGCAGAAGGCGCGGGGATGTTCGGAGGATTGCCATTGACCAGCGACCGGTTTGACGTGATCACGATGGGGCGGATCGGGGTGGACCTGTACCCGCTCAAGACGGGCGTGCCGCTCGGGGAGGCCGACACGTTCGGCCGGTTCCTCGGCGGCTCGCCGGCGAACGTGGCGGTCGCCGCCGCCCGGCTCGGCCGGCGGGTGGCGATGGTGACGCGGACGGGCGCGGACCCCTTCGGCGCGTACCTGCGGGCGGAGCTGCGGAGCTTCGGGGTGGACGACCGGTACGTGGCCGAGGTCGCCGCGTACCCGACGCCGATCACCTTCTGCGAGGTCTTCCCGCCGGACCGGTTCCCGCTGTACTTCTACCGGCTGCCCAAGGCGCCGGACCTGGAGATCCGTGAGGACGAGCTGGACCTCGGCGCGATCCGGGCGGCACGGGTCTTCTGGACGACCGGGACCGGGCTGAGCGCGGAGCCCAGCCGGGGCGCGACGCTGGCCGCGCTGGAGGCCCGGGCGAAGTCCGGGACCACCGTCTTCGACCTGGACTGGCGGCCGACGCTGTGGTCGGAGCCGCCGGGCGAGCACTACGCGCGGGCGCTGTCGCTGGCCACGGTGGCCGTGGGCAACGAGGAGGAGTGCGCGGTGGCCACCGGCGAGCGGGACCCCCTGGCGGCGGGGCGGGCGCTGCTGACGGCCGGGGTGGAGCTGGCGGTGGTGAAGCGCGGTCCGGAGGGGGTGCTGGCGATGCACCGGGACGGGCGGGTCGCCGAGGTGCCGCCGGTACCGGTGGAGGTGGTCAACGGGCTGGGTGCGGGCGACGCGTTCGGGGGTGCGCTGTGCCACGGGCTGCTGGCGGGGTGGGAGCCGGAGCGGGTGCTGCGGTACGGGAACGCGGCGGGGGCCATCGTCGCCTCGCGGCTGGCGTGTTCGTCCGCCATGCCGGTGGCTGCGGAGATCGAGGAGGTGCTGGGGCGTGCCGGTGAGCGGTGAGTGGGGGATGGAGTACGCGCGGCTGCGCGTGCTCTCCCTGGAGGCGGGCGAGGCGTACGTGCACGAGGCGGGGGAGTGCGAGTGGATCGTGCTGCCGTTGTCGGGTGGGTGCGAGGTCCGCTGCGCGGAGCCGCTGCCCGCCCCCGTGGCTCCGCCCCCGGCCACCGCCGGGGGGACCCCCGGCACCTCAGGCGCCGGCGGGGCCGGCACGACCCCGGGGGCTCCGCCCCCAGGCCCCCGCGCCTCAAACGCCGGCGGGGCTGGAGATGTGGTGGGGGCCGGGTCCGCGGGGCTCGGGGCCGCGGGTGCCGGTGGCGCTGGAAGTGCGGTGGGGGCCGGGTCTGCGGGGGCCGCGGGCGCCGGCGGGGCGCCTCCGGCCGCCGGGAAGGCGGTGGAGGTCGGGCCTTCGGGGGTCGGCGCGGCGAGTGCCGGTGGGGCTGGAAGTGCGGTGGAGGTCGGGCCCGCAGGGGTCGGCGCTGCGAGCGCCGGCGGGGGTGCAGGCGTGGTGGAGGCCGGGTCCGCGGGGGGCGGCGGCGGGCGGGTCGTTGTGTTCGAACTTCGGGGCCGGGACGGGGTGTTCGGCGGGCCCAGTGACTTCGCGTATCTGCCGCGGGGGAGCGTCAGTGAGCTTCGGTCCGCTGCCGGTGGGCGGTTTGCGTTGGCCGGGGCCGTGTGCGAGGCCGTGCTGCCCGCGCGGTACGGGGCGGCCGGGGACGTGCCGGTCGAGATCCGCGGCGCAGGGGTGTGCTCCCGGCAGGTCAACAACTTCGCCGCCGCCGACGCGTTCGCCTGCGACCGGCTGATCGCCGTCGAGGTGCTCACCCCCGGCGGCAACTGGTCCTCGTACCCGCCCCACAAGCACGACGAGCACCACCCCGGGCACGAGTCCCGGCTGGAGGAGGTCTACTACTACGAGATCGCCCCGCACGGGGACACGGCCGGCGTCGGCTACCAGCGGGTGAGCCCGTCGCCGGCCGGCAAGACCGACGTGCTCGCCGAGGTCCGCACCGGCGACGCCGTGCTGATCCCCGACGGCTGGCACGGGCCTTCCATCGCCGCGCCCGGCCACGACATGTACTACCTCAACGTGATGGCGGGGCCCGGCCCCGAGCGGGAGTGGCTGATCCGCGACCATCCCGATCACGCGTGGGTTCGCGCGTCCTGGGCGGGGCAGGAAGCCGATCCCAGGCTGCCGGTCACCGGACCGCCGCCCCATCCCGCCCCGGACCCCGAGGAGGCCCTGTGACCGCCCCGCGCACCGTCCGGCTCACCACCGCCCAGGCCCTCGTCAGGTTCCTCTCCCGGCAGTATGCGGAGCGCGACGGGCGGCGGCACCGGCTGATCGCCGCCACCTGGGGCATCTTCGGACACGGCAACGTCGCCGGGATCGGGCAGGCACTGCTGGAGACCGGCCCGGAGCCCGAGCACGGCATGCCGTTCCTCCAGGGCCGCAACGAACAGGCCATGGTGCACGCGGCGGTCGGGTACGCCCGGCACAGCGGGCGGCTCAGCGCCCACGCCGTGACCACGTCCATCGGGCCCGGCGCGACGAACCTGGTGACCGGCGCGGCCCTCGCCACCATCAACCGCATCCCCGTCCTGCTGCTGCCCGGCGACGTCTTCGCCGGCCGGCCCGCCGACCCCGTGCTCCAGCAGCTGGAGGTGCCCCACGCCGGGGACGTGTCCGTCAACGACTGCCTGCGGCCCGTGTCGCGGTACTTCGACCGGATCGGCCGCCCCGAGGCCCTGGTCCCGGCGGCCCTCCAGGCCATGCGGGTGCTCACCGACCCGGTGGCCACCGGCGCCGTCACCCTCGCCCTCCCGCAGGACGTGCAGGCCGAGGCCCACGACTGGCCGGAGGAGTTCTTCGCCGAGCGGGTGTGGCCGGTACGCCGCCCCCGCCCCGGGACGGCGGAGGTCGAGGCCGCCGCAGCGGCGGTCCGGGCGGCCCGCCGCCCCCTGGTCGTCGCCGGCGGCGGCATCCACCACAGCGCGGCCGAGGACGCCCTGCGCGCCTTCGCCGAGGCCACCGGCATCCCCGTCGCCTCCACCCAGGCCGGGAAGGGCTCGCTGCGCCACGACCACCCCGCCGACGTGGGCGCCGTCGGCCACACCGGCACCGCCACCGCCGACGAGCTGGCCCGCGCCGCCGACCTCGTGATCGCGGCCGGGACCAGGCTGAGCGACTTCACCACCGCCTCCTCGACCCTGTTCCAGGACCCCGGCGTCCGGTTCCTGGGCCTCAACCTCGACCCCTACGACGCCCACAAGCAGGCCGCGCTGCCGCTGGTCGGCGACGCCCGGGAAAGCCTGGACGCGCTGCGGGAGGCGGTGGCCGGGTACCGCGTGCCGGCCGCGTACGAGGAGGCGTACGGCAAGGCCAAGGCCCACTGGGAGACCCTGGTCGACCGGGCCTTCCACGCCCCCGACGAGGACGCCCGCCCCACCCAGGCCCAGGTGCTCGGCGCGCTCGACGCCCTGGTCACCGACGAGGACGTGCTGGTCAACGCGGCCGGCTCGCTGCCCGGCGACCTCCACCGGCTGTGGCGGGCCCGCTCGCCGCGGCAGTACCACGTCGAGTACGGCTACTCCTGCATGGGCTACGAGATCCCGGCCGCCATCGGCGTGGCCCTGGCGGAACCCGGCCGGCCCGTCTGGGCCCTGGTCGGCGACGGCTCGTACCTCATGAACCCGACCGAACTGGTCACCGCGGTGCAGGAGGGAATCCCGCTGACGGTGGTGATCCTGGACAACCACGGGTACGCCTCCATCGGGGGCCTTTCCGAGGCCGTGGGAGGTGAGCGCTTCGGCACCGACTACCGTCACCGCGCACTGGACACCTCGTACACCGGGGACCCCCTTCCGGTGGACCTGGCGGCCAACGCGGCCTCGCTCGGAATGGCCGTGATCCGCGCCCGCACCGTCCGTGACCTGCGGGAAGCCCTCGCGGTCGCCCGTTCGGCGGGTCGCCCCACATGTGTCTACACGGAGACCGAAACGCCCGACACTGTGTCGGGCCCGCCCCCCGCACAGGCGTGGTGGGATGTGCCTGTGGCCGAGACCGCGACCCGCACGTCGGCCGTCAGAGCACGCGAAGAGTACGACCGGCAAGCCGCAGCGCGACGTCGCCATCTGTGAAGGAGTAGCAATGAAGACCGTCAACCACTGGATCGGTGGCAAGACCGTCGAGGGCGCGTCGGGCAACTTCGGCCCGGTCACCGACCCGGCGACGGGCGAGGTCACCACCCAGGTCGCGCTCGCCTCCGTCGAGGAGGTCGACGCGGCGGTACAGGTGGCCCGCGAGGCCTTCCAGACCTGGGGCCAGTCCTCCCTGGCCGCCCGCACCAAGGTGCTCTTCGCGTACCGCGCCCTGCTGGACGCCAACCGCGACGCGATCGCCGAGCTGATCACCGCCGAGCACGGCAAGGTCCACTCGGACGCGCTGGGTGAGGTCGCCCGCGGCCTGGAGATCGTCGAGCTGGCCTGCGGCATCACCACCCAGCTCAAGGGCGAGCTGTCCACCTCGGTCTCCAACCGCGTGGACGTCTCCGCCATCCGTCAGCCGCTCGGCGTGGTCGCCGGCATCACGCCGTTCAACTTCCCGGCGATGGTCCCGATGTGGATGTTCCCGCTGGCCATCGCCTGCGGCAACACCTTCGTCCTCAAGCCGAGCGAGAAGGACCCGTCGGCCGCCAACAAGCTGGCCGAGCTGGCCAAGGAGGCCGGCCTGCCCGACGGCGTGCTGAACGTGCTGCACGGCGACAAGGTCGCCGTCGACGCGCTGCTGGCGCACCCGGACGTGGCCGCCGTCTCCTTCGTCGGCTCCACCCCGATCGCCCGCCACATCCACACCACCGCCTCCGCCAACGGCAAGCGCGTGCAGGCCCTGGGCGGCGCGAAGAACCACATGCTGGTGCTGCCCGACGCGGACCTGGACGCCGCCGCCGACGCCGCGGTCTCCGCCGCGTACGGCTCGGCCGGCGAGCGCTGCATGGCCATCTCGGCCGTCGTCGCGGTCGGCTCCATCGGCGACGAGCTGGTCCAGAAGATCCGCGAGCGCGCCGAGAAGATCAAGATCGGTCCCGGCAACGACCCGACCTCCGAGATGGGCCCGCTGATCACCAAGGCCCACCGCGACAAGGTCGCCTCGTACGTGTACGGCGCCGCCGAGCAGGGCGCGGACGTGGTCCTGGACGGCACCGGCTACACCGTGGACGGCTTCGAGGACGGCCACTGGATCGGCCTGTCGCTGCTGGACAACGTCAAGACCGACTCCGACGCCTACCGCGACGAGATCTTCGGCCCGGTGCTGTGTGTGCTGCGCGCCGAGACCTACGAGGAGGGCGTGGCCCTCATCAACGCCTCGCCGTTCGGCAACGGCACCGCGATCTTCACCCGCGACGGCGGCGCCGCCCGCCGGTTCCAGCTGGAGATCCAGGCCGGCATGGTCGGCGTCAACGTGCCGATCCCGGTGCCGGTGGGCTACCACTCCTTCGGTGGCTGGAAGGACTCGCTCTTCGGCGACCACCACATCTACGGCAACGACGGCATCCACTTCTACACCCGCGGCAAGGTCGTCACGACCCGCTGGCCGGACCCGTCGGAGGCCCCGGCGGGCGTCGACCTCGGCTTCCCGCGCAACCACTGACGGCGGGCGCGGGTCCGGGTCCCCCCATGGGCCCGGCCCCGTCGTCCCGCAACCGCAGACCCCCGGCCACCCTCACCGCCGGGGGTTCCTGCGCGTGCGGAGCCCGTACGGGTCGTTGCGGATCCCGTACGGGGCCGGGCGCCTGCGGCGGGCTCCGGTCTTGGGGCCACTCCCGGTCGTCGGCCGGTCTCGGCCGCGGGCCGGCTGCGCCGCGGCGGGTTCCGGTCTCGGGCCGCTCCCGGCCGTCGGTCCCCGCCATCCCCGGCGCCGCCGCCGGACCTCACCAGGTATGGCCGGTCTGCTGGCGGACCGCCGGAATCCGCCCCGAGAATCGGGCCGGAGCCAGGTCGGGGCTGACGAGCGGGACGAGGGGGAGCCGTGTCGGAGCGTCTGGAGCACAACCAGCGGGTGATCGACGAGTTCAGGGCCACGGGCGGGGTCGTCGGCGGCGACTTCGAGGGCATGCCGCTGCTGCTGCTCACCACCACCGGGGCGCGCAGCGGGAAACCGCGCACCTCGCCGATGGCCTACCTGAGGGACGGTGACCGGCTGGTGGTCTTCGCGGCCAACGGCGGCCGGGAGAACCGCCCCGGCTGGTACCACAACCTGCTGGCCGACCCCTCGGCCGGGGTCGAGGTCGGCAAGGAGTCCTTCACCGTGACGGCCGCCGTGGCCGAGGGCGCCGAGCGGGAACGGCTCTGGGCGGCCCAGCTCGCGGTCGCGCCGTTCCTCGCGGACTTCCAGGCCCGTTCGGGGCGCCGCGTCCCGGTGGTCACGCTGACACCGGCCGGCGCCTGAGAGGGGGCCGCTGCCGGGACTCCCCGGGCCGGGGACGACCGCGGGCCGGAGCGAGGGGCCAACCCACCGGCGGAGGCCGGTCAGGCCAGCAGGCCCGAGCGGTGGGCGAGGACGGCCGCCTGGACCCGGCTGGTCGTGCCGGTCTTCTCCAGGATCGAGCCGACGTGCGTCTTGACGGTGCCGACGCCGATGCCGAGCCGCCCGGCGATCTCCGAGTTGGCCAGCCCGCCGCCCAGCATCACCAGGACCTCGCGCTCCCGGTCGGTCAGGGCCGCGAGCCGGGGGTCGGGGCCGGGGTGCCGGCCGGTGCCGGCGGCCAGCATCCGGCGGATGACGGTGCCCGTGACGCCGGGGGAGAGGACCGCGTCGCCCGCGGCGGCCGCCCGTACCGCGCTGATCAGCTCCTCCGGGCCCTCGTCCTTGAGCAGGAAGCCCGTCGCACCCGACTCCAGGGCCCGCAGCACGTTCTCCTCGTCGCCGAAGGTGGTCAGCATGACGACCTGCGGGGCCGGGACGAGCGCGGTCAGCGGGGCGACGGCGGCGAGGCCGTCCAGCACGGGCATCCGGATGTCGAGCAGGACCACGTCGGGGCGGTGCTCGGCGGCGAGTTCGACCGCGCGGGCGCCGTCGGGAGCCTCCGCGACCACCTCGATGCCCTCGGCGTGGCGCAGGATCAGCCGCACTCCGGTGCGGATCATCTGCTCGTCGTCGGCGAGCAGGACGCGGACGGGCCGCTGCGGGGTCATGGGGTGCTCCTGGTCTCTCGCCCGGGCGCCAGCGGCACGTCGAACCGGTCGATACCGGTCAGGACGTCGCCGCTGAAACAGTACCGGGTGAGCTCGATCGAGTTCGGGCCCGAGGTGTCGTACGAGTACGGGTAGACGCAGTCGGTGGTGCCCGCCGGGCGGGGCGGTTCACGGCCCGCGGCGGCGGCCCGGCTCAGCTCGTGGTCCACGGCGCCGGCGCGTTCGGCCGCGGAGCGGGACATGCCCAGGCGGGGCGGCTCCGGCGGCGCGTAGTCGTGGCTGAGCCGCAGGTCGTCGGCGAGCCGCAGCCCCAGGATCAGCATCGCGCCCACGCCGGCCATGCCGAGCAGCGCGGTGGCGCCCTGGCCGAGCCGCCGCAGCAGGGCGGCCCCGGTGCGGGGGAGGCCGGGGGCGGCGGGGTCGGACGGTGCCGAGGCGGGTACGGGGGACGGGGCACCGGGGCCCGCCGGGTCGGCGGCGCCCCGGGCGCCTCCAGGACGCCCCGGGTCGGCGGCGCCCCCGGCGCCCGCAGGACGGCCCGGGTCGGTGGAGGGGCGGGCCGGGTCCGTCGGCGTGGCCGGGATGCGGGCGGTGAGCGTGTACCCGCCGTCGGGCCGGGGCGCCGCGTCCAGGGTGCCGCCGAGCAGCGCGACGCGTTCCCGCAGCGCCGTCAGGCCCCGGCCGGTGCCGTGCGGGGCGGCCGGGTGGCCCTCGGCGCGGGGGCCGTTGGTGATCCGTACGACGGCCAGCTCGCCGGTGTGGGTGACGACGACGGACACCGGCGCGCCGGCGGCGTACCGGTGGACGTTCGTCAGGCCCTCGCGCACCACCCGGTGCACGGCCCGCCGCACCCGGGCCTCCCGCACGTCCGTGTCGGGCCCCGACCAGTGCAGGGTGACGGCCACCCCGCCGGCCCGCGACTCCGCCACCAGGGCCCCGATGTCCGCGCGGGTGCCGGTGGCGTCGGTGAGCGCGTCCGTACCGGTGTCGCGGGACAGCGGCCCGAGCACGCCCAGCACCTCGCGCAGTTCGCGCATCGCGTCCCGGGTGGTCTGGCGCACCTGGGCGGCGCTCTCGCGCAGGTCCCGCGGCTGGCCGCGCAGGGCCATCTCCAGCCCACCGGTGTGCAGGGAGATCAGGCTCAGCCGGTGGCCCACGAGGTCGTGCATCTCGGCGGCGATACGGGTGCGCTCCTGGATCCGCGAGGCCTCCTCCGCGGTCTCGCTGCGCTCCCGCAGTGCGGCGACCAGGCGGTCCTGCTGGCCCGCCGACGCCCCGGCCAGCCCCGGCACGAGCACGGTCAGCCCGGCCACCACCGCGCCGATGGTCAGCCCGTACCGCAGGGAGCCCAGTCCCTCGTACGGCGCGGACAGGGCCGCGGAACAGACGGTCACCGCGCTCGCCGAGAGCAGCAGCACCGCCCGCCGCCGGGCACCGGGCAGCTGCCGGGCCGCGGTGTACGCGATGACGGCCATCAGCATCCCGAGGGAGGACAGCGCGCCCAGCAGCGCGCCGGTGCCCAGCAGGCTGAGCGCCGGCCGGCGGCGGCGTACGACGAGCAGCGCGAGGGCGGCGAGCACCATCAGCGCCTTGACCTCGCGCGGGAGGGAGACGCCGGTGCCGGCGCCGGCGAGCACGGTGTGGGTGACGGCGAAGACGGCTGCCCCGGCGGCGGCCTCGGCGAGGGGGCGGACGAAGGGGCGGGCCATGCGGAAATTATCCGGAGGAAACGGATCCGGCTCATCCCACTCCCGGCTGAGATCCGCCTCTGCCCAACGGCATACCCTCGCGGGATGGGCGAGTACGAGCTGGGCGGGGACGCCCCGGGGACCGGTCCCGGCGACCGGCCCGCGGGCGGGGCGGTGGAGCTGTGGCGGCTGGACACCACGCGGGAGGTGGTCGGCGGGGTGCGGGTGGACGACGGGCTGCTCGCCGGGGACGGGCCGGGGCTGCTCGACGCCGCTGAGCGGAGCCGTGCGCGCCGACTGGTCCGCGACCTCGACCGGCGGCGCTACCTCGCGGCGCACGTGGGCCTGCGGGTGCTGCTCGGCGGCTACCTCGGGGTGCCGGCGGGCGAGGTGGCCTTCGTACGGGAGGACTGCCCCGGCTGCGGCGCGCCGCACGGGCGGCCCGCGCCGGCCGGGCCGCTCGCCGGCACGTTCCACTTCTCGCTCTCGCACAGCGGTGACGCGGCGCTGATGGCCTTCTCCGGGCGGCCGGTCGGCGTGGACGTGGAGGCGGTCCCGGACGCCGAGGCCACCGCCGACCTCGTCGAGACCCTCCACCCGAGGGAGGCCGCCGAGCTGCTGGCCCTGCCGGAGGCGGCCCGGCCGCCGCTGCTGGGCCGGGTCTGGGCGCGCAAGGAGGCGTACCTCAAGGGGACGGGGATGGGCCTGGCGAAGGGGCTGCGGGACCCGTACATGGGCACCGCCGAGCTGCCCGCGCCGACGCCGGGCTGGGCCGTCCGTGACGTGACCGCGCCGGCCGGTTTCGCGGCGGCCGTGGCGGTGGCGGCCGGAGGGGTCTAGGTTCGGCGGCATGAGCAGCCGCGAGGACCGTCGCCCGGGCGGCCGTGGAGAGGGCGGCGCGCAGGGCCCGGAGCCGGGCCGCCGTGCGGACGACGGGGTGGAAAGCGCCGGGGAGGGCGGGACGGACGACCGCGTCACCGGCCCGGCGGCCGAACCGGCGGCCAGTCTGGCGCAGGCGCGTCCGGACGGCCCCGCCGACGTACGTCCGGCCGACATCCGCCCCGCCCGCACCGTCGCGGAACTGGTCGCGGCCGAGGCCCTGTTCGACGGGCCGGTGAGGCGGGAGTGGGCGGAGCGGTTCCTGGCCGCGCCCGGGCACCTGATGCTGATCGCGTACGTCGACGGCCACCCGGCGGGCATGGTCTCCGGCGTCGAGATGACCCACCCGGACAAGGGCACCGAGATGTGCCTGTACGAGCTGTCGGTGGACGAGGAGCACCGCCGCCGCGGCATCGGGCGCGCCCTCACGGAGTCCCTGGCCGCCGCTGCCCGCGCTCGCGGCTGCTACGGCATGTGGGTGGGCGTCGACACCGACAACGCCCCGGCCCTGGCCACCTACCGCGCGGCGGGCAGCCGCGACGAGGGCGTCTTCGCGATGCACGACTGGCAGTTCCCGGACCCCGACGGTCCGGCGCCCGTGCCGGGTGCCTGACCCCGGCGGGGCTCCGAGGACCGTGTCCGGGCTGAGTACCCCGCACCCCGGCCGGCGGTCCGCGGTTCCGCGGGAGCACCGTCCTTTAGGCTTGCGGTGTGTCCGGGCCGACGTTGGTGATCGAGTTGGCGGAGGCTCTTTCCGCCGCCGCGCTGCGGGAGTTCCGTTCGCTGATGGCGGGGATCTCCTCCCGTTGCGAGGAGGAGCGTCCCGGGTTCTTCGACGTGCAGGTGCCTGCGGGGCGGCTGGGGATCCGGGTGGGCCGGGAACCGTTTCCTACGCCCGGCTTCGGCGGGGCCACCCTGGACGAGGAGCTGATGGACCTGTTCGGGTCCGATCCGCGGCTCGCGGCGGAGCACCGGCCGTTCCTCGTCTACCTGATGGGGCCCGGTGCCGGTGACGAGGACGTCTTCGAGGCCGAGCACGAGGGAGAGGCCGAGGCGGAGGCCGTCCTCGGCTTCCGGCCCACCCATGCCGTGAACGTCAGCGCGTGCTGCAACGGGGCGGTCGACCACCAGGCGACCGCATTGCTGACCGCTGCCGTGATGGACGTGATCGGGGGCGTGGCCAACGCCGAGCTTGCGGAGGGCCAGGCGGCCGTCGTCGCCGGCCTTCCGGGCGTGCTCGGCATCACCGACGACGGGTATCAGGTGCTGGGCACCGCGGAGTTCCTGCGTGCCTGGTCCGGTCAGCACGGCTTCCGACTGGTCAAGTAGGCCGGCTCCTGGGGCGCCCCGGCGGGGCGCGGCGGGGCTTGGCCGGGCGCTGTTCGGCTCGGCTTGGTCCGGCTCGGCTGGCTGGGCTGGGTCAGGTCCGGTTCGGCTTGGTCCGGGTGGGCCCCGGTCGGGGCCACGTCGGCCCTGCCGGGCCGGCGCGGGCCGGTGCGGTGGGTGGCAGCCGGCGCGACTGATCGGGTGGCCCCCCTGCCGTGTGGCGGGGCGCCTTGGGGGTCGGTGGGGGTGGGTCGCGGAGCATCGGCGGCATGATCAGAACACCCCTGGCGGCACTGGCCGCCGCCGCACTGTTCGCCGCCGCGGCCCCCGCGACGGCCGCGGATCCCGACGCTGCCGCGTCCTCGTCGACCGCCGCGTCCGTGCCCCCGTCGACCGCCGCTTCCGGGAGTGTGGTCCCCCGGTCTCCGTCGGGTCCCGTGGCCGTGAGCCCCTGGCTTCCGGCGGGCCGCGCCGCCGTGAGTCCCGGGTCTCCCCGGGGCCCCGTGGCCGTGACTCCCGGGGCCGCGGCTGCCGGGATTCCGGCCGGCTCCGCCGCCGTGGCCGCCGGGAGCCCGGCAGGCTCCCCGGCCGCGGGTGCCGGAAGTGCCGGAGCCGTCGGGACCCGCGCCGATGCCGAGGAGACCGGGCGGTGGATCGTCGTGCTGCGGGACGGGGCCGCCGGGAGTCCGCGGGCGCTGGCCGCCGCTTCCGGCGGGGCCGTCGAGCACGTCTACGAGAGCGCCGTACGCGGCTACTCGGCCCGGCTGACGCCCGAGCGCGCCCGCGCCCTGGCCGCCGACCCCCGCGTCGACTACCTCGAACCCGACCGCGAGTTCCGCATCACCGACGAGCAGCCCCTCACCCAGACCGGGGCGCCCTGGGGCCTGGACCGCATCGACCAGCGCGCGCTGCCGCTGTCCGGCACGTACACGTACGCCGCCCCCGCGGCCGCCGCCGAGGTCACCGCGTACGTCGTCGACACCGGCATCGAGGCCGGGAACCCGGAGTTCGGCGGCCGCGCGTCCACCGGCTTCACGGCCTCGGACGACCTGGAGCCCGGCGACTGCAACGGCCACGGCACGCACGTGGCCGGCACCATCGGGGGCACCACCTACGGGGTGGCCAAGCAGGTGCGGCTCGTCGCCGTGCACGTGGCGGACTGCCGCGGCACGGCCAGCACGGCCGACGTGCTGGCCGGCATCGACTGGGTGAGCGCCCGGGCGGGCGACGGTCCCGCGGTGGCCAACATGAGCATGGGCGGCCCCCTGAGCCAGGCACTCAACGACGCCATCCGCCGCTCCGTCGAGCGCGGCATCGCGTACACCGTGGCGGCCGGCAACGAGGGCGGCGACGCCTGCACCACCTCCCCGGCCGCGGAGCCCACGGCGGTCACCGTCGGCGCGAGCGACACGGACGACTCGGCGGCCGGCTTCTCCAACCACGGTCCCTGCCTGGACCTGTACGCACCGGGCGTGGACGTCACCTCCGCCGGCCGCACGCCGGGCGAACCCGTCACCGCCTCCGGCACGTCCATGGCCGCGCCGCACGTCGCGGGCGTGATCGCCCGGTACCTGGCCGCCCACCCGGCCGCGTCCCCCGCGGAGATCGACACGGCGCTGCGGGCGGACGCCACGCCGGGCGCGCTGACCGGCGTACCGGAGGAGACGCCGAACCTGCTGCTGCACGCACCGGCCGCCTGACCTGCACCGGCCCGGAAGCATTCCGGGTCAGGTCCTGATGGGACATCAATTTCTGTGCGTTTCCCGGGAATGCAAGTCATTGACTTCTCATCACCGCGACGCGTCAATGTCGGCCACCGCACCGGCTCGGACTCCCCCGCACAAGCGGGTGTGGGGGAGGGCTCGTCATGACGAAGGAGTCGCGACCGAAGTGAGTACGAGTTACCGACGAAGAATCCTTGCCGGGGCGGGCGCCCTCACCCTGGCCCTGGGCGGCGTGGCGGGCCTGACCGGGACGGCGCAGGCGGCCACCAAGACGACCACCATCTTCATGAACTGTGACGCGCCCGCGCCGCAGACCGACGGGTCCGGCAACCAGGACTTCACCATCACCCTGCCGGACACGGCCAAGGCCGGGGACACCGTGCCGATCACCATCGACCCGGGTCCCAGCCCGCTGGTGCCGGCGTTCGCGGTGACCACCCTGAACACCACGAAGATCACGTTCGTGGGTGTCCCGGGCCAGCCGATCACGGTCACGAGCCCCCAGGAATCGGTCACCGTCACCCCCGGGGTGCCGCTGGACGCCAAGCCGTTCACCGCGAACCTCACCATCCCGGACGGCACCGAGGGCACCACGCTCGACTTCAAGATGGACCTCGCGGTGACCGTCGCCAACCTGGGCGGCATGGACTACGTCACCACCTGTACGCCGCAGCCGCGGCCCAGCGCCACGGTGGCCTCCATCGCGGTCGAGGCCCTGCCCAAGGACCCGGTCACCACCAAGCTGACGCCCAACAGCGGCGGGCCGAACACCGCGGTCGTCGCGACGGGCGCCAACTTCCCGCCCGGCGCCGTGACCTGCGCCGCCTCCCTCGCGGGCGTGGACACCGGTGACACCGGTACGGGCACGGCCGACGCCTCCGGCGCCGCGTCCTGCTCCCTGACCGTGACCAAGAAGGCCGACAACATCCGCATCGGCTCGACCGCGGGCAAGGCCTTCAGCTACATCGCGCCCGTCGAGGGCGTCCCGCACCCGGTCGACATCGAGGTCCTGCCCGGGCCGCTGGCGCTCGGCCCCACGGCCGGCCTGCCGACGCTCGACTTCGGCGCGATCACGATCAACGGCAAGAAGCAGTCCGTGGTGGGCGCCTTCAACGCGGCGACCGTCCAGGACTTCCGCGGCGGCACCCTCGGCTGGGACCTGACGGTGACCCGCACGCCGTTCCTGAACAGCTCCACCGGTCACTCGCTCGCGGCGGGCCTCGGCATCCAGCCGTCCTGCACCGTGACCAACCCGGACAGCCCGAGCCCCTGCACCGCGGGTGCCGCGGGTGCCATCACCGACGTCCCGCTCAAGGTGGCCTCGCAGGCCGCCGGGGGCGACGAGCTCACCGGTGGTGAGTTCGCGGTCGGCGGCGGCGCGATGATCCAGCTGCCCGCGTTCATGTTCGCGGACACCTACCAGTCGGTCGTGACCTTCTCGATCGCCTGATCCACCCGGGTGGTGCGGGGCCCCGGCCCCGCACCGCCTTCCGCGTTCCCGCACGAGGTCCGCGTACCCCTCGTCGTCCCGCACCTGGAGAGCCGAGCCCATGCGCATACCCCGCCCGCTGCTCTGCCTGCTGGGGGCCCTGCTCGCCGTCGCCGGCGTGCTGCCCGCCGCCACGACCGCCGCGGCCGCCGAGAACGGCACCTGGGCCGTGTTCCCGACCCCCGCCGCGGGCGAGAAGACCACCAGCCGCGCCTACTTCTTCCACCAGGGCGCGGCCGGCACCACCATCGCCGACAGCGTCACCCTCACCAACTCCTCCGACGCGCCCCTCACCTTCCGGGTCTTCGCGACCGACGCCGTGAACACCCCCGTCGGCGGCGCCTTCGCGCTGCTCCCGGTCGAGACGAAGCCCAAGGACGTGGGGACCTGGGTCCGGCTGCCGGCGGACGTCGCGGGCCGCACCGTGACCGTCCCCGCCAAGGGCCGCCAGGACATCCCCTTCACCGTCCGGGTGCCCGAGGACGCGAGCCCCGGCGACCACGTCGGCGGCATCGTCGCCCTCAACACCAAGGTCGAGGGGATCAAGAAGGAGGGCAAGGTCCAGGTCGGCGTGCGGCGCTCCGTGGGCGCCCGCCTGTACCTGCGCGTGCCGGGCCCCGTCACCCCCGCCGTCAGCGTCGAGGACGTACGGGTCGAACGCGGCGCGCCGCTGCTGCCCTGGACCAAGGACGCGCACGCGACCGTCAGGTACGCCCTGGTCAACCGCGGCAACGTGGTCATCGGCCCGAAGGTGGCCGTCCGCGCAGAGGGCCTCTTCGGCCGGAATGTGCTGGACCGCGCCCCCCGCGACCTGGGGCTGGTGCTGCTGCCGGGCCAGCGGATCGAGCTGACCGAGCGGTGGGCCGACTCCCCGCAGCTGGACTGGGTGACGGTCCGGGTGACGGCCACCGCCGTCGACCACCCCGACACCGAGGAGAGCGGCGAGGCGGAGTTCCTGGCCGTCCCGTGGCCCGCCGCGGGCGTCCTGCTCGTCCTCGCCGGTGCGGCGGTCGCGGCCCGGGTCCTGCGCGGCAGGCGCCGCACGGAACCCGGGCCGACGGAGAGCGCGGAACAGCTCACTCCGGCGTGATCAGAGGGTGACCCCGTGGCGCTCGGCGAGTTCCGCGAGGCTCTCGGGGCGCAGCGCCATCCCGTACTCGGCGGCGTGCTCGGCCACCCGGTGGGGCGGCGGCGGGCCCCCGGCGCCCAGGGCGGGGATGCCCTTGAAGTACTCGTCCAGGTTGCCGGGCGTGACGACGAGGATCATCCGGGCGGTGGTGCTGCCCGCGTTGAAGAAGGTGTGCGGGGTGCCGCGGGGGGCGAACAGCGCGCTGTCCGCGCCCGCGGTGAGCAGCTCCCGGCCCAGTTTGAGGGTGAGTTCGCCCTCGACGACGTACGCGGACTCGTCCTCCCGCGTGTGGGTGTGCTCGGGGGCCACCAGGCCCCCCGGCTCGACGGTGATCTCCATGATGGTGAGGCCGCCGCCGGTGGCGGACGCGGGCAGCGCCAGCCGCTCCGTCACCTTGGGGCGCGGCAGGACGAAGCCCTCCCCGGGCCCGAAGAGGGCCCCCTGGCTGCGCAGGGTCATGAGGCGGCCTGCACCGACTGGGCGTGCCGGAAGACGTTCCGGGGGTCCCAGGTGGCCTTGGCCCGCTGGAGGCGCGGGTAGTTGTCCTTGTAGTACAGGGTGGTCCACGGGACCCCGGAGGTGTTCTGGGCCGGGTCGCCGAGGTCGATGTCGCAGTAGTTCACGAAGCAGCCGTCCATGACGTCCCCGGGTACGGGCACGCCGCCGGTCTCCGCGTAGGCCTCGCGGTACACGTCACGTATCCACGCGATGTGCGCGGCGTCCTGGGCGGGCTCCTGCCAGCCGACGAGGTACATCAGCTTCATGATGGAGTCGCGCTGGGGCACGGCGGTGTCGGCGGCGGCCACGGTGTTGGTGCGGCCGCCGTAGCCGGAGATCTGGACGAGGGCGAAGGGGTTGCCGTAGTCCTCCCGCGTCAGGTGCTTCCACAGGGCCGCGGTGTGCGCCGGGGTGAAGTTCTTCCGCATGTACGCGGACTTGAAGTCGGCGCGGCCGGTGCCGTCGCCGCCGAACATGCCGGACCAGTGGGTGGCCTTGAGCCAGGGCATGCGCAGCTTCGTGGTCAGGCGCGGGGTGATGCCGGTGCCCTCCGCGACGGCGGCCGCGAAGTCGGCGATCATCTGCTCGGCGCCGGGCACGGAGGCGTCGATCTGGATGGGCAGGGTGTGCCGGCCGCCGGCCCTGTGCATCACCATGAAGCGGCTGAAGAGCGCGGCCGCGGGGGTGCCGGCGGCGCTGTTGCGCTCGTGCCAGGCACCGAAGTTGAGCAGCATCCGGCTGAAGCCGGCCTGGGTCAGGCCGTCCCAGGGGAGGTCGTACGAGGCGATCCACACCTCGGACGGGGGCCTCGGCAGCAGCTTCGCGGGATCGGTGCTGGTGATGCCGTGGCTGCGCATGAAGTAGCGGGTCACGACGCCGAAGTTGCCGCCGCCCCCGCCGGTGTGCGCCCACCACAGGTCGCGCAGCCGGGCGTCCGTGGAGTCGCGGGTGGCGACGACCACCGAGGCGCGGCCGCCCGCGTCGACCACGACGACCTCCACCCCGTAGAGGTGGTCGACGGTCAGTCCGAGGGTGCGGTTGAGCACGCCGTACCCGCCGCCGGCGATGTGGCCGCCGGCGGCGACGGTCGGGCAGGAGCCGCCGGGGATGGTCACGCCCCACTTGCGGTACAGCTGCTCGTAGACGTCGCCGAGGGAGGCGCCGGCCTCGATGGCGAAGGCGCGGCGGGCGGAGTCGTAGTACACCGCCCGCATCTCGGACAGGTTGAGGACGACCTTGACGTCCGCGCTGGTGGTGAAGTCCTCGTAGCAGTGGCCGCCGCTGCGCACGGCGATCCGGCGGCCGGCGGTCACGGCCTGCTGGACGGCGTCCAGCGCCTGCTGGGTGGTGGAGACGACCACGACCTGCTCGGGGGTGCCGATCCAGCGGTTGTTGTCGCCGCGGGCGAGGTCGGGGTAGCGGGGGTCCGCGGGGGTGACGGAGACGGCGGGCGTGGTGGGGGTGAGCCCGGCCTCCGCGGCGGGGGCCTCGTCGGCGGCGAGGGCGGAGCCGGGGAGGGCCGCGGCGAGGGTGGCTCCGCCGGCGACCGCGGTCGCCCCTGCCAAGAGGTTTCTGCGCGTCAGGCGACGCATGGGGAACTCCTGTTCGTAGGGGTGCGCCGGGCCCGCGAGCGGACCCGGCGCACAGCGTCGTCACGGGAAGGGGCGCCTGGCTGGCTCCAGGGCCCGGCTCGGCTACTCGAAGCCGCCGTTGACGCCGATGACCTGACCGGTGATCCAGCGCGAGTCGTCGCCGGCGAGGAAGGCCACCACGTCGGCGAGGTCCTGCGGCTGCCCGAGCCGGCCGAGGGGGGTGCTGCCGGTGATCTGGTCCACCATCTGGCGGGCCTCGTCGGCCAGCATCTCGGTGTCGGTCGGGCCGGGGGCCACGGCGTTCACCGTGATGCCGCGGCCGCCGAGGGCGTGCGCCAGGGACCGGGTGAGCACCTCGACGCCGGCCTTGGTGGCACCGTAGGCGCCCATGAAGGCGATGCCGCCGTTGGGCAGGCCCGCGGCGACGTTGACGACGCGGCCGCCGTCGCGCAGGCGCGAGGTGGCCTGCTGGCCGGCGAAGAAGACGCTCTTGAGGTTGGTGCCGATCAGCCGGTCGAAGTCCTCCTCGGAGAGGTACTCGATGGGGGCTGCGGCGAACACGGCGGCGTTGTTGACCAGGATGTCCACGCCGCCGAACTCGCGCTCGGCCGCGTCGAAGAGACCCTGGACGTCGCCCGCCTTGCTGACGTCGCCCGCCACGGCCACGGCCTTGCCGCCGTCGGCCTTGATCTTGCCGACGAGGTCCTCCGCCTGCTGCTGGGCGCCCTCGCGTCCGGCCCGGAAGTTGACGACCACGGCGGCGCCCTCACGGCCCAGGCGCTCCGCCACGGCGCGGCCGATGCCGCGGGTGGCGCCGGTGACGATGGCGACCTTGTTCTGCAGAGACATGCTCCCTCTTCCCTTGATTTCGGAACGTTGTGCGGTCCGAGCCTTTCCGGGATAGGGGGCGCCCGGCATCACGCCTTTACGCGATCGTTCGCGTCGTCGTGCGCGATGGCCTGCCGGGCGAGTTCGACGCGGGTCGACACGCCGAGCTTCGCGAAGGCCCGCCGCAGGTGCGTGTCGACCGTGTGCGGGGAGAGGAACAGCCGCTCCGCGGTGGCCCGGTTGGTCAGGCCCTCCGCCACCAGCCGCACCACCCGCAGCTCCGCGCCGGTCAGGCTGTCCCAGCCGGTCTGCGCCCTGGCGGTCTGCTGCCAGCGCTTGCGCCGGACGCCCATGCCGCGCAGCGCCCGCTGGGTGCGCGCGGCGTCGCGGACCGCCCCGCAGGAGGCGTACAGCTCCAGGGCCTCCTCCAGCAGCGCCACCCCGCGCGACCGGGCGCCCGCCGCCGCCTCCGCGAGGGCCAGGTCCTCCAGCGCCGCGGCCCGGGCCAGCCGGCGCGGGCTGTCCCGGTACGCCTCCACGGCCGCCCGCAGCGCGTCCGTGTCGGCGCGCAGCAGCCCCTCGGCGTGGGCCGCGGCGCCCTGGAGGGAGGGCACGGCGGTGGCGGAGGCGGCCAGGGAGCGTACCGTCGCCGCGACCGCGCCGGCCTCGGTACGGGCCCCCGCGTCCAGCGCGATGCGGACCATCGCGGGCGCCGCCCAGGGCGTGAGGGTCAGCAGCAGCGGGCGCTCGCCGACCGTCCCGTACACCGCGGCCAGGGTCGCGAAGGCGGCGGCGCCGTCGCCCTGCGCGGCCTGGAGCTGCGCCTGCGGCCAGGCCAGGTCCTCGGTGGTGGTGCCGTTGCCGGTGTCGCCCAGCTTCACGGCCCGGCGCAGCAGGTCACGGGCCCGGCCCAGCTCGTCCTTGTGCACGGCCACGTCCGCCAGCAGCCCCAGCAGCGAGGGCAGCAGGGCGAGGGCGGTGAGCTGCTGGGCCACCCGTTCCCCCGCCAGCGCCTCGGCCTCGGCGTCGTCCAGACGGCCGGCGGCCAGCCGCAGTTCGGCCTGGTAGAAGTGCCACAGCGGCTGCGACCAGGCGGTGCCCAGTTCACGGGCCTCCCGCTCGCCCAGCTCGTACACGGCCTCGGCCTCGCTGAACCGGTCCGCGGCCACCAGCGCCCGGCCCAGCCAGAGCCGGGGGTGGCGGTGGCGGGCGTCGCCGCCGTCCTGGTCGGCGACCTCCACGGCCTCCGAGGCGATGGCGATGGCGTCGGACACGTCACCGCGGGCGTGTGCGGCGGCGCTGCGCGCGGACTCGGCGTACACCAAGGCGGAGGGCTCGCCGTCGGCCGCCGCGGCCAGTGCGGACCGCTCCGCGCCGGCGCTGTCGCCCACCACGAGCATCGCGTGCGACTGGATGGCCAGCAGCTGGGCCCGGACCGGCTCGGGTATCCCGGGGCGGGCCAGCACGCGGGCGGTGTACTCGATGACGGTGGCGTCCTGCCCGGCGTGCTTGAGCGCGTCGCACAGGCCCACGTACATGGTGGCCTCGTACGCCGGGTCCACCCGCCCGCGCAGTGCCTGCTCGCCCAGCCCCTGGGCCTCGCCGAGCCGTCCGGAGACGGCCAGCAGCCGGACGGTCTCGGCGATGGCGTGCGGCCGCGAGGCCGAGTCGGCGGGCAGCAGGTCCAGCAGCTGGAGCATCAGGTCGGCGGCGGTGGAGGGGGCGATGGGCGCCACCTCGTCCACGGCCCGGGACAGCGCCTCCAGGGTGCGCGGGTCGTCGGGCCGGGCCCCGCGGATGCGGTGCAGCACGGCCTCGGCCCCGGGCCGCCCCTCGTCCTCCAGGAGCACGGCGGCCTCCTGGTGCAGGGTCTGGCGGACGGCACCGGAGAGGTTGCCGTAGACGGCGTCCCTGATCAGGTCGTGGCGGAAGGCGAGGGCGGTCCCGTCGTCCACCAGCACGTGCGCGGCGACGGCCTCCTCGACGGCGGGCACCACGGCCACGGCGGACCGGCCCAGCAGCCGCGCCGCCTCGTGGACGGTGCAGGGGCGGCCGAAGACCGAGGCGGCCTCCAGCAGCCGGTGGGCGGACTCGGAGAGGTGCCGCAGCTGGTACTCGACGGCCGAGAGGAAGCCGGCGGGCAGCCCGTCCTCGGCCACCGAGGTGACCGTGCCGCCCGCGGTCTGCAGCCAGCCGTGGTCGTTGAGCATGGTGAGCAGCTGTTCCAGCAGGAAGGGGTTGCCGTCGCTGCGCGCGGCGAGCGCCCTCAGCCGGGGCGCGGGCGGGCTGCCCAGCACGTGCGTGCAGACCTCGGCGATGGCCTCCGGGTCCAGCGGCGGCAGCGTGAGCTGTACCGCGCCCTCCTCGACCAGCCGGACGGTGACCTCGTGCATGGGGGCCTTGGCCGGGCCCGGCCGCTGGGCCAGCAGCCAGGTCACCGCGCAGGACTGGAGGCGGGGCACCAGGATCTGCAGGGCCACGGCGGTCAGTTCGTCGGCGGCGTGGGCGTCGTCCAGCACGATGAGGAGGGGGCGCAGGCGCACGTACTCCTCGATCAGCTCGCCGAGCTGCTCCACCAGCCAGAAGCGGTTGGTGACCTGGCTGCCGGCGGCGCCGAGGGCGGCCATGCCGGCGCCGTCGACGACGGGCGGGGTGCTGCCGCGCAGGGCGGTGAGGAGGGTGGCGAGGGGGGCGACGCGGTCGAGTTCGGTGGCCCGGCCGGCGGCGACGGCCATGCCCAGCCGCCCGGCCTCGGCCCTGGCTTCGGCCAGCAGGCGGCTCTTGCCGATGCCGGCGGGGCCGTTGAGTACGAGGCACCGGCCCGCGCCGGCCGCGGTGGCGGCCAGGGCGTCGCGCAGGGCGGCCAGCTCGGCGTCGCGCCCGATGGTGGGTGAGGTGAGCCGGGGAGTCACGCGGCGGTTCCTGCCTCTCACTCGGCCCTCGCCGTCGGCAGCGGGGGGAAACCTCCTGGTCCACAAGACCGCCGAGGAACCTAACAACCCGTGAAATGGCAGGTCAAACACGTCCGGTGGGGGTCTGTCAGATCGGTCTCGGCCACCGAGATCCGGACCGGCCGGCCACATCCGCGCCGCGGGGTGTGGTCTGCCGGGCGATGTCCTCCTGCTCCGGCCCGCCGGCTACGGGAGGGGGCTTTCGCGCGCTCCCGATCACAGCGGAAGGCCCTGCCGCCTAGGCTGTTCGCGACGAGCTGTGCAGAGAGGGGCAAGGCCGTGTCACCTGACGCTACCCCCGACCCGTACGACGACCCGGTGCGCTTCGGGCAGCGGGTCCAGATCTACCGCAACCGCAGAGGCATGACCCGCGAGCAGCTGGCCGGACTCCTCGGACACCACGAGTCCTGGGTCAAGAAGGTGGAGGGCGGCAAGCTCAAGGTCCCCCGGTTGCCCGACCTGTTCCGCATTGCCGAGGCCCTGCGCGTCCGCAGCCTGAACGACCTCGTCGGCGAGATCGGCGGCGGGCCGCGGGTCGACCTGTTCACGGGCCCCGGACACGCAAAGCTGCCGGCCGTGCGGGCGGCCCTGGACGCGTTCCCCTTCCCCGGGGACGGCCCTGCGCCGTCGACGGCCTACCTGCGCGCCGCGCTCGCCGCGGCGTGGAGCGCCCGGCACAGCGCGCCCAACCATCGCGAGGTCCTGGGCGACCTGCTTCCCGGGTTGATCCGGGATGCCCAACTGGCCGTGCGTGAGGCGGAGACCGGCCCCGAGCGGCGGGCCGCCCAGGCGGTCCTGTCCGAGACGTACTCGCTCACGCAGTTCTTCGTGGCGTATCAGCCGGACTCGGCGCTCCTGTGGCGTGTCGCCGAGCGCGGCATGGTCGCCGCGCAGGAGTCCGAGGACCCGCACGCCATCGGCGTGGCGGCGTGGCTCACCGCGCAGGCACACAGGGACTCCGGCCCGGGTCACTACGACGCGGCGGACGCGGTCACCATGAAGGCCCTGGAGCTGCTGGAGCCCCGGCTCGCAGACGGCCCCGTCGAGGTGCAGGCCATCACGGGGGCACTGAAGTTCGAGGCGGGGTACACGGCGGCACGCCGGATCGACAGCGGTACCGCGTGGGGCTGGTGGGACCGGGCGGACCGAATCGCCCAGCGGCTGCCGGCGGACTACTTCCACCCCGTCACGTCCTTCGGGCGGGCCGTGATGGGCGCGCACGGCGTGACGGTCGCCGTGGAGCTGCGGAACGGCGGAGAGTCCGCGCGGCAGGCCAACCGGGCCGAGGCGCAAGCGATCCCGTCCCGCCCGCGACGGGCCCGGCACCGGATCGAGCAGGCGCGCGCGTACCACCTGGACGGCCAGTACGAGACCGCGCTCACCACACTGGAGCAGGCCTACGAAGCTGCCCCCGAGACGGTCCGCTACAACGGCTATGCCCGCAGGATCGTGCTGGAGGAGAGCGAGGCACGCCCGCGGGAGCGACGGCAGCGAGCGAGCCGACTGGCCGTCGACATCGGCATGTCGGCGGCGTGAACGAGGGGGCCCGAACCGGGCCCCTTCTTCACGCCGGTGTCCCTCACGCTTGTCCCACCACCCGCTGAACGACGGTAGGAGCACCGGCATGAGCAGGCGTACGGCCGTGTCCGACTGGCTTGCCCAGAGCCATGACCAGCCCCGGCAGGCCCATGCCGAGTGGGCGGAGCGCGGGATCGCCGTGCTGCCCACCGGGGGCGTGTTCGGGGCCGTACGGATCCCCGAGAGCCTGGTGCGGGCGGCGGTCGAGTCCGCCGACAACGACCACGTCGGCTACGTCCTGGCCGACCGGCTGAACGGGCCCGTCATCCACGACGGCCGGGGCCGCAACTACTACGCCCTGCTGCGGCCCGAGGACCGGCTCGCGTGGGACACCACCGCACCGGGCGTCGAGTACCTCCCGCCGCGCACGCACCTCGGCGTCCCGGCCGCCGGGCTGTGCGAGTACACGACCGTGACGCCGGTCTACTGGGCCGTCCCGGTGATCCGGCCCTCGTACTGCGACCTCGCCTCGCTCGCCCTCCTCGTGCGGATCGGCGCCGCCCGGCTGGCCGAGGCCCGCCCGGGGGCTGCGGCCGCGGCCGCGCTCGTCGGCAGGACCGGGATGCCTCCGCTGACGGCCGATCAGGCGGACGGCCACCCACGGTGAGCGACCGCCGCCGGCAGCGGCCGTACGCGGCCGGACCGGCGGCCGCCGGGAGCGCGGCTCAGGGGAAGTACCGCGGGCCCGCCTCGCCGGCGCGCTCGACGTCCTTCTCCGTCACCCGGGGCCACGGCTGCCCCGGCACCGCCCGCTCGCCGATCTCGTAGAACAGGCCCTCGAAACCGGCGGGGGTGAACAGGAACAGCATCCGCGCCGCGTCCGCGCCCACGTTCTTGAAGCGGTGCGTCGTCCCGCGCGGGATGAAGACGAAGTCCCCCGGGCGCGCGGTGATCAGCCGGTCGCCGTCGAGCACCTCGAAGGTGCCCTCCAGGATGTAGTACGCCTCGTCCGCGTGGTCGTGGGCGTGCGGCGGCGGGCCGCTGCCCGGCGGAACCGAGGCCTCCACGGCCGACAGCGTGCCGCCCGTGGTCGCGCTGTCCACCTTCACGGTGTACGTGGCCTTCACCGACCCCAGCGCGTCCTCGGACTGCGTGTCCTCCGGTATCCAGAGGGACGGTCCCGTACCGGCCGGGACGTGGATCACCCCGTCACGGCGGGTTCCCGTGATCTGCGTCATCAGGCTTCCTCAGAGCTCGCGCCGCCGTCCGGTGACGGCGGGCCGACACGCCCCATCGTGGCCGCGGACGCCCTCCCGGCACTGCCGCACGATCGCGGGATCTTCCCCGTCCCGAACCCCGCCCAGCATCACGCGAAGACGCGATGTCCGGCGCCCCGCCGCGGGTCCAGCATGAGGCGGTCGTCCCGACCGGACCCCCGACCGGACCCCCGAAAGACCCCCACAGAACCCCCGAGAACCCCCGAGAACCCCTATGACCCGCAGTCCCCTTACGAGACTTCCTTACGAGAGCCGAGGGCATCGCCGATGACCAGTGACATCAGCAGTGAGATCCAGGGAGCAGGCCCCCAGGACCCGCCGGACGCGGGGCGGGGCGGGGTGCGCGGCGGCGTGCGCTCCCCGTGGGCCACCTTCTGGGTGCTGGCCCTCATCGAGTTCATCACCGTCCTCGACACCTCGATCGTCAACGTCGCCCTGCCGAGCATCCAGCACGACCTCGGCTTCTCCGCCACGGGCCTGGCCTGGGTGGTCGACGCCTTCCTGCTCGCCTACGCCGGCTCGCTGCTGCTGGCCGGCCGGGCCACCGACTTCGTCGGCCGGCGGCGGCTGTTCGTCACCGGCGTCGCCGTCTTCACCCTCGCGTCGCTGCTCTGCGCCGCGGCCACCGAGGACTGGCACCTGGTCACCGGCCGCGTCGTGCAGGGCCTCGGCGCCGCGATGGTGGTCCCCGCCGCCCTGGCGCTGATCACCGACATCTTCCCGGAGGGCGCCGAGCGCAACAAGGCGATCGGCATCTTCAGCGGCATGGGCGGCTTCGCCGCCGCCGCGGGCGTGCTGTTCGGCGGCCTGCTGACCGCCGCCGCCTGGCAGTGGGCCTTCCTGATCAACGTGCCCATCGGCCTCGGCGTCTTCATCGCCAGCTTCCGGATGCTGCCCCGCACCCACCAGCAGGCCTCCGGCGGCATCGACGTCACCGGCGCCCTGTCCCTCTCCCTCGGCCTCGTCGTCCTGATCTACGCCGTCATCCGCGGCCAGGTCCAGGGCTGGGGCTCCGCCGCCACCCTCGCCCAGTTCGCCGCCGCCGTCGTGCTGCTGGGCGTGTTCGTCATCCGCCAGCGCACCGCCGAGGACCCGCTGGTCCCGCGGATGCTGCTGGCCCGGCGCAACATCGTCGTCGGCAACGCGGCCATCGCGATCGTGGGCGCCCTGATGTTCGCCACCTTCTTCGTGATCACCCTCTACATGCAGAAGGTCCGCGGCTACGGGCCCCTGCTGACCGGCCTCACCTACCTGCCCATCCCGATCGCCACCTTCACCGGCACCCAGCTCGCCCCCCGCCTGCTGCGCTTCGGCCCGCACAACTCCATGGCCATCGGCCTCCTCCTGCAGGCCGCCGGCCTCGCCTGGTGGGCGGCCCTCATCGGCGGCGACGCACAGCTCGTCACCGGATTCCTCGCGCCCACCGTCGTCTGGGGCCTGGGCGTCGGCATCGCCATCGTCAGCGCCTTCGTCACCTGCACCATGGGCCTCGACGGGCCCATCGCCGGCGCGGCCTCGGGCCTGGCCACCATGAGCCAGCAGGTCGGCGGCGCCGTCGGCCTCGCCCTGCTCGCCGCCCTCGCGGAGAGCCACACCCACACCCTGCTCGGCCGGAGCCCGGCCCCCGCCGCCGAGGAGGCACTCGCCGCCGGCTACGGCTGGGCGCTCTGGGTCGCCGTGGCCCTCGCCGTGGCCGGCGTCCTGCTCACCCGCCTGCTGAACTTCGGCCCCCCGCCCCAGCAGGCGGACCAGGGCGCCGCCCAGGAAGGATCCGCCGCATGACCGCCGGCACGCACACCCCCGTACTGATCGTCGGCGCCGGACCCGTCGGGGCCACCCTGGCCCTGGAACTGGCCCGGCACGGCGTCCGCTCCACCGTGGTCGAGCGCTCCACCACCGTCTCCGCCCACCCCAAGATGGACTTCATCAACGGCCGCAGCATGGAGCTGCTGCGCCGCCTGGGCGTGGCCGAGGAGATCCGGGAGCGGGGGGTCTCGCCCGACGAGCCCTTCAACTTCCTGTGGACCCAGGACCCGGCGCAGCCGCCCGTCTCCGTCTGGGAGTACCCCTCCGTCACCGGCCTGCGCGAGCGGTACGCGGACCGCAACGACGGCACCGCGCCCCTGGAGCCCTACCAGCGGCTCCAGGGCTCGCTCCTGGAGGACGTGCTGCGCGGCAGAATCCGCCGGCACCCCCTGATCGACCTGCGCGAGGGCCAGAGCTTCCTGTCCCTCACCCAGGACGGGGACGGCGTCGAGGCCGTGCTGCGCGACGAGGCCGACGGCCACACGTACGCGCTGCACGCCGACTGGCTGGCCGGCTGCGACGGGGGCGGCAGCTCCGTACGCCGCGCCACCGGCATCGGCACCCACCACAGCGGCCCCAGCACCCGCCACTGCGACGTGTACTTCCGCAGCGAGGACCCCGCGCTCACCCGCAACGGGAAGTTCTTCCTCACCATCGCCGCCGGCGGCGCCACGCTGGTCAACCGCGACGGCGTCCGCACCTGGACCGGCACCTTCGTCCTGCCCGACGGCGAGCCCGAGCCGGCCGACCCGCTGGCCGTCGTCAAGGAGCGCCTCGGCTTCGACTTCGAGGCCGACGAGGTCATGAACATCGCCTACTGGTACGGGCGGCTGGCCGTCGCCGAGCGGTACCGCGAGGGCCGCGTCTTCCTCGCCGGCGACGCGGCGCACCAGTTCTACCCGACCGGCGGGCACGGGGCGAACACCGGCATCGGCGACGCCGTCGACCTCGGCTGGAAGCTGGCCGCCGCCGTCGGCGGCTGGGCCGGCCCCGCGCTGCTCGACGCGTACGAGGCGGAACGCCGCCCGGTGGCCCTCTTCAACCGGGAGATGTGCGCCCACCTGCTGGGCGTCTGGATCCGCTTCCCCTCGCTGGCCGCCGCCGGCGCCACCCGGCCCCAGCTGGCCGCGTACCTCGACAAGGAGCGGTACCAGATCGACAACCTGGGCATCCACTTCGGCCACCGGTACGGCTCCTCGCCCGTCATCCGGCACGAGGACGGCCCCGAGCCCGACTGGCGCTGGCAGGAGATCGTGCCCGCCACCTGGCCCGGCACCCGGCCCCCGAGCGTCCGGCTCGCCGACGGCAGGGAGCTGTTCGACCTGCTCGGCGAGGGCTACACGCTGGTCGACCTGTCCGGCGGCCTCAAGGGCGTACCGCTCGCCGAGAAGGCACTGCACCACGGGCTGCCGCTGACGCTGCTCACCGTCGACGACACCGCCGCGCGCGACCGGTGGGAGCGCGACCTGGTGCTCGTACGCCCCGACCAGCACGTGGCCTGGCGGGCCGACGAGGCCCCGGACGCCGCCGAATGGGACGCCATCCTGCGTCACGTGACCGGCAGTTGAGCGTGCTCCGGCTCACGTGACCCTCACGTGCCGGATCCCGTGATCAAGCGATGTCCCGGCCCGCCGCCCCGCGGAAGACTTCCCTCTGTCGGCGGCGGCCGGGACCACACCCGAGATCCGAAGCCGCCCCCCCACTTACCGGAGATGAGGCGTGATGCTCACCAATCTGCCCTTTGGCCGGAGGGTTCGCCTGAACCGGCTGTACGGCGAGGGAGACCAGCGGCTCCTGGTCGTCCCGATGGACCACCCGATCAGCGACGGCCCGGTCTTCGACCGGTCGGTCCTGGACAAGCTGGTCGGCCAGGTCTGCGAGAACGGGGCGGACGCGGTCGTCCTCCACAAGGGAAGCCTGCGCCAGGTGGGCCACGACCGGTTCGCGAGGACCTCGCTCATCGTCCACCTCAGTGCCAGCACCCTGCACGCGCCGGACCCGGACGAGAAGTACCTCGTCGCCGGGGTCGAGGAGGCGCTGCGGTACGGGGCCGACGCCGTCAGCGTGCACGTCAACCTCGGCTCCCACGAGGAGCGCCGGCAGGTGGCCGACCTCGGCCGCGTCTCGGACCTCTGCGACCGGTGGAACGTCCCGCTGCTGGCCATGGTCTACCCCCGCGGGCCGCGCATCGAGAACCCGAAGGACCCGGCCCTCGTCGCCCACGCGGTGACCCTCGCGGCCGAACTGGGCGCCGACATCGTCAAGGCCCCTTACGTCGGCAACCCGGACGAGATGGCCGACGTGGTCCGCAGCGCCGCGATACCGGTCATCGTCGCCGGGGGCCCCAAGCAGACCGAGACCGACCGGGTCCTCGCGTACGTCGACGAGGCCCTGCGCGGCGGCGCCGCCGGCGTCGCCATGGGCCGGAACATCTTCCAGGCCGCCGACCCCGGCGCCCTGACGCGGAAGATCGCGGACGTCATCCACGGCACCACCACGCGAGCCGCGTCCGCCGCCTGATCCCGCGCCTTCCCCGTCCCCTTCCCCGACTTCCCCCGAATCCCCCGACCTGCACCTTCCCGCCGCGGGCCCCGGCGGACCGCCCCCGCGCGGCCGCCCGAGGGCAACGCCCGCACGGCACCTTCACGCACTTGGGAGCACACACCTATGAAGCTCAGCTGGCTCGACGTCCGCGGTCTCGGCGAGGCCAAGGAGGCCATCCTTCAGGAGGCGCTGCACTACCGCGTCGAGGGCATCGTCGTCGACGACCTGGCCGACCTGGAGGGCCTGCCGCCCACCGTCAGCAAGGTCTACTTCCCGCAGGGCAAGGAGCTGCCCGCCGAGTTCGGCGACGCCACGATCGTCATCGTCGACCCGGAGAACCACGGCATCACCACCGCCGAACTGGCCCTGAAGCACCCCGAGGTGGACTTCGGCCGGTTCGTCGAGATCATCGACGCCAAGACGCTGGAGGACGCCTGCGAGTCCGCCCGCACCGAGCAGTGGAGCCTGCTCCTCTTCCGCGACCCGACCAAGATCCCGCTGGAGATCGTGATCGCCGCGGCCGCCCGCTCGCAGGGCAGCCTGGTGACCATAGCCCAGGACGTGGAGGAGGCCGAGATCATCTTCGGCGTCCTGGAGCACGGCTCGGACGGCGTGATGATGAAGCCCGCCGCGGTCGGCGAGACCTCCAAGCTCAAGACGGCGGCCCTGGCCGAGGTGCCCGACCTGGACCTCACCGAGCTGGAGATCACCGACACCGAGCACATCGGCATGGGCGAGCGGGCCTGCGTCGACACCTGCACCCACTTCCGCGAGGACGAGGGCATCCTGGTCGGCTCGCACTCCAAGGGCATGATCCTCTGCGTCAGTGAGACCCACCCGCTGCCGTACATGCCGACCCGCCCGTTCCGCGTCAACGCCGGTGCCATCCACTCGTACACGCTGTCCAAGGACGAGCGCACCAACTACCTCAGCGAGCTGAAGTCCGGCAGCAAGGTCATGGCGGTGGACGTCAAGGGCCAGACCCGCATGGTCACCGTCGGCCGCGTCAAGATCGAGTCCCGTCCGCTGATCTCCATCAACGCGGTCTCGCCCGACGGCCGCAAGGTCAACCTGATCCTCCAGGACGACTGGCACGTCCGGGTCCTCGGCCCCGGGGGCGTCGTCCTCAACAGCACCGAACTCAAGCCGGGCGACAAGGTCCTGGGCTACCTGCCCACCGAGGACCGCCACGTCGGCTACCCGATCGACGAGTTCTGCCTGGAAAAGTGAGCCCTCACCTGACGACGGCGGACCCGCGGCCCGTGCTCGACTTCCACGTCCGGCTCGCGCCGGTCGAGCACGCCGCGGACCGCCTGCTCTCGATGATGGACGAGAGCGGTGTCGCCCGCGCCGTGGTGTGCGCGGGCGGCACCATGCCGCTGGAGCGGCTGTCGCGGAACCTGATCGAGGGCGGCCACATCGAGACCGACGCCGACAACGAGGCCGTGCGCGCCGCGTGCGCGGCCTCCGGCGGCCGGCTGGTCCCCTTCTGGTTCGCCAACCCGCACCGCGACCCGGCCGAGTACCGGGAGCGGGCGGCGGAGTTCAGGGGACTGGAGATCTCCCCGGCCGTGCACGGCGTCGGGCTCGACGACCCGCGGACCGCCGCCCTGGTGGCGGCCGCGGGCGAAGCCGGGCACAGCGTCTACACGGTCTGCCTGGAGCGGCCCGGGGCCACGGTCGCTGACCTCGTGAAGCTGGCGGCCGGCCACCCGGACGTCACCTTCGTCCTCGGGCACATGGGCATCGGCAACATCGACCTGTACGCGCTCGAACTCGTCGGGGACCTGCCCAACGTGCTGGCCGAGACCTCCGGCGGCTACGCGGTCGTCGCCCGCACCGCCCTGCGGCTGCTGGGCCCGGACCGGATCCTCTTCGGCTCCGAGGCGCCGCTCCAGCACCCCGCGACCGAGCTCGACAAGCTGCGCCGCGCGGGCTTCGAGGACGCCGACTGGCACGCGGCCACCTGGCGCAACGCCTGCCGCGTGCTGGGCGAGCCCGAGCGGACACGAGAATGGAGGAGCCCCGGATGACCGACGACACGGCCGCACCGGCCACCCCGACCGAGGCGCTCTCGGAGACCCGGAGCGGGACGCGGCCCGGAGGCGGCACCGCGCCCCGCACCGACACCCGCCCCGAGATCGGCCCCGAGTCCCGCACCGAGACCCGCCCCGAGATCGGCCCCGAGTCCCGCACCGAGACCCGCCCCGAGATCGGCGACTGGCGGGACTGGGCCGGACTGGCCGCGCTCCAGGAGGCCCGGCTCGGCGTGATGCTGGAGCGGGCCGCGAAGTCGCCCTTCTACCAGGCCAGGTCGGGCCCCGGCGGCCTGACCACCGACCCGGCCGCCTTCGCCGGCCTGCCGGTCACGAGCAAGGACGACCTGCGGCAGGCCTACCCCTTCGGGCTGCTGGCGGTCCCGCAGAGCGAGCTGGCCACGTACCACGAGTCCAGCGGCTCCACCGGCTCGCCGACCCCCACGTACTACACCGAGGACGACTGGCTCGACCTCGCCGAGCGCTTCGCCCGCAAGTGGTGCGGGATCGAGGCCTCCGACACCCTGATGGTCCGCACCCCGTACGCGATGCTCCTCACCGGACACCTCGCGCACGCCGCCGGCCGGCTCAAGGGCGCCACCGTGGTACCGGGCGACAACCGCTCGGTGGCCATGCCCTTCTCGCGGGTGGTGCGGGCCCTGCACGACCTGGGCGTCACCATGACCTGGTCGATGCCCACCGAGCCCCTGATCTGGGCCGCTGCCGCGGAGGCCGCCGGCCACCGGCCGGGCCGGGACTTCCCGGCGCTCCGCGCCCTGTTCGTGGGCGGCGAGCCGCTCAGCCCGGGCCGCCGGGCCCGGATCAGCGCGCTGTGGGGCGTGCCCGTCGTCGAGGAGTACGGCTCCACGGAGACCGGCAGCCTGGCCGGCGAGTGCACGGAGGGCCGGCTGCACCTGTGGGCCGACCGCGTGCTGTTCGAGGTGCGCGACCCGGAGACCGGCCGGATCGGCCGCGAGGGCGCCGGGCAGCTGGTGGTCACCCCCCTGTACCGCGAGGCGATGCCGCTCCTCCGGTACAACCTGGAGGACAACGTCGAGGTCTCGTACGAGCCCTGCGGCTGCGGCTGGCTGCTGCCCACCGTCAAGGTGCTGGGCCGGGCCGTCTACGGCCACCGGGCCGGGGACACCCTGGTCACCCAGTACGAGCTGGAGGACCTCGTCTACCGGCTGCCCCAGGCGTACGGGGTGCTCTTCTGGCGCGCCAAGGCCGGCCCCGAGGGGCTGCGCATCGAGGCGGAGGCCGCCGCCGGGCACCAGGAGGCGGTCCGCACCGAACTCGCCGCGCTGGTGAGCGGCCGCTTCGGGGTGGCCTGCCGGGTCGACACCGTCGCACCGGGCACCCTCGTGCCCCGCGAGGTGCTCACGGGCATGCCGGACGTGGTCAAGCCCCGGAGCCTGTTCGGCCCGGAGGAGGACTGGGACAAGGCGGTCCTCTACTACTGACCCGCCGGCGGGCGGCCGGGCCGCACCGGCCCCGCCGCCCGCCGGCAGCCCTACAGCGGAAGGTGTTCGACCGTGCTCCATCCCAAGACCCGCGGCCCGGACCGGGACGGCCCGCACATCGCCGTGGTGGGCGCCGGCATCGCCGGGCTCACCCTGGCCGTGGCACTGGCCCGTGCCGGGCTCCGCTGCGACGTCTACGAGCAGACGCGCCGGATGCGCGAGGTGGGCGCCGGCGTCCAGATCGCCCCCAACGCCTCCCGCCTGCTGCACCGGCTGGGTCTCGGCGAGCGCCTCAGGGAGCTGGCCGTGCGCCCCTCGGCCGTGGAGATGCGGCGCTGGGACGACGGTGCCCTGCTGGGCCGGACCGCGCTGGGCGCGGAGTGTGAGGAGCTGTACGGGGCGCCGTACTACACCGTGCACCGCGCGGACCTGCACCAGCAGCTGCTGTGCCGGCTCGCCGACGGCAGCCTGCACATCGGGCTGCGCTGTGTGGGGGCCGAGGAGGACGCGGACGGCGCGGTGCTGCGCTTCGAGGACGGCAGCGTGCGCCGCGCCGACCTCGTGGTGGGTGCGGACGGCATCCACTCGGTGGTCCGCGAGGCCCTCGCCCCCGACGAGCCCCGGTTCTCCGGGCAGTCGATCTACCGGGGGCTGGTGCCCTCGGAGCGGCTGCCGTTCCTCATGGCGGACCCCAAGGTGCGGCTGTGGCTGGGACCCGAACAGCACCTGGTCTGCTACCCGGTGAGCGGCGGCCGGCTGATCAGCTTCGGTGCCACCGCCCCGGCCGGGGACTGGACCGCGGAGTCCTGGACGGCGGACGGGCGGGTGGACGAGCTGGCCCTCACGTACACCGGCTGGAACCCGGACGTCCGCAAGATCGTCGAGGCGCCGGACGCGGTGGGCCGCTGGGCGCTGCACGACCGGGACCCGATCGACCGCTGGACCACCGGGCGCATCGCCCTGCTCGGCGACGCGGCCCACCCCATGCTGCCCTTCATGGCGCAGGGCGCCAACCAGGCCGTCGAGGACGCGGTGGTGCTGGCCGGCTGCCTGGCCGGTGCGGAGGCCGGGCCCGACGGGCTGCGGGCGGCGCTCGTCCGGTACGAGGAGCTGCGCCGCCCCCGCACGGAGCTGATCCAGCGCCAGTCGCGGGCCAACTCGGCGAAGTTCCACCTCTCGGACGGCGACGGCCAGCGCGAGCGCGACGCGGAGCTGGCCGGCTCGCAGAACCTGCGCGAGCAGGAGTGGCTCTACGGCCACGACGCCGAGGCCGCACTCGCGGGCGCCTGACCCTCCCGGTTCCTGCGGGGCGGCGCCGCTCTGCCGCCGAGGGGACCGGTGAGGGCGCCGGGCGCGCCGGAGCCGGCCCGCCCCCGTCGGCGAGGGGGCGGACCGGCTCCGGCGGTCGAAGTCAGCGTCGGGACAGCGCCTCCTCGGACGCCGGGGTCTTCGCGGAGTCCGCCGGGAGGGTCTCCGCGGTGGAGGCCGCGTCGCCGACGGCGCCGGGCCGGGCCTCCGGGGTCGCGTCCGCCGGCCCGTCCGCGTCCTTCCGGCGCAGCCAGGAGACGGCCGGGGCCGTGGCGGCCGTGGTGACCAGGGCCATCAGCACCAGCATCGTGAACAGTCCGGGGCCGATCACACCCAGCTCCAGGCCGATGTTGAGCACCACCAGCTCGGTCAGGCCGCGGCAGTTCATCAGCGCGCCGATGGTCGCCGACTGCCGCCAGGACCGGCCGGTGACGCGGGCGGCCAGCGTGCTGCCGCCGAACTTGCCCGCCACCGCCACCACCAGCACCGCCCCGGCCCACAGCCACTGCTCCGGGTCGGCGGCCAGCAGGGCCAGGTCGGTCTTCATGCCGGTGTGCACGAAGAACAGCGGCAGCAGCAGCGGCACGGCCACCGCCCGCAGCCGGGCCGCGGAGCGCTCGACGTCCCGGGAACCGCGCGGGGTGACCACCCCGAAGAGGAAGGCGCCGAACAGGGCGTGCACCCCCAGCTCGTCGGTGGCCAGCGAGGCCAGGCACAGCCCGCTGAACAGCAGCACCAGCACGGCGCCGTCGCCCGCGCCGGAGGCCCGGGCCGCGAGCCGCGCCAGTACCGGGCGCACCACCTTGAACATCAGCAGGACGAACACCACGGTCAGGGCGGCCGAGGTGAGCGCGCCGAGCGCCGACTCGCTGGAGCCCACGGCCACCACCACGGCCAGCAGGCACCAGGCGGTGACGTCGTCCACCGCCGCGCAGGCCATGGCCAGCGCCCCGGTGGGCGTCCCGTACAGGTTCCGGTCGGTGAGGATCCGGGCCAGCACGGGGAAGGCGGTGACGCTCATCGAGACGGCGATGAACAGGACGAACGGCAGCCGGTCGACCCCGGGCGGGGAGAGCGTCCCGAACATCGCCAGCGCCAGCAGCGAGCCCAGCGCCAGGGGCAGGAGCACGCTGGCCTGGCTGACGGCGACGGCCGTACGGCTGTGGCCCCGCAGGGCGTTGAGGTCCAGCTCCAGGCCGACGAGGAACATGAAGGCCAGCAGCCCGAGCTGGCCCAGCACCGAGGTGAACGGCGCGATGGAGGACGGGAACAGCCACTGCTGGGCGTCGGGCCAGAGCCAGCCGAACAGGGACGGGCCCAGCAGGATGCCGGTGGCGATCTCGCCGATCACCGGCGGCTGGCCGAGCCGGCGGACCAGGGCCGCGCCGGCGTGGCACGCGAGGATGACCGCGGGGACGGCGATCAGCAGCGAGGGCAGCGGATCAGGGGCGGACACGGGCGGCTCCTTCCGTGGGGATCGGTTGCGCGGGCGGGTCCGGACTGACCGCGGCGTCGGACCAACGCGCGTAGCGGCGGCGGCCGTACAGCAGGGGCGGCGCGGCGTTCTCCCGCAGCGTCACCCGTCTGACCCCGGCGAAGACCGCGGTGTGGTCGCCCATCTCCACCGTGCGCACCACCTCGCAGTCCGCGGTGGCGTGGGCGTCGGCGGTGAGGTGCGGGCCGCTCGCGCCGAGCGGCAGCCGCCACTCGACGCGCTCGAAGCGGTCGTCGGAGCCGGAGGCGAACACCTGGGAGGCGTCCCGGGCGTCCTCGTGCAGCAGGTTCACCGCGAACTGGCCGCCGGCCAGGATGGTGTCGAGCGTCGGGCTGGCCGTCCGCACGCACACCACCAGCGTCGGCGGCGACAGCGCCACGCTGGCGAGCGAGCTGCAGGTCATGCCCCGGGGAGCGGCGTCCTCGTCGAGCGCGGTGAGGACGGAGACCCCCGAGGGGAATCCGGCCATGAGCGGGCGTATGTCGGCGGTGCCGGCCTCCACGGCCGTCGGATGGTGTGCTGGTGCGGGCATGGCGGTCCCTCCAGTGGGATGAGTACAGCACGGCCCGGCCACCGGCGGGGGGAACCGGGTGGCCGGGCCGTGCGGGGGGAATCGGCTACGCGCCGTGCAGCTGGCGCAGGTAGTCGTACGTGCTGGGCAGCGTTTCCAGCAGGTTCTGCTGCTGGCGCTTGACGGTGTCGAACAGCGGCTCGGCGCCGGCCACCGACTCGGGCTTGTGGGCCAGGGCGGGCAGCGGGGCGTCCGGAACCAGGCCGAGGCCTGCGAAGATGCAGTAGTAGCTGCCGTTCGTCCAGAAGTTCCGGAACTCTGCCTCGAAGTTGCCGTAGTACGTCGATTCGTCGGTGATCGGCGAGTTGATCGGCAGGCCGGCCTTGTACGCCGCGATCTTCTCCCGGATGTTCTTCGGGAGCGTCAGCTCCTTGTTGGCGCGCCAGAACGGGGTGTCGTTGCGCGGCGCGTAGTAGAAGTGCGCCTGGATGAAGTCGCGGGTGTCGTCGAACATCACCTCGATCTCGTTGTTGAACCGGTCGACCAGCGCCGGGTTGAAGGTGCGGTCCGGGAAGTGCTTGGCCAGCTGGTAGATCGCGGCGGTGATGAAGTAGATGCCGGTGGACTCCAGCGGCTCCAGGAAGCAGGAGGACAGGCCGATGCTGACCACGTTCTTCACCCAGGCGCGCTCGTTGCGGCCCACCCGGAACTTGACGTGGTTGAACTTCGTCGTCTCCGGGTCGAGGTCCCACAGCTTGCAGAACTCCTCGGTGGCCTCCTCCTTGGAGGCGAACCTGCTGGAGTACACGTAGCCGGTGCCGAAGCGGCCCAGCATGGGGATCTTCCAGGTCCAGCCCGACTTCATGGCGATGGCCGAGGTGTACGGCTCGATGCCGTTGGCCGCGTCGTCGTGCGGGACGGCGGTGGCGACCGCGCTGTCGCAGAGCAGGTGGTCGCTCATGTCGATGAACGGCTCGCCCATGGCCTGGTTGATCAGCAGGCCGCGGAAGCCGGAGCAGTCCACGAACAGGTCGGCCTCCAGGCGGGCGCCGGACTTGGTGTGCAGGGCGGAGACGTAGCCGCGGTCGTCCTTCTCGACGCTGGTCATCTCGTCCTGGACGTGGTTGACGCCCATCTTCTCGGTGGCGAAGCGGCGCAGGAAGTCCGCGACGAGCGCCGCGTCGAAGTGCCAGGCGTAGCGCGTGGCCGGGCGGCCGTCGAGCCAGCGCGGCGACTTCAGCGCGTCCATGACGGGGGGCTCGCGGAAGCAGGCGTAGTCGAACGGCTCGGTGGTCTTGCCCTCGTACTTTCTCTTGAACCAGTAGTGCGAGAGCGGGGTCTGGTCGTAGTCCGGGAGCAGGCCGAACGGGTGGTAGAAGTGGTCCGGGCCGTCGGTCGGCAGGGTGCGGGCCTGCGCCTCGCCCTCGCCCTCCGTCCGCCAGTTGACGAAGCGGACGGCCATCTTGAAACTCGCGTTGCACTCCCGCATCCACTCGTCCTCGTTGATGCCGAGGAAGTCGAAGAAGGCGCGGTGCAGGTTGGGGACCGTGGCCTCGCCGACGCCGATGCGCGGGATCGCGGGTGCCTCCAGCACCGTGATGTCCACGGTGCCCTGGAGGGCCTTGCCGAGGTAGGAGGCGGTCATCCAGCCGGCCGTACCTCCTCCGAGGATCACGACTTTCTGGATGCGGTGGTCGGTGCCGGTGCCGGTCATCTCAGCTCTCAGCTCTCTTCCGGGGCGAGGGTGGTGAGTCGATGCGGCCCAGAGTGAGCGGCGGGGCTATAGCGCAGCTACGCGGCGCCTGGCGGGGACGTATGGGGCGGATATAGCGGCCGGCCGGAGTCTGGGACCGCCGAGCAGCACGCTCGGCACCCGTCCCACGGAAGGACCCCGCGTGAACAACAACCTCAACAACAACCTGAACAACAACAACGCCAACAACAGCAGCAACAACCTGAACAACAACGACGGCATCAACAACGTGAACAACAACCTGAACAACAACGGCAACAACGCCTGACCCGTGCCGGACACCGTCTTCGTGCCCCTGCCGCTCCGGCGGCAGGGGCCGGGGGCCGTCCCGCCACACGAGCAGAGGATGGCTGCATCACATGCCGTATGACGAAGGGAAAACCACCACGTCCGGCCGCCCGGCCTGCGCCCCGGGGCTCAAGGGGATCCTCTCGGCGGTGGGAGGAACCCCGCTCGTCGAACTGGACCGGGTCGTCCCCGGGTTCACCTCCCGGGTGTTCGCCAAGATCGAGCGGTTCAACCCCGGCGGCAGCATCAAGGACCGTGCCGCGCTGAGCATGGTCCTCGGCCGGATCAGAACCGGTGAGCTCATCCCCGGCCGCTCCACGGTCGTCGAGTCCAGCTCGGGGAACCTGGCCATCGGGCTCGCCCAGCTCTGCGCCTACTTCGACCTGCGCCTGATCGTCGTGGTCGACGCCAGGACGACCGACCAGAACATCGGGATCCTGCACGCCTACGGGGCCGAGGTCGAGGTCGTCACCGAGCCCGACCCCGTCACCGGAGAGCTGCTGCCCATGCGCCTGCGCCGCGTGGCCGAACTCCTCTCCACCATCCCCCACGCCTTCTGGCCCGACCAGTACGCCAACCCGCGCAACCGGCTCGCCCACGAGACCACGATGCGGGAGATCGCCGAGGCGCTCGACGGCCGCGTCGACCAGCTCATCCTCGCCGCCGGCACCAGCGGCACCCTGGGCGGCTGCGCCGAGTACATCCGCAGGACCGGGATGAGCACCACCGTGAACGCCGTCGACGCGGTGGGCAGCGTGCTCTTCGACTCGCCCGTCGCCTGCACCCGGCTCATCCCCGGGCACGGCGCCTCCGTCCGCCCGCCCCTGCTGCGCCGCGGCGACGCGGACCGCGTCGTGCACGTCACCGACCTCGACTGCGTGGTCGGCTGCCGTCGTCTCGTACGCCGCGAGGCGATCCTCGCCGGAGGCTCCTCCGGCGGTGTCGTCGCCGCCCTGGAACGCCTCGCACCGGCCATCGAGCCCGGCTCGAACGTGGTCCTCGTGCTGCCCGACGGCGGCGACCGCTACCTCGACACCATCTACAACGACAGCTGGGTGCGCGGGCACTTCGGCGAGGTCTCCCACCTGTGGAAGGACCCCGCCCGCGGTGCGTACGCCGGCGAGACCCTGAAGGAGACCGTGCTGTGCTGATCATCGGCCACCGCGAGGTGCGCGACATACTCAAGGGGAAGGAGCCGGAGATCCTCGACCTCGTCGCGGACGCCTACCGGCTGCACGACGAGGGCCGCACCTCGCTGCCCCACTCCGTCTTCCTGCGCTTCCCCCAGGACGACCGCAACCGCATCATCGGCCTGCCGGCGCACATCGGCGGAGCCGCGCCGGCCGCCGGGATGAAGTGGATCGCCAGCTTCCCCGGCAACGTCGCCCTCGGCAAGGAGCGCGCCACCGCCAGCATCGTCCTCAACTCCATGGCCGACGGCAGCCCCGAGGCCTTCATCGAGGCCTCCCTGATCTCCGCCAAGCGCACCGGCGCCTCCGCCGCCCTCGCCGCGGGACTCCTCACCACCGAGGCCGAGCCGCGCGGCATCTCCCTCATCGGCCTGGGCCCGATCAACCTGGAGGTGCTGCGGTTCGCCAAGGCCCGCCTCCCCGAGCTGATCGAGATCGCCCTGTACGACCTCGACGCCGAACGCGCCGTCCACTTCGCCCGCGAGGCCCGGAAGATCGTCCCGGGCGCGTCCGTCACCTACTGCGAAACCCCGCAGGAGGCGCTGGCCGCCCACAAGCTGGTCTCCCTCGCCACCACCGCCGGCACCCCCCACCTCGACCTGGCGGCGGCCCGCCCCGGCACCACCGTGCTCCACGTCTCGCTGCGCGACCTGACCGTCGACGCGGTCCTGGGCGCCCGGAACGTCGTCGACGACGCCGACCACGTCTGCCGCGAGCGCACCTCGCTGCACCTCGCCGAACAGGCCACCGGAGGACGGGACTTCATCGAGGCCCCGATCGGCGCCCTGCTGCGCGACCCCGCCCGGTACGCGCCCGACCCCGAACGCGTCACCGTCTACTCGCCGTTCGGCCTCGGCGTCCTCGACCTCGCCCTCGCGCGCTGGGTCAAGGACCAGGCGGAACAGTGGGTTCTCGGCGTGCAGATCGACGACTTCCTGCCGGCCGCGCTTCCGCAGCAAGAAGCTGTGACAGCGTCTCTGATCGGCCGGCCGATCCCATCCAGGGCATGATGTCTCGTATGGGATCCGCCCACCTTGGTGGGGCAGCGTGAGCGTGGAGATGGAATCCGGCGCCCAGTGCTGCTCCGCGTGGCCGGTGGCCGGTGGCCGGTGTGCCGATCGTGGTCACGTCCTGGTGCCGGTGGGCTGCACGGGGCAGCCGGGTCCGGTCCGTTGGTGCGTGTCCCTCCGGACGCTGGCCGGTACTGCCCGAAGGCCGTGCCGGGGAGGGAACCTCACGTCGCCTGGGCGTGAGGCGGTTGGTGCGTGGCCGGGTGGGGCAGGTCTTGGACCGGTCCGTCCGGCTGATCGGGGCGGCCGTGATGACGGTCCTGGCCTCCATCGGGCCCACCACGGAGCGGATCGCCATCCGTCCACGGGCGCGGTCCACGACGGTCTTGGCCTGATGCGCCAGGCCGCGTGCCGCGATGCGCCGCCAGGCGCCCTGGTCCCGGTCGCCCTGCCAGCCACAGTCGGGCCGGGGGCAGATGGCCCACTTCCACCCCGGCGCGGTCGGCCGGTCGGGGGCTTTGCGGTGCCTGAGTGGGGTGAGGCAGTGCGGGCAGTGCTTGGAGGTGTCCTTCGGGGGCACGGTGACGACGGCGATGCCGGTTTCGGCGGCGAGGTGGCGAATGTGTTCGGCGATCTGCCCGCGCACGGTCTGGGAGAGGCGCGTGTTGAGGGTGCGGCCCATGCCCCCGGCCTCCATGGACCGCAGGTCTTCCAGGTAGATGACCGTGGCGCCGGCGGCGATGGCCTGGTCGACGGCCCAGCGGGCGGCGGCCCGCGCCAACGCGTCGTTCAGGCTCGAACGGCGCGCGGACACGTGCCGCAACTCCTGCGCCAGCAGCGCGTGCCTGTCGTTCAGGGCGGGATCGGCGAGAGGGGTGTACTGGTCGGTCTTGGCGTGCAGGCGTTCGCTGATGCGGCGCAGCCGGTACTGCTTGGCAAGTACCCCGGCGGCCCGGAACTGGGCGCCCGCCCCGAGAGCGGTGATCCGCCCGTCGTCGTGCAGTCGGGCTGCGCCCGCGCTGAGGAGCGTGTTCAGGCCCCAGTCCACGCCGAGCGCGAGCGTGTGGCCGGTGTGCCGGGTCTTGGGCACAGGGTGGGTGTAAGCGAGGTCGGCTCGCACCTTGCCGCCCCTGATGCGCAGGGTGGGCAGGTGGATTACCGCGTTCGCCGGGACTGTGGGCGGCAGCGTGACCGGGCAGGCGACCCAAGTCCAGTCCGCGTAAGTCCGCGGGTCGGGCCGGGTGGGGAGCTGCAGCCTCAGCAGGGCCTTCGCCGGCTGTGTCGCGGATCGTTCGATGGTGGCCTGTTGCCTGTCACACGCGGCGAGGAGCAGCAACCGTGTCGTACGCGGGGTGGGCTCCAGGGCGAACGCGTCGGCCGGAAGACGCCCGTGCTCGCGCTCGAAGGAGGCGATCTGTCGGGTGCGAGAGCGGATGACGCCGGACGGCATGCAATTGCCTTCCGGTACCGCAGCACGCACTCGATCCCAATCCTCGCGCGTGCGCTTCGTCGGGTGTGCCGGCCACGTGGTCAGCACACCTGCCACCAGATCGGCGCGCCACTTCACCGACCTCAGCGCACGCCCGGCCGTCTCCTGGGCCATGCGCACGATCCGGTCGTTCACCTTCACACCTGCCGGCGGGGCGACGGTCCAGCCCAGACGGCGCAAAGCCATCCACGCGTTCGACGGCAGCCTGCGGCCGCCCTCATCCTGGCCGGAGGTGAGCGTGTCCACATCGGCGGTGTTCCAGTGCTCAGCCAGCAGCTTGCCGGCCATGCCCACTACTAACTCGGCGCACCATCGTGCGCGTTCGGCCAGGCCCGTGGCACTGAGGGGTTCGCCGGATTTCTCGTCCACGCCCGATCGCACGAGGGTGCTGGTGCCTGCAGTACGGGCTGTCTCCCCCTCGTTCAGCGGCAGCTTTCGGCTCACCGGCACTTCCTCCGCGTACCTCTGATGCTGTCATCCGATCAACGACACCGCCGCAGGAAGGTCACACATTCGGGCCGCGAACCCACAAGCGATGCCGACAACCCACGGCCCCACGGCTCGGATCGACGAGCACCACATCACTGAAGGCCCCCGAAGAACATCCGGTTAGCCTCGGTCCTGAGGATTGGGAACTGAGGACCGGACCGGCCCAACCCCCCACGGGAGAAACGCACATGCTGAACATCGCCTGGCTCACCCTGCGCAGCAGGTGGGCCGCATTCGGCGGGACCTTCCTGGCGCTGGCTCTGGGAGTCGCGCTGATGTCCTCCCTGGGGCTGGTGCTGGTCGCCACGACCAGCGGCCCCGACCGGGGCCCCGGCAGATTCGCCGAGGCCCCGGTCGTGGTGCGCGCCCACCAAGACCTGACCGTGCCGGCCGACTGGGGCACCACGTACAGCCTGCCCCTGGAGGAGCCGCGCGGACTCGACCCCGCCCTGCTGCCCAAGGCCGCCGCGGCGGGCAGGGCGGTCGTCGACCGCAGCTTCTACGCCCAGGTCGCCGGCGGCCCCGGCAGCCAGGTCGGCCACCCCTGGACCTCCGCCGCCTTCGGCGGCTACCGGCTGACGGCCGGCACCGCGCCCGCCGCCGACGACCAGGTCGTCACCCCGGCGGGCACGGCGAAGCCGGGCGACCGGGTCACCGTCCAGACCGCCCAGGGCCAGAAGCGCTACACCGTCTCCGGCACCGTCGGGGAACTCCCCTTCGAGCAGCCGGTGTTCTTCACGCCCGCCGAGGCCGAGCGGATCTCCCCGCGCATCGACGCCGTCGTCGTCACCGGCGACGCCGAGGCCGTCCGCCAGGCCGTCGGCAGCGCCGCCGAGGTGCTCACCGGCGCGGAGCGCGGCGAGGCCGACCCCCAGTACCGGGCCGACTCCGCCGCCCTGGTCGGCGTCAGCACCATGCTCGGCATGGCCGCCGGGGTGGGCGGCTTCGTCTCCGTCTTCGTCGTCGGCTCCACCTTCGCCTTCTCCGTCACCCAGCGCCGCCGCGAGCTGGCCCTCTTCCGGGTCTCCGGCGCCACGCCGCAGCAGGTGCGCCGCCTGGTCCTCGCGGAGGCCGCCGGGGTCGGGGCCGTCGCCGGTGCCGCCGGCGCCCTCGCCGGACTCGCCGCCGGACCCTGGTTCGCCCGCAAGCTCGCCGAGGAGGGCCTCGCACCCGAGTGGTTCCGGGTCGAGATCGGCGCCGCCTCGGTGGTCGTCCTGCTCCTCGTCGCCCTCCTCGGGGTGCTCCTCGCCCTGGTCGGCGCCGGCGCGGCCGTCCTGCGGGCCGGACGCATCCGGCCCATCGAGGCGCTGCGCGAGGCCACCGTCGAGACCCGGGCCATGACCTGGTTCCGCTGGCTCGGCGGACTGGCCGCCCTCGCCGCCGGCATCGGGCTGATCGCCGTCGCCCCGCTGCTGCCGCCGCTGTACTGGGCCAGCCTCGCCACCTCCGTCGGCCCCGCCCTCATCCTGGCCTTCGCCCTGCTCTCGCCCGTCGTGATCCCGCTGCTCGCGCGCCTCGCCACCCTGCCGGTCGCCTGGACCCGGGGAGCGGGAGCCCTGCTCGTACGCGCCAACACCGTCACCTCCGTACGCCGCACCGCCGCCACCGCCGCACCCGTCCTGATCACCGTCGGACTGGTCTGCTCGCTGTGGAGCACCTCGGACTCCCTGGAGGGCGCCAAGGCCACCGAGGCCGGGCAGCGCGTGAACAGCGCCGACTACGTGGTCGCCCCCGACCACGCCCCCGGCCTCACCCGCGAACTGCTCGGCAGGGTCTCCGCCATCCCCGGCGTACAGGTGGCCGCCACCACCTCGACCACCGTCTACACCGCCCCCGGCGCCGACATGTTCTCCGGCCCCGGCGGCGAGGGCGCCGTCGTCCCGTACTCCGCCGAGACCGTCGACCCCGCCGCCCTCGGCACCGTCCTCGGCCTGCCCGGCGTCAAGGGCGACGTGCGCAAGCTCTCCGACACCACCATCGCCGTCGACGAGTCCTGGAACCGCTCGGTCGGCGAGGAGGTCGAGGTCTGGCTCGGCGACGGCACCAAGACCGAACTGACCGTCGTCGCCGTGTTCAAGACCAGCACCAGCGGCAACGGCGCCGTCCTCACCCCCAAGCACGCCGGCAGCAACCTGCCCTCCGCCGCCTACGTGAAGCTCCGCGACGGCGCCGACCCGGCCGCCGTGCGCACCGCCCTGGCCGCGGCCGTCAAGGGCGAGGCCGCCCGCGCCGTACCGGTCTCCCGGTGGACGGCCGTCGGCGACACCAAGCGCCAGGAGGACGCCCGGCTCGCGCTGTACGTGATCGGCGGCATCGCCGTGGTCTACACGGGCGTCGCCGTCGCCAACACCCTGGTGATGTCCACCCGCCGGCGCAGCCGGGAGTTCGCCCTCCTCCGGCTCACCGGCACCACCCCGCGCCAGCTGGTGGCCATCGTCGCCGGGGAGGCGCTGCTCGTCGTCGCCGTGGGCGCGCTGCTGGCCGCCGGAGTGGTCGCGGTCAGCCTGAGCGGCCTCTGGGGCGCCCTCCAGCAGCTCGTCGCGGGCGCGGTGGTCGAGGTGCCGACGGCGCCCTTCCTCATCACCACCGGAGCCTGTGCCCTCGTGGCGCTGGGGGCCGTGCTGGTGCCCGCCTGGCTGGCCCTGCGCACCCCCGCCGTACGCCTCATCGGGGCGGCCGACTGACGCCGTAGAGCCGCCGCCGAAGCACGCCGCGCCCGCCGCCGCGCCCCTGGTCAACAGGGGTGCGGCGGCGGGCCTTTCGCGTCCCGGGTGCCGCGCGGGCGCCGTATAGGGCACGGATAGCGGCCTCTCGAACAATCACTGTCATCCACCTTTCCGCGCACCCCGCCCACGGAGGCAGCGATGACCGTCCAGACCACCGAGCTCGGCACCGACCGCAAGGCCCAGATCAAGGAGATCGTCTGCGACATCCTGGAGCTGGAGCTCGACGAGGTCACCGAGACCAGCCTGTTCAAGGAGGAGCACGACGCCGACTCGCTCCGCGCCATCGAGATCCTGGCCTCCCTGGAGCGCGTCTTCGGCATCACGCTGGAGCAGTCCGAGCTCGCCCGCATGACCAACCTCAAGGGCGTCTACCTCGTCGTGGCGGAGGCCGAGGGCAAGTGAGCGCCCAGCCGACCGAGACCGCCAGGACCGGGGACCCCGGGACCGTGGCCCGGCACCGCGTGGTGATCACCGGCCTCGGCGTGGTCACCAGCATCGGCACCGGGGTGGACGCCTTCGCGGCAGGCCTGCGAGCCGGCCGCAGCGGCGCCAAGCCCATCGAGGCCTTCGACACCGCCGGCTTCGCCCACTCCAACGCCTGTGAGATCACCGACTTCGACGCCGGGGAGTGGCTGCGCCGCCTCCCGGCCGACGACCTGGGCCGCGCCTCGCAGTTCGCGGTCGCCGCCAGCCGGATGGCCGTCGCCGACGCGGGGCTCACCGAGGCCGACGTACGGGCCAGGCGCTCCCTGGTCTCGGTCGGCACCACCGACGGCGAGTCCCGCGACCTCGACCACCTCGTCGGGGTCCAGGTGGCCGAGGGCCAGGACCGGCTCGACCCGGTGGTCGCCCGCCGGGTCTGGCCCGGCCGGCTCTCCGCCGGGATCGTCAGGGAACTGGAGCTGGAGGACGTGGAGACGGTCACCGTCGCCACCGCCTGCGCGGCCGGCAACTACGCCGTGGGCTACGGCTACGACGCCATCAGCACCGGCGACGTGGAGATGGCCCTGTGCGGCGGCGCCGACGCGCTCTGCTTCAAGACCTTCACCGGCTTCTACCGCCTCGGCACCATCGCCCCCGACGTCTGCCGGCCCTTCGACAGCGACCGGCAGGGCATCCTCACCGGCGAGGGCTCCGGGATCCTCCTCATGGAGTCCCTGGAGTCCGCCCTCGCCCGCGGCGCCCGGATCTACGCCGAGGTGCTCGGGTACGGGCTGTCCTGCGACGCCAGCCACCCCGTGGCCCCCGACGGCGACAGCATCGCCCGGTGCATCCGGGCCGCCCACCGCAACGCCGGCATCACCCCCGCCGACGTGGACTTCATCTCCGCGCACGGCACCGGAACCAAGGCCAACGACGTGACCGAGGTCGGTGCGATCCGCCAGGTCTTCGGCGAGGACCTGCCCCGCACCGTCTCCATCAAGTCCATGATCGGCCACACCATGGGCGCCGCCAGCGCCCTGGCCGCCGCGGCCTGCGCCCTGGCCCTGCGCGAGGGCTTCATCCCGCCCACCGTCAACCACCGCGAGACCGACCCGGACTGCGCCGTCGACTGCGTGCCCAACGAGGCCGTCGAGGCCGAGCTGAAGGTCGTGCAGAACAACGGGCTCGCCTTCGGCGGCAACAACGCCGTGCTGGTGATGGGGCGCTGGGACGGCTCCGGGGCCGCGGGCGGTGCCGACCGCGCGGGTGCCGGGGGCCACGTGCCCGCAGCCGCCGAGACCGCTTCCACGGCCGACCGGACCGCCGCTCCCGCGGCCGTCGCCTCCTGAGAGGAGAGCCCCCATGACCGCCACAGAACCGGCCGCGCCGTCCGCGGCGCCGGCCGCCGGCCCGGCGCCCGCGGCCGCCGGAGCACCCGCGGGCACCCCCGACGGCCCGCCCCCGGCCGACCCGGCCGCGCTCGTCGTCTCCGGCTGGGCGGTCGCCTCGCCGTACGGCCTCGGGCGCGCCGAGTTCAGCACCGGCCTGCGTGCCGGGCAGGACGCCCTGACCGAGCTCGACCCGGCCGAGTGGCCCGTCCCGTACGACCGGGCCGGGCTGATACCCGGCTTCGACATCCGGGAGGTGCTCGGCCGCAAGGGCACCCGCGCGATGGACCGGGTGACCGCCATCGCCGCCGCCACCGTCGGCATGCTCCTGGCCGACTACGGGCAGGGCCTGGACGACCCGGAGGGCACCGGGCTCGTACTCGGCACCTCCGGCAGCGTGCAGTCGATCATGGACTTCACGGAGTCCGCCCTCACCGGCGAGAAGCCCTTCCACGTCGACCCCGCCCGCTTCCCCAACACGGTGATGAACTGCCCGGCCGGTGCCAGCGCCATCCGGCACACCCTCAAGGGCCCCAACGTCACCCTGTCCGGCGGCGCCACCACCGGACTCCTCGCCCTCAACTACGCCTCCCGGCTGCTGCGCGCCGGGCACGCCAGTGCCCTCCTCGCCGGAGCCGTGGAGGAGTTCTCGCCGCAGCGCGCCCGCCTGGAGCGGGTCGCGGACCACGGCGGGGACGCCCCGCAGCCGCTGGGCGAGGGCGCCGCCCTGTTCCTGCTGGAGCGGGCCGGCCACGCCCACGCGGGCGGGCGGGTGCCGCTGGCCACGGTGCTGGGCCTGCGGTTCGGCTCCTTCGCCGACCCGGCGCGGGCCGGCGCCGCCCTGGAGCGCTGCGTGGCCGGCGTACTGGCGGCGGCCGGCGCCCACCCCGAGGAACTGGCCCTGGTGGCACCGGGGCAGCCCGCCGGCCCACTGGCCAAGCAGGAGGCCGCCGTACTGGACGCGCTGCCGGGCCCGGTGCTCCGGCTCGGACCCCGGCCGCTGATCGGCGACACCACCGCGGCCGCGGGGGCGTTCCAGACCGCCGCCGTGCTCGCCGAGTCCGCCGCCAACCCGGCACTGGCCGGCCGGCTCGCCCTCGTCACCGCCGTCGACCGGGACGGCACCGCGGGCGCGGGCCTGCTGAGGCTGGGCGCGTAGGACGCGGGGCGCCCCGAGGCTCCCCGGACGAGCGCAGCACCGTACGACCCCACCAGCGCAACACCACCGCAACACGACCCCAAGGAAGGCGGACCCGAGCATGTCCGAGACAGGCGGCACCGCCGCAGCGGCACGGCCGGTGGCGCTGGTCACCGGAGGATCCCGGGGCATCGGCCGGGCGGTCGTGGAGACCCTCGCCCGCGACGGGTACGACGTCGCCCTCTGCTACCAGTCCAACGAGGCGGCGGCCGAACTCGCCGCCAAGGCGGCCCGGGAGCACGGCGGCCGGGTCCTCACCCGCCGCGCCGACGTCACCGACCGGGACGCCGTCCGGGCCCTGACCGCCGAGGTCGAGGACGGCTTCGGCCCCGTCGACGTCCTCGTCACGGCGGCCGGCATCGTCCGCGACAGCCACCTCGCGATGATGGCCGACGAGCAGTGGGACGACGTGCTGCGCACCAACCTCGACGGCACCTTCAACTTCTGCAAGGCCGTGGTCTTCCCGATGATGAAGCGCCGCCGCGGCACCATCGTCACCCTCTCGTCGGTGGCCGCCGGCGGCCACGCCACCCAGACCAACTACTCCGCCTCCAAGGCCGGGATCATCGGCTTCACCAAGGCCCTGGCCAAGGAGTCCGGCCGGTCCGGGCTGCGCGCCAACGCCGTGGCCCCGGGCTTCATCGACACCGACATGACGTCCGGGCTCTCCGAGAAGCACGTCAAGGACATGCTCGGCCGCATCCCGCTGGGCCGCTTCGGCACCGCCACCGAGGTCGCCGAGCTGGTCTCCTTCCTGGCCTCGGACCGCGCCGCCTACATCACCGGCCAGGTCTTCCAGGTCGACGGCGGCCTCGTCGTCTGACCGGCCGGCCCCGGCGGCCCGTCCGTCCGGCCGCCCCTCCGCCTCCATGCCCGCCGTCCCGGCACCCGCCGTGCGGCGCCCACCGCAAAAGGAGTCCACCCATGGCGCGCGCACCCAAGCCGCCGAGGTTCTATTTCAGTCTGCGCAGCCCCTACTCCTGGTTCGCGCTGCTCGAACTCCGGCAGAACCACCCGGAGCTGCTGGACCGGCTGGAGTGGCGGCCCTTCTGGGAACCCGACCCGACCAGCGCCGCGCTGCTGGCCGACGCGGGCGGGGAGTTCCCGTACACCCCGATGTCCCGGGCCAAGCAGTTCTACATCCTGCGCGACGTCCGCCGGCTCGCCGCCGACCGCGGGCTGGCCCTGACCTGGCCGGTCGACCGCGACCCCTGGTGGGAGCCAGCGCACCTGGGCTGGTTCGCGGCGGAGCGGCAGGGCCTGGGCCGTGCCTGGGTCGACCGGGTCTCCCGGGCCCGCTGGCTGGAGGGCGCGGACATCTGCGACCCGGGTGTCGTCCGGGGCCTGGCCGCCGAACTGGGCCTGGACGCCGACGAGGTGGCCGGTGCCGTGGACGACCCGGGCATCCGGGAGCAGGGTGTGAAGGCGCTGCTGGACGTCCAGCGCGACGGGGTCTTCGGGGTGCCGTACTTCGTCAACGGCACTGAGCCTTACTGGGGCATCGACCGGCTCGCCGCGTTCGCCGCCTCGTTCCCGGAGCCTCCGCCCGCCGTGCCGGGGCGGGAGCCGGAGCGGCAGCCCGCGGCACCGGAGCCGGCCCTCGCCGGAGCCGGCCGGACCACCGACATGAGCCACGCGGGAGGCTGCGGATGACCGCCCCGACCCTCGAAGGACCGGGCACGGACACCGCGTCCGGTGCCCCCGGCGCCCCGCTCGGCGCGACGCAGCGGTCCATCTGGGCCGCGTACCGCTTCGCACCCGACAGCGCCGTCTACAACATCACCATGCCGCTGCGCGTCCGCGGCCCCCTGGACGTGCCCGCGCTCGCCCGCGCCGTCACCGAGACCGGCCGCCGCCAGGCGCAGCTGCGGTCGTACTTCACCGAGCGCGACGGGGCGCCCGTACGCGTCGAGCGGGACGGCCCGTACGTCGCGCTGGACGTGCGGCAGGTGCCCGGGGTGTCGGACGAGGAGCTGCGGCGGCTGGCCCGCGAGGCCGGCGAGCAGCCCTTCGACCTGACCGACGCGGTCTTCCGCGTCGTCCTCCTCCAGCGTGCCGAGGACGACTTCGCCCTGGTCATGGCCCTGCACCACATCGTCGGCGACTTCACCTCCCGCACGCTGCTGGCCCGCGACCTGCTCGACGCGTACCGCGGCATCGCGGCCGGCGGCGAACCCGCCTGGCGCCCGCTCCGGGGCTCGTTCGCCGACGCGGTCGCCGAGGAGGAGGAGTTCCTCGCCTCGGGACCCGGCGAGCGCGCCGCCGCGTACTGGCGGGAGACCACCGAGGGCGTCCCCGCCGCCGAACTCCCCCTGGACCGGCCCCGCCCGCCGCGCCCCGGCTACCGCGGCGCCACCGTCGCCGTCGGGCTGCCGGCCGAACTGACCGACCGGCTCGCCGAGGTGGCCAAGGCCGCCGGCACCACCCCCTTCGCCGTCCACCTGGGTGCCTTCCAGGCGCTGGTGGCGCGGTGGACCGGCCAGGAGGACTTCCTGGTCGGCGTGCCCGCCAGCAGCCGGCTCGGCCGGGGCGCCCGCGACCTCGTCGGCTGCTACCTCAACACCCTCGCGGTCCGCGCCCGCCTCGCCCCCGGCACCACCTTCGAGGAGGCGGCGCTGGAGGCCGGCCGGCAGGTGCAGGGCGCCATGTTCCACGCACGCCACCCCTGCACCCTGATCGCCCGCCCGCCGGGCGCGCCGCTGTTCCGCATCGGCGCCTTCCTGGTCCAGATGCACCGCATGGACCCGCCCGTCCCGACCGTCCCGCTCGGCTCGGCCGAGGGCCCGGCCCTGGAGTACGGGGACCTGTCACTCGCCCTGATCGACGTCCCCCAGCAGGAGGGCCAGCTCGACCTGATGCTCCGCCTGGAACAGGAGCCGCAGGGCACTACGGCCGTCTTCAGCTACGACACCGACCTGTTCGAGCCGGAGACCGCCGACCGCTTCGCCCGCACCTACGAGCGCTTCCTGCGCACCGCCGTCGACCGCCCGGCCGCCGGCGTGACCGACGTACCGCTGACCGACGAGGACGAGCTGGCCGCCCTGCTCGCCCTCGGCGACTGGGAGGGGTCCTGGTGATCCGGCACATCGCGCTGTTCAAGTTCCGGCCCGGATACGACTGGGCGCACCCCGAGGTGGCCGAGGCCGAGGAGCTGGCCGTGCGGGTCGGGGAGGAGGTGCCGGAGCTGTTGCACTGGCAGGCCGGGCGCAACATCACGGACCGGCCGGTCGCGTACGACTACGCCGTCGTCGGCCTCGTGCGCGACGAGGACGCGCTCCGGGCCTACCTCGACCACCCCTTCCACCAGCGATCCGTCGAGCGCTGGCGGGAGATCAGCACGTGGGTGGTCGCGGACCTGGCGGAAACGGGCTGACCGGGCCGCCTGCGGCGGGCTCCGTGCGGGGTTCCGGCCGTCGGCCACGTGCCCCGTGTACCGGTCGCCTGCGGCGGGCCAGGTGTGGTGTGCCGGTCGCTGGCTGCGGCTCCCGTGGGGGTTCCGGGCCGCCGGCCACGTGCCCTGCTCCGGGTGCCGGTCGCCTGCGGCGGGCCCGGTGTGGGGTGCCGGGCCGCCGACAGGAGGTGCGTCGTGTGGTGTGTGGGGGAGGTGCTTGAGGCGTCGTGGCAGGCTGGTCCGGAGGCAGGCCCGGGCCTGGGGTGGCCGAAGGCCAGGGCGAAGCCCCAAAGCCCCCGGGGTGGGCCTCCCGCTGGGGGTACCTCCCAGCGGTAGCTGGGGGAGGCCTGCAGGCCACGACGGGTCAAGCACCGAGGGGACCCACACACCACACGACCCACCACGCCGGCCGTCGGGCCCGGTGGGGTGCCGGGGTGCCTGCCCCAGGTCGCCTCCTGGTGGCCGGCCCTCTGCCCCCGTGGGGTGCCGGCGGCGAGTCCGGTGCCCGGGGTCCGGAATGCGTGGCCGGTCCTGGCGTCGCGGCCCGCGGTGCAGCCCGTTCGGCCCGGCCCGCGGCCCGTGCGGCCGGTTCCGGGAACCCGCTCCCGGGTGGCCGGCCCCGGTGCTGGGGGGGCCGGGCGGCCAACGCTCCGGTCCCGGTCCTGCCGGGTCCGGCGGCCAACGCTCCGGTCCTGGTGCTACCCGGTCCGGCGGCCAACGCTCCGGTCCCGGCTCTGCCAGGCGCGGCGGCCAAGGCTTCGGTCCCGGTTTCTGCCGGGCGCGGCGGCCAAGGCTTCGGTTTCGGCCCTGCCGACCCCGGCCCCGGCCCCGGCCCCCGCCTCCGCCTCGGCCCTGCCGGGCCGGTGGCCACGGCGAGGGCCGGGCCGCCAACGCTCCGGTCCTGGTCCTGCCGGCTCCGCCGGCCCCCGTACCACCCGTTCGAGAAGAGGTACGTCATGTTCACCGTTTACCGGCCCGAGCTGGCCGAGATCACCGCCGTCCTGCGGGACCAGCACCGCTCCTTCCTCGCGGGGGAGTGGGACGCGGAGCGGCTCGTCGCGCACCAGTCCGGCCTCGTCCGCCAGACCCTGCGCTACGTCAGGCAGAACTCGCCCTTCTACGCCCGCCACCTGGCCGGCGTCGACCCCGCGTCCGTGGAGCGGCTGGACGAGGCCACCCTCTCCGCCATCCCCTTCACCACCAAGGACGACCTGCGCGCCGCCCAGCACGAGATGCTGTCGCGCCCCCTGTCGGACGCGTGGATCTTCTACGAGACCACCGGGACCACCGGCCGCTCCACGCCCTGCCCGCGCGACGACATCGACTCGATCCACAACAACAGCGTCCTCACGCACTACTACGGCACGGTCTTCCGGGAGTTCGGCGAGGGCCAGGTCATCGGCTCCAGCGGCCCCACCGAACTGCACGCCTTCTCCGACACCTTCGGGGACGTCTGCCGAAACCTCGGCCTCACGGTGGCCAAGATGTGGCCGCACTCGCCGATGGTCGGCTTCGAGCGGGCCCTCCAGGTCATGCGGGACTTCCCGATCACGGGCCTGTTCTGCACCCCGGGCATGGCCATGACCCTGGCCAAGCACGCGATCCGGGCCGGCCTCGACCCCCGCCGCGACTTCCGCCTCCAGGTGCTGATGACCACCGGCGAGCTGGCCTCCCCGAACCTGCTGGCCAACCTCGGGGAGCTGTGGGGCGCGACGGCGCACAACGCCCTGTACGCCTCCCAGGAGGCCTCCGTGAAGGGCGCGGTCGCCGCCGACGGGCGCCTCTACACCGCCCCGCTCATCGCGTACAGCGAGGTGGTCGACCCGGAGACCGGGGCCTGGGCGGTCCCCGACGCCGACGGCGTCCGCGAGGGCGAGCTGGTCGTCACCCACCTCTACCAGGGTGCCAAGCCGCTGGTCCGCTACCGCACCGGCGACCTCGTCCGGCTGCGCGACCCGCGGCCGGGGCAGACCGTGCCGGCCGCCTCGCTGGAGCCCCTGGGCCGGGTGCGCGACCGGATCCCGCTCGGCGGGCACTCCGTCACCGGGTACGACCTGGAGAACCTGCTGCTGCGCCACGTACGCGGCTGGCTCGACTACCAGGTGGTCATCGACCGGGAGGCCGGTGCCGACCGGCTCTCGCTCCGGCTGGAGCACCCCGCAGGCCGCGCCGCCGACGCGGCAGCCGTCGCCGCGACCGTGGCCGACGTACGTGCGGAGCTGGGCCTGGAACTGGACGTCGACGAGGACGCGTTCGGCAGCGTCACCAGCACCGGCGCGATGGTTAGCTGGAAGGCCGCCCGCGTGATCGACCTGCGCACCGCCACGCACGCCACGGACGACGCCCAGGCCCTGGAGAGCCTGGCCGCCGCCGGTATCGCCGCCAGGAGGTCCTGATGCCCGCACAGCGCACCCGCACCCGCTCCCTCGCCGAGGACGACGCCGGTCCCGGTACGGCCGGCCGCCCCCGACCGGGCCGCATCCCGGCGGTGCCCGCCACGGCACCGGCACCGGCCACGGCATCGGCACCGGCACCGGCCACGGCACCAACCACGGCCATGGCACCCGCACCGGCCACGGCCGGCGCCCCCGGGACCGCCCCGGCGTCCCCCTCCGCCCGGCCCGGCGTCGCCCCGTGGGCGTACCACGACGGCGCCCTCGTCCCCTTCGCGGAGGTCGGCCTGCCGCTCACCACCCAGGCGCTCCAGTACGGCACGGCCGTCTTCGAGGGCATCCGTGCCTTCGCCGTACCCGGCCGCGACGAGCTGGTCATCTTCCGCGCCCACGACCACTACGAACGCTTCCTGCGCTCCTGCCGCCTGCTCCGCATCGAGGTGGCCGCCACCGCCGAGGAACTCGTCGAGCGCACCTTCGACCTGCTCCGCCGCAACGGCATCGCCCAGGACAGCTACCTGCGCCCCCTCGGCTACAAGCTCGGGCTGCTGCCCGGCACCCCGGCCGGCGTCCGGCTGACCGGTCTCACCGACGCGTTCTCCGTCACCCAGTTCACCCTGGGCGCGTACACCCCGTCCACCGGCATCACCTGCGGCGTCAGCTCCTGGAGCAGGCCCCGCAGTTCCGCGATCCCCGTCCAGGCCAAGGTCACCGGCGGCTACGTGAACAGCGCCCTGGCCGCCGAGGAGGCCCGGGCCGCCGGGTACGACGACGCGATCCTGCTGAACGACCGCGGCCAGGTCGCCGAGGCCAGTACCGCCAACGTCTTCGCGGTGCGGGACGGGCGCCTGCTCACCCCGCCGCCGAGCGCGGACCTGCTGCCCGGCATCACCCGCGACACCGTCCGCGTGCTGGCCGAGGGCATGGGCGTGGACACCTTCGAACGCGACCTGGGCGTCCCCGACCTGCTCCAGACCGACGAGGTCTTCCTCACCGGCACGGGCGTCGGCATCACACCGGTCACCGGAATCTCCGGCCGCCCGGTCGCCGACGGCACCCCCGGCCCCCTCACCCGCCGCCTGGTCCGCGCGTACGCCGAAACCGTGCGCGGTGCCGGCGACCCACGCCACGACCACTGGCTGACCATCGTTCCGATCGAGCGAGGATGACATGACCATCACCGCACCCGCCCCCCTCGCGCCGCCCGCGGCCGGGGACTGGGTGATCCGCGACCACCTGCTCCGCCAGCCCCTGACCGCCGTCGGGACCCTCGGTCCCGAGGGCACCAGCAGCCAGGACGCCGCCGGCTTCCTGTGGAACTCCCTGCCGGACGGGGGCCCGCACCGCCCCCGGGACGTCCGGCTGTTCGAGACCTACGAGGAGGCCGGCGAGGCCCTGCGCCGGGGCGACGTGAGCCACCTCGTGGTGGCCAACGCCTACTCCGGGGTGGACCGGTTCTACATGGACCCGGAGCTCAGCCTGGCCGCCGCCTTCCACTGGGAGACCCCGCCGTACGGCATCGCCTCCCTGCCCAGCGGCACCCAGGACGTCTCCCCGCGGGTGGCCAGCCACCCGGCGCCCGTACCGATCGTCGGGCAGCTCCTCGACGCCTCCTTCGGCACCCCGAGGATCTCCCTGGTGACCTCCACCAGCGCCGCCGCCCGTGCGGTCCGGGAGGGCGAGGCCGACCTCGCGCTCACCACCCTGCCGGCCGCCCGGCTCTACGGCCTGGTCTTCATCTCCTCCACCCGCACCATCCAGATGGTGTGGTCCGTCTTCGTCCGGGCGCAGTGATGCTGCTGCTGGACCGGGAGACCGTACAGCGGGTCTACCCGGTGAGCGCGGCGATCCCCGTGATGGCCGAGGCCATGCGCCGGTACAGCGGCGGGCGCGCGGCACAGCCGCTGCGCACCATCGTGCGGCCGCCGCACGAGACGGGCCTGCTCGGCAGCATGCCGGGGCACGTGGCGGGGGAGCAGCACGCCGGTTTCGGGGTCAAGGTGATGGCCCTGAAGCCCGAGAACCCGGCCCGGGGCCTGGACCTGCACATCGGCATGGTCATCGTCTTCGACCCCGACACCGCCCGGCCGGTGGGCCTGCTCGACGCCGGTGCCGTGACGGCCGTCCGTACGGCCGCCGTCTCCGCGGTGGCCACCGACGCCCTGGCCCGGCCGGACGCCGGGGACCTGGCGGTCCTCGGCTCGGGGACGCAGGCCCGCAGCCACCTGAGGGCGATGCGGGAGGTGCGGGAGCTGCGCCGGGTGCGGGTGTGGTCGCGCACCGACGCGCACGCGTACGCCTACCGGGACTGGGCCGCCGCCGAGCTCGGCATCGAGGTGGAGGTCACCGCGGGCCCGCGCGAGGCCGTCACCGGAGCCGACCTGGTGTGCACCACCACCGGCTCTACGGTGCCGCTGCTCGACGCGGTCGACCTCGCGCCGGGTACGCACGTCAACGCGGTCGGCAGCTCCTTCCCCGACCAGCGCGAGCTGACCGCCGAGGCGGTGGCACGCGCCGAACTCTTCGTGGACAGCCGCGAATCCGCGCTCGCCGAGTCCGGCGACATCCGGGCCGCGCTGGACCACGGGCTGGCCCCGCCGGAACACCTGCGGGCCGAACTCGGCGAGGTACTGCTCGGCCGCCACCCGGGCCGCAGCGGACCGGACGCCGTGACCGTCTACAAATCCCTCGGGCTCGGCGTGCAGGACATCATGTCCGGCTTCGCCGCGGTCGAGGCGGCGCGGTCCCAGGGCCTGGGCACGACCTTCCACCTGGACTGACACCCGCGCCCCACCCATCGATGAAAGGAACGTCGTGAAACTCCGCACACGGGGGTAGGCAGGGCCCGCCGGCGCTGACGGCCGGCAAGTCCGCGGCACGCACGCCCCTCGCGTGCCGCGGGCCTCCTCGTACGCGCGCGGCGGTTTGGCCGCGGACCCGTCAACCCCGCGTGGGGATCAGCTCAGTGACTTCTCGACGGCCTCGAAGATGTCGGCGTCGGTCTCCTGCTGCCACACCGGGAAGTCCGGCCAATCTGCCACGTAGCCCGGCTTCGGGTCCGCGAAGTGCTTGAACATCTGGGCGGTCCAGCTGTGCACCTTCGGTCTGCGACATCCCAACCCCTCTCGTCACGGCGTCCTCAGTGTGGCGATCTCCGCCCCCAACTCCGCCACGCGGTGGTCCCGGCTCAGGGGGCCGAACTCGTCGCACAGGCTTCGGAGCCTACGGGCGACGTACCCGGACGAGGACGCGGGCCGGCCGCTGCGTGATCGATCCATTCAGTCATCGCCGGACACACGGGCGGCGCCGACGCGCACCAGGAGCCCGATCGACGCCGGGTCGCAAAAGCTGGGGCGGACCACCGGCACGGCCCAGTAGATCGGCGTCTGAGGGGTGTACTCGCACCGGACCGTGGCCGGTACGCCTAGGTGGGTGTGCGGAGGGAGACACTCGACGCCGACGGCGGTGGAGTGCCACGCTACGCGGTCCTCAGGCCGGATCAGCGCGTAGTAGTTCCGGCCGCGTCCGTCGTGGATGACCGGGCCGTCGAGTCGCGTGGTGAGCAGGTAACCGACGTGGTCGTGGTCGGCCGACTCGGTGGCCGCGTGGACCAGGTTCTCCGGGAGGCGGAACAAGCCCTCTCCCGCGCGGACGAACGGCGCGAGGCGATCGGGGGGGTACGACCGCACGGCGTACCTGTTCCACGTCGCGCACGTCCAGAACGAGACCAACGATGTCGCCGGATCGGTCCGGACGTTGAGGGAGTCGATCCGCGTCCAGGTGCCGAACGAACGGCAGGGCCGCCTGCACGCGTACGGGGTGCTGGCGCAACGGCAGTTGTCCATCGGGCACGTCGAGGCGGCCTGCGACTCGTGGGGCCGCTTTCTGGACGAGTACGAGGTTCTGTCTTCGGCGAGGGGCGATGAGCACTTCGAGATCATGAACCGCCGGATCCGCCCGCACGGCACAGTGCGTGCCGTGCGAGAGCTGCAGGAACGGGCCCAGGCGGTCGGCATCCTGAAGGGCTGACTGGTACCCCGCATCCCCCGGAAAGCCCGCTGCACACCCTTGTGCCGCGGGCTTTCCGCGTGCCCGGGGGTTGCCCGGCCGCCCGCGCGACGGTCTGTACCCGTCGCGTCCCGCAGCGCTCGCACCCGCGCTGAGCTGCGGGTTTTCGGGGGGTGGAAATAGTTTCGATAACGCGTGAAAACCCCCGCTGCCTAGCGTCCTCGGTATCCGACCGCCGAGAGCCGATCCGAAGGAGCCGGGGTGGACTTCAGTCTCTTCTACTTCGCCAACGACAGCACCGCGTCCGGCACCGCCGGGCGGTACGAACTCCTCACCGAGGGCGCCCGGTTCGCGGACCGGAACGGGTTCACGGCGGTGTGGACCCCGGAGCGGCACTTCCACCCCTTCGGCGGGCTCTACCCGAACCCGGCCGTCACCGGGGCCGCGCTCGCCACCGTCACCGAGCGGATCGCGATCCGGGCGGGCAGCGTCGTGGCGCCGCTGGGGCACCCGCTGCGGATCGCCGAGGACTGGTCGGTGGTCGACAACCTGTCCCACGGCCGGGCCGGGGTGTCGTTCGCCTCCGGGTGGCACCCCACCGACTTCGTGCTGCGCCCCGAGGCCCACGCCCGGCGCAAGGAGCTGCTGACGGAGACCGTCGAGACCGTACGGGCCCTGTGGCGCGGCGAGTCCGTGACCCTGCCCGACGGGCGGGGCGCCGATGCCGAGGTGCGGGTCTACCCGCCGGCCGTACAGGGCGAACTGCCGTGCTGGATCACGAGTGCCGGCAGTGCCGACACCTTCCGGACCGCCGGTGAGCTGAACGCGGGCGTGCTCACGCACCTGCTCGGCCAGGACCTCGACGAACTCGCCGGGAAGCTGGCCGTCTACCGGGCCGCGCTGCGCGAGCACCACGGCGAGCAGGCCAGGGGGCACGTGGTGCTGATGCTGCACACCTTCCTCGGGACCGACACCGAGGAGGTGCGCGAGCTGGTCCGGCCCTCGCTCTCCGCCTACCTCAAGACGTCCTTCGGGCTGCTGTCCGGGACGGTCAACGCCGACGCGGCCGTGTTCGACCGCTCGGCGGTCCGCGAGGCCGACGTCGACTACCTGGTCGAGCGGGCCTTCCAGCGGTTCTTCGACCGCCAGGGGATCTTCGGCACCGTCGAGCGGGCGCTCGGCGTGGTGGAGCGGCTGGAGGCCCTCGGCATCGACGAGGTCGGCTGCCTGGTCGATTTCGGGGTCGACACCGAGCGCACCCTCAAGAGCCTCGAACACCTCAATGACCTGCGGATTCGTGCCGCCGGACAGTGTATGGGCGCCGTATAGCGGGCCCTCGCAGAGTCGTACGCAACCATCACCGACACCCTTCTGGAGACCCACCATGAGCGACACCCAGACCGACGAGCGCCTGTACCGCGTGGTCCGCAACGACGAGGAGCAGTACTCCGTCTGGTGGGCCGACCGGGACCTGCCGGCCGGCTGGCACGCGGAGGGCTTCGAGGGCCCCAAGGACGCGTGCCTGGAGCGCATCACCGAGGTGTGGACCGACATGCGCCCGCTGAGCCTGCGCCGCCGCATGGAGCAGGCCGCCCTCCAGGACGCGGAGCTCTCCGCCGCCTCCTGAACCGGACTCCGGCCTCCTGGACCGGATCCCCTTCTCCCCCCACCGCCCATCCCCCCACCCCAGACCGCGCCGGCCCGGCACCCCCCGCCCGGGCCGGCGCGTCTCTTCCGCCCCCCGGGGCCCCGTAGTCACCCCCACGCCTTCCGTCCCGCATCCGGCCACCTCCGCTCCGCGCCGGCTCATCAACTCATCAAGAGGACCCGAGAGATGACTCAGCAGATCCGTCAGAGCGAGGCCGGCACGTCCCTCGCCGAGCTCGTCGCCCGGCAGGCCGCCGTGACCCCGGAGGCCACGGCCGTGATCGCCGCCGACGGGAGCACCCTCGACTACGCCGCGCTCGACGCGCGCGCCAACCGCCTGGCCCACCGCCTCGGCCGCCTGGGCGTGCGCCCCGACACCGTGGTCGGCATCCACCTGGAGCGCTCGCCCGAGCTGGTCGTGGCCGTGCTGGCGGTGTGGAAGGCGGGCGCCGCCTACCTGCCGCTCGACCCCGCCCACCCGGCCGCCCGTCTCGCCTCGCTGGTCGAGGAGGTCCGCCCGGTGCTGGTGCTGACCGCCGGCCGCTCCGCCGGTACGGAACCGGGCGCTCCGCAGCTCGACCTGGACGCCGAGCGCGAGCTGGTCGACGCCCTGCCGGGCACGGCTCCCGAGGTCGCCGCGCACCCCGGCCACCTCGCGTACGTCATCCACACCTCGGGCTCCACCGGCCGCCCCAAGGGCGTCCAGGTGACCCAGGCCGGCATCGCCAACCGCGTGATGTGGACGGTGCGCACGCACGGACTCGGCGCGGACGACCGGGTGCTGCACAAGACCGCGATCGGCTTCGACGCGCACAACTGGGAGATCTTCGCGCCGCTGGTCAGCGGCGGCTCGGTGGCGCTGGCCCCGGTCGGCGCCGAGCGCGACCCGGCGGCCCTGGTCGCCGCCGCGCGGGACCTCGGCGCCACCGTCCTCCAGGTCGTCCCGTCCGTGCTGCGGCTGCTGGTCGCCGAGCCGGCCTGGCGCGAACTGACCTCGCTGCGGCTGCTGTTCTCGGCCGGCGAGCCCCTGCACGCCGAGCTGTGCCGCCGCGCCCTGGACGCGGCCGGCCGCGAGGACCTGGCCATCTGGAACACGTACGGCCCCACCGAGTGCTCCATCGACGTCACCGCCCAGCCCTACGACCCCGCGCAGACCGCCGGCCCGGTCCCGATCGGCCGCCCGCTGCCGCGCACCCGGCTGCTGGTCCTCGACGACCGGGGCAAGCCGGTGCCGGTGGGCGTGCCGGGCGAGCTGTTCATCGGCGGCGCGGGGCTGGCCCGCGGCTACCTGGGCCGCCCGGACCTGACCGCCGAGCGCTTCGTACCCGACCCGTACGGCCCCGAGGGCGGCCGCCTCTACCGTACGGGCGACCTCGTCCGGTGGCGCGCGGACCGCACCCTGGAGTACCGGGGCCGCGCCGACCACCAGGTCAAGGTCAACGGCGTCCGCATCGAGCCCGGCGAGGTGGAGGCGGCGCTGCTGGCCCACCCCGAGGTCACCGGCGCGGTGGTCACCGCCCCCGAGACCCGGGACGGCACGAAGCGGCTCACCGCCCACCTCACCACCGCCGACGCCCGGATCCCCGCCGACCTGCGCTCCTTCCTGCGGGGCCGGCTGCCCGAGGCGCTCGTGCCCACGGTACTGGTGCCGCTCGCCGAGTTCCCGCTGACGCCCAACGGCAAGCTGGACCGGGCCGCCCTGCCGGCCGCCGCGGCCGAGGAGGCCGACCGTCCGTACGTCGCCCCGCGCACCGCGGCCGAGGAGATCGTGGCCCAGGTCTGGCGGCGGCTGCTGAACATCGAACGCGCCGGCGTCCAGGACGACTTCTTCCGGCTCGGCGGTGACTCGCTGATGATCACCCGGCTCGCGGCCGGGCTCCGCGAGGCCACCGACAAGGACGTCTCCCCGGCCTCCCTGTTCACCTCCGCCACCGTCGAGCAGCAGGCCGCCCTCCTCACCCGGGCCGGCGTCCGGCCGCCGCTGGTGCCGGTGGACCGCGAGGGCCCGCTGCCCCTCTCCTTCGGCCAGCGCCGCCTGCACTTCCTGGACCGGATGAACCCCGGCGGCGCCGAGTGGGTCTCCCCGCTGATCCTCCCGCTCCCCGAGGGTGCGGACACCGCGCTGGTGCAGCGGGCGCTGGACGCCCTGGAGGAGCGCCACGAGGCGCTGCGCACCCGCTACCCGGCGGACGCCGACACGGCGGGCCAGCGGATCGCCGCCCCCGGCCCGGTGGAGCTGGCCGAGGCCGTCACCGCCCGCGAGGGCCTGGGCGCCCTGGGCGCCGCGCACTTCGCCCGCGGCTTCGACCTGGCCGAGGGCCCGCTCTGGCGGGCGCTGCTGGTCCGCGTCGAGGACGGGCACCCGGTCCTGGTGATCGCCATGCACCACCTGAGCTGCGACGGCTGGTCCTCGGCCATCCTGGAGCGCGAGTTCGGCGAGCTGTACGCCGCGTACGCGGAGGGCCGCGAGCCCGAACTCCTGCCGCTGGAGCTGGGGTACGCCGACTTCGCGGCCTGGCAGCGCACCGCGCTCACCGAGGACGCCCTCGCCGCCGACCTCGACCACTGGCGCGAGGCCCTCGACGGCCACAAGCCGCTGGCCCTGCCCACCGACCACCCGCGCCCCGCCGAGCGCGACCACAAGGGCGCGGTCGTGCCCGTGGTCGTCCCGGCCGCCACCGCGGACGCCCTGGCCGAGCTGGGCCGGGAGCACGGCGCCACGCCGTTCATGACCCTGCTCACCGGGTACGTGACCCTCCTCGCCCGGCACAGCGGCGAGTGGGACGTCACCGTCGGCACCCCGGTCGCGGGCCGCACCCGCCCCGAGACCGGGGACCTGGTCGGCTTCTTCCTCAACTCCCTGGCCGTGCGCTGCGGGCTGACCGGCGACCTCACCTTCGCCGAGGCCCTGGACCGGGTCCGGACCGTCACCCTGGAGGCCTTCGCCCACCAGGAGGTGCCCTTCGAGCGGGTCGTCGAGGACGTGCAGGGCGACCGCGACCTGTCCCGTACGCCGGTCTACCAGGCGGCCTTCGACCTGCACGACGAGACCCTCACCACCGGCGGCGCCGACCTGGACGACCTGGAGACCTTCCGGGAGGCCTGGCGGATCGCCAAGACCGACCTGACGCTCTTCCTGCGCCGCCGCCCCGACGGCACCCTCGCGGGCGTCCTGGAGTACGCCACCTCGCTGTTCGAGGACGCCACGGTACGCCGCCTCGCCGACCACCTCGTCCGGCTCCTCGGCGACGCCGCGGCCCGCCCGGACACCCGCCTCGCGGACCTCGACCTGTCCGGCGCGGAGGAGCGCCGGCGCCAGCTGGTCGAGTGGAACGCGGGCGCCGGCACCACCGTCGCCGAGCCCGCGGACGTCACCGTGCTGGAGCTGTTCGAGGCGCGGGCGGCCGAGCGCCCCGCGGCCACCGCCCTGCGCCACGCGGGGGAGTCGGTGACCTTCCGGGAGCTGGACGCCCAGGCGAACCGTTTCGCCCACCGGCTGCGCCAGTCCGGCACCACCACCGAGCACCTGGTCGGCGTACTCCTCGACCGGGGCCCCGACCTGGTCGCCGCCTTCCTCGGCAGCTGGAAGACCGGCGCCGGCTACGTGCCGCTCGACCCGGCGAGCCCGGCCGAGCGCAGTGCCGCGATGCTCACCGACTCCGGCGTCCGGGTGCTGGTCACCACGGCCGAACACGCCGCGGCCATGGCCCCGTTCTTCCCCGGCGAGCTGGTGGTCGTCGACCGCGACCGCGCCCTGATCGACGCCCTGCCGGACACCGCCCCCGAGCGCCGGCTCGACCCGGAGGTCATCGCGTACACGATCTTCACCTCGGGCTCCACGGGCCGCCCCAAGGGCGTGGCCGTACCGCACCGGGGCCTGGCCAACCACGTGGCCTGGGCCGCCCGCGACCTGATCGGCGGCCACGGCGGCGGCGCCGCCCTGTTCTCCTCCACCGCCTTCGACCTGGTGGTCCCGAACGTCTACGCGCCGCTGGTCGCCGGCGTCCCGCTGCACCTGCTGCCCGCCGGCCTGGACCTGGCCGACCTCGGCCGCACCCTGGCCGCCGGGGCGCCGTACAGCTTCGTCAAGCTGACCCCCGGCCACCTCGACATCCTGTCCCAGCAGCTCGGCGACGAGCAGGCCGCCGCCCTGGCCCGCACGGTGCTGGTCGCCGGCGAGGCCTTCCCCGGCGAGGCCGCCTCCCGCTGGCTGGAGCTGCTCGGCCCGGGCCGCCTGGTCAACGAGTACGGGCCCACCGAGTGCTCCGTCGGCACCTGCATCCAGCCCGTCGACGCGCCCGTCACCGGCGTCGTGCCCATCGGCCGCCCGCTGCCCGGCATGGCGATGTACGTGCTGGACGACGCGCTGCGCCCGGTGCCGCTCGGCGCCGTCGGCGAGCTGTACGTGGGCGGCACCGGCGTCGCCCGCGGCTACACCGGCCGCCCGGGCCTGACCGCCGAGCGGTTCCTGCCCGACCCGTACGGTCCCGCCGGGGCCCGCCTGTACCGCACCGGCGACCTGGCCCGGCAGCTGCCCGACGGCGCGGTCTCCTTCCTCGGCCGCATCGACCACCAGATCAAGGTGCGCGGCTACCGCGTCGAGGCCGGCGAGATCCAGGCGGTCCTCACCGCCCACCCGGCCGTCCGCGACGCCGCCATCACCGCCGACAAGGGCCTCACCGCCTACCTGGTGCCCGCCGGCGCCGCCCTCCCCGACCACGGGGAACTCACCCGCCACTGCGCCCGGCTGCTGCCCGACTACATGCTGCCCAGCGCGTACGTCGCCCTGGACGCCATCCCGCTGACCGCCAACGGGAAGCTGGACCGGGCCGCCCTGCCGGACCCCGCGGCCGCCCGCGCCGAGGACACCGGCACCGGGCCCGCCGGCCCCCGCGACATCGTCGAGGAGCACATCGCCGGGATCTGGCAGGAGCTGCTGGGCACCGACCCGGACATCCACGACGACTTCTTCCAGAGCGGCGGCAACTCCATCCTCGGCATCCGCCTGATCTCCCAGATCCAGGCCGAGTTCGCGGTGTCGCTTCCCCTGCGCGCCATCTTCGAGAGCCCCACCGTGGCGGGCCTCGCCCGCGCCGTCGAGGCGCTGGTCCAGGCCGAGATCCAGAACGCCTCGCAGGCCGGCCCGGCCACCACAGAAGACCTCTCCGACTCTTCGCAGTCCTCGCACACTTCGCAGCCGAAGGAGCACCAGGCATGACCACCAGCGCCGAGCAGACCCAGACCCCCGACCAGCTCCGCGCCGAACTGCTCCGCAGGCTGGCCGGCCGCACGGCCCGGCGGAACGAGGAGATCCCGCGGGCCGACCGCGACCTCCCGCTGCCGCTCTCGGCCGGCCAGCAGCAGATGTGGTTCCTCAGCCGCCTGGAGCCCGACAGCCACGAGTACCTCGTCCCGCTCACCCTGCGCCTGACCGGCCCGCTGGACACCGACGCGCTGCGCCGGTCCGTGGACCGGGTGGTCGCCCGCCACGAGGTGCTGCGCACCCGGTACGACTTCTTCGCCGACGAGCCCGTCCAGCTGATCGACGAGCCCGGCCCGGTGCCGTTCTCCCTGGAGGACCTCACCGGCCTGCCCGAGGCGGAGCGCGAGCCGGTGGCCCGGCAGCTGGCCGCCGAGTACGCCCGAGAGTCCTTCGACCTGGCCGCCGAGTGGCCGCTGCGGGTGCGCCTGGTCCGGCTGGCCGCCGACGACCACGTACTCGCCCTGGTCTTCCACCACATCGCCTGCGACGCCTGGTCCACCCAGGTCTTCGCGCAGGACCTGAGCGCCTACTACCGGGGCACCGCCCCGGCCGGCGACCTCACCGTCCAGTACGCCGACTACGCCGCCTGGCAGCAGGGCCGCGCCGAGTCCCTCCTGGAACGGCACCTGCCGTACTGGCGCGAGCGCCTCGACGGGGTCGCCCCGCTCGACCTGCCCGCCGACCGGCCCCGCCCGGCCACCCGCAGCGCCGAGGGCGCCGAGGTCGCCTTCGCCCTGCCCGGGGCGCTGGGCGCCGGGCTGCGGACGCTGGCCGCCGGACACCGCACCACCCTGTTCACGGTGCTGCTCACCGCGTACCAGGCCCTGCTGGCCAAGTACACGGGCGGCACCGACATCGCGGTGGGCACGGTGGTCTCCGGCCGCACCCGCCCCGAGCTGCAGAACCTGATCGGCTACGGCATCAACAGCCTGGTGCTGCGCGCGAGCTGGGCCGGCGACCCGGTCTTCGCCCGCCTGCTGGACCGCAACCGGGTCGAGGTGCTGGACGCCTTCGACCACCAGGAGATGCCGTTCGCCCGCCTGGTCGACGCCGTCCAGCCGGAGCGCGACCTGTCCCGCACCCCGCTGTTCCAGGCCGCGTTCACCCTCCACGAGTCGCGCACCGCCGCCTACGACCTGCCCGGCATCACCGTCGAGCCCTTCGAGGTGCCCTCCGGCATCGCCCGCTTCGACCTCCAGCTGCTGGTCGAGGAGGCCCCCGACGGCTCCCTCCGCGGCCGCTTCGAGTACGCCACCGCCCTCTTCGACGAGGACACCGTGCGCCGCTTCGCCGGGCACTTCGAGCGGCTGCTCACCGCCGTGGCCGCCGACCCGGAGGCCCGGCTGTCCGCCCTGGACGTGCTGGACCCGGCCGAGCGCGCCCTGGTGGTGCAGCCGGCGCCGGAGGAGACCCCCGACCCCCGGTCCGTCCACGAGGTGTTCGAGGCCCAGGTCGCCGCCACCCCCGACGCGGTGGCCGTCGTCGCCGACGGAACCGAACTCACGTACGCGGAGCTCAACGCGCGCGCCAACCGCATCGCCCACCGGCTGCGCGAACTGGGCGCAGGACCCGACCGGCTCGTCGGCATCTGCCTGGAGCGCGGCCCCGAGCTGATGCCCGCCCTCCTCGGCGTCCTGAAGTCCGGCGCCGGCTACCTGCCGCTCGACCCCGCCAACCCGGCGGACCGGCTGGCGTACGTCATCGGGGACGCGGGCGCGGCGGTCGTGCTCACCGAATCCCGCCACGCACCGATGATCGAGGAGTGCCATGAAGGACCGCTCGTCGTACTCGACCGAGAGGCCGCCACTGAGGCCTGGCAGGGCCTTCCGGTGGAGAATCCGCCGCTGGCTGGCCACCCGGATCAGCTGATCTACGTCATCTACACCTCCGGCTCCACCGGCCGGCCCAAGGGCGTCTGCCTCAGCCACCGCAACGTGCTCCGCCTCCTCACCACCGCCTACCGGCACTACGGGTTCTCCGCCGCGGACGTCTGGCCGCTCTTCCACTCCTACGCCTTCGACGTGTCCGTGTGGGAGATGTGGGGCGCCCTGCTGCACGGCGGGAAGCTGGTCGTCGTCCCCGCTGCCGTCACCCGCTCGCCCGAGGACTTCCTCGACCTGCTCGTCGAGCAGCAGGTCACCGTCCTCAACCAGACCCCGTCCGCCTTCCGTTCACTGGTCGCCGCGGCCGCCGAGGACGACCCCCGGATCGGCCGGCTGGCGCTGCGGGCCGTGGTCTTCGCCGGCGAGAAGCTGATCGTCCCCGACCTCAAGCCGTGGACCGACCGGCTGGGCCTGGACGCGCCCGCCCTGCTCAACATGTACGGCATCACCGAGACCACCGTGCACACCACCTTCCACAAGGTGGGCGAGGCCGACCTCGCGCCCGAGGCCGGCAACCCCATCGGCGTCCCCCTGGACGACCTGCGCGTCCACCTCCTCGACGCCCACGGGCAGCCCGTGCCCGTCGGGGTCTTCGGCGAGATCCACGTCGCCGGACCCGGCGTCGCCCGCGGCTACCTCGGCCGCCCGGAACTGACCGCCGACCGCTTCGTCCCCGACCCGTGGGGCCCGGCCGGCAGCCGCCTCTACAGGAGCGGCGACATCGCCCGCCGGCTGGCCGACGGCAGCCTGGAGTTCCTCGGCCGCGCCGACGGCCAGATCAAGATCCGCGGCTACCGCGTCGAACTCGGCGAGATCCAGACCGCCCTGGCCGCCCTGCCGCAGGTCCACGACGCCGTCGTCGTCCTCCGTGAGGACACCCCCGGCGCCCAGGAGCTCGTCGCCTACCTGGTCACCGCCTCCGGCACCGCCCTCGACCCCGCCGAGCTGCGCGAGGTCCTCGGCCGCGACCTGCCGCCGTACATGGTCCCCGCCGCCTTCGTCACCCTCGACCGGCTGCCCCTGACCACCAACGGCAAGCTCGACAAGCGCGCCCTGCCCGCACCCGGCGGCGACTCCCGCCGCGCGGCCGGCGCCCACACCGCCCCCCGCACCCCCACCGAGCAGCGCATCGCCGACGTCTGGTGCCAGGTGCTCGGCCTGGACCGGGCCGGCGTCGACGAGGGCTTCTTCGACCTCGGCGGCGACTCCATCCGCGCCGTCGCGCTCGTCGGCGAGCTGCGCGCCGCCGGCTTCGACCTCGCCGTCCGCGACGTCTTCGCCTGCCGCACGGTCGCCCGCCTCGCCGAGCTGGTCACCGGCCGCACCGCGCCCGCCGAACTCCCGCCCCCGGTGGCCCCGTTCGAGCTGATCTCCGCGGCCGACCGCGCCCTGCTGCCGGCCGGCGTCACCGACGCCTACCCGCTCTCCCAGGTGCAGACCGGCATGGTGCTGGAGATGGTCGTGCCCGACGGCGCGAACAACTACCACAACGTCACCAGCTTCCGGATCCTCGACGACCGCCCCTTCCGGCACGAGGCACTCGCCGAGGCCGCCCGCATCGTCACCGCCCGCCACGAGGTGCTGCGCACCTCCCTCGACATCGAGCGGTACTCCGTGCCGATGCAGCTCGTGCACGCGACCGCCGAACTGCCGGTCGGCAGCCGGTCACTGGCCGGGCTGACCGAGGAGCAGGTGCGCGACGAGGTCCGCGCGTACACCGCCGCCGAGCGCGCCGAGGTCTTCGACCTGGCCGTCCCCGCCCTGATGCGCCTGTACGCGCACGACACCGGTGACGGGAGCTGGTGGCTGTCGGTCACCGAGTGCCACCCGGTCCTGGAGGGCTGGAGCCACCACTCCCTCCTCATGGAGATCCTCGACCTGTACCGCGACCTGTACGAGGGCCGCGCCGTCGAGGAGCCGGCGACGCCCGCCATCCGCTTCGCCGATTTCATCGCCGAGGAGGCCCGCGCGCTCTCCGACGGGGCGCACCCGGCCTACTGGACCCCGCTCCTGGAGTCCCACCCGGCCCTCACCGTGCCCGCCGGCTGGGGCGGCGACCCGGACGCGCCGCGCGCCGTCCACCAGATCGAGGTGCCGGTCGCGGACCTGTACGAGCGGCTGCGCGCCCTCGCCACCGGCGCCAAGGCCTCCCTGAAGAGCGTCATGCTCGCCGCGCACCTGAAGGTGATGAGCCAGCTCACCCCCGAGCCGCGCTTCACCGCCGGCCTGGTCTGCGACGCCCGGCCCGAACTGCCGGACGCCGACCGCGTCTACGGCATGTACCTCAACACCCTGCCCTTCGCACACGACGCGGGCCGGGCCGCCACCTGGGCGGAGCTGGTGGAGCAGGTCTTCGCCGCCGAGGTCGGGCTCTGGCCGCACCGCCGCTACCCGCTGCCCGCCGTACAGCGGCTGGCCGGGGGCCGGCAGCTGATCGACGTCTACTTCAACTACCAGGACTTCCGCCAGGTCGACCTCGACCGCGTGGACTACACGGCCAGCATCGACGACAGCCCCACCGAGTTCCCGCTGACCGTCTCCAGCCGCGCCGGCCACATCATCGTCACCGCCAACGACCGCTCGGTGTCGCGGGAGAACGCCGAGCGCCTCGCGGGCATGTACCGGTCGGTGCTGGAGGCCATGGCGGCCGACCCGGCCGGCGACGCCCGGGCGGTCCTGCTGCCGGCCGACGAGCGCACCCGCGTGCTGGAGGAGTGGAACGCCACGGCGACCGCCCTGCCGGCGCGCACGGTGCCGGAACTGTTCGCGGCCTCCGTCGCGGCCACGCCGGACGCCGTCGCCGTCACGGGTGCCGGCCGGTCCCTGTCGTACGGGGAGCTGGACGCGGCCTCGAACCGGCTGGCCGCGCACCTGCGGGAGCTGGGCGTGCTGCCGGGCGACGTGGTCGGCGTGCTGCTGGAGCGCGGCACCGACCTGCTGGTCGCCCTGCTCGCCGCACAGAAGGCGGGCGCGGCCTACCTGCCACTGGACGCGCACCACCCCGCCGCCCGCCTGGCCGGGATCACCGCCGACGCGCTGCCGGTCGCGCTGATCAGCCAGGAGTCCCTGGCCGGCCTCGCCGCCGAGGTCCACGACGGTGCGGTGATCTTCCTCGACGGCCCGGACGCCGGGGCGGTCGCGGCACGCCCCGGCACGGGCGTCTGGGCGGCACCGGACGCGGACGCGGTGGCGTACGTGCTCTACACCTCGGGCTCGACCGGCCGCCCCAAGGGCGTGCAGGTCACGCACGGTGCGCTGGGGAACCTGCTGACCGGCATCCGCCGCGTACTGGGGGAGTCCCCGGCCGGTGCGGAGCACTGGCTGGCGTCCACGTCGGTGTCCTTCGACATCTCCGGCCTGGAGCTGTACCTGCCGCTGGTGGGCGGGCACCGGGTCGTGGTCGCGGAGAGCGGTGCGGACCTCGTGGAGCTGGTGCGGGCGGAGGGCGTGACGCACGTCCAGGCCACCCCGTCCGGCTGGAAGCTGCTGCTGGCGGGCGGGTTCACGGGTGCCGGCGTGACCGCGCTCGTCGGCGGCGAGGCACTGCCGGTGGAGCTGGCGCGCGAACTGCGCGCGCAGGTGGGCCGGCTGGTCAACGTGTACGGCCCGACCGAGACCACCATCTGGTCCTCCGCCTGGGAGGTGCCGGTCGACCCGGCTGCCGTCTCCATCGGCGCGCCGATCGACAACACGCAGTTCTACGTGGTGGACGCGCTGATGCAGCCCGTCCCGCTGGGGGTCGTCGGGGAGCTGTGCATCGCCGGTGACGGCGTCGCCCAGGGCTACCTGGGCCGCCCGGACCTCACCGCCGAGCGGTTCGTGCCCGACCCCTTCGGGGACGAGGGCGCCCGCCTGTACCGCACGGGCGACCTCGCCCGCCGGATGCCGGACGGCTCGCTGGAGTTCCTGGGGCGGACCGATCACCAGGTGAAGATCCGGGGTTACCGGATCGAGCTGGGGGAGATCGAGTCCCGGCTGCTGTCCCATCCGGGTGTGCGGGACGCCGCGGTGGTGGCCCGTACCGAGGACAACGGCGACACGTGGCTGGTCGGGTACGTGATCCCGGCCGGCGGCCCGGTCGAGCAGGCAGGAATCCGGGCGCACCTGCGCGAGGAGCTGCCGGACTACATGGTCCCGGGCGCCTTCGTGGAGCTGGCGGCCTGGCCGCTGAACACCGCCGGGAAGCTGGACCGCAAGGCCCTGCCCGCCCCGGCGGAGTCCGGTGGCGCGGCGGCCGAGCACGTCGCCCCGCGCAACGAGACCGAGGCCCGCCTCGCCGCCGCCTGGGCCACCGCGCTCGGCCGGGACGAGATCAGCGTCGAGGACAGCTTCTTCGACCTCGGCGGCGACTCCATCCGCGCCATCTCCCTGGCCGCCGAGGTCCGCGCCGCGGGCTTCCAGGTCACCGTCCCCGACGTCTTCGCCCACAGCAGCGTGGCCGCCCTGGCCCGCCACGTGGGCGGGGGCGCCACCGGCCCGGTCGCCGAGGCCGCGTACGCCGCACCGTTCGAGCTGATCACCGAAGCCGACCGCGCGGCCCTGCCCGAGGGCGTCACCGACGCCTACCCGGTCTCCCAGGTGCAGCTCGGCATGCTCGTCGAGATGGACCTGGACCAGGACCGGGCGGCGTACCACAACGTCGACGGCTTCGAGGTCCGCGACGACCAGCCGCTGGTCCCCTCCGCGCTGCGCGCCGCCGCCGAGGAGCTGGTGGCCCGCCACGAGGTCCTGCGCACCGGCTTCGACCTCACCGGCTACAGCACCCCGCTCCAGCTGGTGCACGCCACGGCCCCGGTCCAGGTGGCCGTCGCCGACCTGACCGCCCTCGACGCGCAGGCCCGCCGGGCCGCAGTCACCGCCCACGAGCAGGCCGAGCGCACGGCGGGGTTCGACACCGCGCGCCCCTCGCTGGTCCGCTTCTCCGCGCACCTGCTGCCCGGCACCGACTGGCACCTCACGATCACCTACGCCCACCCCGTCCTGGAGGGCTTCGGCTACCACGCGCTGCTCACCGAACTCCTCGCCGTCTACCGGGAGATCCGCGACTCCGGCCGCCCGGCCCCGCTGCCGGAAGGACCGGCCCGCGGCGGACGCTACGCGGACTTCGTCGCCGGCGAGCTGGCGGCCCTGGCCGACGGCTCCGACGAGGCCTACTGGCAGGACGTGACCGACCGCTACGCCGCCTTCGCCCTGCCCCCCGGCTGGGGAGGCGAGCCCGGCACCTTCCGGGTGCCCGTCCCGTACGGGGACCTGGAGGAGCGGCTGCGCGAACTGGCCGCCACCGCACGGGCGTCGATGAAGAGCGTGCTGCTCGCCGCCCACCTCAAGGTGCTGAGCCAGCTCACCCCCGAGCCCCGGTTCCACAGCGGCCTGGTCGGCGACGCCAGGCCCGAACTCCCGGGCTCCGAGCGGGTGCTGGGCATGCACCTCAACACCCTGCCCTTCGTCCACGACCGCACCGCCGGCACCTGGACCGAGCTCGTGGCGCAGGTCTTCGCCGCCGAACTGGCGGTCTGGCCGCACCGCCGCTACCCGCTGCCCGCCATCCAGCGCCTCGCGGGCGGCCGCCAGCTGCTCGACGTGTACTTCAACTACCAGGACTACGGCCGTGTGACCGCCGGCGACCTGCACCACGCCGGCGCCAACGCCGACATCGCGGACGCGCAGGAGGGGCCGACCGAATTCCCGCTCACCGTCGCCACCCGTACCGGCCACCTGGTCCTCACGGCGAACGGCGCGGTCCTCTCCCGCGCCCACGCCGAGCGCCTCGCGGCCATGTACCGGTCGGTGCTGGAGGCCATGGCGGCCGACCCGGCCGGCGACGCCCGGACGGTCCTGCTGCCGGCGGGCGAGCGGAACCTGGCCCTGGAGGAGTGGAACCCCGCCCCGACCGCCGCCCCGGCGGGCACGGTGCCGGAGCTGTTCGCGGCCCAGGTCGCGGCCACCCCCGACGCCGTCGCGGTGACCGCCGCGGGCGCGTCGCTCACGTACTGGCAGCTGGACGCGGCCTCGAACCGGCTGGCCCGCCGTCTCGTCGCCGAGGGCGTGCGCCCGGGCGACGTGGTCGGCGTACTGCTGGAGCGTGGCGTGGAACTGCCGGTGGCGCTGCTCGCCGTACAGAAGACGGGCGCCGCCTACCTGCCGATGGACGCGGCCCACCCGGCCGCCCGCCTCGCGGGCATCACGGCCGACGCGCGGCCCTCGCTCCTGGTCACGCAGCAGTCCCTGGCGGCCGTGGCCGCCGAGGTGCACGGCGGGGCGCGGGTGCTGGTGGACGGTCCGGACTCGGCGCTCACCGACCGCCAGGCCTCCGACGACCTGCCGGACGGGTACGCGGCCGCGCCGGAGGCGGTGGCGTACGTGCTCTACACCTCGGGCTCGACCGGCCGCCCCAAGGGCGTGCAGGTCACGCACGGTGCGCTGGGCAACCTGCTGACCGGCATCCGCCGCGTGCTCGGCGCCGGGCGGGACGAGTCCTGGCTGGCTTCCACCTCGGTGTCCTTCGACATCTCCGGGCTGGAGCTGTACCTGCCGCTGGTGGGCGGGCACCGGGTGGTGCTGGCCGAGACCGGTGCGGACCTGCTGGAGCTGGTGCGGGCGGAGGGCGTGACGCACGTGCAGGCCACGCCGTCGGGCTGGAAACTGCTGCTGGAGGCCGGGTTCGCCGAGCCGGGCGTGACGGCCCTGGTGGGCGGCGAGGCGCTGCCGGTGGAGCTGGCGCGCGAACTGCGGTCACAGGTGGGCCGCCTGGTGAACGTCTACGGCCCGACGGAGACCACCATCTGGTCCTCCGCCTGGGAGGTGCCCGAGCAGGCCGCGGCCGTCTCGATCGGCGACCCGGTCGACAACACCCGGTTCTACGTGGTGGACGCGCTGATGCAGCCGGTGCCGCTGGGTGTGGTGGGCGAGCTGTGCATCGCGGGTGCCGGTGTGGCGCAGGGCTACCTGGGCCGCCCGGACCTGACGGCGGACCGCTTCGCGCCGGACCCGTTCGGGCCGGCGGGCACCCGCCTGTACCGGACGGGTGACCTGGCGCGGCGGCTGGAGGACGGTTCGCTGGAGTTCCTGGGGCGGACCGATCACCAGGTGAAGATCCGGGGCTACCGGATCGAGCTGGGCGAGATCGAGTCCCGGCTGCTGACCCACCCCGGCGTCCGCGATGCCGCGGTGGTGGCCCGTACCGAGGACAACGGCGACACGTGGCTTGTGGGCTACGTGATCCCGGCCGGCAGCCCGGTCGAGCAGGCCGGACTCCGGGCGCACCTCCGTGAAGAGCTGCCGGACTACATGGTCCCGGGCGCCTTCGTGGAGCTGGCGGCCTGGCCGCTGAACACCGCCGGGAAGCTGGACCGCAAGGCCCTGCCCGCCCCGGGCCGGAGCGCCGGAACGGCATATATAGCTCCCCGCACAGACGCCGAGGCGAGGATCGCCCGTGCCTGGGAATCCGCTCTCGGGCTCGAACGCGTGAGCGTCGAGGACAGCTTCTTCGACCTCGGCGGCGACTCCATCCGCGCGGTCTCGGTCGTCGGCTCGCTCAAGGCCCTCGGCCACCGCCTCTCCGTTCGAACGATCTTCACGTACCAGACCGTCGCCGAGCTGGCGGACCACCTCGCGGCGCAGGCACCTCAGGAGGACAACGTGTCACCGACGGACATCTCCAGCCGGACGGCCGGAGCCGACGCGGCGGAGGCGCTTGCCGGTGCCCTCCAGGCGGCCGGCCTCGACCTGGGCGCAGGCATCACCGAGCAGACCTCGGTGGCCGACCTGCTGGCGCTGCTCCGCGCCCAGTCCGGGGCCGGCGCGCCGCAGCAGGAGCAGGCACGGGAGGAAGGGGGCACCGCCCCTTTCGCCCTGATCTCCGATGAGGACAGGGAACGGATACCCGAGGGGATCGCGGACGCCTATCCGCTGTCCCAGGTGCAGACCGGCATGGCCGTCGAGGCCCTGGTCGAGGACTCCGGGGACGACTACCACCGGGTCACCTGCTTCCGCGTCCGCGACGGGCACCCCTTCTCCCTGACCGCCCTGGAGACCGCGGCCCGCACCGTGGTGGCCCGCCACGAGGTGCTGCGCAGCTCCGTCGACCTGACCGGCTACTCCGTGCCGATGCAGCTGGTGCACGCCGACGCGGTCCCGCCCGTCGCCGTGGAGAACCTGTCGGGCCTGGACGAGGCCGGACTCAAGCGGGCCGTCGCGGAGTTCGCCGCCTGCGAGGAGGCCCGCCCCTTCGCCCCCGGCCAGGCCCCGCTGCTGCGCGTGGCCGGCCTGGTCGAGAGCGACGAGGCCTGGTGGCTGGGGCTCACCCACAGCCACCTGATCCTGGAGGGCTGGAGCCACCACTCCCTCCTGATGGAGCTGCTCGACGTCTACCGCACGGTGCGGGACGGCGGAGACCCGGCCGACGGCTACGAGCCCGTCCCCGCCCGGTACGCGGACTTCGTCGCCGGCGAGCTGGAGTCCCTGGCGGACGAGGCCGACCGCGGCTACTGGCAGCACACCGTGGGCGCCTACCCGGCCCTGTCGCTGCCGGCCGGCTGGGGCGAGCCCGCGGCCGCCGAGGGCGCGGCCTACCGGCTGCCCGTCGCCTACGCCGACCTGGAGCCCGGACTGAAGACCCTGGCGGAGCGGGCCCGCACCTCCCTGAAGAGCGTGCTGATCGCCGCCCACCTGAAGGTGCTGAGCCAGCTCACCGAGGAGGCCCGGTTCTCCGTCGGCCTGGTCACCGACGCCCGCCCCGAGACGCTGGGCGCCGAGCGGGTGCTGGGCATGCACCTCAACACCGTGCCCCTCGCGTACGACCGGGGCGCCCGCACGTGGCAGGACCTGGTCCGGTCCGTCTTCGACCGGGAGATGGAGCTGTGGGACCACCGCCGCTACCCGCTCCCGGCGATCCAGCGGCTGGCCGAGCCCGGTCAGCCGGTGGTCGAGGTGCTCTTCACCTACCAGAACTACCACCAGGTCGACACCGACCTGATCGACGTCGAGGACAGCCTCGGCGACGCGACCTCGCAGTTCCCCCTCGCCGTCACCACGCTCGCCGGGCACCTGGTGCTCACCGCGAACGAGCGGGACCTCTCCCGCGCCAACGCCGAGCGGGTGGCCGCCATGTACCGGTCGGTGCTGGAGGCCATGGCGGCCGACCCGGCCGGCGACGCGCGGGCCGTGCGGCTGCCCGGCGAGGAGCACGTGCTCGTCGTCTCCGGCTGGAACGACACCGCCACCGCCGTCCCCGCCCGTACGGTGCCGGAGCTGTTCGCGGCCTCCGTCGCCGCGGCGCCCGGCGCCGTCGCCGTGACGAGCGGGGGCGGGTCCCTCTCGTACGGGGAACTGGACGCGGCCTCGAACCGGCTGGCCCACCGTCTCGTGGCGGCGGGCGTGCGCGCCGGCGACGTGGTCGGCGTGCTGCTGGAGCGCGGCACCGACCTGCTGGTCGCCCTGCTCGCCGTACAGAAGGCCGGCGGCTCGTACCTGCCGATGGACGCCGCCCACCCGGCGGCCCGGCTGGCCGGCATCACCGCCGACGCCCGGCCGGCGGTCCTGGTCACCCAGGACTCCCTGGCCGCCGTCGCAGCCGAGGTGCACTCCGGCGCCCGGATCTCCCTCGACGGCGACGCCGCCCTCATCGCCGGCGAGCCGGCCACGGGGGAGTGGCGGGTGCCCGAGCGCGACGCGGTGGCGTACGTGCTCTACACCTCGGGTTCGACCGGCCGCCCCAAGGGCGTGCAGGTCACGCACGGGGCGCTGGGCAACCTCCTGACCGGCATCCGCCGCGTACTGGGCGACTCCCCGGCCGGCACCGAGCACTGGCTGGCGTCCACCTCCGTGTCCTTCGACATCTCCGGGCTGGAGCTGTACCTGCCGCTGGTGGGCGGGCACCGGGTCGTGGTGGCCCGCTCCGGCGAGGACCTGGGCGCGCTGGTGGCGGCCGAGGGCCTCACCCACGTGCAGGCCACGCCGTCCGGCTGGAAGCTGCTGCTGGAGGGCGGGTTCGCCGGCCCGGCCGTGACCGCACTCGTCGGCGGCGAGGCGCTGCCCGTCGAGCTGGCCCGCGAACTGCGTGCCGGCGTCGGCCGCCTGGTGAACGTCTACGGCCCGACCGAGACCACCATCTGGTCCTCCGCCTGGGAGGTCCCGGCGCTCCCGGCGGCCGTCTCGATCGGAGCCCCCGTCGACAACACGCAGTTCCACCTCGTCGACTCCTTCATGGAGCCGGTGCCGCTGGGTGTGGTGGGCGAGCTGTGCATCGCGGGTGCCGGTGTGGCGCAGGGCTACCTGGGCCGCCCGGACCTGACGGCGGACCGCTTCGCGCCGGACCCGTTCGGGCCGGCGGGCACCCGCCTGTACCGGACGGGTGACCTGGCGCGGCGGCTGGAGGACGGTTCGCTGGAGTTCCTGGGGCGGACCGATCACCAGGTGAAGATCCGGGGCTACCGGATCGAGCTGGGCGAGATCGAGTCCCGGCTGCTGACCCACCCCGGCGTCCGCGATGCCGCGGTGGTGGCCCGTACCGAGGACAACGGCGACACGTGGCTCGTGGGCTACGTGATCCCGGCCGGCGGCCCGGTCGAGCAGGCCGGACTCCGGGCGCACCTCCGTGAAGAGCTGCCGGACTACATGGTCCCGGGCGCCTTCGTGGAGCTGGACGCCTGGCCGCTGAACACCGCCGGGAAGCTGGACCGCAAGGCCCTGCCCGCCCCCGCGGAGTTCGCCCCCGCCGCCGAGCACGTCGCCCCGCGCAACGACACCGAGGCCCGCCTCGCCGCCGCCTGGGCCACCGCGCTCGGCCGGGACGAGATCAGCGTCGAGGACAGCTTCTTCGACCTCGGCGGCGACTCCATCCGCGCCATCGTGCTCGTCGGAGCCATCCGCGCCGCCGGGTTCGCCGTGTCCGTCCAGGACGTCTTCGAGCACCGGACCATCGCCGCCCTCGCCCTTGCCGTCGGCGGCCCGGCGGAGCCGGTGGCCGTCACCGAGCGGTACGCGGCCCCGTACGAGCTGATCACCGAAGCCGACCGCGCGGCCCTGCCCGAGGGCGTCACCGACGCCTACCCGGTCTCCCAGGTGCAGCTCGGCATGCTCGTCGAGATGGACCTGGACGACCACCAGGCCGCGTACCACAACGTCGACGCCTTCGCGGTGCGCGACGAGCGCCCCTTCGAACTCGCCGCCCTCCAGGCGGCCACGGAGGAACTCGTCGCCCGGCACGAGATCCTGCGCACCGGCTTCGACCTCACCGGCTACGGCACCCCGCTCCAGCTGGTCCACGCCACCGGCACCGTCCCGGTCGCCGTCACCCTCACCGACCTCAGCGCGGTCGCGGCCGGCGAGTTCCCCGCCGCCCTGCGTGCCGTCAACGCCGAGGAGAGCGGCCGGCCCTTCGACCCGGCCCGGCCCCCGCTCCTGAGGGTCCGCGCCGTCCTGGAGAACGACAGCTCCTGGTGGCTCGTCCTCACCCACGCCCACCCCATCCTGGAGGGCTGGAGCTACCACTCCCTGATGGACGAACTCCTCGCCCTCTACCGCGAGTTCCTCGCCACTGGCGGCTTCACGGACACCGTCCGCCCGGCCGGGCGGTACGCGGACTTCATCGCCGCCGAACTCGCCTCCCTGGAGGACGAGTCCGACCGCGCCCACTGGCGGGGCGTCGTCGACGGCCACGCCGTCCTCGACCTGCCGGCCGCCTGGGGCGACCCGCTGGGCGACGCGGCCCCCGCGTACGAGCCCGTGCGCGCCAACGTGCCGGTCGCCGACCTGACGCCCGCCCTGCGCGAGCTGGCCACCGCCACCGGCGTCTCCCTCAAGAGCGTGATCCTGGCCGCCCACCTGAAGGTGATGAGCCAGCTCACCGAGGAGTCCGCCTTCCACACCGGCCTCGCCGTCGACGCCCGCCCCGAGACCGCGGGCGCCGACAAGGTCGCCGGCATGCACCTCAACACGGTGCCCTTCCCGCACACCCGCACCGCCGCCACCTGGCGGGAGCTGATCCGCGAGGTCTTCGAGCGCGAGCTCGCCCTGTGGCCGCACCGCCGCCACCCGCTCCCCGCGATCCAGCGCGCCGCGGGCGGCCGCCGGCTGCTGGGCACCGTCTTCAACTACCTGGACTTCCACCAGGTCGACACGGAGGCCGTGGACGAGGAGGCCAGCACCGGCATCGGCTCCACCGAGTTCCCGCTCGCGGTGATCTCCCGCGGCGGCTGGATCGGGCTGCGCTCCGACACCCGCCACCTCACCCAGGAACAGGCCGAGGGCCTGGCCCAGATGTACCGCCAGGTGCTGAAGGCCATGCTGGCCGACCCCGACGGCGACGCCCGGGCCACCTTCCTCCCGGCCGCCGACCGCGCGGTGGTGCTGCGCGCCCCCGCCCCGGCCCCCCGGAGCGGTGCCACGCTGCACGGCCTCTTCGAGGAGCAGGTCGCCGGCCGGCCCACCGCCGGGGCCGTCACCGCCGCCGGCACCACCCTCACGTACGCCGAGCTCAACGCCCGCGCCAACCGGATCGCGCACCACCTGCGGTCCCTCGGCGTCGGCCCCGAGGACGTCGTCGGCCTCTGCCTGGCCCGCGGCCCCGAGCTGGTCCCCGCGATCCTCGGCGTCCTCAAGGCCGGTGCCGCCTACCTGCCGATGGACCCCGCCCAGCCGGCCGCCCGCCTCGCCTTCATGGCCGGCGACCTGGCACCCAAGGCGGTGATCACCGAGACCGCCCACGAGGAGGCCGCGGCCGCCGCCTTCACCGGCCCGCTGCTCGTCACCGACGGCACCGGCGCGGCGCACCTCGCCGCCGCCCCCGCCACCGACCCCGAGCCGCTGGCAGGCCCGGACAACCTCGCGTACGTCATCTACACCTCCGGATCCACCGGCGTCCCCAAGGGCGTCGGCGTCACCCACGCCAACGTGGTCCGGCTGATGCGCGCCACCGAGGAGCGGTTCCCGCTCGACGCCGGGCACGTCTGGCCGCTGATCCACAGCTACGCCTTCGACGTCTCCGTCTTCGAGCTCTGGTCCGCGCTGCTCCACGGCAGCCGCCTGGTCGTCGTCGACGCCGACACCGCCCGCAACCCCGACGAGCTGCTCGACCTCGCGCTCGCCGAGGAGTTCACCGTCCTGCTCAACAGCCCCTCCGCCTTCCGCGGCCTCGCCGCGGCCGTCGAGCAGGGCGACCCGCGGATCGACCGGCTGCGGCTGCGCGCCATGTTCTTCGGCGGCGAGAAGCACGACGGCCCCGCCCTGGCCCCCTGGACCGGCCGGTTCGGCCTGGACGCCCCCCAGCTCGTCGAGCTGTACGGGCCCACCGAGGCCACCGTCCAGGTCACCCACCACCGGATCACCGAGGCCGACCTGGCCGACCCGCACGGCATCCCCCTCGGCCGCCCCCTGGCCGACACACGCGTCCTCGTCCTGGACGAGGAGGGCCGGCCGGTGCCGGTCGGGGTCCCCGGCGAACTCTGCGTGGGCGGCCCCGCGCTGAGCCGGGGCTATCTCGGCCGCCCGGCGCTCACCGCCGAGCGCTTCGTCCCCGACCCGTACGGCGAGCCCGGCGCCCGCCTCTACCGCACCGGCGACCTGGCCCGGCTGCGGCCCGACGGCGGCCTGGAGTTCCTCGGCCGCACCGACAACCAGATCAAGATCCGCGGCTACCGCGTCGAACTGGGCGAGATCGAGGCCCTGCTCGCCGAGCACCCGGCCGTCCGGGAGACCGCCGTCGTCACCGACGACTCGGCCCCCGGCGACCCGCGCATCGCCGCCTACCTGGTGCCCGCCGACCCGGCGGCCGGGCTGCCCGCCCCCGCCGAACTCGCCGAGTTCTGCCGCGGACGGCTGCCCGAGTACATGGTCCCGGCCGCCTTCACCGGGCTGGCCGCCATCCCGCTGATCTCCAACACCAAGCTCGACCGCAAGGCCCTGCCGGCCCCCGACTGGTCGGCCCTCGGCGCCGCCCGCGCGTACGTCGCCCCGCGCACCCCGGACGAGGAGCGGATCGCCGCGGTCTGGGCCGAGGTGCTGGGCCTGGAGCGGGTCGGTGCCGAGGACGGCTTCTTCGACGTCGGCGGCGACTCCATCCGCGCGGTCTCCCTGGTCGGCGCCCTGCGCGCGGCCGGGTACGGGCTCTCCGTACGCGACGTCTTCGACGCCCGCACGGTCGCCGGCCTCGCCTCGCTCGCCGCCGCCGGCGGCACCGGGGAGGCGTACCGGGCCGTCGAGCCCTTCGCCCTCGTGTCCGACGCCGACCGGGCCCTGCTGCCCGCCGGCCTGACCGACGCCTACCCCGTCTCCCAGGGCCAGCTCGGCATCCTCGTCGAGATGCTCGCCGAGCCGGCCGGCCACAAGTACCTCAACGTCAACGCCTTCCGGATCCGCGACGACCGCCCCTTCGACGCGGCCGCCCTGCGCCGGGCCGTGGCCGTCCTCGCGGAGCGCCACGAGGTGCTGCGCACCGGCTTCGCCCTCGACGGCTACGGCACCCCGCTCCAGCTCGTGCACGAGGCCGTCACCATCCCGGTCGACGTGCGCGAACTCGGCGGCCTCGACCGGTCCTTCGTGGACCTGGCCGTCTCCGCCTACCTGGCGGAGGAGCGGGCCACCCCCTTCGACCTGGCCGTGCCCTCCCTGCTGCGGGTCTCCGCGCTGGTCCCGGACCCGGCGGACGGCACCCACGCGTGGTGGCTCGGCATGGCCGAGTGCCACGCGATCACCGAGGGCTGGAGCCACCACTCCATGCTCATGGAACTCCTGGGCCTCTACCGGGACTTCCGCGACCACGGCAGCACGGCCGACTGGACCGCGCCCGAGGTGCGGTACGCCGACTTCGTCGCCGGCGAGCTGGAGTCCCTGGCCTCCGACGCGGACCGCGCGTACTGGCAGGACGTCACCGCCCGCCACGAGCCCTTCGCCCTCCCCGAGGGCTGGGGCGCGGCACCCGGCGGCACCCCCGAGCCCTACCTGGTCCGGGTGCCCTTCGCCGACCTGGAGCCCGGCCTCCGCGAGCTGGCCCGGCGGGCCCAGGCCTCGATGAAGGCCGTCCTGCACTCCGTGCACCTCGCGGTGCTGGCCCGCCTCACCGACCAGCGGCAGTTCGCCACCGGCCTGGCCACCGACGCGCGCCCCGAGGCGCTGGGCGCCGAGCGGGTGCTGGGCATGCACCTCAACACCGTGCCCTTCGCGTACGACGGCACCGCCCGCACCTGGCGCGAGCTGGTGGCCTCGGTGTACGCCCGGGAGGCGGAGATCTGGCCGCACCGCCGGTACCCGCTGCCCGCCATCCAGCGCCTCGCCGACGGCCGCAGGCTGGTCGACGTCGCCTTCAACTACCAGGACTACAAGCAGCTCGACACCGACCTGGTCGACGTCGGCTCCAGCGCCGGAGCGGCCGCCACCGAGTTCTCGCTGATCGTCACCACGCTCAACGGGCACCTCAGCCTGGCCACCCACACCGGCGTGCTGCGCCGCGAGGAGGCCGAGCGGATCGCCGCCATGTACCGCGCGGTCGTCGAGGCCATGGCCGCCGACCCGGAGGGCCCGGCCCTCGCCCCGCTCCCGGCAGGCGAGACCGAGCTGCTCACCGCCTGGGGCACCGCACGCCCGGCCGCCCTGGAGGACGGGGAGGCGCCCGCCACGGGCACCCTCACCGAGCTGTTCGCCGCCCGCGTCGCGCAGGCCCCCGACGCCGTCGCCGTCTCCCACGCCGGGCTGACCCTCACGTACGCCGAACTCGACGCCCGCGCCGCGCGGCTGGCCGCCCGCCTCACCGCGGCCGGCGCGGGCCGCGGCTCCGTGGTCGCCGTCGGCCTCGACCGCAGCGCCGAACTCCCGGTCGCCCTCCTGGGCGTCCTCAAGGCCGGCGCCGCCTACCTGCCGCTCGACCCGGCCTACCCGGCCGACCGGCTCGCCTTCATGCTGGCCGACTCCGGGGCCACGGCCCTGGTCAGCACCGGGCGGCTGGCCGACGGCCTGCCCTCCTGGGAGGGACCCCTGCTGCTGGTCGACGCGGGCGCGCCCGACGAGGGACCGGCCGCCGGGGCGCCCGTACAGGACCCGGACGAGCTCGCGTACGTGATGTACACCTCCGGCTCCACCGGCACCCCCAAGGCCACCGCCGTCACCCACCGGGGCGTGGTGCGCACCGCGCTGCACGACGCACTCACCCGCGTCGGCCCCGACGACGTGGTCTCGCACGTCGCGAGCGTCTCCTTCGACGGCGCCACCTGGGAGATCTGGAGCGCACTGCTGGGCGGTGCCCGCCTGGAGGTCCTGGACCGCGACACGGTCCTGGACGCCCAACTGCTGGCCGCCGTAGCCGCCGAGCGCGGGATCACCGCGATGATCCTCACGACCTCCCTCTTCAACCACCTGGCCAGGACCGTCCCCGAGATGTTCCGCGGCCTGCGCACCGTGATCTTCGGTGGTGAGACGGCCGACGCCGGCACCGTCCGCGAGCTGCTCCGCTCGGGGGGCCCGGCCCACCTCGTGCACGGCTACGGACCGACGGAGAACACCACCTTCTCCACCGTCCACGACGTGACCGAGGTGCCGGAGGGCGCCACCTCGGTGCCCATCGGCGGCCCGGTGGGCGACTCCCGCCTGTACGTGGTCGACGACGAGCTCCGGCTGGTGCCCCGCGGGGTGCCGGGCGAGCTGTGCGTCGCCGGCGAGGGTCTGGCCCGCGGCTACCACGGACAGCCCGCGCTGACCGCCTCCCGGTTCGTGCCCGACCCGCACGGCGAGCCCGGCACCCTGATGTACCGGACCGGCGACATCGTGCGCTGGCTGCCCGACGGCACGATCGACTTCATCGGCCGGGCCGACCACCAGGTCAAGCTGCGCGGCTACCGGATCGAGCTCGGCGAGATCGAGGCCGCCCTCGGCACCCACCCCGCCGTCAGCCACGCCGCGGTCGTCCTGCGCGAGGACGCCCCGGGGGAGAAGCGGCTCGCCGCGTACGTCGTCACCGCCCCCGGCACCGGGACCGCACCGGCCCCGGCCGAGCTGCGCGACCACCTGCGGGAGGCCCTGCCCGACCACATGGTCCCGGCCGCGTACGTCACGCTCGACCGGATGCCGCTGACCGCCAACGGCAAGCTCGACACCCGGGCCCTGCCGGTGCCCGGCGAGGACGCCCTGGCGGCCTCTCGCGGCGGCGCCGCCCCGGCCACCCCCGACGAGATCGCCATCGCGGCGGTCTGGTGCGAGGTGCTGGGCGTGGCCTCCCTCTCGGTCACCGACAGCTTCTTCGACCTGGGCGGCGACTCGATCCGGGCCGTCACCCTGGTCGGCGCGCTCAAGGCGGCCGGCTACAGCGTGGCCGTCAGCGAGGTCTTCGAGCACCGCACGGTCGGCCGGCTGGCCGCCGCCATCGCCGGCCGTGAGCTGCGCGAACTGCGGTACGTGGAGCCCTTCGAGCTGATCTCCGCCCAGGACCGGGCGCTGGTTCCCGAGGGCGTCACCGACGCCTACCCGCTCTCCCAGCTCCAGACCGGCATGCTGGTCGAGCTGCTGTCCGGCGACGGCGGCGACGGGAATGGCGGGAACAACTACCACAACACCACCTCGTTCGACATCCGCGACGGGATCCCCTTCGACCCCGCCGCGATGCGCGAGGCGGCCCGCCGGGTCACCGCCCGCCACGAGGCGCTGCGCACCTCCATCGACCTCGACACGTACTCCGTGCCGATGCAGCTGGTGCACGCCCGCGCGGAGATGCCGGTCAGCGTGCACGACCTGACCGGACTCGACGAGGAGGGCTGGCACCGGCGGGTCCTGGAGATCAGCCGCGGCGAGCAGGAGAACCTCTTCGACACCACCAGGCCGCCGTTCGTCCGCCTCGCCTTCGCGGTCGGCGACCGGGGCTGGCGGATGTTCCTCAGCCTCAACCACACCATCCTGGAGGGCTGGGGCCACTACAGCCTGTGGATGGAGCTGCTCACCACGTACGCAGCGATCCGCGACGGGCAGGAGCCGGCCCCGGCCGAGCTGCCGCGCCTGCGGTTCGCCGACTTCATCGCGGGCGAGCACGAGTCGCTGGCCTCGGCGGAGGAGCGCGCCCACTGGCGCCGCACCGTCTCCGAGTACGCCCGCTTCACCCTGCCGGCCGCCTGGCGGCAGCCGCAGGAGCCGGCGAAGTCCTACTCGGTCACCGTCTCCCTGCACGACCTCCAGGACGCCATCAGGGCGACCGCCGGCCGGGCCGACGTACCGGTCAAGAGCGTGCTGCTGGCCGCCCACCTCAAGGTGATGAGCCAGCTCACCGAGGAGCGGGACTTCCACACCGGACTGGTCTGCGACACCCGCCCCGAGGCGCCCGGCGCCGACCTGGTCTACGGCATGTACCTCAACACCCTGCCGATCCACCACCGCGGCGGCGCCCGCACCTGGCGGGAGCTGCTCACGCAGGTGTTCGCGCAGGAGACCGAGCTGTGGCCGAACCGGCGCTTCCCGCTGCCGGAGGTGCAGCGCGAGGCGGGCGGCGGCCGGATCATCGACGTCTTCTTCAACTACCTGGACTTCCGCCAGATCGACACCGACCTGATGGACCTGGGCACCAGCCTCCGCGAGGGCGGCACCGAGTTCGACCTGGCCGTCACCACCATGGCCGGCGAGCTCGGACTCCTCACCAGCACGCAGGTGATGAGCCGCGAGCAGGCCCGCAGGCTGGGCCGGATGTACCGGCTGGTGCTGGAGGCGATCGTCGCCGACCTGGACGGGGACGCCGGCGAGGTGTTCCTGGACGAGGAGGACCGCGAGCTGCTGCTGGGCGACTGGGCGGGCGCGGACGGCATCCCGTACGACACCACCCCGGTCCACCGGCGGTTCGCCGCCCGGGCCGCGGATGCGCCCGGCGCCCCCGCCGTCGTCACCGGCGACGAGGTGCTCTCGTACGGCGAACTGGAGGCGCGCGCCAACCGGTTCGCCCACCACCTGGCCGGACTCGGCGTGCGGCGCGGCCAGTTTGTGGCCGTGCTGCTCGACCGAGGCCCGGACATGCTGGTGGCCGTCCTCGGCGCGCTCAAGGCGGGCGCCGCGTACCTGCCGCTCGACCCGGAGACCCCGGCCGAGCGCCTGGCGTACCAGCTGGCCGACAGCGCGGCGCCGGTCCTGGTCACCCAGGAGGCGCTGGTGGACTCCGTACCCGGGCACCGGGCCCGGCTGGTGGTCCTGGAGCGGGAGGCGGCGGAGATCGCCGGACGGCCCGCCACCGACCCGGAGGTGGCCGTCGACGGGGACGACCTCGTCTACACCATCTACACCTCCGGCTCGACCGGCCGCCCCAAGGGCGTGCTGATCACCCACCGCGGACTGGCCAACTACCTGGACTGGGCGCTGGCGTACTACGGGATGGACGGGGCGAACGGCGCGCCGATGTTCGGCTCCATCGCCTTCGACCTGGCCGTCCCCAGCTTCCTGCTCCCGCTGATCTCCGGCCGCGACGTCACGATGGTCCCCGGCGACCGCGGCCAGGAGGCCCTGCCGGCCCTGCTCCGCGAGGGTGGCGACTACAGCATCGTCAAGATCACCCCGGCCCACCTGGACCTGGTCGCCACCGAACTCGGCGACACCGCCGTCGACTCGGTGCGCACCTTCGTGGTCGGCGGCGAGGAGATGAAGCCCGAGATGGTGGCCGCCTGGCGGCGCACCGCCCCCGGCGCCCGGATCATCAACGAGTACGGGCCCACCGAGACGGTCGTCGGCTGCGTCGTCCACGACGCCACCGGCACCGCCGACGAGGCCGTCCCGGTCCCGATCGGCCGGCCGATCACCAACACGGAGGTGTACGTCCTCGACCGGGAGATGCGCCCGGTCCCGGCCGGCGCCATCGGCGAGCTGTACCTCGGCGGCGCCGGGGTGGCCCGCGGCTACGGCGGCCGGCCCGCGCTCACCGCCGAGAAGTTCGTCCCGCACCCCTTCGCCGCCCGCCCCGGCGCCCGCCTCTACCGCACCGGCGACCTCGCCCGGTTCCGCGCCGACGGCACGCTCGACTTCCTCGGCCGCGGCGACGACCAGGTCAAGATCCGCGGCTACCGGGTCGAACTCGGCGAGATCGAGGCCACCCTGCTGCTCGCCCCCGGCGTCAAGGACGCCGTGGTGCTGGCCCGCCAGGACCGCCCCGGCGAGCGCAGGCTGACCGGCTACGTCGTCCCGGAGCCGGGCCACGCGCCCGCCCCGGCCGACCTCGCCGCCCACCTGCGCCGGACCCTGCCGGCCTACATGGTGCCGCCGGTCTTCGTCCTGCTGGACGAACTGCCCCTGGCCGTCTCCGGGAAGGTCGACCGCAAGGCCCTGCCCGCCCCCGGACAGGACGGCCTCCCCGACGCCGGGCGGCCGCCGTACGTGGCACCGCGCGAGGGCACCGAGGAGCTGCTGGCCGCCATCTGGTCGGACGCCCTCGGCATCGAGAAGATCGGTGCCGACGACAGCTTCTTCGCCCTCGGCGGCGACTCGATCATGGTGCTCCCGGTGATCGCCGCGGCCCGCAAGGCCGGCCTGACGATCTCCCTGCGCACCCTGTACGAGAGCGAGACCCTGGCCGAACTGGCCCGGGCCGTCGCCCCCGCACCCGCCCGCACCACCGGGGCGCCCGCCGCCCTGCCCGCCCCGGCCGAGGCGATGATCGAGCACCGGGTGCCCGGCGTCAGCGTGGCCGTCATCCGCGACGGGGCCGTCAGCGAGGTCCGCGGCTTCGGCGTCACCGCCTTCGGGGGCGGCGCCAGGGTCACCCCCGACACGCTGTTCCCGGCCGGGTCCATCAGCAAGTACGTCTCCGCGCTGGGCGTCCTGCGCCTGGTCAAGGACGGGCTGATCGACCTCTCCGAGGACGCCAACCGGTACCTCACCGGCTGGCAGGTGCCCGGCGACGCCCCGGTGACGGTGGAACAGCTGCTCCGCTTCACCTCCGGCGTCACCCACCCGCCGACCGACCTGGAGCACCACTTCTACCGGCGCTCCGAACCCCGGCCGAGCGCGGCCGAGATCCTGCACGGCCGCGCACCGGCCAAGACCCCGCCCGTCATCGTCGACGGCGTACCCGGCGAGGTGTTCCAGAAGAACAACGTGAGCTACACCGTGCTCCAGCAGCTCATGGAGGACGTCACCGGCACCCCGTTCCCGCAGCTCATGCGCGAACTCGTGCTGGACCCGCTGGGCATGACCGCCAGCGGCTACGAGGCGGACCGCGCGGAGACCGCGGCCGCCGCGGGCCGCACGGTGGCCGTCGGCCACGACGAGAACGGCGTGCCCGTGGAGGGCGGCAGCTACGCCCACCCGGACGTCGCCGCCGCCGGCCTGTGGACCACCGCGCACGACCTGGCCCAGGTCTCCCTGGAGATCCGCCGGGCCCACCGGGGCGAACCCTCCGGGGTCCTCACCCCGGAGCTCGCCCGGCGGATGCTCACCATCGTCGAACCCGGCCGCTTCTACGGCATGGGCTCCATCGTCGACACCACCGGCGGCGACCTCGAATACGGGCACACCGGCCGCACCGCCGGCTTCCACGCCCTCACCCTGAGCCGCCTCGGCTCCGGCACCGGCGTGGTCGTCCTGACCAACGCCGACTCCGGGCGGGCCGTGCTCAAGCAGGTGCTGGCCTCCGTACGCGAACACGACGCGGCCTGGACCGGCGAGGGCGAGATGACCCGGCTGTGGGAGCAGGGCCGGATCAACCCGCAGGCACAGGACTGACCGGCAGCAGCCGCGACGGCGGCGCGCCCCCCACGGGCGCGCCGCCCCCACCCCGACCACCCCGGAAGGAGCCCCCGATGGCACGGCCGTCACCGCACACCCGGCAGCTGCTCTCGATCGACGGACTGACCGACGAGGACCTGCACTCCATCGTCGCCCGCGGCGCCCACTTCGCCTCCGGCGCCGGCGCCGACGAGCGCCCCCTGGCCGGCTGGGTCGCCGGCGTCTACTTCAAGAAGACCTCCACCCGCACCAGGACCGCCTTCTCCGCCGGGGCCCTCCGGCTCGGCGCCCGGACCGTCACCTACGGACCCGGCGACCTCCAGGTCAACACCGGCGAGACGGTCGAGGACACCGGGCGGGTCATGGCCCGCATGCTCGACGTCCTGGTGGCCCGCACCGCCGGCCCCGACGAGGAACTGCGCGGCCTCTCCGGCGGCGGCCGGCTTCCCGTGGTCAACGCCATGAGCGCCGCCGAGCACCCCACCCAGGGCCTCACCGACCTCACCACCCTCCAGCTGCGGTTCGGCCGCATCGAGGGCCTGAGCGTGCTGTACGTGGGGGAGGGCAACAACACCGCCTCCGCCCTGGCGCTGGCGCTCAGCCGCTACCCCGGCACCCGGCTGGAGCTGCGCACCCCGCCCGGCTACGGCGTGGACCCGGCCATCCTGGCGCGGGCAACGGCTCAGGCCGCGCGCAACGGCTCGTACGTCGCAGAGGCCCACCACATGGAGGGCCTGCCCGAGGACGCCGACGCGATCTACACCACCCGCTGGCAGACCACCGGGACCAGCAAGCCGGACCCGGACTGGCGGCAGGTCTTCGCCCCGTTCCAGGTGACCGCCGGACTGTGGCGGGCCAACCCCAAGGCCGCGTTCCTGCACGACCTGCCCGCGCACCGCGGCGAGGAGGTCACGGCCGAGGTGCTGGACGGCCCGGCGAGCATCGCCTTCGACCAGGCCGAGAACAAGATGCACAGCGCCATGGCCGTCCTGGAGTGGATCAGGCACGGCGCGCTGACCGGACCCACCCCGGAAGGACGGCCGGCATGACCGCCATCGAGACCACCCCCGAGACGACGCCCGGGACCGCCCCCGAGACGACGCGGGCGACGACGCAAGCCGCCCCCGGGACCGCCCCCGCGGCACCCGCCGGGTCCGGACCGGCCGGAAAGGCCGCGCCGGAGGGCCCGTCCCTGCGGCGCAACCGGGACTTCGTCCTCCTCTGGGTCGGCGCCGGTGCCACCGCGCTCGGCGCCCGGGTCAGCTCCATCGCCTACCCGCTGCTGGTCATCTGGGCCACCGGCTCCGCGAGCGCGGCCGGCCTGGTCGGCTTCGCCGCCGCCCTGCCCAACCTGGTGGTGCAGCTGCACGCCGGCGCCCTCGTCGACCGCTGGGACCGGCGGCGCACGATGATCCTCTGCGACCTCGGCTGCCTCCTCGCGGCGGCCGCGGTCGGCGCGTCCGTCCTGGCCGGACACGTCTGGATCCCCCTGCTCATGGCCGCCGCCTTCGTCCAGGGCAGCCTGGCGATCTTCTACCGGCTGGCCGAGCGGGCCGCCGTACGCCACGTGGTGCCCGAGCACCAGCTGCCGGCCGCCATGGCGGGCAACGAGGCGCGCGGCCAGGCCGCCGGTCTGCTGGGCCTGCCCGCGGGCAGCGTCCTCTACACCGTCGCCCGCTCCTCGCCCTTCCTCTTCTCCGCGGTCGCCCACGCGGTCTCGCTGGTCTCCCTGCTGCTCATCCGCAAGGACTTCCAGGACGAGCGCACCGCGGCCCCCGCGAGCGTCACCGCGGAACTCCGCGAGGGCCTCGCCTGGACCTGGCGGCAGCGCTTCCTGCGCTTCGGGATGCTGCTGATCAGCGGCAGCAACCTGCTCTTCCAGGCCCTCTCCCTGGCCCTCATCGTCATCGTCAAGGAGGCCGGCGGCTCGGCCGCGAGCATCGGCGTCATCACCGCGGTCAGCGGCGTGGGCGGCATGTTCGGCGCCCTCACCGGCACCTTCTGGATGCGCCGGACCAGCCTGCGCGGCCTGCTCGTCGGCGGCTCGGTCGGCTGGGCCCTGCTGATGCCCCTGGTCGCCCTCACCGGCCACCCGGTGCTGCTGGGCGCGATCTTCCTGGTCGCCGCGATGATCGGCAGCGTCACCAACGTCGCCGGCGGCGTCTACCAGGTCGGCATCACCCCCGACCGGCTCCAGGGCCGCGTCGGCGGGGCGATGGGCCTGATCGGCTCCGGCGCCGCGTCCCTGGGCATGCTCGGCGGCGGATTCGCCCTGGAGGCCTTCGGCGCCACCCCGACCGTCTACGGGATCGCCGCCGCGATGGCCGCCCTCGCCCTGCTCTCCCTCCTGCTGCCGCACACCGACTACCCCGAGTCGATGCGCCGGCCCGCCCCCGGAGACGCCCCCGCCACCACCACACAGGAAGCGAACCAGCCCGCATGAACACCACCGTGACCACCTGGACCCCCTACGAGATCCGCCCCGCCGACACCGGCACCCCGGCCACCCCCGAGGGCCTGGCCGCCCACCTGGCGGACACCGCGCTCGCCGACCGGCTGCTCACCGAGCAGAAGGCCCTGGTCTTCCGCGGCTTCCACCTCACCCCGGACACGCTCGGCCCGGTGCTCGACCTGCTGCTGCGCAACCGGCTGGCGTACGTCCACGGCAACTCCCCGCGCACCAAGGTCGGGGACAACGTCTACACCTCGACCGAGTACCCGGCCGAGTTCACCATCTCCATGCACAACGAGCTGTCGTACGCCGAGAGCTGGCCCTCCCGGCTCGCCTTCTTCTGCCAGCAGGCCCCCGAGACCGGCGGCGCCACCCCCGTCGTGGACGGCACCCGCTGGCTCGCCTCGCTCGACCCCGAGGTCCGGGAGGCCTTCGGCGCCGGCGTCCGCTACACCCAGAACCTCCACGACGGCATGGGCCTGGGCAAGAGCTGGCAGGACACCTTCGAGACGCGCGACCGCGCCGAGGTCGAGGAGTACCTGCGCGGCACCGGCGCCGACTGGGAGTGGCGGCCCGACGGCGGGCTGCGCGTCAGCCTGCTGCGCCCGGCCACCGTCCGCCACCCGGTGACCGGCGAGGAGGTCTGGTTCAACCAGGCCGACCAGTGGCACCCGGCCTCCCTCGGCGACGAGACCGCCGCCGCCCTGGCGCAGCTGCTGCCCACCGACGAGCTGCCGCAGTACGTGACCTTCGCGGACGGCTCGCCGATCCCGGACGCGTACGTGGTCCAGGTCCGCGACCGGGGCCTCGACAACGCGGTGGACGTGGACTGGCACACCGGCGACCTGATGGTCATCGACAACGTGGCCGTGGGCCACGGCCGCCGCCCCTTCACCGGCCCGCGCCGCGTCCTCGTCGCCATGACCGACTAGCCGGCCCGACGGGCCGACCGACTCGACCGAACAGACCGGCCCGACCAACCAGACCGGCCCGACCGACCAGATCGGAGCACAGACACGATGCCCCCCGCCACCCAGGGCGCGCTCCTCGCGCCCCCGGCACCGGCGGACGACGCCGGCCGCTGGTTCCGCAGACAGCCCCGCACCGCGGTGCCCCGCGTCCGCCTGGTCTGCTTCCCGCACGCTGGCGGCGCGGCCAGCCTCTACCGGGAGTGGCCGGACGGGCTGCCCGCCGGGATCGAGGTGCTCGCCGCCCGCTACCCGGGCCGCCAGGACCGCTTCCACGAACCCCCGGTCGAGCACATGGCGGAACTCGCCGACCGGCTCACCGCCGCCCTCCGCCCCTACCTGGGGGCGCCGCTCGCCTTCTTCGGCCACAGCCTCGGCTCCGACGTGGCCTACGAGGTGACCCGGCGTCTGGAGGAGCGGTTCGGCGTCAGCCCGGAGCGGATCTTCGTCTCCGGCGCGGCCGCCGCGTACGCCTCGGACCCCGTCGATCTGACGGGCTGGACCGACGCCGAACTGGCCGCGGAGGTACGCCGGCTGGACGCGCCGCACGCCGGGATCCTCGACGATCCGGAACTGGCCGCGCTGCTCCTGCCGGCCCTGCGCGCCGACTACCGGCTCAACGCCCGGTACCGGCCGACCCAGGCCGAACTGGGCACCGTACGCGCCCCGATCACCGCACTCACCGGCGACGCGGACCCGCTGCTGCCGCCCGAGGACGTGCTCGGCTGGGGCGCACTGACCACGGGCGGATTCACCCACCGGGTCTTCTCCGGCGGTCACTTCTACCTGGAACAGCACCGGGCGGCGGTGCTCCGGATGGTCACCGCCGCTCTGCTCCCGGCCGGATAGGCCCACGGCCCACGGCCGTATAGCTCACTGCATGCCCGACATGCGCTCATGAAGAGACGCAGCAAGAAAGGAGATGCCATGCCCGTACCGCACGGTTCGCCGGGCAGCCTGACCCTGGACCCCGCCCTCCGCGCCGATGCCGAGCAGGCCGTACGCGCCCTGCGGGCCTCGGGCGAGGTCCACGTGTGGTGGTGGGACCTGCCCGCCCGCACGGACCCCGACGACCTGGCGCTGCTGAACACCGCCGAGTACGAGAGGGCGCTGAGGTTCCACGCGGAACGCGACGCCGCCGGCTTCGTCCGGGCCCACGCCTCCGCCCGACGGGCCCTCGCCGGCCTGCTGGGCGTGCCGGCCGCCGAGGTCGACCTGGGCCGCCGGGTCTGCCCCGGCTGCGGGGACGGCTCGCACGGCCCGCCGAGCGTGCTGCGCCCGGTGGTGCCACTGGCGGTCAGCCTCTCCCGCACCGACGGCCTGGGCGTCCTGGCCGTCCGGGCCGGGACCTGGGTCGGGGTGGACGTGGAGGCGCGGCGCGACGTCCGCGCCGACACCCTCGCCGAGCTGGTCCTCTCGGAGTCCGAGCGCCGGGTGCTGGCCGGGCTGGCGCCGGGCGCGGACCGCGACGCGGCCTTCCACCGCTGCTGGACCCGGAAGGAGGCGGTGGTCAAGGCCGTGGGCGTGGGTCTCATCGGCACCGAACTTACCGCGCTGGAAGTCCACATGGAGGACGACGGCCCGGTCACCGTCAGCCACAGCCACCAGGGGGCGAACACCCTGTGGTCGGTGTCCGACCTGGACGTCGGCGCCGGGTACACCGCGGCGCTGGCCCGTCCGGACCGCTCTGCGACCGGCCCGGTGGTCCTCCACCCGCCGGCCTGACGGCCCCGCGCCGCCCGCCCGTACCGCCCCGCCCGGCCCTCCCGCCGGCCGCCGCCCCGTACCGCGGGCAGCACCCCGACGCTCCGCACGGCGCACCCGCTCCGACTTCCGCAGCACCATCCCCGCCACGAGAGAGGCACGACCATGACCCTGGAAGCCACCGAGAACACCGTACTGCCGGCGCTGGACGACGAACTCTGGCTCGACTACCACCGGCTCCTGGAGACCGTGGTCGAGCAGGCCGACCCCGGCCCGGCGGCCGACGGCTGGGAGTACCGGGAGCGCGAGCGCGTCTCCGCCTGGGTGCGGCACGTGTACGAACACCCGCTTTCCCCGGCCGTGTTCGCCGCGCCGGTGAGCCGGGTGCGGGCGGCGGCCGAGCGGGTCGAGGCCGCGGAGCTGGGCCACCGGATGGACGTCGGCCGCGGCGCGGCCCGGCCCTCGAAGCCCACCGCCGCCACCCGGGCGGTCGCCGCGGTCGCCGCCATGCGGGCGATCACCGCCGACGCGCTGTCCCAGTCCCCGCGCCCGGGCCGCGAGCGCGTGGTCTCGGACGTCTGGACGGTGGTACGGGAGACCATCGCGCCGCCCTCCGAGCGTCATGCCCTCCCCTTCCACCGGACCCGAAGCACTTGGTGATCCCGCGGCCCGGGGCCGCGGAGGCGGGGGGACCAGGTCCGCACGGACCCGGTCCCCCCGCCGCGTTCTCACGTGGTGACCGAGACGCTGCCGCCGGTCGTGGACACCTTGATGCGGTTGCCCGAGGCCGGGTCGGTGCGGACGTCCACCTTCTCGCTGCCGCCGATGGCGCTGGCGTCCACCGCGTAGGCGGCGCTGTTCGGCACCTTCACCGTCACGTCGCCGCCGTCGGTGCCGGCCTCCACGCTCTTGGGGGCCGACGCGAACGTGGCGGACACGTCCCCGCCGCTGACCTTGGCCAGCAGCTTGGTGCCGGCCAGGCCCTCGGCGTGGACCGAGCCTCCGGTGGTGCGGGCCTCGACGTCACCGGTGAGCTTGCGCACGGTGATGTCGCCGGCGAAGCCGACCAGCTTCACCGAAAGGCCGCTGGGCACCTCGACCTTGTAGCTGATGACGCAGTCCGAGTCGTCCTCCGGGCCGCAGTCCGGGCCCGCGTTCAGGCTCAGCTCGCCGCCCGAGACGGTCTGGCCGGTGCGCGGGCGCTTGCCGCTGTACGTGACGGTCTCGGTCACCTTGACGACGCTGCCGGAGCCGCCGGTCACCTCGATGTCGCCGCCGGGCGACTCCACCGAGAGCGCGGTCACCTTGTCGGCCACCGTGTACGAGCGGGTGGCGGTCTCGTCGCCGAGGCCCACGGAGGAGCAGGCGGTCAGTAAAGAGCCGCAGAGGGCGGCCGCCACGACGGCGGCGCAGGCGGTGGCGGTGCGGGTGGGCTTCACGGGTACTCCTTGGTTCGGTGCGAGGGGTGTGATCGGTCGGTCGTCGGTCGTCGGTCGTCGGGGCCGGGCCGGGACGGTCAGAGGGCGTGCACCGGCGCGGTGTCCAGGGCGCCGGACTCCGTGGCGGCGAACAGCCAGACCAGCTCGTGGCAGCGGTACTGCGGCCGGCCCTCCCGGTCGACGCCGCTGATGTCCAGCAGCGCGGCGTCCACCAGGCTCTCCAGACCGCGTTCCGCCAGGTCCTCGGGTACGCCGAGCACCTCGGCCATGGCCTGCGCGGAGAACGGCTCGGGACCCAGGTCCGCCAGGCCGGCCAGCGCCGTCTGCGCGCGCGGGTCCAGCAGCCGTACGGAGGGCAGCAGCGCGTCCCGGACGCGCAGGTCCCCGTACCCCAGCTCGGCCAGCCGGGTCTCCGGATCGGCCAGCCGCCGGGCCAGCCGGGCCGTCGGCCACTGGGGGCGGGCGGCGAGCCGGGCGCCGGTGATCCGCAGCGCGAGCGGCAGCCCCGCGCAGTACGCGACCAGGTCGTCCGAGGCGTCCGGGTCGGCGGTGATCCGCGAGCGGCCGGCGGCGGACGCCAGCAGCTCCAGCGCGGAGTCGTCGTCCAGCGGGCCCAGCGCCACCGTGTACGCGCCGGCCACCCGGGCCAGCTGGGTACGGCAGGTGACCAGCACGGTGATGTCCGGGTTGCCCGGCAGGAGGGGGCCCAGCTGGAGGTCCCCGACCGCGTTGTCGAGCAGGATCAGCAGCCGCCGGCCCGCGGTGCGGGTGCGGTAGCGGCGTACCAGCTCCTCCAGGTCGTCCTGGTCGCCCGGCTCGTCGAGGTCGTCCTCGCCCAGCGCGCGGAGCAGCCGGACCAGCACGGCGCAGGGGTCGCGGGGGGTGCCGTCGGGCTCGCACAGGTCGGCGTACAGCTGGCCGTCGGGGAAGAGGGCCGAGGAGACGTGGGCGGCGCGGACCGCGAGCGCCGTCTTGCCGATGCCGGCCATGCCGGTGATCAGGAACCGCCGGGGGCGCCAGGTGCCGTCCTCCGGGACGGGGCCGATCATCGAGGTGAGCGTGGCGAGTTCCGCGTCCCGGCCGGTGAAGTCGTCCGTGTCGGGCGGCAGCATCGCCGGTGTCACCGCCGTGCGCCGGGTGCCCGCGGTGATGGGCGCGGGGGATTCGAGCCCCAGCTCGCCGGTGAGCACCGCCTTGTACGTGTCCCCGAGCGCGGTGCCCGGATCGACGCCGAGCTGCTCCGCCAGCACCTTGCGACCCTCGTGGTAGGCGTGCAGGGCGTCCGCCTGGCGGCCGCAGCGGTAGAGGGCCGTCATGAGCTGGGCCCGCAGCCGCTCCCGGGTGGGGAACCGCGCCACCAGCCCGGTGAGTTCGCCGGTGATCCGCTCGTGCCGGCCCAGTGCCAGGTCGGCCTCGATCCGGCACTCCAGGGCCCGGTTGCGGGCCTCCTCCAGCGGCTCGCGCTCCACCTCCAGCATGTACTCGGTGACGTTGGCGAGCGCCGGCCCGCGCCACAGCTCCAGGGCCCGGCACAGCAGCTCCCCGGCCTTCTCGTACTCGCCCCGCTCCAGGCAGGCTCGGCCCTCGCGCTCCAGCCGCTCGAAGCGGTCGAGGTCGATGCGGCTGCCGTGGGCGGCGAAGAGGTAGCCCGGCGGCTGCCGGATGATCTCCACGTCCTCGCCGAGGTGCTTGCGCAGCCGTGACATGTACGTGTAGATCTGCGCGCCGGCCGTGGCGGGAGGGTCCCAGCCCCACAGCAAGGTGCTCAGCCGTGCGTCGGAGACCACGCGGCCGCGGGCCAGGAGCAGCGCCGCGAGCACGGTGTGCACCTTGGAACCGGACAGCGCGATCCGGGTGTTGCCGCGTCGTGCCTCGACCGGGCCGAGGATTCGGAAGTCCATACGTCACCCCGTTGATCTGGTTGATGTGCTGCGAGCTCAGTCAACGAAGCTAGGAGTCGGGGCTATTGGCGGGATTTCGCTTCGATTTCGGCCCCGGTCGGGGGTGATCCGGCCGAACTGCGGCCCGGGGGGCGGCGCGGAATAGCTCCAGCAGAGTCGTGGAAGGCACTCTGGGGAGGCCGTTCCGGCTGCGGGCGGAACCGGCAGTTCACGCCCCCACAGTGAGAGGACCCCTCGCCGATGAGGACCGAGACCAGCGGCCGAGCGCCCCAGACCGGCGAAGAGACGAGGGGGCACGCGCTGCGCCTGGACGCGGTGACCAAGGTGTACGGCAGGGGCGGCAGCGAGGTGCGGGCCCTGGACGGGGTCTCCCTGGCGGTGGACCGCGGCTCGTTCACCGCGGTGATGGGACCGTCCGGCTCCGGCAAGTCCACCTTCCTGCACTGTGCGGCCGGCCTCGACATGCCGACCACCGGGTCCGCGTACATCGGCGGCACGGAGCTGAACGGCCTCAACGAGACGCAGCTGACCAAGCTGCGCCGCAAGCGCATCGGCTTCGTCTTCCAGGCCTTCAACCTGGTGGCCTCGCTGACCGTGCGGCAGAACATCGAGCTGCCGATGCGGCTGGCGAAGGAGAGGCTGGACCCGGCGTGGCTGGACGAGGTGCTCACCCGGGTCGGGCTGGCCGGCCGCGCCTCGCACCGGCCGGGCGAGCTGTCCGGCGGGCAGCAGCAGCGCGTGGCCATCGCGCGGGCGCTGATCACCCGCCCGGACGTGATCTTCGGCGACGAGCCGACCGGCGCGCTGGACACCGTCACGGCGAAGGAGATCCTCGCTCTGCTGCGCACGAGCGTGGACGAGACCGGGCAGACGGTGGTGATGGTGACCCACGACCCCGTGGCCGCCTCGTACGCCGACACCGTGGTCTTCCTGGCGGACGGGCGGATCGCCGACCGGATGGAGGCTCCGACTCCGGACCGGGTCGCGGAGCGGATGACGCACCTGGGCGCCTGGGGGAGCTGACGAGAACCCTGCTGACCTGCGGTTCCGCCGGGGAACATGACACACGCACCTGACAGAACTTGACAGAAATCAAAGCAACATCGCCTCAATAGCGCTCCTTCCTAACGTTCTTCTCGTCGCAGAACGACGGCGGCAGTCACGCAGACCGGAATCGACGAGGAGTTCACGATGCGCAGCACCCGCACCGCTTTCGCAGCCGTTCTTGCCACCGTTGTCGCGGGCTTCGCCCTGACCATGGGCACGGCGGGTCAGGCGGCGGCGAGCGAGGCACCGTCCACGGCCGTGGTGTCGACCACGCAGGACGAGGTGCCCTGGACGGGCCCGATCCGCGGGGTGATCGGCGAGGCCGTCGGCGTGATCGACGCGATCACCGACGGCGAGGTCCCCTGGACCTGACCGCGCCGAGCACGACCTGCCTCACACGACGCGAAGGGATCCCGGCCCCCCAGGGGGCGCCGGGATCCCTTCGCGTCCGGGGCCTGTGGGAGCCGGGCCTAACGGCTTTCGAGGATCTCCACCAGCACGGCGGGAGCTAAGGCACGGCCCTGCCCGGCGGCCACGGAATCCTGCGCCCGCTGCGCGCGGTCTAGCCACACCTTCGCCCCCAGCTCCCGGAAGGCGTCCCCGGCGGCCGAGAGGGGGGCCTCCGCGCCGGCGGAGCCGCGTACGGCCGCCGCGCAGCCGAGGTCCAGCTCGATCCGGGCGTACAGGAAGCGGTCGCCGACCTCCTTCGCCGCCTCCAGCGCCTGCTCCAGCACCATGTCGGCCTCCGCCCACTCGCCCTGCCGCCAGCGCGCCTCGCCGATGCCGCGCAGCGCGTGCGCCTCCCCGAGCCGGTCGCCGTCCTCGCGGGTCAGCTCCAGCACCGTGAAGCAGGCCTCCTCCGCCCCCGCGGGATCGCCCCGCCGCAGCAGCGCCTCGGCCAGCCGGTAGGTGTTCTGGGTCTCGCCCCGCACGGACCCGGCCTCGCGGCTCTTCGCTATGGCCTCCGTGCACAGGGCGATCCCCGCCGGGATGTCGCCCCGCTCCAGCTCCAGCTGGGCGAGCAGCCCCAGGACGTGCGACTCGCCCGCGACGTCCTCGGCCGCTCGGAAGCCCTCCAGCGCCTCCCGGGCCATCCGCAGGGCCAGTTCCACCTCCCCGGAGAAGCGCGCGCACAGCGCCAGGTTCCGCAGGGTCACCGCCCGGCCGTGCACCTCGCCCGACCCGTCGAAGAGCGCCAGGGCGCGGTCGAGCCAGCCCTGCGCCTCCTCGTACTGTCGCTGGTAGATGGCGAGCGTGCCGAGGGAGCGGAGCATCGTGGCCTCGCCGAGCCGGTCGCCCACCCGCTGCGCGGCGGCCAGGGCGTGCTCGGCGCAGGAGCGCCAGTCCTCCAGGTAGTTGTGCGCCTCGAAGAGGGTGGTGCTGTTGACGGTCAGGCCCCAGGCGTACGCGGAGTCGTCCGCCGCGGCCGCCTGGTCGATCACGTCGGCCAGCGCCGTCCGCTCGGACTCGAACCACGCCATCGGGTCGGCCAGCAGCTCCTCCACCAGCTCGTCCGGCAGGGTCAGGCGCTCGACGCCCTCGCCGTAACCGACCGCGTGGGAGCCGCCGTACGTACGCCTGCGCGCGCAGTCGGCGAGGGTGAGCCAGCCGCTGTACGCGCGCTTGAGCGCCGTACCGCGCGCCTCGGGGCTCTCCTCGGCCTGCGCGCACTCCCACGCGAACAGCCGCAGCAGGTCCTGGAAGCGGTAGCGGGTGACCGGCCCCGAGCCCGGGGCGACCTCCAGCAGCTGCGCGTCGACCAGCTGCTCGATGAGGTTCTCGGCGTCCAGGATGTCGGTGCCGACCAGCGCCGCCCCCACCCAGGCCGCGAAGTCCGGCACGGTCAGCAGTCCGAGGCGCCGGTACAGCTCGCGGGCGTCGGACGACAGGTCGCGGTAGCTGAGCCGGAAGCCGGCCCGCACCCCGCCCTCACCCGGGCTCAGCTCGTCGAGCCGGCGGCGCTGGTCCTCCAGCCGGGACACCAGGTTGCGCACCGACCAGTGCGGCTTGGCGGCCAGCCGGGCGCCCGCGATGCGCAGGGCCAGCGGCAGGCGGTCGCAGAGCATGCCGAGGCGCTCGGTGGCGATCGGGTTGGCGCCGATGCGGTCCGCGCCGGCGATCTCGGCGAGCAGGGCCGTGGCCTCCTCCGGGGCCATGGTGTTGAGGCCGATCTGGAGCACGGCGTAGTCGCCGATCAGGTCGTCCATCAGGTCGCGGCCGGTGATGACCACGCAGCAGCGGCCGTTGCCCGGCAGCAGGGGCCGGATCTGCTGGAAGGACCGGGCGTTGTCCAGCACGATCAGCACCCGCTTGCCGCCCAGCACGCTGCGGTAGAGGGCGGCCCGCTCGTGCGGGTCGGACGGGATCTGCGGGGCCGGCACGCCGAGGGCGCGCAGGAAGCGGTCGAGGGTGGTCGCCGGCGTGACCGGCTCGTCCTTCTCGTCGTACCCGCGCAGGTCGGCGAAGAGCTGGCCGTCCGGGAAGCGCGCGGCGATCTGGTTGGCCCAGTGGACCGCCAGCGCCGTCTTGCCCACGCCGCCGATGCCGCTGATCGCGGCCATGGCCAGCGGCGACTGGCCCAGGCGCTCGTCCAGCATCCGGTCGAGCTGCCTGAGTTCCTTGTGCCGGCCGGTGAAGGAGGCCGATTCGACCGGAAGTTGGGCGGGCACGTTGGTGGCGGGCGCCGGCGCCGGGTCGCTGGGCGGCTGGGACAGCTCGGGCGAGTCGCGCAGCACGAGGTCGTGCAGGCCCTGGAGCACCGGGCCCGGCTCGATGCCGAGCTCATCGACGAGCAGGTTGCGGCCCTCCCGGAAGACGGCCAGCGCGTCCGCGCGGCGGCCGGACCGGTACTGCGCCAGGATCAGGTGCGCCCGGGCCTGTTCGCGCAGAGGGTGCTGGGCGACCAGCGCGGTGAGTTCCGGGATCAGCGCCTGGTGGCGGCCGAGCTGGAGGCGCAGCCCGGCGCTCTCCTCGTGCACGTCGAGCCGGAGTTCGTCCAGCCGCGCGGCCTCCTGTTCCACGGGCGGCCCGGTGACCCCGTCGAGCGCGCGCCCCCGCCACAGGGAGAGCGCCTCGGAGAAGACGGCGCAGGCCTCGGCGGTCTGCCCGCCGCGCGCCACCTCCCGGGCCCGGCCGACGAGTTCCTCGAACTCGACGATGTCGATGCGGTGTTCGCCGGGGTGCAGGGTGTAGCCCGGGTGGGAGGTGACGATCAGGTCACTCACCCCGGCCTCGTCCTTGAAGACCTTCCTGAGTCCGGCGACGCAGATGGCGATCTGGTTTCGAGCCGTGGTCGGCGCTCCGCCGGGCCACACCGCGTGGATCAACGTGTCCACCGAGACCACCCGGCCCGGTGAAAGAAGAAGCATGGTCAGAACGGTGCGCTGCCTGGCTCCCCCCAGTTTGCGCAGGCTGTTCCCGCCAATCTGGACGTCCAGCGGCCCCAATAGTCTGAATACGACCTGATGCATTCGGCTCCATCCCCCTGTTGCAGCCAGCACCTCACGGTGCGCGTACATTCTGATCACTTACTGATGGGTAGATCCACCGCCGCCCACCCGTGAACCCTGCTGAAATTCGGTCAAAGAGGCTCATAGCCTTTTCCGTTGAGCGGTCCCACGTGGTATAGACCCAGGCAAGCGCGGCGATAGTTCCTCCGAGAACCCTGGAGTCCGCCGCCGGGAGGTCCGGCCGGCTCGACCGGATCCACTTCCCGGAGGTACTCCGATGCGCACCCGTCTCGCCACCGTGCTCGCCGCCGCCGCCATGACCGGCATCGTCGCCTTCGCGGGTCCCGCCGCGGCGGCGCCCGCCGACAAGCCCCAGGTGCTGAGCAACTGGACCCAGACCAGCGCCGCCAGCTACAACGCCTGGGTGTCCGCCCGGGGCAACCAGGGCGCCTGGTCCGCGTACGGCTTCGACTGGTCGACGGACTACTGCACCACCTCGCCGGACAACCCCTTCGGCTTCCCCTTCCAGACCGCCTGCGCGCGCCACGACTTCGGCTACCGCAACTACAAGGCGGCCGGCAGCTTCGACGCCAACAAGTCCCGCCTGGACGACGCCTTCTACGCCGACCTCAAGCGCGTGTGCGCCCAGTACGGCACCGTGAAGAAGGCCTCCTGCGACTCCACCGCCTGGACCTACTACCAGGCCGTCAAGGCCTTCGGCTTCTCGGCCGCGGTCGACGGCACGGCCGTGGCCTGAACCCGCCCGGTCCCGCGCGCCGCCGAGGCGCGCGGGTCGAACCGGTACCTAGGCTCGACCCCATGACCGAGAACGAGATCAAGCTCAAGGCCATCGCGGCGCTGACGGCGCTGCGCGGCGGCGTGGACGAGGGCCTTGTCTCCGAACTGCTGGGCGAGGTGATCCCGACGCAGTTCACCGTCCCGGCCGAAGCGGGCGCGGAAGCGGTCGGCATGGCGGTCCTGGACCAGCTCTCCGGCCCCCTCAGCGCCCTGGTCACCGGATTCATCCTGGCCTTCGAGTCCCTGGCGGAGGCGCACGACGCCTCGGGTGCCGAACCCGGCACCGACCTGATCCTCCAGGAAGTGGCCCTCACCCTGGCCCGCGACAACCAGGAGGAATGACGAAAGCCCTCCACGAGGAGGGCTCGGAAGGGGCGGGCAGGCCGGTCGGGGACCGCCCGCCCCAGCGCGCAGCACCGGCTCCACCAGGACGCTTCGCCGACACGCGGGTGCCCCGTCAGGGGCGAGCCGACCGGGGGCGCTGGTCAGGCTGATGTCGACACGCTCGTCCTGATCTCCGACGCGATCGGCGTACTGCTTGGCACAGCCGGTAGAGGAGTAGCCCCCGGCCAGAGCACCGGCCGGGGCCCGTTCGATGGGTTCAGCCCGCCTGCGGGATGACGAATCCCCGTTGCGGCTGCCGCAGACGCGCGGCCTCGACCGCCGACCGGGCCTCCTCTGTGACATCGAGCCGGGAGCCGTCGGCGGCGTCGCGGTAGATGCCCCACTCACCGGTCGGGTCCGCCGGCGACACCGGGGCCGGTGTGCCGAGAACGCCATACCAGCTCATCGCCTCGTGCAGCTTCCGTGCCTCGTCTGCCGTCATGGCCTCACCCTCTCGCCGATGGCGGCCGGAGCCTACTTCCCTCCGCCGTGGGTCGCGCACTTACCGGGGTTGATCGGGCCGCACCCGCCGGGCACCGGGGTGTGCGAGCAGCTTGTGGCCAACGTCGCGGCGGCGGCCGCGAACTTCAGAGCTTCGACGACGACTTCGGGCGCGGGGTCGTTGCGCTCGCGGTGCTGCCCTCGTGCGCTTGGTGTCAGCGGGCGGTGATGCCGAGCCAGAGGGAGACCAGCAGGGCGAGCAGCTCGTGAAACGTGCGCACGATTCGGGCGACGCCGCGGGTGTGGTTCCAGTTCCCGAGCGGCTCGTCGCGCGGCCCGGTGCCCACGGCCTGCTGCCAGTCCTCCAGCGCGTGCTCGAGGCGCATCGCGCCGGCCTCGGTCAGCCGGATCCACGAGTCAGGCTTGATGATGGCCGGCGTTCCTTGACGGAGCCGATGTTGGCGGTCATGCCCACGGAGATGCCGGTCTCCGTTCACGAGAGAGTCGCCTTGGTCGGGGCCGACCGGCCCGACGTGAGGTCCCCAGCCGGTCTTACGCCGCCGTTACCGGCCTCCGGTTACGGTGCGCTGACCTGCGGAAAAGCCCTCCGCGAGGGAGGGCTGACAATCGTACGGGCGGAGCGCCCCCGGCAGGACTCGAACCTGCGGCCAAGCGCTTAGAAGGCGCCTGCTCTATCCACTGAGCTACGGGGGCCGGAAAGGTGGCCGTGGGTGGCCAGGAGCCCCGGGGTGGGGGTGGGACCGCGTCCATGCCGGGTCAAGGATAGGGCTCCGGTTGCCTTGTCCCGGTTGCTTCACTCGCGTGCCACGATGTGGAGGTTCGGTGAAGCGGTCCCGATAATCGCAGGCAGGTGCGATTCTCGCACCGCTTTTGCGCGGCCGCGCCCCGGGTGTTGTGCACTCGTTATGCCTGCGCCCCAGTCATCCCATCTGTCCATCGTGTCCGCTCGGAGTCGCGATCGGCGCGCGCAGGGCGTATAAGCTTCAAAAACACAACAAAAACGGGCATTCTTCGCATGTGGTGACCTTGGATGTTCGGCCTCAGCTGCTCGATGCCCTCTCCGCCCTGCGCGACCGGGTCGCCTCCGTGCGTCTGCCGCTGCCCCTCCCGGGCGCGCCCCGCGCCCGCCAGACCAGAGCCGAGCTGCTCGCGCAGCTCGACGACTACCTCGTACCGCGGCTGAAGGCCCCCGAGGCCCCGCTGCTCGCGGTCGTCGGCGGCTCGACCGGCGCCGGGAAGTCCACCCTCGTCAACTCCCTGGTCGGCCGCCAGGTCAGCGAGGCCGGCGTGCTGCGCCCCACCACCCGCATCCCCGTGCTGGTCTGCCACCCCGACGACCACCACTGGTTCGCCGGCATGCGCGTGCTGCCCGACCTGATGCGCGTCTGGCAGCCGCAGGACGAGGTGGAACTCGTCCCCCTCTCTGAGAAGCCCCAGGCCCTCCGGGCTCCCAAGCCCGCCCCGCAGACCGGCCGCGAACTGCGCATCGAGACCGTCAGCAGCCTGCCCCGCGGCCTGGCCCTCCTCGACGCGCCCGACATCGACTCCCTCGTCGTCGAGAACCGCACCCTCGCCGCCGAACTCATCTGCGCCGCCGACGTCTGGGTCATGGTCACCACCGCCTCCCGGTACGCCGACGCCATCCCCTGGTACCTGCTGCGCACCGCCAAGGAGTACCGCGCGACCCTGATCACCGTCCTCGACCGGGTGCCCCACCAGGTCCTCGCCGAGGTCTCGCGGCAGTACGGTGCCCTGCTCACCCGCGCCGGCCTCGGCGACGTGCCCCGCTTCACCGTCCCCGAACTGCCCGAGTCCGCGGGCGGCGGCGGACTCCTGCCCGCCAGCGCCGTCGCGCCCCTCTACGACTGGCTCAGCCACCGCGCCCTGGACCCCGCCGCCCGCCAGCAGGCCGTGGGCCGCACCGCCATCGGCGTACTCGACTCCCTCGGCCGCCGGATGCCCGAACTCGCCTCCGCCGTCGCCGCCCAGCACGCCGCCGCCGTCCGTCTCACCACCGCCGTCGAGGACGCCTTCCAGCGCGAGGGCAAGCGCGTCCGCGCCCGGCTCCAGAGCGGTGCCGTCCTGTCCGGCGACGCCCTGACCCGCTGGCGCGGCTACCCCCTCGACACCACCGCCGACGAACTCCTCGACTCCCTCGGCGAGAGCCTGACCGCCCTCCTCCAGTGCGCCGTCGCCGCCGCCGACGAACGCATCACCGGGGCCTGGCGCCGCGAACCCGCCTCCGGAGCCGTCACCCTGCCCACCCCGGACCACGAGGCGGGCGAGCGGATCGGCGTGGCGGTACGCCGCTGGCGCCGCGTGCTCGAAGAGCTCGCCGAGGAGGAGGTGGGCCTCATGGACAAGCAGTCCGCCCCCGACCCCGACGCCGTGGCCGCACTCCTCGTGGCCGCGCTGCTCGGCGGCAAGCGGGCCCGGGCCGCCGGCGACCGGCTGGCCCAGCGGATCGGCGTACACGCCGCGGTCCGCCTGCGCGACCGCGGCAACGAACTCGTCAGCAGCCACCTCGACAAGGTCCTCCAGGCCGAACGCGACCGCAGGCTGGCCCTCCTCGACGCCCTCGAAGTGACCCCGGAACCCCAGGCCGAGCTGATCGCCGCGCTGTCCGTACTGCAGAAGGAGAGGTGACGCGTTGACCGCCATGACCGACCGCACCGACGACCGCTGGGACGACGGGCTGATCGCCCGCCGCGCCGCCACGGGCGCGGACGGGAACGCGGACGGCGCCCCCGGCGCGGATCTCGACGGCGACCCCGACGAGACCGGCGCCCTCGCCCGCGCCGTCTCCGGTGCCGGCAGCCCGGCCCCCGCGCCCGTCCCCGCCCCCAGCGCCGAGAACCAGGCCCTGCGGGTACGCCTCGACGCCCTCCGGCAGCTCGTCGGCCTCTCCCGCACCCGGCTCGACGGCAAGACGCTCGCCGAGGCCGGCCGGGTCCTCGACGAGGCCGCCGCCCGCCGCGGGCTCTCCCCGCGGCACACCGTCGTCGCCATCGCCGGCGCCACCGGCAGCGGCAAGTCCACCCTCTTCAACGCCCTCGCCGGCGTGCAGATCTCCGAGACCGGGCTGCGCCGCCCCACCACCTCCGCGCCCATCGCGTGCAGCTGGACCGACGGCGCGGCCGGGCTGCTCGACCGCCTGGAGATCCCCGGCCGGCTCCGCCGCAGGCCGCGCGACGGCGGCGACCGCGACGAGGCCATGAACGGCCTGGTCCTCATCGACCTCCCCGACCACGACTCGGCCCTCACCACCCACCGCGAGCACGTCGACCGGGTCCTCGCCCTGGTCGACGCGGTCATCTGGGTCGTCGACCCCGAGAAGTACGCCGACGCCGTGCTCCACGAGCGCTACCTGCGGCCCCTGTCGGGCCACGCCGAGATCACCTTCGTCGTCCTCAACCAGATCGACCGGCTGCCCGGCGAGGCCGCCGACCTGGTGCTCGACGACCTGCGCCGGCTCCTCGACGAGGACGGCATGGCGCTCGGCGAGCACGGCGAGCCCGGCGCCACCGTCCTCGGCCTGTCCGCCCTCACCGGCGAGGGCGTGCCCGAGCTGCGGGAACTGCTGGGCCAGTTCACCCAGGAGCGCGGCGCCGCCACCCGCCGGATCTCCGCCGACGTCGACCGCGCCGCCCTCCGCCTGCGGCCGCTGTACGTGGCCGACGGGCACCCCGAGATCAGCGAGCGCAGCCGCGCCGAGTTCGAGGACCGGCTCGCCGAGGCCGTCGGCGCGCACGCCGCCGGCCTCGCCGCCGAACGCGCCTGGCGGCGCAACGCGGGCCGTGCCTGCGGCACGCCCTGGCTGCGGCTGTGGCGCTGGTACGACGACAAGCGCACCCCGCAGCTGCTGCGCCGGTCCGCCCCCGAGCCCGAACAGCCCGCGGAGGACGAGGTCACCGCCCGGCAGCGGGTGGAACAGGCCGTCCGCACCGTCGCGGACGACGCGGCGTCCGGACTGCCCGAGCCCTGGGCGCTGGCCGTGCGCGAGACCGCCGTGCGCGGCGCCGAGCAACTGCCCGAGGCCCTGGACGAGCTGGCGGTCACCGCCGGAGTGCCCGCGGGCAAGCCGCCGCGGCCCGCCTGGTGGCCGGCGGCGGTGCTCGCCCAGGCGTCCATGACGCTGCTGCAGATCTACGGCGGGCTCTGGCTGGTGGGGCAGATCGCCGGGGTGCTCGAACCCCGGCTGATGCCCCCCGTCCTGCTGATGGTCGCCGGCATCGTCGGGGGTCCCCTGGTCGAGTGGATGTGCACCGTCGCCGCGCGCGGCCCCGCGCGCCGGTACGGCCAGGAGGCCGAGCGGCGGCTGCGGCAGGCGGCCGCCGGCTGCGGCCGGGCCCGGGTGCTGGAGCCGGTCGCGGCGGAGCTGCTGCGGTACCAGGAGGTGCGCGAGCAGTTCGCGACGGTGGCGCGGTTGTCCACAACCGGCCGGTAGTCCACAGGCTCCGGCAGGTTCCCGGAAGCCGGTCCAGCATGGGACCGGACGAGGGAACCGGCCGGAGCGCCGGACGGACTCCCGGACGGAGAGCCGGGCCAGGAAGGGGGCGGCCGGGATGAACGACACGCTGGTGACGCTGGTGGGCAACGTGGCGACGCGGATCGACTACCGCGAGGCACCGACCGGGGCCGTGGCGCGGTTCCGCTTCGCGGTGACCTCGCGGTTCTGGGACCGGCAGAAAGAACTCTGGGCCGACGGCCCCACGAGTTTCTACACGGTGTGGGCGCGCCGGGCGCTCGCCGCGAATCTGGCCGGTTCGGTCTCGGTCGGAGAACCGCTGGTGGTGCACGGAAGACTGCGGGTGAAGGACGAAGGGGAAGAGGACGGCAAGCGCTGGTTCTCGGCGGACGTGGACGCGCTGGCCGTCGGGCACGACCTCAGCCGGGGCACCTCGGCCTTCCGCCGTGTGGTCAAAGGCGAGGGCACACTGACGGCACCTCAGAAGGCGGCGGTGGTCTGAGTGTTCGAGACCGCTAGGATTCCCCGGTACTCGTGGGCACTTGGGGCTCCGGCCCGAAGGGGAAAACCGTGTCTTTCGCCGTTTCCGCTTCACTTCTTTCAGCATTTACATCTCGTCCGGCAGTTCAGCCTGCTCTGGCGCCTGCGCGGCGGCCGCTCGCCGTGGTGCTGCTCACGGCCGCGCTCGCCGGTTCCGCTTCCGTGGCCGGGGCGGGCGCGGCGCACGCCGCCGGAGCGCCCCGCGCCGCGGGCGCGGCCGGAGCCGCCGGCGCGGCGGGTGCTCCCCGCGCGGCCGGCGCGGCGGGTGCTCCCGGGGCCGTGGGGGCCTCCGGCACCCCGCGCCTGGCGCCCACCCCCGCGGCCGGCACGAGCGCCGTGCTGGCCGGGCCCGCCGCCACCGGCGAGGCCCTGCTCCACACGCCCGACGGGCCGCGCACCATCCCGGCCGGGCTCTACGAGATGCGCGTCGAGGGCGGGGGCACACTCCAGACGTACGGCGTGGGCATCGCGATCCAGTCCCAGCAGGAGGCGCGGTATGCGGAGACCGCCTGGAGCGGCAGCCCCCTCGACGCCAACAAGGACGCCGGCCGGATCCGCTGGATCCTCCAGCACTCCTATCCCCAGCTGAACGACCTGGCGGGGCTCGCCCGGCGGGCCGGGGCCGGCGCGCTGACCGCCGAGACCGCGGCGGCCGGCACGCAGGTCGCCATCTGGCGCCTCTCGGACCACGTGCAGGTGGAGGCGGTGGACCCGGCGGCCGAGAAGCTGGCCGACTACCTCCAGAAGGCCGCCCGCACGCTCGCCGAGCCGCCCGCCTCCCTGAGCCTGACCCCCGCCACCGTCACCGGGACCTCCGGCAGCCGGATCGGGCCCGTCACCGTCCACACCGGCGCCCAGAGCGTCGCCGTCGCCCCGGACGCGGCGGCCCGGGCCGCCGGGGTGCGGATCGTCGGCGCGGACGGTGCCCCGGTCGCCACGGCCGTCCCCGGCGCCCTGCTCTGGTTCGACGTGCCCCAGGGCGCCACGGACGGTGCCGGCGCGGTCACCGTGCAGGGCTCCACCAAGGTCCCGGTCGGCCGGGTGCTGATCAGCGACGGCAGCAGCCAGGCGCAGATCGTGGCCGGCTCCAGCGAATCGGCGGCCACCGCCACGGCCACCGGGGTCTGGGCCCCCACCCGCCTGGCGGCCCGCACCTACGCCGACGCGCTCCCGCTCCCCGCGGCCGAGGAGAGCGCCGACGCCTCCGACACCCGCCTCGCGGCCAGCGGCAGCTCCAGCGCCACCCCCGTGATCGCCTCGCTCGCCGTGGGCCTGGTGGTCCTGGGCGCCGGAGTCGTGTTCCTGCTGCGCAAGCGCCCCACGGACACCGAGTCCCCCGAGTGATCCACCGGCGCCGGCCACGCCCCGCGGGGGGTGACCGGCGCCATACGGGTTTCCGCCCGGGGATGGACGTACGGCAAGATGGGGTGTATCTGCCCATCATCGATCTGCCGGACGGTTTCTCTTGGCTGAGTTCATCTACACCATGCGCAAGGCGCGCAAGGCGCACGGCGACAAGGTGATCCTCGACGACGTCTTCCTGAACTTCCTGCCGGGAGCGAAGATCGGCGTGGTCGGCCCGAACGGCGCCGGCAAGTCCACCGTTCTGAAGATCATGGCGGGCATCGAGCAGCCGTCCAACGGTGACGCCTTCCTGACGCCCGGGTACAGCGTCGGCATCCTCATGCAGGAGCCCAAGCTCGACGAGTCCAAGACGGTCCTGGAGAACGTCCAGGACGGCGTCGCGGAGATCAAGGGCAAGCTCGACCGGTTCAACGCCATCGCCGAGGAGATGGCCACGAACTACACGGACGAGCTCATGGAGGAGATGGGCAAGCTCCAGGAGGACCTGGACCACGCCAACGCCTGGGACCTCGACGCCCAGCTGGAGCAGGCCATGGACGCGCTGGGCTGCCCGCCCGCCGACTGGCCGGTCACCACCCTCTCCGGTGGTGAGAAGCGCCGCGTCGCCCTCTGCAAGCTGCTGCTGGAGGCCCCCGACCTGCTGCTCCTCGACGAGCCCACCAACCACCTCGACGCCGAGTCGGTGAACTGGCTGGAGCAGCACCTGGCCCAGTACAAGGGCTGTGTCGTGGCCGTCACCCACGACCGGTACTTCCTGGACAACGTCGCCGAGTGGATCCTCGAGCTCGACCGCGGCCGCGCCCACCCGTACGAGGGCAACTACTCCACGTACCTGGAGAAGAAGGCCGAGCGCCTCAAGGTCGAGGGCAAGAAGGACGAGAAGCGCCAGAAGCGCCTCAAGGAAGAGCTGGAGTGGGTCCGCTCCAACGCCAAGGGCCGCCAGGCCAAGTCCAAGGCCCGCCTCGCCCGCTACGAGGAGATGGCCGCCGAGGCCGAGAAGATGCGGAAGCTGGACTTCGAGGAGATCCAGATCCCGCCGGGCCCGCGCCTGGGCTCGATCGTCGTCGAGGTCAACAACCTCTCCAAGGCCTTCGGCGACAAGGTCCTGATCGACGACCTGTCCTTCACCCTGCCGCGCAACGGCATCGTCGGCATCATCGGTCCGAACGGCGCGGGCAAGACCACGCTGTTCAAGATGATCCAGGGCCTGGAGGCCGCGGACTCCGGCGAGATCAAGGTCGGCGAGACCGTCAAGATCTCGTACGTCGACCAGGGCCGCGCCAACATCGACCCCAAGAAGACGCTGTGGGCCGTCGTCTCCGACGAGCTCGACTACATCAACGTCGGCCAGGTCGAGATGCCGTCCCGCGCCTACGTCTCCGCGTTCGGCTTCAAGGGCCCGGACCAGCAGAAGCCGGCCGGTGTGCTCTCCGGCGGTGAGCGCAACCGCCTGAACCTGGCGCTCACCCTGAAGCAGGGCGGCAACCTGCTGCTCCTCGACGAGCCCACCAACGACCTCGACGTCGAGACCCTGTCCTCCCTGGAGAACGCGCTGCTGGACTTCCCCGGCTGCGCCGTGGTCGTCTCCCACGACCGCTGGTTCCTGGACCGGGTGGCCACGCACATCCTCGCCTACGAGGGCGAGTCGAAGTGGTTCTGGTTCGAGGGCAACTTCGAGTCGTACGAGAAGAACAAGGTCGAGCGGCTCGGCCCGGACGCCACCCGTCCGCACCGCGCCACCTACAAGAAGCTGACCCGAGGCTGAGCATGGCCCGTCATCTCTACAGCTGCCCCCTCCGCTGGTCGGACATGGACGCCTTCGGGCACGTCAACAACGTGGTCTTCCTCCGCTACCTGGAGGAGGCCCGGATCGACTTCATGTTCCGGCTGGCGCCGGGGAACGGCTCGCAGTCGTTCCAGGGCGGGTCGGTCGTGGCCCGCCACGAGATCGACTACGTCCGGCCGCTGGTCCACCGGCACGCGCCGGTGACCGTCGAGTCCTGGGTGAAGAAGATAGGCGCGGCCTCGCTGGTCATCGCCTACGAGATCAAGGACCCCGAGCAGGTCTACGTACGGGCCGAGACGGTGGTCGTGCCCTTCGATCTTGAGGCGCAGCGGCCCCGCCGCATCACCGAGGAGGAGCGCTCGTTCCTCCAGGAGTACGTCGACGACAGCGCCGAAGGGCGCGCCGCCGCATGACGCTCCGCCTGCGGCTGGCCGACTCGGGGGAGGCGGCGGACCTCGCCGCCTTCCTCGGCCGCCTCGTGCACTACGACCGCGCCGCCGCCGTCCGCCTCCAGGGCGGCGGCGGGGCGCTGGCCGTGTTCGGCCGCCCGCCGTCCTTCGAGGTCCTCGCGATCCGCACGGCCCGGCTCGCCGAGCCCGTGACCCTGGACCTCACCGTCTCCGCGGGCGAGCTGCTCGAATCGGTCGACGAGGCCGCCGGCACCGCCGTGGTGCCCGCGCCCGTCACCGGTCCGCCGTGGGCCGGCGTGCTGCCGCCGCGCGGCGGCTGGCAGCGCATCGCCGGGCTGCCGACGGCCGACGAGATGCGCACCGCCGTCGGCATGGCCGTGGCGGAGTTCCGGGCCCGGGACGAGGCCCTGCCGGCCGCGTCCAGGACCCGCGCCGAGCGTGACCGGATCGGCCGCGAGATCTGGTCCCGCACCCTCGGCGGGACCGAACTGCCGCTGCGTGCCGTCCACGCCGCCCAGTCCCTGGGCTTCCTGCGCCCGGTACGGGCGGCCGCGGGCGCCGGCACCGGCGCGTCCGAGCCCGGTCCCGTCGCCCTGCTCGCCTCGGGCGGCTGGCTGCGCCTGAGCACCCCGTACGGCTCCGTGGCCCTGCGCCGCCCCGGCGGCGGCCTGGGCGCCCTCCAGGTCCGCCCGGTCTGACGCCCGCCGTCCCCGTACGTCCCGCCCGGCCGCCCGGCCCCGCTACGCGGTGTTGATCATCGAGGCGGCGGCGTAGGTCAGGTATCGCCAGAGCTGCTCCTCGTGCTCGGGTGCCAGGCCCAGCTCGTCCACGGCGTCCCGCATGTGCCCCAGCCACGCGTCGTGCGCCGCCTTGTCCACGACGAAGGGCGCGTGCCGCATCCGGAGGCGCGGGTGCCCCCGGTGTTGGCTGTACGTCGTGGGACCGCCCCAGTACTGCATCAGGAACAGCGCGAACCGCTCCTCGGCCGGGCCGAGGTCCTCCTCCGGGTACATGGGACGCAGCAGCGGGTCGCCGGCGACCCCTTCGTAGAACCGGCGCACCAGGCGCCGGAAGGTCTCCTCGCCGCCCACCTGCTCGTAGAACGTCTGCTCCGGAAGCGTGCCCTGGGGATTCTCATTCACCCGACCATCGTCTCAGACGCCCGGACGGAGGACCCCGGTTCCAGGACCGTCCCGTTGGCCCGGAACCGCCGGGGGCAGGACAGTGGAGTCATGGGCGCACGGAGCGCGCACAGGGCGCACGAAGCACCGCACGCGGTGGAGCGGGAGACGGCGCACGCGGCGCAGGTCCGCGAGCTGGTCGCGGCCGGAGACCTCCGGGACCCCGCCTGGCGCGCGGCCTTCTCCTCGGTGCCGCGGCACGTCTTCGTCCCGTACTACTACACGGGCCGCGGCGCCGGGTACGAGCGGCTGTGGGGCGAGGACCCGGACCCCGAGCGGCGGGCCCGCTGGCTGCGCGGCGTCTACGCGGACACCCCGCTCGCCACCCGCCTGCGCGACGGCGAACTGGTGTCCTCCAGCAGCCAGCCCTCGCTGATGGCCCGGATGCTGACCGCCCTCGACGTCCGCGAGGGGCAGCGGGTCCTGGAGATCGGCGCCGGCACCGGCTACAACGCGGCCCTGCTCTGCCACCGGCTGGGCGACGAGCACGTGACCACCGTCGACCTCGACGAGGAGATCGCCGAGTCGGCCCGCGCGCACCTCGCCCTGCTCGGCTACCACCCCGCGGTGGTGACCGGTGACGGGGCGCGCGGCTGTCCCGCCCGTGCCCCGTACGACCGGATCATCGCGACCTGCACGCTGCCGCTGGTGCCGCACGCCTGGCTGGGCCAGTGCGTGCCCGGGGCGCGGATCCTGGCCCCGATCTCAACCGGGCTGCTGGCGCTGGCGGTCCTCGGGGCGGGCTTCGCGGAGGGGCGGTTCCTGCACACGCCGGTGTACTTCGTGCCGCTGCGCGGCGGGATACGGGGCGTGGCCGGGCCGGAGGTGTCCAGGCCGCCGTACGACCTGCCGTACGACCTGCACGAGGACGACCGGTTCCGCTTCATGCTCGGGCTGACCGGTGCGGTGCTGCACCCGCGCGAGGCACTGGACCTGTGGCGCGGCGAGGGGCGCCCGGGGCGCGAGCGCTTCGGCGTGACCGTGAACGCCGACGGGGAGTGGTCCTGGCTGGACGACCCCCAGGGGCCCTACGTGTGGCCGCTGGGGAGCGGGACCCGCTGAGCCCCGCCGGTGGCCCCGGGGCCCGCACGAAAGGCCCTGAAAGCCGCGTGCCACACTTGTGGGCGAAATGTGCCCGGGAGCCGTGGCCGGGCGGAACGCGGCGGGAAAAGAGGAGGCCCTGTGGTCCTGGCGGCAACCGCCGACTCGGTGGTGATGAACGGTGCCCTGGTTCTGGCCGTACCCGTCGCCCTGCTGGCAGGTCTCATCTCCTTCTTCTCGCCCTGCGTGCTGCCGCTCGTCCCCGGATACCTCGGCTACGTCACCGGCCTGTCCGCCGCGGAGGCGGGCCCGGGCGGCGGTGAGGCCGGTGGAGCGGCCAAGCGCGGACGCATGCTTCTCGGGGCGTTCCTCTTCGTCCTCGGTTTCTCGGCCCCGTTCATTTCGCAGGGCGCTTTCTTCGGGTATTTCGGCAACACCCTGTCGCAGTACAAGGAGACCCTGGAAGTCGTTCTGGGTTCGCTGACCGTGCTGTTCGGCCTGGCGTTCATGGGATTCCTGCCGGGGCTGATGCAGCGCGACATCAGGATCCACCGGAAGCCGGCCGCGGGCCTGCTGGGAGCCCCGGTCCTCGGCTTCACGTTCGGGCTGGGATGGACGCCGTGCATGGGGCCGACGCTCGGCGCGGTGATGGGGCTCTCCATGGGGCAGGACAGCCCGGGGCGCGGGGCGCTGCTGATGGTGTTCTTCTGCCTGGGGCTCGGGGTTCCGTTCATCCTCACGGCACTCGCCTTCCGCCGGTCGATGGGGGCGTTCGGCTGGGTCAAGAGGCACTACACGTGGGTGCTGAGGATCGGCGGGGGATTCCTGGTCGCGGTCGGCGTGCTGCTGATCACCGGCGCGTGGAGCCAGCTGGTCCTGCAGCTGCAGTCCTGGCTGCCGACGACGAACGCGGTCGGCATCTGAACCGTCCGAGGCGCACGCGCAGGGGCCCCGACGACCTCCCGGTCGGCGGGGCCCCGCGTTTTCAGCCGGCGCGCCGGCGGTGCCGGCTAGCCGCGCCGGATGGTGATCGTGGTCCAGGCGCCCACGTGCACCCGGTCGCCGTCGCCCAGCGGCACGGGCACGTACGGCTGGATCGGGTCGTCGCCGCCGTTGACCGTGGTGCCGTTGGTGGAGTTCTGGTCCACCACGGCCCAACTGCCGTCCGGCTGCTGCACCAGCACGGCGTGCTGGTGCGAGACGCCCGGGTCCTCCGGCGGCACCGACAGGTCGATGTCGGGGGACTCGCCCGTGGACTGGCGGCGGCGGCCGATGGTGATCTGGCCGCCGGTCAGCGACAGGTGCTGCTCCGGGGAGTACGCGGGCAGGTTCAGGCCCGCGGCCTCCGGACCGCTGCGCTGCATCATCGCCATGAAGTACGAGCGGTCGGGGCCGATGGTCGCCGACCAGGCGCCGCCCTGCGCGGGGAAGGGTGCCTGCTGGCCGGGGTGCATGCCCTGACCCGGGTGGCCCTGCTGGCCGGGGTGTCCGCCCTGGCCGGGGTGGCCCTGCTGGCCCGGGTGTCCGCCCTGGCCCGGGTGCCCCCCCTGGGGGTGCATGCCCGGGCCGGGCTGCGGTACGGGTGCGCCCGGGTGCTGGTGCTGCTGCGGCGGACCCTGCTGGTACGGGGGCTGCTGCGACTGCTGCCCGCCGGGCGGCGGGAGCATCCAGTCGTCGCCGCCGGTCTGGTGCGGGGCGGGCGCGGGGGCCGGCGGGCCCTGGTGACGCTGCTGGAACGCCCCCGGCGGCGGGCCGGGCTGCTGGTAGCCGCCCGCGGGGTCGCCGTGCAGCGGCTCGGCCGGCCGGTTCACCTGGGAGGGCCGGGAGCCCTGGTAGTCGAAGTGGTCCTGCTGCGGCTGGTAGCCGGGCGGCAGGTTCATGCCGGGACCGGGGCGTCCGCCGGGACCGGGCGGCGGCACGGGGACCCCCGCGCCCGTGCCGTGCGGCGGTACGGGCGCGCCCGGGCCGGGACCGCGGCCGCCACCGGGCTGCTGCGGGCTGTAGCCGGTGGGCTGGCGGGTCAGGAAGTTGTAGCGGCACTCCTCGCAGAACGGCGCCATGGCCTCGCGGGGGGTGCGGCACTGCGGGCAGAGCTCGGCCTGCATGGTGGCGTCGCCCCCGGGACCCGGGTAGCCGTAGCCGCCGTAGGAGGGCCCCGGCGCGGGAGCCCCCGCGGGCGCACCCGGTCCGGCCATGCGGTGGCCGCAGACCTCGCACCAGTCTTCGGAGACCGATTGGTGTCCGTTCGGGCAGGTCGGCATGTCGGCCCTTCCCCCTCTCCCTGTCCAGCCCCCGTCAGGGCCGCAATTCAGGACTTCTTCACTCGAACGGTCTGCGTCGAACGCGTTTCGAGAGTCATCTCGTCCGCATCCGTGACCTTCGCCTTCAGCCGCACAGTACCGGTCGCGGCGTCGACGACGTCGACCACCTTCGCAAGCAGTTTCGCAGTGTCCTCGTTCCCGGACGCACTCGCCAGTTGTACGGCCCGTCCCAGCTTGGCCGTCGCACCATCGAAATCTCCCGATTTACGGGCTTCCAGGCCCTGCTGGATGGCCCGGGCCAGCTCCGCCTGGCCTGTGTAATGCGCCACTTGCGGGTTGATCGCGGTCGACGCGGCCAGGTCGTCCGTCCACACCGCCCGTACCAGCCCCTGGGACAGCACGACCGGTCCCGCGCCCTCCCCCGCGGGGGCGGGGGCCACCAACGAGGCCCGCGCCGCGAGCATTTCCTGCCCGATCCCGGCACCGGGTACGCGTACGCCGACGTGGTAGTCGCGGGATTCGTCCCCCCAGGATCCGGTCGGGTAGTCCCCGGCGCGCGGGCCCGCCTCGGTGCGGCGGTCCGTGAGATCGACCACGCTCGGCGCGACCTGCTTCACGAAGAGGACCTCGGCGCCGACCGGCGTCCACAGCCGGAGGGCGACGTCGCCGACCTCCTTGTCCATGGCCCGCGCCATCATCGCGGTGAAGTCGGCCCGCAGGCCCGCCGGGTCGGCCACGATGTCGGCCCGGCCCAGCAGCGCCTCGGCGATCCCGGTGACCTCCTTGACCTCCCAGTCCGTCCCGACGCCGCGGGCGTCGCAGGTGAACCTCCCCGCGCAGTGCTCCAGCGCGGCGGCCAGCGCCTCGGGGGTCTCGTGCTCGTTCCGGCCGTCGGTGAGCAGGATCCCGTGCCGGATCGCCGCCCCGTCCGTACCCGCGAACAGGCTCTCGGCCAGCCGCAGCCAGGTGCCGATGGCGGTGCCGCCGCCCGCGCTCAGCCGGCGCAGGGCCTCCTTGGCCGCGCTGCGGGTCTCCGGGCCGGCCACCGCGAGGCGGCCGCCGCCCGGGTAGACGTCCCTGGCCACGTGCGTACCGGCGATCACGGCGAAGGAGGTGCCGTCCCGGAGGGTGTCGACGGCGGCGGCCGTCGCCTCGCGGGCGTTGCGCATCTTCTCCGGCGGGTAGTCCATGGACCCCGAGCAGTCGACCATGATCACGACGGCCGAACCGCCGGACGGGCCGGCCGCGCCGGCGGCACCCGCGCTGCCGGCGCCGGTCCGGGCGACGCTGCCGCCGCCGGTCGAGGTCACGGTGACGATGGCGCTGACGTCGCGGCCGCCCTCGGGCAGGTACTCGTTCTGGTACACCTCGACGTCGAAGCGCGGAGCGCTCGGCTTGGCGAAGTTGGCCATCGGTTCTGCTCCTCAGGGATGCGGACGCGGAGCCACGGGGAACGGCACGACGGCCACGGTCACGTTGTCGTGCCCGCCGCCGTCGAGGGCGTGGCCGACGAGCACCTGTGCGCTGTGCAGGGGCCGGGTCGCGGCGTCGGGGGGCAGCACCCGCGCCATCTCCTCGGCGCTCTCGGCGTAGTTCCACAGGCCGTCGGTGCAGACGACGACCACGCCGGGCCGGTCGGGCTTGAAGGCGGCGGTGTGCGGTTCGAGTTCGTACGCGTCGGCGCCGAGCCAGCCGGTGATCGCGTGGGCGCGCACGTCGGCGTACGCCTCGGCCTCGCCCATCAGCCCCGCGGCGACCATCTGGGCGGCCCAGGAGTCGTCCTCGGTGAGCCGGGCGGGCGGGGCGGAGCGGTCGTCGGGCACCCAGTAGGCGCGGGAGTCCCCCACCCAGCCGATCACCAGGATGCCGTGGGTGACCACGGCGCCGACCAGGGTGCAGGCGGGGGCGTTCTGGTGGCCGGGGGCCGCGGCGAGCGCGTTGACGGCGTCAGCCGCCGACACGATCGCCTCGTGCATGGCCTGCTGGGGGTGCGCGCCGCGGGGGAGCGCGGACAGCAGCGACTCGTTGGCCGCGGAGGCGGCCGCGGCGGAGGCGTCGTCCGGCCTGCTGGCCGAGGAGACGCCGTCGCAGACCACGGCGACGGTGGCGGTCGTGCCGTCCGGCAGCGCGGTGGCGGCCACGGCGAAGGAGTCCTCGTTGCGGTGGTGCCGCAGGCCGCGGTCGCTCACGGCCGCGACGCTCTCCAGTGACTCCTCCTGGTGGTCCCGCTCGCGCGGCTGGGCGTGCCCGCAGTTCTCGCAGTACCCGTCGGTGTCCACGTGCCCGCTCCGGCAGGCGACGCAGCCCCGCGCCCCGGCGGGCCGCGGGACCGCGGCGGGGGCGGGCGGTGCGGGGGGCGCCGAGGGCGGCGCGGGCACCTGCACGGGCCCGTGCCCGGGCCCGTCGTACAGCGTCGGCGGGTGGTCGGGCCCGTCGGGCAGCGTCGGCGCGTGGTCGGGGCGCGGGGGTACGCCGGGGCCGCCGCCGGCGGCGAACACCGGCCCGCCGTACGCCCCACCCGAGCCGGGCCCGCCGTCCCGGGGCCAGGCTTCGGCGGTGCCGGGGACCGGGGTGGTGAACGCGGGGGCGGAAGCCGGCCGTGCGGGGAAGGCGGCGGGTCCGGGGGCCGGGGCGGCGCCGGGGGCCGGGGCCTCGAAGTCGTGCCGTGGCTCGCCGGGCACGGGCACGCCGGCCCCGGGGGTCTGGCCGCCCGGGTCGTCCCCGTACGCCGCCGCGCCCGGGCCGGAGGCCTCCCCGTACGCGGTGGGGCCCGCGCCCGGTGCCGGGTGGGCAGGCCAGGACGGGTCGCCGAACCCGTGTGCCGTCGCGGCGGCTCCGGGGGCCGGCTCGCCGGGCCGCGGCACGGGCCCGCCGGGGAAGCCGCCCGCGGGCGGCACGGGCCCGCCGGGGTGGCTCCCCGTGGCAGGCACCGGCCCGCCCGGGTAGGCACCCGGGGCCGGCGCCGGTTCGCCCGGGAGGCCCCCGGCGGCAGGCGGCCGGCCGCCGTACGCGGCCGGGGCGGCACCCGGCGCGAAGGGGACCGTCGGACGGTCGGTGGTCGGCGCCGCCGTCACGGCACAGCCGCACCGGCCGCAGAAGCGGTCACCCTCCTCCACCGGCTCCTCGCAGCTGGGGCATCCCGACAGCCATGGCATCCGCGACATCACTCACACCCACGTCCGGGGACGGAAACGGTTTGCCCGCTCCACCAGTTCGATCCTCTCCTCGCCACGCTGCGCGAGCCGCGCGAGGACGCGGAACGAGCGCTCAAGGCCGAACCGCAGCCCCCGCTCGTCCAGTTGACTGCCCAGCAGCGAGGCGTGCCCAGGGGTAGTAGCCCCCTGACTACCCGACAGTACCCAGTCCAGGGCGGAGCCCAGAACTTCGGTGGTCAGGTGCTCCAGCCGCACCGCGTCCAGCCCGAACTGCCGCAGCACCTCGACCTGTCCGGCCGCGGCCGTCAGGTCGTCCAGCAGCGCCTCCCGCGCCGCGCGCTCGCGCAGCCGGGCCCGCACGGCCGCCACCCGGGCCGCCGTGTAGTGGATGGACGCCTCCGGTACGGACTCCAGCGCGCGCACGGCGCCGGCCCGGTCGCCGGTCGCCAGCCGAACCCGGGCCAGTCCGAACGCGGCGCTCACGAAGCCCGGGTCGGTGACCCACACCAGCCGGTAGTACTCGGCCGCGTTGTCCAGCTGCCCCAGGACCTCCGCGCACAGGCCCAGCGCCAGCTTCGGCGCCGGCTCGCCAGGGAAGGCGTCGTACAGGGCGTCGAAGGACAGGGCAGCGGCGGCGTCGTCCCCGGTGGCCAGCGAGGAGACCCCGCGCGCCCACACCACCCGCCAGTCGTCCGGGTGGGCCGCCTCCAGCTCGTCCAGCAGCCGCGCGGCCGCCCGCGCCTCGCCCAGTTCGAGCCGGGCCCGCAGCTCCCGCAGCCGCAGCTCCGCGGAATCGGCCGGCGCGGCCCCGAGCGCGCCCAGCAGCTCCGCCGCGCCCGAGCCCATCAGACCGGCCAGGAAACCGGCGTTCGGGTCCGTCGGGTCCACCAGCGGCAGCGGCAGGGCCAGCGCGTGGCGTACGGCGTCCAGCCGGGCCAGCCCGGGCACCCCGGGAGCGAAGGCCACGGGTTCCGCGGGCTCGGGCGCCCGGGGACCCGGCACGAAGGCGGTGCCGCTCGTGGCGGGCCCGGCAGCGGGCGCCCCCACCGCGTGCGTGGCCGCCGACCCGATGGACGCCACGGGACCGGCCCCCTGCGCGGCGGCCGCCGGCACCACCGGCACCGCGGCGGGCCGCCCGGCCGGGCCGCCCGTACCCGCGGCCGCGCCCGGCACCTCGGTGGAGCCGGAGCCGGAGCCGTACCCGGCCCTCGTACCCGATCCCGAACCCGACCCGGAAGCCGACCCCAGGACGGACCCGAGAACGGACCCCAGGAGCCCGGCACGCCCGCCGCCCTCCCGCGCCCCCAGCAGCGACACCTCGGCGGCCCGCTCCGCGAACAGCTCCGTGTCCGGCACCCGCAGTTCGGGCCCGAAGAGCGTGGACAGCTGCGGCCTGGGCTTCCCCGTCTGGAGGGCGACCACCTCCCGCAGCACGCCCGTCAGCTGCTCGGCCATCTCCTGCGCGGAGGCGAACCGGCGCGCCGGATCGGGGTCGGTGGCCCGGACCAGCAGCCGGTAGAAGGACTCGTACCGCCGGAAGACCTCGATGTGCCCGGGGTCGGGCAGCGAGTCCACGAAGACGTTGGTGTAGCCCTGGAAGTCGAAGGTCAGCACGGCCAGCGTGCGCGCCACCGTGTACAGGTCCGAGGCCACCGACGGGCCGACCTCCGCCACCTCCGGCGCCTGGTAGCCCACGGTGCCGTAGATCGCCGACTCGTCGTCGTCCATCCGCCGGACCGCGCCCATGTCGATCAGCTTCAGCTGGTCCTGCTGCTGGATGGCGTTGTCGACCTTGAAGTCGCAGTACAGCAGGTTCCGGCTGTGCAGGTGGCCCAGGGCCTCCAGCGCCTCGATCCCGTACGCGCAGGCCTGCTCGACCGGCAGCGGGTCGCGCCGCCCGTCCGGCCGCCGCCGCTCGTTGGCGATCTCCTTCAGGGACTTGCCGCCGACGTACTCCATGACGATGTACCCGTCCAGCGAGCCGGAGCGCTGGTCGAGGTGCTCGACGAAGTTGTAGATCCGGACGATGTTGGAGTGCTCGATCTCCGCCAGGAAGCGCCGCTCGGATATCGCGGCGGCCATCGCGTCCTGGTCCCCGGTGTCCAGCAGGCCCTTGAGCACCACCCACCGGTCCGAGACCGCGCGGTCCACCGCCAGGTACACCCAGCCCAGGCCGCCGTGCGCGAGGCAGCCCGCCACCTCGTACTGGCCGTGCACCACGTCGCCCGCGCGCAGCTTCGGCACGAAGGAGTACGGGTGCCCGCACTTGGTGCAGAAGCCCTCCGTACGTCCGGGCCGCTCCCCGCGCGCCCGCCCGACCGGAGCCCCGCAGTCCGACCGCGAGCAGAAACGCTTCCGCTCGGGTACCTCGGGGTTCTCCAGCACCGCCGCCGACGGATCGGGCCGCGCCACCTCCGGTACGGACACCAGCCCGGCGCCCAGCCGGCCGCGCGCCGAGGCACCCGAGGCGGAACCCGAACTGCGCACCGACACCGAGCGCGTGGAGCCGCCGGTGCCGGACATTGCGCGCGACAGCCGCCCCGAGACCGAACGGCGCGAGCCGGAGGACCGGGAGGACCGCGAGGACCGCGCCGAGGCGGAACCGCGCCCGGACCCCCGCGACCCGGACGAGCCGTGCGACCCCTGGGAGCCGTGCGAGCCCTGGGAACCCCGGGCCCCGCGCGCCGCGCTGGTCATCCCGGTGGGCATCGTCTCGACCTCGCCGGCGCCGGGCCCCGCCCCCCGGCCGTCAGGCGCACCCGCCCGGGCCGAGCCGGCCGACCCGGCGGATCCGCCCGAGGCCACCGCCCCGGCCCCGGCCCCGGCCCCGGCTCCCGAGCCACCCGCAGGCGCCAGCCCGCAGGTGTCGCAGTACAGCCCGCCGCCGCCCATGTCCTCGTACGCCCCGGGGCACCCGGGACGCTGACACGCGCCCCCGGCCGCCGCCGCGCCCGACCCGGTCACACCCACCTCGTTCATCGCCCGTCCTCAGGGCCGTACTGCCGGGGCACCAGCACCTCGGCCGCCGCCCGCTGGTACCGCAGCACCGCCTCCTCCGCCGCGCGCAGATCGCACGGCGCGCTCCACAGCATCCGCCGGGCCGCGTCGTACCGCTCGATCAGCAGCGGGTCCTCGGCCATCCCGTGCCGGGCCACCTTCGCCCGGTACGCGTCCAGCCTGCCCCGCAACTCCGCCCGCACCGCCAGCGGGGCGGTGACCGCGGTCAGCGAGGCGCGGGCCCGCTCCAGTTCGTCCTCCGCCCGCCGCTCCAGCGACTCCAGCAGCGGCGAGAGCCGGTGCCACTGTGCCTGCCGGCGGTACTCGGCCGCCGCGGCCAGCTGTTCCTGGAGCGCGGTCGGCGGCCCGCTGACCGCGGGCACCTCCGAGGCGGCGATCTTCGCGAGCACCTCCCCGCGCGCCGTGCGCGCCTCGGCCAGCGTCCGGTCGGCCCGCGACAGCAGGTCGCGCAGCCCGATCAGCCGCCGCTCGGCGTCCTGCCGGACCAGCAGCACCGCCTCGATCTCCCGGCGCACGTCCTCCAGGGCTCGCGCCGCCCGGTCGTACCGCCCGGTGTCGGGACGGCCGCCGCCCGGCGCCGAACTGCCCGGCGCCGGCTGCCAGAAGGCCAGCGGGTCCGCGATCACCTCGGCCCGCAGCGAGGTCAGCTCCTCGGTGATCGCCTCCAGGTCGTCCCCCGAGGGGTGTTCGCCGGGCCGTACGCCCACCGAGTGCGCCAGGGAGCGGGTCCTGCGCAGCTCGGCCGCGAGCAGGTCGATGCGGGCCGGCAGCGCCGACCACACCGCGTCCGCCGCGACCACCGTGTCCAGCGACTCCGCGTACAGCTCGTTCATCCGCGCCACCAGCCCGGCCAGGCTGAACCGCTCGGCCAGCGCCGAGCCCTCCACGCCCGCGCCCGGCACCGTCACGCTCCGCCCGCGCAGCCGCTCCGTCAGCTCCGCCAGGTCCTCCCGCGAGGCCCAGCGGCGCCGCGCCCGCGCGTCCCTGGCCGCGGTCAGCGCCGCCGTGTACGCGTCGAAGTAGTTCCACAGCAGCGAGATCCGGGCGTCCGTGACCGCCCACCGCTCCTTGGTGTGACCGGTCAGCTCGGCGCCCTCCAGGAGCCGGCGGCCCGCGTGGTCCTGGAGCGCCAGCAGCGAGGTCTCGACGGCCTCGTGCTCGGCGCCCAGGCGGGCCAGCGCGCGGTCCACCTCGTCACGGTCCATCACCGGACCGCCCGGCCCGTCATCGGAGCCGGGGAAGCCGGCAGCCGTGCCGCCCATCGATGCCCTCTCTGCCGTCGCCTCGCCCCATGAGCCGTCCCATGAGATCGGTCAGCCCCGGTACTTCGGCGCCGGGGGCGCCGTGATGTCGGGGAGGTCGGCCGCCAGCCACTTGCGGTAGGCCGCCATCCAGGGGCTGTTCGCACCGCCCCGGCGGTACCCGTCGAGGACCTTGTTGACCCTCCGTACCAAGTCACTCGCGTCCTTGTTCATCGCCACGCCGTAGAACTCCGTGGCGAACGGCTGTCCTACCAGCTTCACCGAGGGGTCCTGCGCGGCCAGGCCGGCCGCCAGCGCGTTGTCCGTGACCATGCCGTCCACCTCGCCCAGCTGCAGCCGGACCAGGCAGTCCAGCTGGTTCGGCACGGTCCGCGAGACGTCCGCGCCGAAGGACTTGGCCTTCAGCTGCGTCTCCGCCGTCGAGCCGCTCGCCGAGCAGATCCGGCGGCCCCTGAGCGAGGCGTCGTACCCGGTGATCGGGGAGCCCTTGGGGACCAGCACCTGGGGGCCGGTCTCGAAGTACGCGGTGGAGAAGGCCACCTCCTCCAGCCGCTTGCAGTTGATCGTCATGGTCCTGACGACCACGTCGACCCGGCCCTCCTTGAGCGCGGGGATCCGCTGGCTGGTCGGGATCGCCCGGTAGATCACCGCGTCCTCGTCGCCCAGGATCTCCCGGGCGATGGCCTTCACCAGGTCGATGTCGAAGCCCTCCAGCTGGCCGGTGGCGGGGTTGCGGTAGCCCCAGCGGTAGCTGTTCTGGTCCACGCCGGCGACCAGCTTGCCCGCCGCCTTGATCCGCGCGATCGTCGGGCCGTCCGCCCCGGACGGGGTCAGGCTGGCCTCCGGCTCCCGGCAGGTGTCGGCGGCCGGCGCGGCCGGCCGCCCGGCCGTGCCCTGCGCCGCCGAGGCGGCCGGCGCCCCGTGTGCGTCCGGGTGCCGGGACAGCGGTACGAGCACCGCCGCGGCCGTCAGCGCACAGGCCACGGCCATGCCGGTCACCCCGCCCCAGCCGCGCAGCCGTCCGGCCCGCACCCTCTCGCGCCCGTCCGCCGCGCGCCCGCCCCGCCCTATCGGCATCCGCATCTCACCTGTACTCCGAAAGCCTGCGCCCGATACCGAGCAACGCCGCCACCGCGCCCAGCACCGCCAGCGCCGCCGCGCCCTGGGTCAGGCCGCCGAACGCGCCGAGACCGTTCCGGGCGGCCGTCGTGAACTCCCGCTGCTCGTGCGCCACGGCCTCCTGGAGCGAGGCGTCCACCTTGTCGAATGAGGCACCCGTGCTGTTCCCGCCGCCGATCACCTGCGTCAGCGCGCCCTCGTAGTCGCCGCTGACGTCCGTGGCCCGGGCGGCCGCGTGCCGGGCCCGCCACTCGCGCAGGCCCGCCAGCGCCCGCGCCACCGGCTCGGCGCCCGCCGGGTCGTCCGCGAGCCGGCCGGCCCGCTCCAGACCCTCCTGCAGCGCCGACACGCCCGTGGCGAAGTCCACGTCGTACTTGTCCGACTTCTTGTCCGCGGCCAGCACCGCGCCGCGCGACACCAGCGTGAGGTTCTCGTTCGCCCGCGCCTGGAGCGAGGCGATCCGGGCGTCGTTGAGCACCTTCAGCGACTCCTGGCCGCGCGCCCGGGACTCCTGCAGGTCCGCCCGCGCCACCAGGTGCCCGACACCCAGCCAGAGGAGCACCACCAGCGAGGCGGCCGTGGCGGCCAGCAGACCGTGGTTGAACACCCGGTTCGTCCGCCGGAAGTTGCGGTGCTGCGCCCAGCCGAGCAACGCCAGCGCCGCGAGCCCGGCGGCGAGGGCGGCCAGCGGCCACGACCCGGCCCGCGCGTAGTCCGCGTACAGCCGGCCGGTCTCCGCCTCGTACAGCCGCTGTGCGGCCGGCAGCAGCTGCGTGCTCATCCGCTCGTTCGCGTACCGCAGGTAGGCGCCGCCCAGGGGCAGGCCCTGCCGGTTGTTGGCGCGGGCCTGCTCGATCAGACCGGTGTAGCGGGGGAGCTGCTCGTTCAGCAGGGCGATCTGCCGGGCCGACTCCGCGGAGCCGCCGGCGTTCGCCGCCGCCTTGACCAGCAGCCGCGAGGCGTTGGCGATGTCCCGCTCGTACCGCTCCCGCACCGCCCGCGACTCGCCGCTGCCCGCGAGGAAGCCGCTGGAGGAGGCCGTGTCGGCGTCCGCCAGGGAACGGTAGATGCTCGCCGCGTCCGCGCTCAGCGGCTGGCTGCGGCTCACCACGTCCTCCGCGGCGGCCGAGCGGTCGGCGATCTGCCAGGCGGTCACGGCACCGAACAGCAGCACGAGCGCCGCCAGCACCGCACCGATGATCCGCAGCCGGCCGGGCTCGGTCGTCGCGGCGGCACGCAGCCGGTCCACGCCCTCCGACCAGGCGGTACGCCGCCGGGGCGGCGGCTCCGTGCCCGGCTCCGGCGCAGCCGTCGGCGCGATCGACGCGTATGTCACCCGGCCTCTCCCCCCTCAGGTCCTGGCCAGAAGTATGGACGCAGTGGCCGACGAGCACAGCATCAACGGCTGGATCTTGACCGAACCAACCGTGCCGCCGCCACCCGCACCCCGGCCACGCCCCACGCTCCGCTCCCCTCCGGCAGACGGCCCCGCGCCCCGCCCCGGTTCCAGTCCTCCCCAGCGGCGGGCCGCCGAATCACCCGAACCGGAGCCGGAGTTCCCCGTACGCCGGCTCGCGCGCCCCCACCGCGTCGAGCCCCAGCAGCCCCGCCCCCAGCACCGGGGCGGCGGTGACCACCGTCACCCGGGCCAGGGGCGCGCGGTCGGCCAGCCGGTCCGCCAGCCGGTCGTGCAGCCGGGGGTGCCCGGCCGCCAGCACGCTCCCGCCGAGCACCACCGGCACCTCCTCGGCCAGCAGCCCGAGGCGCTCCAGAGCGACCGACGCCATCGCGACGACCTCGTCGGCCTGCCGGTCGACCAGGGCCTGCGCCACGGCGTCGCCCCGGTCCGCCACCGCGAACAGCACCGGGGTCATCTCGTGCCGCCGCACGCGCGGGATCCGCCCCAGGTGCAGGGCCTCGACCAGCTCGTACACCGAGCCCAGCCCGAAGTGCGCGGGCAGCGCCGCGGCCAGCTCGGTGGGCGCGCCCCGGCCGTCCTCGGCCCGGGCAGCGAACCACATGGCCTCGTCGGCCAGTCCGCCCCCGCCGCCCCAGTCGCCGGAGATCTGGCCCACCGCGGGGAAGCGGGCCGTCCGCCCGTCCGGGGTCATCCCCACGCAGTTGATGCCGGCCCCGCACACCACCGCCACTCCGCGAGGCTCGGCGCCCGCCGGCAGCCCGGCGCGCAGCAGCGCGAAGGTGTCGTTGTACACGGCGGTGCTGCGGCCCCAGCCGCGCCGCTCGATCTCCCGGGCCAGTTCCCGCTCCTCCTGCGGAAAGTCGGCGTTGGCCAGACAGGCCGACACGTGGCCGGCGAGCGGGCCGCCGCCGTCCGCCGCCGCCCCGCAGGAGGCCAGCGCCTCGGCGATCACGTCCACCGCCGCGGCCACCCCGGTCACCGCGGGCTGGAAGCCGCCGGCCCGGCCCCGGGCGGGCACGGACCCGTCCGGGGCGATCAGCGCGACGTCGGTCTTGCTGTTGCCGGCGTCCACCGCCAGGACGGCGTACGGGGTCAGAGCCACGGGAGGTGCTCCTCGTTGTGGGCGAGCAGCCGGTCGGTGAGGCCCTCGGCCCGGTCGTACTGGCCCACCAGCGGGTGGGCCAGCAGGGCCCGGAAGACCCGGTCCCGGCCGCCGCGCAGGGCGGCGTCCAGGGCCAGTTCCTCGTACGCCGTGACCTGCGCGATCAGGCCCGCGTACAGGGGGTCGAGGCGCGGCACGGGCAGCGGGACGGCGCCGGAGGCGTCCACCCGGGCCGGCACCTCGATCACCGCGTCGTCGGGGAGGAAGGGCAGGGTGCCGCGGTTGAGGGTGTTGACCACCTGAACCGGGCTGCCGCCGTCGCCCAGCAGGGCCGCCGCCAGGTCCACGGCGGCCTCGGAGTAGAAGGCGCCGCCCCGCTTCGCGAGCAGCTCCGGCTTCTCGTCCAGGGCCGGATCGGCGTACAGCGCCAGCAGTTCGCGCTCCATCGCGGCCACCTCGGCGGCCCGCGAGGGCTTCTCGCGCATCTCCCGCACCACCTCGTCGTGCGCGTAGAAGTAGCGCAGGTAGTACGAGGGGACGACGCCGAGCCGCGCCAGCACCTCCGGCGGCAGTCTCAGGTCGGCGGCCACCGCGGCGCCGTGCCGGGCCAGCAGCTCGGGCAGCAGGTCGGGCCCGTCCGGGCCGCCCTTGCGCACGCCGAGTTCCCAGGTCAGGTGGTTGAGCCCGACGTGGTCCAGGTGGAGTTCGGCGGGCGCGAGTCCCAGCAGGGCGGCGAACTTCCGCTGGAGCCCGATGGCCACGTTGCACAGGCCGACGGCCTTGTGGCCGGCGGTGAGCAGGGCCCGGGTGACGATGCCGACGGGGTTGGTGAAGTCGATGATCCAGGCGTCGGGGTTGGTACGGCGCACCCGCTCGGCGATGTCGAGCACCACCGGCACCGTGCGGAGCGCCTTGGCGAGCCCGCCCGCGCCGGTGGTCTCCTGGCCGACGCAGCCGCACTCCAGCGGCCAGGTCTCGTCCTTCTCGCGGGCCGCCTGGCCGCCCACGCGCAGCTGGAGCAGGACGGCGTCGGCGTCCGCGACCCCGGCGTCGAGGTCGGCCGTGGTGGTGATGCGTCCGGGGTGGCCCTGGCGGGCGAAGATCCGCCGGGCCAGGCCGCCGACGAGCTCCAGCCGCTCGGCGGCCGGGTCCACCAGGACGAGTTCGCCGATGGGCAGGGTCTCGCGGAGCCGCGCGAACCCGTCGATCAGCTCGGGGGTGTAGGTGGACCCGCCACCCACGACGGTCAGCTTCATGGTGCTGTCAGCCCTTCACTCCGGTCAGGGTGACGCCCTCGACGAACGCCTTCTGGGCGAAGAAGAAGAGGACGATCACGGGGGCCATGACCAGCGCCGTCGCGGCCATGGTGAGGTTCCAGTCGGTGTGGTGCGCGCCCTTGAAGGACTCCAGCCCGTAGCTGAGGGTCCAGGCGGCGGGGTTCTCCGAGGCGTAGATCTGCGGGCCGAAGTAGTCGTTCCAGCAGGCGAAGAACTGGAAGAGGGCCACCGCGGCGAGGCCGGGCTTCGCCATCGGCAGGACCACCCGCAGCAGGGTGCGCAGTTCGCCGCAGCCGTCGACCTTCGCGGAGTCGAGGTACTCGCGGGGGATGGTCAGCAGGAACTGGCGCAGCAGGAAGACCGAGAAGGCGTCGCCGAAGGCGAGGGGCAGGACGAGCGGCCACAGGGTGCCGGACAGGCCCAGCTGCTTGGCCCAGAACAGGTACATGGGGATGACCACGACCTGCGGTGGCAGCATCATCATCGAGACCACGAGCAGCAGCGACAGGTTCCGGCCCCGGAAGCGGAACCGGGCGAGCGCGTACGCCACCGGAACCGAGGAGACCAGGGTCAGCAGGGTGCCGAGGCCCGCGTACAGCAGGGTGTTCCGCCACCAGGTGAGGAAACCCGGGGTGCGCCAGACCTCCGCGTAGTTCCCCCACTCCCAGGTGCGCGGCCAGAGGTCCCGGGTGAGGGCCTGCTGGTCGCTCATCAGGGAGGTGAGGAAGAGGAAGACGAAGGGGAGTACGAAGAACAGGGCGGCCGCGACGGCCAGGGCGTGGACGCCGATCCAGTGCAGCACGGCCGTGCGGCGGGCGGCGGCCCGGGCGGCGGGGCGGGCGCCGGTGCTCCGGCCGGCGGCGGGGGGAGCGGTCAGGGAGGTCGTCATCGTCAGTCACCCGTTCCCACGAGCCCGCCGCGGCGCCGCATCAGCAGCGCCGTGAACGCCATGGCCAGCGCGAAGAGCACGAGCGCGACCACGCAGGCCGAGCCGTAGTCGAAGCGCTGGAAGCCGAGGTTGTAGACCAGCTGGGGCAGCGTCAGCGTGGACTTGTCGGGGTAGCCGGGCTCGAACTGCTGGCCCGAGCCGCCGATCACCCCCGCCGCCACCTTCCCCGCCACCAGCGGCTGCGTGTAGCACTGCATGGCCTGGATCACCCCGGTGACCACCGCGAACAGCACGATGGGCGAGATGTTGGGCAGGGTGATGTGGCGGAACCGCTGCCAGGCGCCGGCGCCGTCCAGCTGGGCCGCCTCGTACTGCTCCTTGGGCACGTCGAGCAGCGCCGCCATGAAGATCACCATCAGGTCGCCGATGCCCCACAGGGCGAGCAGCGTCAGCGCCGGTTTGGACCAGGACGGGTCGGTGAACCAGCCCGGCGCCGGCAGGCCCAGCCCCTCCAGGACCGTGTTGGCGGGCCCGGTACCGGGGTTGAGCAGGAAGACGAAGCCGAGGGTGGCCGCGACGGGCGGGGCCAGGTAGGGCAGGTAGAAGAGCGTCCTGAAGACCCCGGCCCCGGTCTTGATCCGGGTCACCAGCAGGCCGATGCCGAGCCCGAACACGACCCGGCAGGTGACCATCACCAGCACCAGCCAGAGCGTGTTGCGGACCGCCGGCCAGAAGAGCGGGTAGTCGGTGAGGACGTACGACCAGTTGGCGGCGCCGTCGAAGGCCGGGGGCCGGATCCCGTCGTAGTCCATGAGGGAGAAGTAGACGGTCGACAGGAGCGGATACGCGAAGAACACGCTGAAGCCGACCAGCCAGGGCGACATGAAGGCCGCGGCGGTGAGCGCGGCCCGCCGCTGCTTCGCCCGCAGGGTGTGCGTGGCCATGGGGCTACTTCGCCTTCGCGATGTCGGTGTCGACCTGCGCGGCCGTCTTCGCCAGGCCCGCGGCCAGGTCGGGCACGGCGCCCTTCTCCACCTGGTACGCGAAGTCCGTGAAGGTCAGCTGGTAGGTGCCGCCGTCGGCCTGGGCGGGGGTGGTGTTGGACTTCGGGTGCCGCGCGATGTCGAGGAAGGTGCCGAAGCCGGGCTCGGTGACGAGCTTCGGCGACTCCAGCGCGGCCTTGGTCGAGGGCACGTTGTGGATGGCGTTGGCGAAGGCGACCACCGCCTCGGTGTCCGTGGTCAGGTACCGCACCAGTTCCCAGGCGGCGTTCTGCTTGGCGCTGGTGGCCGCGATGCCGACGATGGTGCCCGAGAGGTAGCCCTTGCCGTAGTCGCCGGGGCGGTCGTCGGGGACGGGCAGCGGCGCGGTGCCGATCTCGAACTTCACCCCGGCCTCCCGGGCCATGGCCAGCCGCCACTCGCCGTCGATCTGCATGGCGACCTTGCCCTGGTGGAAGGGGTGCTCGGCGCCCCATTCGTCGCCGAAGGTGCTGCGGAACCGCTCCAGCTTCGCGTACCCGCCGAGCGCCTCGACCAGGCCCTTCTGGTAGGTCAGCATCTGCGCGAAGGCCGGGTCCTTCGCGAGGTTCGACTTGCCGTCGGCGTCGAAGTACGCGGGGCTCCACTGGGCCGCCAGCCGCATCGGGGTCGTCTCGTAGCCGTGGAAGGTGGGCATGACGCCGACCCGCTCGTAGCCGTCGCCCTTCGCCTTGGTGAGCTTCTTCGCCACCTCGGTGAACTCGCTCCAGGTCTTCGGCGGTCCGCTGATGCCGGCCGCCTCGAAGGCGTCCTTGTCGTAGTAGAGCCCGTACGCGTCGTTCAGCAGCGGCAGGGCGCACTGGTTGCCGCGGAACCGGGTGTAGTCCAGCAGCGGCTGGGGGAAGACGGCCTGCTTGTCGACCTTCGACTTGGCGAGGAAGGGGTCGAGGTTCACGAAGGCGCCCGAGGTGCAGAACTTGCCCACGCTGTCGGTGGTGAACGAGGACACCACGTCGGGTGCCGCGTCGCCGCCCGCCCGCAGCGCCTGGTTGACCTTGTCGTCGGTCATGTTGCCGGTGACCTTGACGTGGATGTCGGGGTGGGCGTCCTCGAACCGGGCGATGTTCTCCTGGATGGCCTTCACCTCGCCCGGGGCGCTCCAGCCGTGCCAGAAGGTGAGGGTGACCTCCTTCCCCGGGTCGTCCTGGGCCTGGCCGCCGGACTGTCCGGTGCACGCGGTGGCGAGCGCGGATATCGCGGCGGCGACGGCGACAGCCGCGGTCAGACTGCGGGTCCTGGGCATGGCTGTGTCTCCCTGAGGGGTGGGGCGGGCAGGGGCGGGGCGGGTGGCGCAGGGTGCGGGTGCGTGCGGGTGTACGTGTGCGGGGTGGGGGCGTGGGGGGCGTACGTACGCGGGCAGGGGCGGGCGGAGGGTCAGCGCGAGGTGTCGAAGACCTCGTCACGGGTTGCGGAGAGGGCGCTCTCCAGCGCGCCGCGCAGCACGGGCTGGTCCTGGACCTCGCCGGTCACCAGCCGGGGCCGGGCCGCGGCGAGTTCGGCGAGTTCGGCCCCGACGAGGTCGCGCAGCGCCTCGCCGCCGGCGGTGACGGCCGCGCCGGACAGCACGACGACCTCCGGGTCCAGTACGGCGACCACCGCGGCCAGACCGGTGGCGAGCGCCGTCGCGTACCGCTCCAGCAGCTGCCGGTACGGGCCCCCGGTCTCCTGGGCGGCCCGGCCGAGCAGGGCCAGCGCGGGCCCGAGGTGCGGATCGCGGCCGGGCGAGGGCTCCTCGTGCGGAGGGAGGTCGGTGATGCCGAGCTCCCGGGCGAGCGCGGGCAGCGCCTGTACGCCGGCCAGCTCCTGGTAGCCGCCGGAGCCGACCCGCGCCACCTGCCTGACCAGCGGGGCGCCGGGCACCGGCAGGAAGCCGACCTCGCCGGCGCCGCCGGTCCAGCCGCGGTGCAGCCGGCCGCCGATCACCAGGGCGGCGCCGATGCCCTCCTGGTTCCACAGCAGCACGAAGTCCTCGTGGCCCCGGGCGGCGCCGAGCCGCTGCTCGGCGACGGCGGCGAGGTTCACGTCGTTCTCGTACTCGACCGGCATCGGCAGCACCGCGGCCAGCTCGTCCAGCAGGGTGGGGGAGTGCCAGCCGGGCAGGTGGCTGGCGTACCGCAGGCGCCCGGTGTGCGGGTCGAAGGCGCCGGGCGTGCCGATCACCACGCGGTGGAGTGCCGAGCGGGTCAGCCCCGCGGCCGCGACCGCGCCGTCGAGTGCGGTGACGACCCGTTCGACGGCGCCCGGCGCACCCGGGCCCCGGCGGGCGGGGGAGGGCAGCTCGAAGGTGCCCACCGTCTCGCCGGCCAGGTCCGCGACGGCGGCGACGATCCGCTCGGGGGTCACGTCCAGGGCCCCGACGTGCGCGGCGCCCGCGTTGAGCGCGTACAGCTGGGCGCTGGGTCCCGGCCGCCCGCCGTCGGTGCCGGTGGCGACGACCAGCCCGGCGGCCTCCAGCCGGGCCAGCAGCTGGGAGGCGGTGGGCTTGGACAGGCCGGTCAGACGGCCGATGCGGGTGCGGGAGAGCGGACCGTGTTCCAGCAGCAGGTCCAGGGCGGCCCGGTCGTTCATGGCCCGCAGCACGCGGGGGGTTCCTGGGGTACCTGCCATGGGTGCGCTCTCTCCCGAAACTGTTAGGAAACTTTCCTATCGGCTGCGGAGCAACGTAGTGCGCAGCTCAGGGGGTCGTCAACGGTCCGCGCGCAGGCCGCGGAAAACGCTTCGCCCCCGTCGGCGGGACCGACGGGGGCGAGGGCGTACGGCGGGGAGCGGGTCCCGGGCTACTTGGTCATCCGGGGGCCCTGCGGCTGCGGTATCGGCGCGGTGGCCAGGGACTGCGGCGAAGCGGGGTTCGCCAGCGCCGACGGCGGCGCGACCGTGGCGGCCGGGTCGGGGGCCGGCGCCGCGTCCTCCTCGGCCGGCCCCACCCCGCCGACGATCCGGATGCCCGCGTCGTCGAAGGCCTGCTTGATCCGCCAGCGCAGCTCGCGCTCCACGGAGAACTGCTGGCCGGGCATGGTCTTGGCGGAGACCTTGACGGTCATCGAGGCGAGCAGCACCTCGTCCAGGCCCAGGACCTCGATCGGGCCCCACAGCCGCTCGTCCCAGGGGGACTCCTTGGACATCGCGTCCGCCACCTCGGTGATCACCCGGCGCACCTGCGCCAGGTCCTCGGTCGGCTTGACCTGCACGTCCACCCCGGCGGTGGCCCAGCCCTGGCTCAGGTTCCCGATCCGCTTGACCTCGCCGTTGCGCACGTACCAGATCTCACCGTTGTCGCCGCGCAGCTTCGTCACGCGCAGGCCGACCTCGATCACCTCGCCCGAGGCGACGCCGGCGTCGATCTTGTCGCCGACGCCGTACTGGTCCTCCAGGATCATGAAGACGCCGGACAGGAAGTCCGTGACCAGGTTCCGCGCGCCGAAACCGATGGCCACACCGGCCACACCGGCACTCGCGAGCAGCGGGCCGAGGTTGATCTCCAGCGCGCCGAGCACCATCAGCCCGGCCGTGCCGAGGATCAGGAACGACGCCACCGAGCGCAGCACCGAGCCGATCGCCTCGGAGCGCTGGCGCCGCCGCTCGGCGTTGACCAGCAGTCCGCCGAGCGCCGTGCCCTCCACGGCCTCGGCGCTGCGGTTCATCCGGTTTATGAACTTGGTGATCGCCTTGCGGATCACCGACCGGAGCACTCCCGCGATCACCAGGATCAGCAGGATCTTCAGTCCCGTGTTGAGCCAGTCGGCCCAGTTCTCCTCCACGAAGCCCGCGGCGTTCGTCGCGGTCTCGTGGGCCTCTTGCAGCGTGGTCGGCGCATCGGGGGCCGTCAGGGCCAGCACGGGCCAGGACACGACAGGAACCTCCAGGTGTAGCGGTCCGCCCGCGGGGTGTGGCGGGACAGGCTCTCCACACTAACGGCGCACTCCGCCTTACCCGGTCGCCTTGTTCGAGGGAGAGACCAGTCTCACCGGGGGATGACACCGGTGTGGTCGAAAACACCTCGGACCCGTTACAGCCTCGTGGTGGCGCTTCGACCAGCAGTGAGGAGAGACTGAAAGCAGATCGTCCCGGCGCGAGCCACGCGCCGCCGGCGTACAAGGAGGCAGTCCGTGCCGCACGTCCTGGTCCTCAACGCGTCGTACGAGCCCCTCGGCGTCGTACCGCTCCGCCGCGCGCTCGTCCTCGTCCTGGAGAACAAGGCCATCTCCCTCGAGGAATCCGGCGCCTTCATGCACAGCGCGACCAGAGTCGTCCCCGCGCCCAGCGTGGTACGCCTGAAGCGGTTCGTGCGGGTCCCCTACCGGGGGCCCGTTCCTCTCACCCGTCGCGCCCTGTTCGCCCGGGACGGCGGCCGCTGCATGTACTGCGGCGGCGTCGCCACCAGCGTCGACCACGTGATCCCCCGCAGCCGCGGCGGCCAGCACGTGTGGGACAACGTCGTGGCGGCCTGCCGCCGCTGCAACCACGTCAAGGCCGACCGGCACCTGGTCGACCTGGGCTGGCGGCTGCGCCACCAGCCGGCTCCGCCGTCGGGTCTGGCCTGGCGGATCATCGGCACGGGTCACCGGGACCCGCGATGGATGCCGTACCTCCAGCCGTACGGGGCCGAGGACGCCCTGGCCCGCACGGCGGCGTCCTGACCCTTCCCGTACCGGGTGTTGCCCGGCACGGGCCCCGTGCCGGTCCCGTGCCGGGGGCGGTTGCGCGCCGGGGGTGGTGCCGGTCCCGTGCCGGGTGCGCTTGCCGGGGGCGTGGTGCCGGTCCCGTGCCGGGGGCGGTTGCGCGCCACCGGCAATTCCAGCCCCTCCGGCGTTTGAGGACCTGGGGGCACCCCCAGCGGTAGCTGGGGGAGGGTACGGGGGCGGAGCCCCCGCAACGGGTCCGGGCGGAGCCCGGGAAACGGAGAAAGGGCGGGTTGGGGGCACCTCCCAGCGGTAGCCGGGGGAGGGATCAGCCCCGCAGGGCAACGGCCCGCACCCGGCGACGGCCCGCACCCGGGACGGGACCGGCACCCGGGACGGGACCGGCGCCCGGCACGGGGCCCGCGCCCGGCACGGGACCCGGGCCCGGGAGCGGGCTACGGCGTGACCGCGTACGCCTCCGCGCCCCACAGCGAGCAGCCGAACCGCGTGGCCCGCTCATCGCACAGCACCCGCACGAACCGCGCCCCCGCCTCGTCCATCCGCACCGACTCGCGCCCACCCGCGGACGCGACCACGGCCGCGGTCCGCCACGTCACGCCGTCCCCGGAGACCTGCACCCGGTAGGAGGAGGGGTACGCGTCCTGCCAGTGCAGCACCAGTTGCCCCAGCCGCACCGGCCCGGCCAGCTCGCCCTGCCACCACGCGCCGTCCTCCGGCAGGGAGGACCAGCGGGTGGCCGGGTCCGCGTCCGTCACCGCCGACGCGGGGAAGTCAGGGGTCTCGTCCCCCGAGGACGCGGCCGGACGCCCGGCCAGCAGGTCGGCGCCGCCCGTGCGCGGGAACGCCCGCACCGTCAGGGTGCGGGACTCGGTGCCGAAGGACACCGGCACCTCGTACACGCCCGGGGGCGTGCCCTCCGGAACCACCACCTCCACCGGCACCGTCAGCTTCCCGCCCCGCGGCACCGTCGTCCTGGCCGGCACCTTCACCTGGATCCCGTGCGGCGCCCGCGCGGTCATCGCGCCCTGCACCTCGCCGGGCTTCAGCGCCGCCAGCTCCGCGGTCACCCGCTGCGCCGAACCGCCGATCTCCGCGTCCGCGCGCCCGCTGCCCGCGAGCTCGAAGCGGGCCGAGGGGTCGTCCGCGAACCACGGCACCACCCTGTGCACCGCCGGCGCCTCGCCCGCCCACACCAGCCGTATGGCGTCGGCGCGCAGCCCCATGGCGTGCGCCTGCGTCCAGCCGCTCGGCGAGACGTCGCCCACCTTCCGCCAGCCCTCGCCCGGCACGTGCGCCTCCACGACCGCGCCCCGGTCGCCGGCCGGCGCGTCCGCGCGGGGCCCGGTCATCACGGTGACCGCCTCGACCGGCCGTACGCCGCCCAGCTGCACGGTGTACGAGCGGTCGTCCCGCGACACCGTGCCCACGGCCCGGCGGCTCGCGCCGGTCCACTCGTCGGCCGCCTCGGCCGCCTTGGCCAGGAACGGCCCCAGCACGCCCTTGCCGACCACCGCGGAGGAGTCCGCCGCCGCGACGGCCCTACGTGCCTCCGCCAGGGCCAGCTGCGCCTTCCAGGCCGCCGCGCCGTCGCCGTGCGCCTGGGCCCGCAGCAGGTCGACGGCCAGCTCGCCGGCCGCGCCGTACCGGGCCAGCTGCTCGATCCAGGGCCCCGCCTCGGTGCCGAGCGTGCCGTCCGCCGGACCGCGCAGCCGCTCGGGCGCCTCCCGCATCACGGTGAACGCCGCCCGCAGCCGGTCCGCGGCCCGGTCCTGGGCCGCCCGGTCCGCACCGCCGCGTGCCGCCCAGAACTCGGCGAGCAGCGGCCGCAGGTACGCGGACTCGTCCGCGCCCAGCACGGAGGACGCGGTGTTCCCGGCCAGCGCGCCGAGCGCCTCGCGCGCCCGCGCGTCGCCGCCCGCCAGCTCGTCCAGGGCCGCGGCCCAGGAGGCGCCGGCCTGGTAGCCGCGCGGGTTCCACGCGTAGTCGGCCGCGGTGAACAGCGGTACGCGGGACAGCGCGGCCTGCTGCATCGCGTTGCCCAGGACCGCCGCCGAGCCGTTGGCCACCGCGGGCTCCCGGCCCTGGGAGGGGCCGAGGAAGAGCCGCTCGGGCGCGTAGTCGTTGACGGGGTAGTTGTCCATGGTGACCAGCGCATGGCCGAAGACCGCGCGCGTCCCGGCCAGCTCCCGGCCCGTGATGGTGCGCGGCACCACGCCGATGCCGGTCCACGCGACCTCGACCCGCTCGTCCAGCGCCCGGGCCAGCGCGGTCCGGTACGCGGTGGCACCGTCCTGGTAGAACTCCGTCGGCAGCAGCGACAGGGCCTCGGCGCCCGGGTGCCGCCGGGCCAGCTCCGAGGCGACCGTGTTCGCCAGGTCCGCGTGCGCCCGCGCCGCCGCCTCGGGCCCCTTGCCGTACCGCTCCCGGTCCGCCCGGCACTGCCACTCGGTGTAGCTGACGTCGGGGAACTGGAGCTGGAAAGCGCGTACGCCCAGGGCCCACATGGCGTCGAGCTTGTGCAGCAGGGCCGCGCGGTCGTCCGCCGAGGACAGGCACAGGTTCTGGCCGGGGGCCACCGCCCAGGCGAGGGTCACGTGGTTGGTCCGCGCCCGGGCGGCCAGGGCGCGGAAGTCGGCGCGCTGCTCCTCCGGGTACTCCTCGCGCCAGCGCGCGCCGCGGTACGGGTCGTCGCCGGGGGCGTAGAGGTAGCGGTTCTGCTTGGTGCGGCCCAGGAAGTCGAGCTGGGCGAGGCGCTGTTCGCGGGTCCACGGCTCGCCGTAGAAGCCCTCGGTGATGCCGCGGACGGCGGCCGCGGGCCAGTCGCGCACCAGGACGCCCGGCACCCTGCCGCCCGCGGGGACGAGCTGGCGCAGCGTCTGGGCGGCGTGGAAGAGCCCGTCGGGGCCGGTGCCGACGAGGGCCACGGTGTCCCGGCCCGCGTACGCGCCGACGGCCAGGCGGTAGCCGCCCGCCGGCAGGTCGGCGGCCTCGGTGGCGCCGAGCGCGCGCAGCGCCTGTTCGGCGTCGGGGCCCTGGAGGCGGAAGACGGTGCCGCCGGCGGGCAGCGGGGCGTCCGGAGCCGCCTCGTGCAGGGTCCGTACCCCGGCCGCGCGCAGCGCCGTACGGACGACCTCGACGGCGTACGGGTCGGTCCCGGCCGGTGTGACGAGCACGGCCTCGGCGCCCAGTGGCACGCCGGGACCGGAGGCGAGCAGGGACTGGGGGCGGGGCCAGAGCGCGGGCAACGCGGACCCGCGCGCGGGCGGCTGAGCGTCCGTCGGCCCGGCGGCCGGCCCGGTCACGGGCGTCGGAGCGGGGGCCGCCAGCGCCCCGGGCGCCGCGAGCAGCCCGCCCACGACGGCGATCGCGACGGCGGTGGTGCGCTTCCTGCCCCGGATCGGCACCCGGGCCTCCTTCGTGTCGAGACGGCCCCCCCGCTCGTACGAATGAGCCCGAGCCCACCACCCGTGCGGCTGAAGTGTCAACGCCCTTGGCCGTTGTGACCGTTATGACCCGAGATCATTTCGCCGGAAGCCGCCTGGAGTGCAGGAATGCGCGGTGAAGGGCCGGGGTAGGCCCCCGATGTTCCGATTCGGCACGAAGGAGTGCGCACATGTCCGGAAGAACCCGTTCCAAACAGGCCCGAGCGGTTTCTGCCGCCCCTCTCCCGCACCTGCCGCGGCAGGCTTCACTGCCGCCCCTCACGAGCGAGCCGCCGCTCGCCGACGCCGCACCACTCACCAGCGAGCCGCCGCTCGCGGAAGCAGCGCCCCTGACGAGCGAGCCCACCGCCCCCGGTGCGGCCTCGGACCAGGGGCCGACAGGGGTCTAGATGGGCCTTGCCCGGCTCGCCGCAGTCCATGGAGTAGCCACCTCCTACGAGCCTTCCGAGGGCGTCAGCGTCCCGGTCGCGGACGCCACCGTCGTCGCGGTGCTCGCGGCCCTGGGGGTCGACGCGTCGACCCCGGCCGCGGTCTCCGCCGCCCTCCGGGCCGCCGGGGAGGAGGCCGCCGCCCGGCTGCTGCCGGCGACGCTGGTGTGGTGGCGGGCCGGGCCCCCGGCGCCGCCGGTCCCGCTCCCGGACGGGGTGCCGGGCGGCGGGCCGGACGCCCCGCAGCCCGCCGTGCCGGGGCTGCCGCACGCCCTCGCCGAACTGCCGCCCGGCACGCGGATCCGGGTCGAGCTGGAGGACGGCGGGAGCGCGGAGTGGGTCGCGGGCGCCCCGGGTGCGCACGCCTCCCGGGGCGCGAGTGCGCGGGGGAGCGCGCACACGGGCACGCGTCCGGGTGCGGACACGGGCGCGGACACGGGCGCGGGCACGGACACGGGCACGGACACGGACACGGAGACTGGTGCGGGCAACGGCGCCGTTCCGCCCGGTGACGGCCCGTCCGGCGGGCCCGGCGCCGTGCCGCTCGGCGTGCACCGGGTACGGGTGGTCACGCCCGACGGGCGGCAGGGCGGGGCCACGCTGGTCGTCGCGCCGGAGCGGGCGCCCGCGCCGCCGGAGCGGGCGCACGGGCTCCTCGTGCAGCTCTACTCCCTGCTCTCGCACCGCTCCTGGGGCATGGGGGACCTCGGCGACCTCGCGGAGCTCGCCGCCTGGGCCGGCCGTACCCACGGCGCCGGCTTCGTGCAGGTGAACCCGCTGCACTCGGCCGTGCCGGGCCGCCCGACCGACCCCTCGCCCTACCGCCCCTCCTCGCGCCGCTTCCCCGACCCCGTCCACCTGCGCGTGGAGGACGTCCCGGAGTACGAGCAGGCCGGCCCGGAACGGCGCGCCGTGCTGGCGGAACTGTCCGCCCGCGCCGCCGTTCTGCGCCAGGAGGTGCTCGACAAGGGCGGCCTGATCGACCGTGACGCCGTCTGGGCGGTCAAGGCCGAGGCCCTGCGGGTGCTGTACGCCGTCCCGCGCGCCCCCGTCCGCGAGGCCGAGCACCGGGAGTTCCTCGCCGCCCAGGGCCGGGCCCTGGAGGACCATGCGCGCTGGAACGCCCTGGCCGCCGCCCACGGGCCCGACCCGGCCGCCTGGCCGGACACCGCCCCGGAGGCCGAGGTGGCCTTCCACCGCTGGCTCGCCTGGCTGACGGACGGCCAGCTCGCCGCCGCCCAGCGGGCCGCCCGGGAGGCGGGGATGCCGCTGGGGCTGGTGCACGACCTCGCGGTGGGCGTCCACCCCGAGGGCTCCGACGTGTGGGCGCGGCCCGGGGCCTTCGCCGCCGGAATGTCCGTGGGCGCACCGCCGGACGCCTTCAACGCGCGGGGCCAGGACTGGGGCCTGCCCCCCTGGCGTCCGGACGCGCTGGCCGCCTCGGGGTACGCGCCGTACCGCGGGCTGCTGCGGGGGCTGTTGCGGCACGCGGGGGCGCTGCGCATCGACCACGTGATGGGCCTGTTCCGGCTCTGGTGGGTGCCGGGCGGGCGGCCGCCCACCGAAGGCACGTACGTGTCCTACGACGCCGAGGCGATGCTCGCCGTCCTGGTGCTGGAGGCGCACCGGGCGGGCGCGGTGGTGATCGGCGAGGACCTGGGGACCGTGGAGCCGTCGGTGCGGGAGGCGCTGGCGCGCCGGGGCGTGCTGGGCACGTCCGTGCTGTGGTTCGAGCGGGACTGGTCCGGTGACGGCCTGCCGCTGGCGCCCGAGCGCTGGCGGGCGGACTGCCTGGCCACGGCCACCACCCACGACCTGCCGCCCACGGCGGCCCGGCTGACGGGGGAGCACGTGGAACTCCGCCACCGGCTGGGCCTGCTGACGCGCCCGCTGGCCGAGGAACGGGCGGCCGACCGGGCGGAGACGGCCGAGTGGCTGGCCGTCCTGGACCGCCTCGGGCTCGGGGCGGACGACGAGGAGGCCGCCGTCCGGGCGGTGTACGGCTTCCTGCTGCGCACTCCGGCCCGGCTGGTCGGCGTCTGGCTGCCGGACGGGTTGGGGGACCGGCGTCCCCAGAACCTGCCGGGGACCTGGGACGAGTACCCGAACTGGCGGCTGCCGGTCGCCGACGCGTCCGGCCGGCCGCTCGCGCTGGAGGAAGTGGTGGCCTCGCCGCGGCTGAACGCCCTGATGAGAGCCCTGCGGGAGGGGGCGTGACCTCGTACGGCACCCCCGGGCGCGCGGGCCGATCGGGTGTTCGCTACTTTTGCACCGTGGACAAGAAGAACGCTCTGCGCGCCGGTGCCGTCGCGGCCGGCTCGACGCTGATGATGCTGCTCATGACGTCTCCCGCGCTCGCGCTGACCCGCGACGACGGTGACGACCCCGGCACGGGCCTGAGCGTGGGTGAGACCCTCGGTCTGTTCGTGTTCACTCCCATCGTGCTGTTCCTGGTCATCGCGGGCCTCGTGATGGTCGGTGACAAGTCCCGCAAGCAGGCCGAGCAGGGCTGAGCCACCCCCTGCTTTTCGAGCCGGGGCGCCCCGGTCCGTACCCGCACGTCCGTGTGCAGGTACGGGCCGGCGCGTCCCGTTCCCGTTTCCGGGCCCCTTCGGGCGCCCTCCGCGGCCGCCGAGGGCCCTGAAGGCCTTCGGCGCCCGCGCGGGCTACCGGGGCAGTCCGGCGAGCAGTCTGCGCAGCAGGCCGGTGAGGACCTCGGTCTCCGCGCGGTCGAGCCCGGCCAGGCAGGCGTGCTGCGTCTCCAGGCCGGCCACCACGGCGGCCTCGACGAGCTCGAAGCCCCGCTCCGTCAGCGTGACCTGGAGCGCGCGGCGGTCGGTGGGGTCGGGGCTGCGCGAGAGCAGTCCGGCCCGTTCCAGCTTGTCCAGGCGGCCGGTCATCCCGCCGGTGGTGAGCATCAGGGTGGCCGAGAGCTGCCGCGGCGAGAGGGTGTAGGGCTCGCCGGAGCGCCGTAGCGTCGCCAGCACGTCGAACTCCCCGCCTGAGATCCCGTGGCGGGCGTACGTCTTCTCCGCCGCGTCCGTGACGGCGCGGCTGATCCGGTGGATCCGGCCGAACACCCCCATGGGCGAGACGTCGAGCTCGGGGCGGACCGTGTGCCACTGGGCGGCGATGGCGTCGACGGCGTCCTGTGGTTCCGGCCGGTCCGGATGCGGGCTTTCGTCCATGCGTCGCAGTATCCCCGGCCGCCCGTCCGAGGGACGGGGCGGATCCGTCTCCGCATTTAGCTTGCTACTAAGTAACTGAATGCTAAGGTATTTCCAGCGACCTGCTCGATCACCTCCACAGGGGAAGCCGAGGTCCCGCCATGAACCGCGCCGCCGTCGTCGCGCTGACCGCTCTCGCCCCGGTCGCCTGGGGCAGCACCTACGCCGTCACCACCGAGTTCCTGCCGCCGGACCGGCCGCTCTTCACGGCCACCATGCGCGCCCTGCCCGCCGGCCTCGCCCTGCTGGCCTTCTCCCGCACCCTGCCCAGGGGCTCCTGGTGGTGGCGGTCCGCTGTCCTGGGTGCCCTCAACATCGGCGCCTTCTTCCCGCTCCTCTTCCTGGCCGCCTACCGACTGCCCGGCGGTATCGCAGCCGTCATCGGCTCCATCGGCCCGCTGTTCGTCGCCGGTCTCGCGGCGCTGCTGCTGGGCGAGCGGGCGACCACCAGGACCATGCTCGCCGCCGTCGCCGCCGCGCTGGGCGTGAGCATGGTCGTCCTCAGGGCCGGAGCCGCGCTCGACCTGGCCGGCGTGCTGGCCGGCGTCGCCTCCTCCGCCTCCATGGCCGCGGGCACCGTGATGACCAAGCGGTGGGGCCGCCCCGAGGGCGTCGGCCCCCTCGCGATGACCGGCTGGCAGCTCACCGCCGGCGGGCTGCTGATCCTGCCCTTGGCCGCCCTGCTGGAGGGGGCGCCGCCCGCGCTCGACGGCCGCGCCCTGGCCGGCTACGGCTACCTCGCCCTGGTCAACACCGCCGTCGGGTACTGGCTCTGGTTCCGCGGCATCGGGCGGCTCACCGCCACCTCCGTCACCCTGCTCGGCCCGCTCTCCCCGCTGACCGCCGCCGTGATCGGCTGGGCCGCCCTCGGCCAGGCCCTCTCGCCCGTGCAGCTGCTCGGCATGGCGGTCGCCTTCGGGGCCACCGTGGTGGGCCAGTTGCCGGCGAGGCGGCGGGCCGGGGTGGTCGCCTCCCCGGTGGTCGCCCGCCACGAACCGTTCAGTTCGACTGAACGGAACGATCGAAAGTTTTCGATGGACCTGAGCAATGGCGGAGTGCGACGGTAGCTCCACGAACCGACGCGACACCCAAGGGAGAAAGGAAGGCGACCCGTGGCCGTCATGGACCGCGCCCGCACCGCACCGCAGCAGGCAGCCGGAGCGAGGGAGGGCCGCCCGAAGAAGGGCGCGGCCGGCCTCGGACTCCTCCTGGCCCTGGTGGCGACGGTCGTCTGGTCCGGCAGCTTCGTCGCCTCCCGCGGACTGGCCGACAGCGTCCCGCCCGTACAGGCCGCCTTCTGGCGGTGGCTCGTCGCCATCGCCGCCGTGGCGCCCTTCACGGCGCGGGCGGCCTGGCGCCAGCGGGCTCTGATCCGCGCACACCTCGGCTTCGTCACCCTCGCCGCCCTGCTCGGCGTCACCGTCTACAACACCCTGGTCAACCAGGCCGGCGTGACCACCGCCGCCTCCACCATGGGCATGATCATGGCCGCCTCCCCGGTGGTCATGGCCCTCTTCAGCCGGCTCGGCGGCGAGCGCCTCGGTGCCCGCCGCACCGCGGGACTGCTCATCGCCGCGCTCGGCGTCCTGCTCCTGGTCGGCAAGGGCTCGTCCGGCATCGACCTCGCCGCCGGCGACCTCTGGATGTTCGGCGCCGCCCTGTCCTTCGCCTCCTACAGCGCCCTGGTCCGCCGCAAGCCCTCCGGGATCGGCGGCCCCGCCTTCCTGTTCAGCACCTTCGCGCTCGGCGCCCTGCTGCTGGCCCCCGCGTACGCCGTCTCGGTCGTCGTCCAGGGCCCCTTCGACGCCACCCCCGGCACCGTCGGACCGCTGCTGTACGTCGGCGTGTTCTCCTCCGCCCTCGCCTTCTTCGCCTGGAACAAGGCGATCGCGCTGATCGGAGCCGCCCGCGCCGGGGTCGTGTACTACCTCCAGCCGGTCTGCGTCGCAGTCCTGTCCTTCGCCCTCCTCGGCGAGGCCACCGGACCCCTCCAACTGCTGTGCATGGCGCTGATCCTGGGCGGCGTGACGCTGGGGGCGCGCAGGTAGGTTGCGCTCATGACCGAGTGGGACCTCAGGAAGCTCCGGATCCTGCGCACGCTCAGCGAGCGGGGGACGGTGACCGCGACGGCCGAGGCGCTGGCGATGACGCCCTCGGCCGTTTCGCAGGCCCTGTCCGGGCTCGCGAAGCAGCTCGGGGTGACGCTGCTGGAGGCGCAGGGACGCCGGGTGCGGCTCACGGATGCCGCGCACCTCGTACTCCGGCACACCGAGGCGGTGTTCGCGCAGCTGGAGCGGGCGGACGCCGAGCTCGCCGGGTACGCGCACGGGGAGGCGGGCGAGGTCCGCGTCGCCGCCTTCTCCACCGCCGTACCGGCCCTCGTGGTCCCCGCGGTGGTGGCACTGCGCCGCTCGCACCCCGCCCTGGAGGTGCGGGTACGGGAGTCCGAGGCGGCCGAGTCGTACGAGCTGCTCTCCTCCGGCGAGGTCGACCTCGCCCTCTCGCTCGCGGCCCACGCCCCCACCGCAGCCGACCCGCGCTTCACCCGCGTACCGCTGCTCGCCGACCCCCTGGACGTGGCGCTGCCGCCGGACCACCCGCTCGCCGGGGCGGCGGCCGGGGAGCTGCGGCTGGCCGACCTGGCGGGGTACCCCTGGATCTTCGGCGGCAGCGGCCCCTGGTCCGAGATCACCCGCGCCGCCTGCGAAGCGGCCGGCTTCGTTCCGGAACAGGCCCACTCGGCGGCCGGCTGGACCGCCATCCTGGCCATGGTCGAGGCGGGCATGGGCGTCGCGCTGATCCCGCGCATGGCCGCCGCCCGCGCCGCGGCCGTCGCCGTCCGGCCCCTCCCGCACGACCGGCCGCGGCGGCACGTCATCGCCGCCACCCGCCGGGGCGCCGACTCCGCCCCCGCCCTGTCCCGCGTCCTGACGGCCCTCCGCGAGGCGGCCGCACCGGACGGACACCCCGCTGCTTGACCCTCGACCTGGTGCAGGCCCCAGGGTCCCGGGTGTGGAGAGCGAGATGCGCACGATCGGCGAGATGGCCCGCGACGGCGGACTGGGCGTGAGCGCCCTGCGGTTCTACGACCGGGCCGGCGTGCTGGTCCCCGCCTGGGTCGACCCCGTGAGCGGCTACCGCTGGTACGGGCCCGAACAGCTCGACGAGGCCCGGCTGCTGGCCCGGCTGCGCCGGGCCGGCATGCCCCTGGCGGACGTCCGGCTCGTCCTGGCCGGCTGGTCCGGCACGGACTCCGGCGTCGTACGGGAGCTGCTGGAGGCCCATCTGCGGCGCCTCGAACGGGGCCTGGCCGACGCGCGCGCCGAGTTCTCCGCGGTCCGAGCACTGCTGGAGCACAGGGAGAACCCCATGACCGCACACCCCGCCACCCTCCGCCTGGCCGTCCCCGCGGCCGGGCTGGCCGCCGCGCTGGACGCCGTCCGCTTCGCGGTAAGCACCGACCCGGACCTGCCGGCGCTGGGCGGCGTCCTGTTCGACGCCGAGGGCGAGCACCTGCACGTGGTGGCCACCGACCGGTACCGGCTGGCCGTCGCCCGCACCGGGGCCACCGGCCACGACGGGCCCCGCACGCAGACCGTCGTACCGGCCCCGCTCGTGGACGCCATGCGCTCCCTGCTGGGCGACGACCCCGCCGAGGCCCGGCTCACCGTGGCCGGCGACCGGGTGACGCTGGAGACGGGCGACCGGCAGACCTCCGGCCGTGCCCTGGCCCGCGACTTCCCCGACTACCGCCGGCTGGCCGGCCTGCCCGAGGGACGCCGCGCGCTCGTCGACGTACCGGCCTTCCGCGCGGCGCTGTCCGCCGGGCCGGTCCGGGCCGGGGACGGCGACACGGGGCGGGACGTCAGCGTGCTCACGGTGTCGGACGGGGCGGTCGCCATCTGCGCGGACGGGGACGACGAACCGGAGCGGGTGGGGGTCGACCGGGGCTTCCTGCTGGACGCGCTGGCCGCCGGCGGCGGTGACGGGCTGATCCTCGAACTCGGTGCCCCCACGGCCCCGGTGGCCCTCCGGCACCCCGACACCGAGCACCGCTACTCACTCCTGATGCCGGTCCGCCTGGACGGCTGATCCCGGGTACGGGTCCCGTGCCGTTGCTTGCCGGGGGTGCGGGTCCTGTGCCGGGTGCGGTTGCTTGCCGGGGGTGCGGGTCCTGTGCTGGGTGCGGGGTCGTGCGTGGTGCGGGTCGTTGCCGCTGCGCGGAGCCGGTTCCCCACCCCGCCCTCCCCCAGACTTCGTCCGGGGGGACCCCCATCCCGAAACTGGGGGCGCTGCCCCCAGACCCCCGCGCCTCAAACGCCGGCGAGGCTGGCATTAGCCCCGAGGGCAGATCCAGCCCCTCCGGCGTTTGAGGAGCTGGGGGTCCCCCCAGCGGTAGCTGGGGGAGGGTACGGGGGCGGAGCCCCCGAAGGGGTCCGGGCGAAGCCCTGGGGGCACCTCCCAGCGGTAGCTGGGGGAGGGACAGCCCCGCAGGGCAAAGACCCGCACCCGGTACCCGCACCGCGCCCTGGCAAGCAACGGCACCCGGCACGGGACCGGCACCGGCAACGGCACCCGGCACGGGACCGGCACCGGCAACGGCACCCGGCACGGGACCCGCACCCGGCACGGGAGCGGCAAGCAACGGCACCCGGCACGGGAGCGGCACGGGGTCGGGGGGAGACGGCCGGTGCCCCGGGCTCGCTGCGGAAGCGGGCCCGGGGCACCGGGAGGTGTCACCAGGGAGCGGCGTCAGGAAGCGGCGGCGGCGTCCGCCGCCTGCGCCTTCAGCGCCCGCTCGACGCCCGAGCGGGACTCGGACACCAGCCGCCGCAGCGCAGCGTTCGGCTCCGCAGAAGCCAGCCACGCGTCCGTCGCGTCCAGCGTCGCCTGCGACACCTGCAGCGACGGGTACAGCCCGACCGCGATCTGCTGCGCGATCTCGTGGCTGCGGCTGTCCCACACGCCCTTGACCGCCGCGAAGAACTTCTCCGTGTAGGGGGCGATGAGCTCACGCTGGTCGGACTGCACGAAGCCGCCGATCACCGCCTCCTGCACCGCGTTCGGCAGGTCGCCGGTCTCCACCACGGAGGCCCACGCCTCCGCCTTGGCCTCGGCGGTCGGCCGCGCCGCGCGGGCCGTGGCCGCGTGCCGCTCGCCCGCCGCGGTCCGGTCCCGCTCCAGCTCGGCCGCGATGGCCTTCTCGTCGGCCCGGCCGGTGGCCGCCAGCCGCTCCAGGAAGGTCCAGCGCAGCTCGGTGTCGACCGCCAGGCCCTCGACGGACTCGGTGCCGTCCAGCAGCGCCGCCAGCAGGTCGAGCTGCTCGTCCGTACGGGCCGTGGCCGCGAACGCCCGCGCCCACGCCAGCTGGTGGTCGCTCCCCGGCTCGGCCGCGCGCAGGTGCTCCAGCGTGGCCTCGGTCCAGGCCGCCAGGCCCGTCTCGCGCCAGGCCGGGTCCGCGTACAGGTCGATCGCCAGCTTCACCTGGCGGTGCAGCGACTGCACCACGCCGATGTCCGACTCCTTGGCGATGCCCGACAGGACCAGCGCCAGGTAGTCGCGGGTGGCCAGCTCGCCGTCGCGGGTCATGTCCCAGGCCGAGGCCCAGCACAGCGCCCGCGGCAGCGAGGCCTCGAAGTCGCCCAGGTGCGCGGTGACGTTGGCCAGCGAGACCTCGTCCAGGCGGACCTTCGCGTACGACAGGTCGTCGTCGTTGAGCAGCACGACGTCCGGGCGGCGGTGCCCCACCAGCTCCGGGACCTCCGTCAGCTCGGCGGCGGCGATGTCCAGCTCGATCCGGCGGTCACGCAGCAGCTTGCCGCTCGCGTCGTCCAGGTCGTAGCAGCCGATCGCGATGCGGTGCGGCCGCAGCACCGGCTCGCCCTGTGCGCCGGCCGGCAGCGCAGGGGCCTCCTGGCGCACCGCGAACGACGTGATCACGCCGTGCTCGTCGGTCTCGATCTCCGGGCGCAGGACGTTGATGCCCGCGGTCTCCAGCCACGCCTTCGACCAGGTCTTCAGGTCGCGGCCGGAGGTCTCCTCCAGCGCGCCCAGCAGGTCGGACAGGCGGGTGTTGCCGAAGGCGTGGGCCTTGAAGTAGGCCTGGACGCCCTTGAAGAACTCGTCCTGGCCGACGTACGCCACGAGCTGCTTGAGCACCGAGGCGCCCTTGGCGTACGTGATGCCGTCGAAGTTGACCAGCACGTCGTCCAGGTCACGGATGTCGGCCATGATCGGGTGCGTCGACGGGAGCTGGTCCTGCCGGTACGCCCAGGTCTTCATGGAGTTCGCGAAGGTGGTCCACGCGTGGGGCCACTTCGAGTCCGGCGCGTAGGCCTGGCAGGCGATCGAGGTGTACGTCGCGAACGACTCGTTCAGCCACAGGTCGTTCCACCACTCCATGGTGACCAGGTCGCCGAACCACATGTGCGCCAGCTCGTGCAGGATCGTCTCGGCCCGCACCTCGTAGGCCGCGTCCGTCACCTTGGAGCGGAAGACGTACTGGTCGCGGATGGTCACCGCGCCCGCGTTCTCCATCGCGCCCGCGTTGAACTCCGGCACGAAGAGCTGGTCGTACTTGGCGAACGGGTAGTCGTACGCGAACTTCTCCTGGAACCAGTCGAAGCCCTGCCGCGTCACCTCGAAGATCGCGTCGGAGTCCAGGAACTCGGCCAGCGACGGACGGCAGTAGATACCCAGCGGCACGCTCTGCCCGTCCTTCTCGTAGGAGCTGTGCACCGAGTGGTACGGGCCGACGATCAGCGCGGTGATGTACGTCGAGATCCGCGGGGTCGGCTCGAAGACCCACACGTTGTCCGCCGGCTCGGGGGTCGGCGAGTTGGAGATGACCGTCCAGCCCTCGGGGGCCTTCACGGTGAACTGGAAGGTCGCCTTCAGGTCGGGCTGCTCGAAGGACGCGAACACGCGGCGGGCGTCCGGCACCTCGAACTGCGTGTAGAGGTAGGCCTGGTCGTCGACCGGGTCGACGAAGCGGTGCAGGCCCTCACCGGTGTTCGTGTACGCGCAGTCGGCGACGACCTTCAGCTCGTTCGGGCCCTCCGCCAGGTGCGGCAGCGAGATGCGGGAGTCCCGGAAGACCGCGGCGACGTCCAGCGACTTCCCGTTCAGGACGACCTCGTGCACGGCCGGCGCGACCAGGTCGATGAAGGTCGTCGCACCCGCCTCGGCGGACGAGAAGCGCACGGTGGTCTCGGACCGGTAGGTCCCGCCCTCCTGGGCGCCGCTCAGGTCGAGACCGATCTCGTACGACTCGACGGTGAGCAGCTCAGCGCGCTGCTGCGCCTCTTCACGGGTCAGGTTCGTGCCAGGCACGCGTTCATCTCCTTCGATGGTGACGTTCCGGGCCATCCTTCCATGCCGTCACACCCGCCCGCCTGCGGTAATCGGCCCGGGCGGACGGACCCCGATCCGCGCGGCCGTCCGTGCCCGCCCGTCCGTGCCCGCCCTTTCGCGAACGCGACGTCGGATTCCCGCCGGACGGCACCAGGCCCGGCGGGCAGGGTGGGGCGCATGGACCACTACACGGCACTTCCCATCCCCCCTGCGGCCCTGCGCGAACTGCGGGACCGCGACGACGCGGGCCGGGCCTGCGTTCCGTACGGCGACCCGGACGGCGGGCAGCCGCTCCGCTGCTGCCTGCGGCGCACCGAGCCCGGCGAGCGGATCGCCCTGGTGTCGTACGCGCCGCTGCGACGCTGGGCGGCGGGGACCGGGGCGGAGCCCGGCGCGTACGACGAGCAGGGGCCCGTCTTCATCCACGCCGAGGACTGCGGGGGACCCGGTCCGGAGGCGGGACGGCCCTTCGCGCGGACCGGGGTGCTGCGCACCGTGCGCCGCTACGACGCGGCGGGGCGCATCGTCGGCGGCCGGCTGGTGGAGCTGGGCGAGGACCCGGACGCCGACCTGGACCGGGCCCTGGCCGGGGCCTTCGCCGACCCGGAGGTCGCGCTGGCGCACGTGCGCGCCGTCGAGTACGGCTGCTTCCTCTTCGAGGTGCGCAGGCCCTGAACGCGAGGGAGGGGCGGCACCGTGACGGTGCCGCCCCTCCCCGGTCGTCGGCAGCGGGGTCAGCCGCGCAGCTCCTCGGCGACCAGCTCCGCGATCTGCACCGCGTTCAGCGCGGCGCCCTTGCGGAGGTTGTCGTTCGACAGGAAGAGCGCCAGGCCGTGCTCGGCGGTCTCGTCCACGCGGATGCGGCCCACGTACGAGACGTCCTTGCCGGCGGCCTGGAGCGGGGTCGGGATCTCCGAGAGCTCGACGCCCGGGGCGTCCTTGAGCAGCTCGTAGGCGCGCTCGACGCTGATCGGGCGGTCGAAGCGGAGGTTGACCTGCAGCGAGTGGCCGGAGAAGACCGGGACGCGTACGCAGGTGCCGGAGACCTTGAGCTCGGGGATCTCCAGGATCTTGCGCGACTCGTTGCGGAGCTTCTGCTCCTCGTCGGTCTCGAAGGAACCGTCGTCGACGATCGAGCCGGCCAGCGGGAGCACGTTGAAGGCGATCGGACGCTTGTAGACGCCGGGCTCCGGGAAGTCGACGGCCCCGCCGTCGTGGGTCAGCTCGGTGGCGTGTTCGGAGACGGCCTTGACCTGGCCGTCCAGCTCGGCGACGCCGGCCAGGCCGGAGCCGGAGACGGCCTGGTAGGTGGTGGCGACCAGCGCGGTCAGCCCGGCCTCGTCGTGGAGCGGGCGCAGCACCGGCATCGCGGCCATGGTGGTGCAGTTCGGGTTGGCGATGATGCCCTTGGGGCGGTTCTTGATCGCGTGCGGGTTCACCTCGGAGACGACCAGCGGGACCTCGGGGTCGCGGCGCCAGGCGGAGGAGTTGTCGATCACGACGGCGCCCTGGGAGGCGACCTTCTCGGCGAGGGCCTTGGAGGTGGCGCCGCCGGCGGAGAAGAGCACGATGTCCAGGCCGGAGTAGTCGGCGGTCGAGGCGTCCTCGATCGTGATCTCCTGGCCCTCCCACTCCAGGGTGGAGCCCGCGGAACGCGCGGAGGCGAACAGGCGGAGCTGGTCCACCGGGAACTTGCGCTCGGCGAGAATCCGGCGCATGACTCCGCCGACCTGACCGGTGGCTCCGACGATTCCGACCCTCACGGTGACTCCTTCTGGTGCTGTGGCGCTGGCTGACCAGCTCCATCATGCGTGCGACCCGGGCAGGCTTGTCCAATCCTTTGTCCGCGATACGGGACGTGTGGCGGACGTCTCGCGGTTCCGGCGGCGCGCGCCGCGCGCCGCCCGGCGGATCCGGGGCTTCTCGCCGCCGAACATGACAGCTCATGACAAATGTGTGGCAGGTGTGTTTCCGGGGCCCTCTACGGGCTTTTCGGGGCAGCGGGAGTGATTACGGTCCGACCAGTCGTGATCGTTTTCCGGACGCGACGCACCGATTTCCGAACTCCACCTGGAAGGATCCGTCGTGCCTGCCCACCGTCAGCGGTCCCGCGCCGCCGCGGCCCTCGTCACCGCCGCGGCCGTCGCCGCCCCGCTCGTCCTGGTCGCCGCCGCCCCGGCCACCGCCCACCCCCGGGACACCACGAAGCTGGCCCGCACCCTCGTCAGGGAGGTCTCCGGCAAGGGCGCCCACCGCCACCTGGCGGAGTTCCAGCGGATCGCCGACGCCCACGGCGGCAACCGCGCCGCGGGCACGCCCGGCCACGCCGCCTCCGCCGCGTACGTCCACCGGACGCTGGAGAAGGCCGGTTACCGGGTCTCGTACCAGGACTTCGACATCTTCGAGGCGAAGACGAAGACCGAGAAGGCCACGGTCCTCACGCCCGAGCTCCGTGAACTGGCCACCGCGGCCTTCACCTTCACGAAGTCCACCCCGGCCGGCGGCCTGACCGCCCCCCTCGCGCTCGCCCGGGTCGACGAGACCCCCGGCTGCGACGCCGCCGACTTCCCGGCGGGCGCCTTCGCCGGGAGGATAGCCCTGGTCAAGCGGGGTGCCTGCACCTTCGTCGAGAAGCAGCGGGCCGCCGCAGCGGCCGGCGCCGTCGGCCTGATCGTCTACAACCACAGCGGCACCACCCCCGTGCGCGGCTCCTTCAGCACCCCCGCCGAGGGCCTGATCCCGAGCGCCGGCATCACCCTGGCCGACGGCGAGGCCCTGACCTCCGCGGCCGCCGGGGGAGAGGTGAAGGTCCGCCTGGAGCTGGACCAGGAGCACGTGCGCAAGACGACCCGCAACGTCATCGCCGAGACCCGCGGCGGCCGCGCCGACCGGGTCGTCACGGTCGGCAGCCACCTGGACTCCGTACCCGAGGGCCCCGGCATCAACGACAACGGCTCCGGCTCCGCCGGCCTGCTGGAGGTCGCCCTCAAGCTGGCCGAGCAGACCCGCAAGGGCCACGGGCAGCCCGTCAACAAGGTCCGCTTCGCCTGGTGGTCGGCCGAGGAGCTGGGCCTGCTGGGATCCGAGCACTACGTCGCGAGCCTCACGGAGAAGCAGCGCAAGGACATCGCGCTGTACCTGAACTTCGACATGATCGCCTCGCCGAACCCGGCGCAGTTCGTCTACGACGGCGACGACTCGGACCGCACCGGCGCGGGCGCCGGCCCGGCCGGCTCGGCACAGGTCGAGGCCCTGATCAACGGCTTCCTCGACAAGCGCGGCAAGGCCCACGAGGGCAGCGACTTCGACGGCCGCTCCGACTACGGCCCGTTCATCGCCACCGGCATCCCGGCCGGCGGCACCTTCACCGGCGCCGAGGGCATCAAGACCGACGCCCAGGCCGCCCGCTACGGCGGCACCGCCGGGCAGCCGTACGACCCGAACTACCACGGGGCCGGCGACACCCTGGAGAACCTGGACCTCAAGGCCTTCGACACCAACGTGGACGTCATCGCCCACGCGGTCGGCACCTACGCCCAGGACCTCCGCTCCCTGGGCAGGTAGGACCCCGGGCCCGAGGGGGGAACGCGGACGGGCGGAAACGGGAAGGGGCGGTGCCCCGCAGAGCACCGCCCCTTCGTCGTGCATCGTTCCGCCGGTGTCAGCGGAGCGCGGTGAGCGTTACGGCAGGACCTTGTCGATCTTGACGTTGCCGATGCCCGCGGCGGTGCCGCGCGCGTTCAGCAGCTGGACCTGGCCGAAGAGGCTGCGGCCCTCGGGGGCCGCGCCGTTGACCTGGACCTGGGCGGAGACCTGGGCGGAACCGCCGTTGGCCACGTCCACCGTCTGCGAGGCGTCCACCAGCACGGAGCCGAGGGCGTCCGAGTAGTACACGTCGCGGTAGTCGTACGCGGTGCCGGCGGCGCCGACCGCGTAGCCGATGACCTTGATCGTGTAGGTGCCCGCGGCCGGGTTGACCAGGCTCACGGCCTCCTCGGAGTCGCCGTCGGCGGCGGAGCCGACCTTCACGCCGTCGCGGTAGACCTCCAGGTCGAGGTCGGCCGAGACGTCGGAGACGTTGCCGATGGCGACGTCCAGGCGGGAGACGCCCGCGCCGATGGTGACCTGGGTGGTCTGGGTCTCACCCTCGGCGATGGTCGGACGCTGCACGTTCGCGGACCCGAGGGCGCCGCCCTTGAGCTTGCCGCCGGTGATGCCCGCGAAGGAGTTCTTCACGGTCCACTGGACCGGCGCCGGGGTGCCGACCTTGACCTCGGGCAGCTCCTTGACCGCGGGGTCGAAGTCCGCGCCCAGGACGCTGACGTCCAGCTTGTACGGGTTGTCGAGCAGCGGCGACGTGCGGCGCGACTCGACCTCGATCTCCCAGACGCCCGGCTGCGGGTTCGGGTACGAACGCAGGTCGGGGCGGCAGGTGTTGGCCGGGTTGTTGTAGTTCGGGTAGCACATGGTCGTCGCGCTCGGGTCGAGTGCGACACCGTACGGGTGCAGCGCGATGAAGCGCGTCTGGCTGCCCTCGGCCAGGCCGCTCAGGGCGACCTCAAGGGTCTTGGCGCCCTGCGGGACCGTCACGAAGTACGACTTGTGGCTGTTGCGCTGCACCGAGGAGGCGGCGGAGAGGGCGAAGCCCGGCTTCACCAGGTCGGACGCGACCACGACGGTCGACAGGACCTGCTTGTCGATGCCCTCGGTGGACTCGTCGTCCAGCTCCAGGATCGCGCTGTGCACGCCGGCGGTCTTGGGGGCGGCCTGGACCTTCACGGTGACCGGCTTGTTCAGCGGCAGCGTGATGTAGTCGTAGTCCGTCAGCGCCTTGAAGGTGCCGTCGTTGTACTTCCAGCTCAGGTTGTGGCGCACGCCCCACTTCGGGCCCGTGGTACGGGTGATCGTGACGTCGTACGTCTTCTTCTTGCCGGCCTTGAGGCCGCCCTCGCGGTCGTACACGCCGGTGCCGAAGCCCGGGGTCTTCAGCAGCTGGTCGATCGCGGTGTCGACCGGCGCCTTGACGGTGTAGTCGTGGGCCTTCGCGCCGCGCTGGATCGAGTCCCACGCGCCGACGATGTCGATCAGGCCCGCGCCCTGCTCGTGCGCCTGGTAGCCGGCGATCTTCTTCGCCGTGCTGGTGAGCGCGGTGCGCAGGGTGGCCGGGGTGAGCGCGACGCCCTCCTGCTTGGCGGCCGAGATCAGCAGCGCCGAGGCGCCCGCGGCCTGCGGGGAGGACATCGAGGTGCCCTGGAGCATGCCGTAGCCGGCCGGGAGGGCGTAGCCCGCCTCGGCGACCGGGGCACCCGGCAGCCAGGTCTGGATGGTGTTGATCGAGGCACCGGGGGCGGTGATGGTCGGCGTGAAGCCGCCGTCCTCACGCGGACCGCGCGAGGAGAACGGGAACATCGCGTACTTCTTCTCCACCACGGAGCCGTAGTTGGCGGCCCAGGTCTCCTTGGAGACCGCGGCGCCGACCGAGATGACCTTGTCGGCCAGGCCCGGGTCGCCGATGGTGTTGATGCCGGGGCCGGAGTTGCCCGCGGAGATCACCAGCTGGACGCCGTAGGTGTCGATCAGGCGGCCGTAGAGCTCGGCACGCGCGTTGTTGCCGTCGTTCAGCGCCGGCAGGCCGCCGATGGACATGTTGACGATGTCCACGCCGCGGTTGACGACGAGGTCGATCATGCCCTCGGTCAGCGCGACGTTGGTGCAGCCGCCGCTCCAGGAGCAGGCGCGCGAGGAGACGATCTTGGCGCCGGGGGCGGCACCGTTCATCTTGCCGCCGAACAGGCTGTTCGCAGCGGTGATGCCCGCGACGTGGGTGCCGTGCTCGGACTCGATGATGCCGATGTTGACGAAGTCGGCCTTCTTGCCGACCCAGTCCCCGCCCAGCGGGTCCATCGGGACGTCCTTGCGGATCTCGATCACGAACGGGATGCGCTCGGCGACCTCGGTGGCCGGGTTGTCCGTACCGAAGTAGCCGATCTGGAAGCCGTCCTTGTACGGCTTCATCGGCTCGTTGTTCGTGAAGTCGAAGTCCTGGTCGGTGTCGACGCGGACGGTCCCGGCGGCCGGGTCGTACAGCATGCCGAACCGGTCGGTGGTGTCGCCGTCGCGGTTGACGTCGCCCGCCATGTCACCGGTGGCCGTGATCGACTCGGTGAAGCGGCTCCACTGGAAGCTGCCCTCGGGGGCCTTCCAGGTCGCGCCGCCGATGGTGAACGCGGCACCGGTGACCGGGGTGATCTGGGCGCGCCACGTGCCGTCGGCGTCCGTGAGCGGGTCGGTCGCGGTGACCCAGTCGACGATCTTGCGCTCGCCGGTGGTGGTCTTCTGCAGGGCCGGGTGGCCCAGGTCGACGCCGGAGTCCAGGACGCCGATGGTCACGCCGCGGCCGTCGGCCTGCGGGTGGGCCTTCACGAAGTCCACCGCGCCCGTCTCGAAGGACGGGTTGTACGGGTTCTTCGCCGGGGTCTCCTTGCCGGGCGCCGGGTAGCTGCCGCTGGTCGCACCAGCGGCCCCCGACTTGCGGTCCCCGGCAGGGGTGGGGTCGTCGAGCTTGATCTCGTGCTTGACGTCGATCCCGTGGACCGAGGAGAGCTTGGCGGCGGCGTCGACGGCCGCCTTCGCCTTGCCGGCGGGCAGCGTGGCGCGCACGTAGCCCAGCTTGTCGTCGGCACGGCCGACGGAGGCGCCCTGCACCGCGTCGAGCTGGCCGGCGACCTGCTCGGTGGCGCCCGGGGCGGTGGCGACCATGACGGTGACGGTCTTCTCGCCCTTGGCCACGGCGTCGGCGATCAGCTCGGCGTCGGCGGAGCCGAGCTTCTCGTCGGCGGACTTGGCCGGAGCGGAGGACGCCGGGTCGTCGGCGGTGACCGCCGCGAACGCCGGGACGGGTCCCGTCGCCGCGAGCGCGGCCACCAGGCCCGCGGCGGCCGCGATGCGCGCGGCGCGTCTCGGGCCGGATATGGAGCTAGGGGATTCGAGGGTCATCAGCATCCCTGCATAAGTGAAAGAAACGGTCCGGATTTCGGTGCCGGATGACCGGTCAGCTTTGCGCAAGGGAGTGCTGTTTGGGGAGTGTTGTTATTGACGCGTGCCCGTCATGGCGGAGACCCGCCACGGCGCCCGATGCGTCAGGCGGAACGTACCGGGAGGAAACCGGACGATCCCAAGGGCCGTGGCAGGCCTTGAATGTCGACTTGTCTACGGGCTAATGATCCCGTGAGCGGGCGTAGTGACGGGACGCCTTGGCGCGGTTTCCGCAGGCAGTCATGGAGCACCAGCGCCGCGTGCCGTTCCGTGAGGTGTCGAAGAAGTGCAGCACGCAGGCCTCGTGGGCGCACTTCCTGATGCGGTCCGGGGCGGTGTCCAGAAGGTCCAGATAGTTCCGTGCCGCGAGCCAGGCCGGAGCCCAGGAGCGGTCGTCGAACTCGGGGCGCTCGCCGGGGCCTTCCGGGTCCAGGGTGAGCCGGACCCGGCCGTGCTCCAGGACCGCGTCGACGACCTCCCGGGCCTTCGGGTCCCCGTGGTCCTCGACCACCCGGGCGAGGGCCTCGCGGGCGGTCAGCAGGTGGATCAGGGTCGGCGCGTCCGCCCGGAACGGGGCCGACAGGCCCTCCGTCGCCAGGCCGTTGGCCGACATCCAGACGTCCAGCCCCTCCAGCCGCGTCAGGCCGGCCGCCCCCGCGAAGAGGTCCTGGAGCTCGCCCTCGTGCATCCATCGCGTGTTCAGCAGGTCCAGTGCGAGCGGCTCGCCGGTGAGCGGGCGCGGGTCCGCGGTCGGGGTCATCCCTGTCTCCTCCTCTGGCTAACCACTCAAGGGTAGGTCACCGGTTGACGCCTGCCGGTCTAACCCCTAAAGTCATTTTCAGAGGTTAGAAATGAAGCGACAGGGCAAGGCAACGAGAGAGGGGGCAGCCATGTCGGCTGTCAGCACGCTGAGCACCGGCCACATCGGCCTGAACGTCACCGAGCTGGAGCGCTCGCTCGGCTTCTACCGCGACACGCTGGGCTTCCGGCTGCTGGGCGAGGGCAAGGAGGAGGGGCGCCGCTTCGCCTTCCTCGGCCAGGACGGCGCGCTGGTCCTCACGCTGTGGCAGCAGGCCGAGGGGGCGTACGCCCCGGCCGCCGCGGGCCTGCACCACCTGGCCTTCACGGCCGGGTCCGTCGAGGAGGTCCGCGCGTTCGAGGAGCGGCTGCGCGCCGCCGGCGTCGACTTCGCGTACGACGGGATCGTGGCCCACGGCGAGGGCGCCGCCTCCGGGGGCATCTTCTTCCACGACCCCGACGGGACCCGCCTGGAGATCTCCGTCCCGGCCGGTGCCGAGGACGCCCCCGCGCCCTCCGGAGCCGCTCCCACCTGCGGCTTCTTCTAGGAACCCGGGAGACCGGAGCCGACGGCTCCGAATGTCCGGCAGGCCCGTGCGAACCGGAAGGCGGAGAACGTGACCATCACGGCAGGCCCCTACCACCAGGGGTCACGACAGGTGCAGGACCGGGCCGGCGTGCGCGAGCTGGCCGACCACGTCGGCCGCAGCATCGGACCCGGCATCCGCGAGGTGGCGGCGGCCTTCCTGGCCCGCCAGCCCACCCTCGTGGTCGGCGCGGCCGACGCGGCGGGCCGGATCTGGGCGTCGCTGCTCACCGGCGCCCCCGGTTTCGTACGGGCCACCGGCCCCGGCCGCGTCTCCGTCGCCGGCGGCGTCCCGGACGGCGACCCGCTCGCCGAGGCCCTGGCCACCCCCGGCACCCCCCTCGGGACCATCGCCCTCGACCCGCGGACCCGGCGCCGGATGCGGCTCAACGGCATCCTCGAACCCACCCCGCGCGGCTTCGCCGTCGAAGCGGGCGAGGTCTTCTCCAACTGCCCCAAGTACCTCCAGCAGCGCGAGCCCGTCGAGGTGCTGTGGGACGGACCGGGTGTCGTGCGGCGCGGCGGCGCGCTCACCCCCGACCAGGCGCGCGGCGTGCGCGCCGCCGACACCTTCTTCATCGCCACCGCCGCCGGGGACGGCGCCGACGCCAGCCACCGCGGCGGCAACCCCGGCTTCGTCGAGGTGCTCTCCCCGACCGAGCTGGCCTGGCCCGACTACGCCGGCAACGCCATGTTCCTCACCCTCGGCAACCTGGTAGAGGAGCCCCGGGCCGGCCTGCTCTTCCCCGACTGGGAGACCGGCCGCACCCTCCAGCTCACCGGCCGGGCCCGCACCGAGTACGGGCCGGACGGCTCCCGCACCGTCCGCTTCACCATCGAGGGGACCGTCGAGGCCGAGCACCCGGGGCGGCTGCGCTGGAGCGCCCCCGACTACTCCCCGGCCAACCCTCCGGTGCCTCACCGGGGCAGGACGACCACGTAGGCGGCGGGCTCGCGGTCACCCGAGGCGGTCAGCGCGGTACGGATCACCGTCGCCTGCTGCTCCGGGTGGTCGCGCAGCTTGCGCGGGGTGATGTACACGACGGTGAGTCCGAGGCGCTCCAGGTGCTCGCGCTTGCGGGCGTACTCGGACCACTGCTCGTCCTCGCCCTGGCGGGGGGCCCGGGTGTCCAGCTCCACGGCCACGGCGTGGTCGGGCCAGTACGCGTCCACCCCGCCCAGGTGCGGCCCGCCCGGCAGCCGGAGGTCCACGTTCCAGACCGGGTCCGGCAGCTGGAACTCCCGGACCAGCCGGTACAGCCGGTCCTCGGCGATCGCCCGGCCCTCCGCCAGCAGCGAGTCCACCGCGTCCACCACGTGCGGCCGGTTCAGCAGCCGGGCCAGCGTCAGCTCCCGCACCGCGGCGGCCGGTTCGCAGTGCCCTCCGCGCACCGCCTCGCTGAGCAGCCGCCGCACCGTGCCCGCGTCCGCCAGCTGCGCCACCGCGTCGGCCAGCGCCCGCGCCACCGGCGCCACCGGCACCCCGGTCACCTCCTCGGCGATCGGCGGGGTGTGCGCCCGGACCAGCCGTACGCAGCCGACCGAGCGCAGCCGGCGGGTGCTCGGCACGATCACGTCGATGTGCTCCAGCGCCGGCAGCGGGGGCGCGGAGGAGAACCCGTACAGCGCCAGCGCCGCCAGGCCGGTGATCATGGCGTCCCCGAACCCCTTCTGCTGCGGCACCGAGGTGCCGGCCGGGCGGCCCGCGTAGAGCAGCGCGGCGTGCAGCCGCTCCTCGCTGGTGGCCGGGCCGGGGTGGAGCAGGAACACCCCCGGCAGGAACTGCTGCCAGGGCCCGCCCGCGCGGCAGCGCTCGGCGGTGGCGGCGGCGGTCACGCCGTGCTCGCGCAGCTGCGCGACGCTCAGCACCCGGCGGGTGCCGGAGAGGTGGTGCAGGGGGCGGGGGGAGACCGGCGGGACGGGGGAGGGGGTCTGGCCGCCGTAGGTGGGGGAGTTGTGGTTCATGCCGGGGATGTTCCCGCCCCCCGATCCCCCGCTAACCGCTGTTACAGCCTCGTCGACAAACCCGGACAACCCCGCACTAAAGTACGGGCGTTCGAGAGCCGATGGGGGCCGGCGCCGCCGGCCCCCACCGGTACCGGGTGGGCTACTCCGCCGCGTCCCGCGCCTGTGCGCGCAGGGCGCGGGCCAGGTCGTCGCGGGCCTCCAGGACCAGCCGGCGCAGCGCGGGAGCCGCGTCGGCGTGCGAGGAGAGCCACGCGTCCGTGGCGGCCAGCGTCTCGTCGGAGCTCTGCAGCGCCGGGAACAGCCCCTGCACGATCAGGATGCCGATCTGGATGGACCGGTCGGCCCACACCCGGTCGATGGCCTCGAAGTACTTCGGCGCGTACGGGGCGATCAGCTCCCGCTGCCCGGCCTGCTGGAAGCCCGCGATCGTCGCCTCGACCAGCGCGTTCGACAGCGCGTCCGACTCCACCACCGACGCCCACGCCTGCGCCTTCACGGCCGCCGAGGGCCGCGCGGCCAGGCAGCGCACCGAGTGCCGCTTGCCCGAGGCCGTGTCGTCGCGGGCCAGCTCGGCCGCGATCCGCGCCTCGTCGGCCAGCCCCTCGGCCGCCAGCGGCTCCAGCAGGTCCCAGCGCAGCTCCTGGTCCACGTCCAGCCCGTCGATCCGGGCCGTGCCGTCCAGCAGCCCGGCCAGCAGCCCGAGGTCGGCCTCCGTGCTCGCGGTCGCGGCGAAGAAGCGCGCCCAGGTCAGCTGGTGCTCGGAGCCCGGCTCGGCCTGCCGCAGCTCGTGCAGCGCGCCCGCCGCCAGCTCCCGGCCGCCCTGCTCGCGCCACTCCGGGGCGGCGTAGTGGGTGACCGCCATGCGCGCCTGCCGGTGCAGGATCTGCAGCACGCCCACGTCCGACTCGCGGCCGGCGAAGGCCAGCACCATCGAGACGAAGTCGCGCGCCGGCATCAGGCCGTCCCGCGTCAGGTTCCACAGGGCCGACCAGCACAGTGCCCGGGCCAGCGGGTCGCTCAGGTCGCCCAGGTGCTTGCGCAGCGCGGCCAGCGAACCCTCGTCGAAGCGGATCTTGCAGTACGTCAGGTCCTCGTCGTTGACGAGCACCAGCTCCGGCCGCTCCGCCCCGGCCAGCTCCGTCACCACGGTCCGGGCCCCGGCCACGTCCGCCTCGGCGCGGGCGTACCGCACCAGCGCGCCCTGCTCGGTCCGGTACAGGCCCACGGCCACCCGGTGCGGGCGCCACGCCGACGGAGTCGGCTGATCGGACGCAGCGTCGCCGTCCTGGACCACGGCCAGCTCGGCGATCCGCCCCGCGTCGTCGTACGTGAGGACCGGGGTCAGCGCGTTCACGCCGGCGGTCTGCAGCCAGGCCCGCGACCACTCGGCCATGTCCCGGCCGGACACCTCCGCGAGTACCGTCAGCAGGTCGTCCAGGCGGGTGTTGCCGTACGCGTTGGCCTTGAAGTAGCGGCGCGCGCCCTCCAGGAAGGCGTCCCGCCCCACGTACGCGACCAGCTGCTTGAGCACCGACGCGCCCTTGGCGTAGGTGATGCCGTCGAAGTTGAGCTTGGCGTCCTCCAGGTCGCGGATGTCGGCCGTGACCGGGTGGGTCGAGGGCAGCTGGTCCGCGCGGTAGGCCCAGGACTTGCGGTTGTTGGCGAAGGTCACCCAGCCGTTCTTGAAGCGGGTGGCCTCGGTCATCGAGAAGGAGCCCATGAAGTCCGCGAAGGACTCCTTCAGCCACAGGTCGTCCCACCACTTCATGGTGACCAGGTCGCCGAACCACATGTGCGCCATCTCGTGCAGGATGACGTTCGCCCGCGCCTCGTACGAGGCCTGCGTGACCTTCCCCCGGAAGATGTACTCCTCGCGGAAGGTGACCATGCCCGGGTTCTCCATGGCGCCGAGGTTGTACTCGGGCACGAAGGCCTGGTCGTACTTCCCGAAGGGGTACGGGAAGTCGAAGTTGTCGTGGAAGAAGTCGAAGCCCTGCTTGGTGATCAGGAAGACGTCGTCCGCGTCGAAGTGCTTCGCCAGCCCCTTGCGGCACATGGCGCCGAGCGGGATCTCCAGCTCCGTGCCGTCGCCGAAGGTCCGGCGGTAGGTGTCCGTCACGTAGTGGTACGGACCGGCGACCACGCAGGTGATGTACGTGGAGATGGGCTCGGTCACCGCGAAGCGCCGGGTCAGGCCGTCCCGGGACTCCTCGGCGCCGTTGCTCCACACCTGCCAGCCCTCGGGCGCGGTGACCTCGAAGCGGTACGGCGCCTTGAGGTCGGGCTGCTCGAAGTTGGCGTAGACGCGGCGCGCGTCGGCGGGCTCGTACTGCGTGTAGAGGTAGACCTCGCCGTCCTCGGGGTCGACGAAGCGGTGCATGCCCTCGCCCGTCCGGCTGTACGCGCAGTTCGCGTCCACCACCAGGACGTTCTCCGCGGCCAGGCCGTCGAGCGCGATGCGCGCGCCGTCGAAGACCACCTCCGGGTCCAGCTCCCGCCCGTTGAGGGTCACCGAGTTCACCGACGGGGCGATGAGGTCGGCGAAGGTGGCGGCGCCGGGCCGGTTCGCGCGGAACGTGACCTTCGTCACCGAGCGGAAGGTGCGCGGCCCGTCCGCCGGTTCGGCCTCGTCCACCGCGGAGCGGAGGTCGAGCGAGACCTCGTACGCGTCGACGGACAGCAGCTCGGCCCGCTCGTGGGCCTCGTCGCGGGACAGATTCTGACCGGGCACCGGCACTCCTTCGTGCGTGATCGCCTTTTGACGGACGAATCCTCCCACGGGGAATGTCCGGGCATTCGGGCTGGTTGGCGGGAAGGATGCGCCCGCACGGGCGTGCGAACGTGACGGACTCGAAGGAGAGACATGTCTGACACCCAGGTGGCCGAGAAGACTCCGGTCGACTTCTGGTTCGACCCGATCTGCCCCTGGGCCTGGATGACGTCCCGCTGGATGCTGGAGGTCGAGAAGGTCCGTGACGTCGAGGTCCGCTGGCACGTGATGAGCCTCGCCGTCCTCAACGAGAACAAGCTGGAGGAGCTCCCGGAGCGCTACCGCGAGCTGCTCGGCCCCAAGGGCTGGGCCCCCGTCCGCGTGGTGGTGGCCGCCCAGCAGAAGCACGGTGACGAGGTCACCGGCAAGCTCTACACCGCCCTCGGCACCCGGATCCACAACGAGGCCAAGGGCGCCACCCGCGAGGTCATCGCCGAGGCCCTCGCCGAGGTCGGCCTGCCGGCCGAACTGCTCGACTACGCCGACTCCGACGAGTTCGACGTCGAGCTGCGCGCCTCCCACAAGAACGGCATCCAGCGCGTGGGCGAGGACGTCGGCACCCCGGTCATCTCGGTGCCCGGCGCCGACGGCTCGGACGTCGCCTTCTTCGGCCCGGTCGTCACCCCGACCCCCAAGGGCGAGGCCGCGGCCCGCCTGTGGGACGGCACCCTGCTCGTGGCGTCGACCCCCGGCTTCTACGAGATCAAGCGCACCCGCACGCAGGGCCCGTCCTTCGAGTAGGCCGCCGCTGCACCGCACACAGCAGACCCCCACGAGTCACGTCCTCGTGGGGGTCTGCCGCTTGACACGCCCGCACGCGAAGGCTGAGAAGACGATCACGAGGCGGGCGGGCTTGCGAGGCCGCGGGCGTCAGCCCTTGGCGGGGATCAGCAGCGGCGTCTTCGCCTTGGCGTCGGCGTAGCGCTTGGCCACGTCCTGCCAGTTGACGACGTTCCACATCGCCTCGATGAAGTCCACCTTCTGGTTCTTGTACTGCAGGTAGAAGGCGTGCTCCCAGGCGTCGAAGACCAGGATCGGGGTGCTCGCGACGCCCACGTTGCCCTGGTGGTCGTAGATCTGCTCGACGATCAGGCGGCCGCCGACCGGCTCGTACGCGAGCACGCCCCAGCCGGAGCCCTGGGTCGCGGAGGACGCGAAGGTCAGCTGCTTCTTGAAGGCCGCGAAGGAGCCGAAGGACTCGGTGATCGCGTCCGCCAGCTCGCCCACGCCGTCCGCGGCGGTGGGCTCCCCGCCGCCCTCGCCGGTCTTCGGGCTGGCCATGTTGTGCCAGTAGATGCTGTGCAGGATGTGGCCGGAGAGGTGGAAGGCCAGGTTCTTCTCCAGGCCGTTGAGCGCGCCCCAGTTCTCCTTCTCGCGGGCCTCCGCCAGCTGCTCCAGCGTGTTGTTGGCTCCCGTGACGTACGCGGCGTGGTGCTTGTCGTGGTGCAGCTCGATGATCTGCGGGTTGATCACCGGCTCCAGCGCCGCGTAGTCGTACGGAAGCTCGGGAAGTACGTAGACGGACATGGCGGTAGGTCCCCTCCAGCTGCTTATTGCAAGTTATGCGCAACTGCACGCTAACAGTAACTGATCAAGCCTTCATCCAAGGTGAACCTCACTTGTGTCAGGTGTGAAACGGCGGAGGGCCGGTTCCACGCGTTCGCGTGGAACCGGCCCTTGAAGTGCCGTCAGAAGGAGGCTCAGCCCCGGGGGAGCCGCCGCTGCCGCGCGTACCCCAGCGCCGCCAGGACGACGGTCAGCCCGCCGGTGAACAGCACCTGCACCCGCGTGTCGTCGTCCCACGCCATCAGTGCCAGCACGCCGGCCACTCCGGCGAGCGCCACCCAGGTCAGGTACGGGAAGCCCCACATCCGCACGACCAGCCTTTCCGGCGCCTCGCGCTCGGTCCGGCGGCGCAGCGCGTACTGGGAGACCGCGATGAAGCCCCAGACCACCAGGATGACGCCGCCCACCATGTTGAGCAGCCACGCGAACAGGGTCGTCGGGTACCAGTAGGACAGCAGCACGGTCGCGAAGCCGAAGCCGGAGGAGGCCAGTACGGCGCGCCGCGGGATGCCCTTCGACACCTTCCCCAGGGCCCGGGGCCCCTGGCCGCGCGCCACCAGCGAGTACGCCATGCGCGAGGAGCCGTAGATGTTGGCGTTCATCGCGGACAGCAGGGCGATCAGGATCACCACGTTCATGATCTGGCCGGCGCCGGGGATGCCCAGGTGGTCCAGCGTCGCCGCGTACGGGCCGTCCTCCGTGACCGCCTTCGCGTCCCACGGGACCAGGGTGACGATCACCAGCATCGAGCCGACGTACACGACCGCGATCCGCCACATCGTCGTCTTGACGGCCTTCGCCACGCCGCGCACCGGATCCTCGGACTCGGCGGCGGCGATGGTCACCGTCTCCAGGCCGCCGTACGCGACCACCGATGCCAGCAGGCCGACCAGCAGCCCGTCCACCCCGGCGGGCAGGAAACCGCCGTCGCCCAGCAGGTTGGCCGTGCCGGGGGAGTCGGTGCCGGGCAGCACGCCGAGGACCGCGAGGGTGCCCAGGACCAGGAAGAGGCCGATGGCGCCGATCTTGAGGGTGGCGAACCAGAACTCGAACTCGCCGAAGTGGGAGACCGCGGCGAGGTTGCTGCCGCAGAACACCGCCATGAAGACCAGCACCCACAGCCAGGACGGGGTGCCCGGCAGCCAGCCCTGCACGATGTGCGCGGCGCCGATCGCCTCGATGGCCACGCCCACGCAGAGCAGCGTCCAGAACATCCAGCCGGCGGTGAAGCCGGCCCAGGGGCCGATCGCCCGCTCGGCGTGGACCGAGAAGGAGCCGGAGGCGGGGTTGGCGGCGGACATCTCGCCGAGCATCCGCATCACGAGCATGACGAGCAGGCCCGAGGCCGCGTACGCCAGCACGATCGAGGGGCCAGCCGCGGCGATGCCCGCGCCGGAGCCGACGAAGAGCCCGGCGCCGATGACGCCGCCGAGGGCGATCATCGAGAGGTGGCGCTGCTTGAGGCCGTTCGAGAGGGCGGAGCCCTGGTGTGCCGGGGGTGCCTCGCTCGTCCGCTCTTCGGCCGGGACGGTGTGACTCATGGGGTGATGCCTGTCCGTGTGCGGGGACGTGATGGGGCGCCAGTCTGGCCCGAGCGTCCGGCAGTCGGACGTGAACGCCCGTTATTCGGACACTCGGCTCACCTGGCGTGATCGTCCCCGCACGAGCGGCGCCCGGCCCGGCCCCACCCTCCGGAGCGGGCCGGGTCACGCGGCGTCAGCCCCGCCGGGCGCGTACCTCCCGTACCCACGCGACCAGGAGCACGAGCGCCGTCGCTCCGGCCGACCACAGCACCTGCGTACGCGCCGAGTCGTCGAACAGCATCAGCACCAGCACGGCCGCCATGCCCGCCAGCGCCAGCCAGGTCAGGTACGGGAACGCCCACATCCTCAGCACCAGCCGCTCGGGTGTCTCCCGCTCGATCCGCCGCCGCAGCAGCAGCTGCGAGACGGCGATCAGCGTCCAGACGAACAGCAGCACCGCGCCGACCGCGTTGAGCATGTAGAGGAAGACCGACTCCGGCCAGAGCAGGTTCAGCACGACGGAGGCGAAGCCGAAGGCCACCGACGCCAGCACCGCGCGCCGGGGCACCCCGCCGCCGGAGACCTTCAGCAGCCCCTTCGGCGCCTCGCCCCGCTCGGCCAGCGAGAACACCATCCGAGAGGAGCCGTACAGGTTGGCGTTGAGCGCCGAGAGCAGGGCCACGAACACCACGATGTTCATGATCTGGCCGGCCGAGGGGATGCCGATGGAGTCCAGCACCGCCACGTACGGGCTCTGCCCGGGCTCCAGGGAGTCCCACGGCAGCAGCGTCACGATGACGGCCATCGAGCCGATGTAGAAGAGGAGGATCCGCCAGACCGCGCTGCGCACCGCCCGGGAGACCGAGCGGGCCGGGTCGTCCGACTCGGCGGCCGCGATGGTGACGACCTCCAGACCGCCGAACGCGAAGATCACGGCGAGCACGCCGGAGACCACGCCCTCCCAGCCGTTGGGCAGGAAGCCGCCCTGGCCGGTGAGGTTGGTCAGTCCGACCGGGTCCGTGTCGGGCAGCAGGCCGAAGACCGCCAGGCCGCCCAGCACCAGGAACGCCACGATCGCGAAGACCTTCAGCGCCGCGAACCAGAACTCGAACTCGCCGAAGTTCCGCACCGCGGCCAGGTTGCTGACCGTGAAGACCACCATGAAGACCAGAACCCAGGCCCACTGCGGGACGCCCGGCGCCCAGCCGTTGGCGATCTTCGCCGCGCCGGTGGCCTCCACCGCGAGCACGACCACCAGCAGGAACCAGTAGAGCCAGCCCACCGAGAAGCCGGCCCAGCGGCCCATCGCGCGCTCCGCGTGCACGGAGAAGGAGCCCGACGCGGGCATCGCGGCCGCCATCTCGCCGAGCATCCGCATCACCAGCATGGCCAGGGCGCCGGCGAGCAGGTACGACACGATGATCCCGGGGCCCGCGACGGCGATGCCGCCGCCGGAGCCGACGAACAGACCGGCGCCGATCACCCCGCCGAGGCCGAGCATGGTCAGGTGGCGCTGCTTCAGACCGTGGCCGAGGGGTTCCTCCGGCAGGTCGGGCAGCGCGGTTTCACGGAGGGGTGCTTGTGGCATTCCAACAGTCTCTCTGAGTCCGCGCTCGCCGTGCAAAACGGACGTGACGCACTATTGGTCCGAGTGATCCGCGTCACTTCGGGTCGTAAGGAACTCCCGTCGGAGGTCCTGGCTTTGTGCATTCCCCACCAAGGGAGGGAAGAGGGCTTTGTGCCCGGACGACGGTGATCATCCCGAGCGGCCGGGACTAACGTCCTGAGGGCAAGCCACCCCCTCACCCTCCCGGAGCACCGATGAGCACCGCTTCCGTCACCTTCCGGCCCGGCGCCGTCCTCGCCGACCTGCTGCCCGCCAGCCGCACCCGCGACGTCCTGCTGGTGTCCGGCGGCGCGGCCCTGATGGGCGTCGCCGCGCAGATCGCCGTCAAGGTGCCGGGCCTGGTCGTGCCCATCACGGGCCAGACCTTCGCCGCCCTGCTCGTGGGCACCGCGCTCGGCGCCCGCCGGGGCTTCCTCTCCATGGCGCTCTACACCCTCGTCGGCATGGCGGGCGTGCCGTGGTTCGCCGAGGGCACCTCCGGCGCGGGCGGCGCCACCTTCGGCTACGTGCTCGGCATGCTGCTGGCCTCGACGCTGGTCGGCGCCCTGGCCCGGCGCGGCGCGGACCGCTCGGTGGCCCGTACCGCCGGGGCGATGGTGCTGGGCTCCGCCGTGATCTACGCGGTCGGCGTGCCGTACCTGGCGCTGGCCACCGGCATGTCCCTGTCCGCCGCGGTGGCCGCGGGCATGACGCCGTTCCTCATCGGTGACGCCCTCAAGGCCGCGCTGGCCATGGGCGTGCTGCCCGCCGCGTGGAAGGTGCTGGGCCGCAAGGGCTGACGCCGGGCGCGTGCGCCCGTACCGCGAAGCCCCGGTCCGCGAGCGGCGGACCGGGGCTTCGTCGTGCGTGGCTTCGTCCTGCGTACGGCCGGGACGGCGGCCGCCGGGGTCAGGCCTCGACCGAGGCCTTGCGGGTCTTCTGCAGGACCACGCCGACCAGCGCCACGACCGCGGCGACGGCGGTCGAGAGGATGACGACCTTGCGGTTGCCGTCGTCGAAGAACATGTAGCCGATGACGAACATGATCATGGCGGCGGTGGCCCAGGTCAGCCACGGGAACAGCCACATCCGGACGGTGACCTTCTCCGGGTCCTCGCGCAGCAGGATCCCGCGCATCTTCAGCTGGGTGAAGCAGATCGCCAGCCAGACGAAGAGGGCGATGGCGCCCGAGGCGTTCAGGAGGAAGTCGAAGACCGTGTCCTTGAATGCGTAGTTGAAGTAGACGGCGAGGAAGCCGAAGACCACCGAGCCGAGGATCGCGGCGGTCGGCACGCCCTTGGCGTTGACCTTGGCGAAGGACTTCGGCGCGTCGCCGCGCTCACCCAGCGAGAAGGCCATGCGGGAGGCGGTGTACAGACCGGAGTTCAGGCAGGACAGCACGGCGGTCAGGACGATGACCTCCATGATCGTGCCGGCGTGCGGGATGCCGATCGAGTCCAGGGCGGCGACGTACGAGCCCTTCTCGACGATCGACTTGTCGTTCCACGGCAGCAGGGTCAGGACCACGAAGATCGAGCCCAGGTAGAAGACGCCGATGCGCCAGATCACCGAGTTGGTGGCCTTGGTGACCGCGCGGCGCGGGTCCTCGGACTCGCCGGCGGCCAGCGTGACGATCTCGCTGCCCATGAAGGAGAAGACGACCATCAGCACGCCGGTGAGGATGGCGCCCGCGCCGTTCGGCAGGAAGCCGCCGGCGTCCGTCAGGTGTGCGAAACCGGCACCCGGGTTGTCCGAGCCCGGCAGCACACCGAAGACGGCGAGCAGGCCGACGACCACGAAGCCGCCGATGGCGACGACCTTGATGCCCGCGAACCAGAACTCGAACTCGCCGTACGACGAGACCGAGGCGAGGTTGGTGGCCGTCAGGACCACCATCACGATGAGCGCCCAGGCCCACTGCGGGACGGCCGGGATCCAGCCCTCCAGGATCACCGCACCCGCCGTGGCCTCCACGGCGAGCACGACGACCCAGAAGAACCAGTACAGCCAGCCGATGGAGAACCCGGCCCAGCGGCCGAGCGCGCGGTCGGCGTACGCGGAGAAGGAGCCGGAGTTCGGGCTGGCCGCGGCCATCTCGCCCAGCATCCGCATCACGAAGACGACCATGGCGCCGACCAGCGCGTAGGAGATGAGGATGGCCGGACCGGCCTTGGCGATGCCGCCGGACGAGCCGACGAACAGGCCCGCCCCGATGACGCCGCCGATGGCGATCATGGACAGGTGGCGGTTCTTGAGACCGGCCTTCAGACCGTCGGAAGACTGGGGGGCGCCGGGGTCACCAGCGGGTCCGCCTGCCTTCTGAAGGGTCGTCGTGGAGCTCATGGACGAATCCTTAGGTTCTCGGGTTTCGAGCCCGGGCATTCAAACCCGGACGGGTCCCGGGACGGAAGACCCCAATCCGGATCGTTGTCACATGACAATCGACCCGGGCGCGTCGGGACCAAAGTCCCGACCCCCCTCAACTGGGGTCTTAGGGATTACTTGAGCTTTCGACGTGACTTACGCGACACCCCGTCACGGTCCGGCGAGACCCACGTGCCACACTCGGAGTCATGCGCGTGTACCTCGGATCCGACCATGCCGGCTTTGAGCTCAAGAACCACCTCGTGGACTGGCTCAAGAACAACGGCCACGAGCCCGTCGACTGCGGGCCCCACATCTACGACGCCGTCGACGACTACCCCCCGTTCTGCCTGCGCGCCGCGGAGAAGACCGCCGCGGACCCCGACAGCCTCGGCATCGTGATCGGCGGCTCCGGCAACGGCGAGCAGATCGCCGCCAACAAGGTCAAGGGCGTCCGTGCCGTGCTGGCCTGGAGCGTCGAGACCGCCAAGCTCGGCCGCGAGCACAACAACGCCAACGTGATCTCCGTCGGCGGCCGCATGCACACCGAGGAAGAGGCCACCAGCTTCATCGAGGCCTTCCTGGCGACCCCGTACTCCAACGAGGAGCGCCACACGCGCCGCATCGACATGCTCTCCCGCTACGAGGTGACCGGCGAGCTCCCGCCCATCCCGGCCCACCACCCGCAGGACCAGTAGCACCCGCGTGCCGCCGGACCCGCGTCCGGCGGCACCGCCATGTCCCGCCGGCGGCCGCCGCCCGGCACCCCGCCGCGCCCGCCGCGAGCCGGCACGCCGCGCCCGCCCCGTCGGCCGGGGCACGTCCGACCGAGGAGAACAGCCGTGCCCGAAGGGCATACGATCCACCGCCTCGCCCAGGACCACGCCGAGCGCTTCGAGGCCCGGCCGGTACGCGTCACCAGCCCCCAGGGCCGCTTCGCCGCCGGCGCGGCCCTCGTCGACGGCCGCGAACTGGAGCGCGCGGAGGCCCACGGCAAGCACCTCTTCCTCGGCTTCCCCGGCGACGACTGGATCCACATCCACCTCGGCCTCTTCGGGAAGTACGGCTTCGGCCCGGCGCCCGCCCCGCCGGCCACGGACACCGTCCGCATGCGGCTCCTCAACGAGGACCACTACGCCGACCTGCGCGGCCCCACCACCTGCGCCCTGATCGGCGAGGCCGAGAAGAAGGCGATACACGACCGGCTCGGCCCCGACCCCCTCCGGGACGGCGACGACCCCGAGCGCGCCTGGCGCCGGATCTCCCGCTCCCGCACCACCGTCGCCGCCCTCCTCATGGACCAGAAGGTCGTGGCCGGCGTCGGCAACGTATACCGCGCAGAGGTCCTCTTCCGGCACGGCATCGACCCGTACCGCGCGGGCAAGGACGTCACCCGCGCCGAATGGGACGCGATCTGGGCCGACCTCGTCCTCCTCATGCGCGAGGGCGTCCGCAACAACCGCATCGACACCGTCCGCCCCGAGCACACCCCCGAGGCCATGGGCAGACCGCCGCGCGTCGACGACCACGGCGGCGAGGTGTACGTCTACCGCCGGGCCGACCTGCCCTGCCACCTCTGCGGCGGCGAGATCCGCACCGCCGGTCTGGCCGCCCGCAACCTCTTCTGGTGTCCCGCCTGCCAGCAGCGCTGACCGCCCCGGCGGAGCTGACCGACGGATGTGCGGGGGTACCCCTGCGCGGACACAGGCCGGATGGATAGGGTCCCGAAGCAATGGCCGGAGCGCGCGTGGAATCACTCGTGGCACGGATGCGCAAGGCTGCGCACCGGGCCCGGACCGGCCTGCGCAGATCCGCGGTCGACTACTTCCGCGGCGACGCCTCCGACTGGCTCGCCTTCACCGGCCTCTTCCTGACCGTCCCGGCCATCGCGTGCGGCACGCTCATGATGCCGGTCTGGTTCGCGCCGTCCGCCCTCGTCCTGCCCATCGTGGCCGGCGGCCTGCTCCTGCGGCCGGCCTCCCTGCTGGGCCTGTACGCCGCCGCCGCGACCGCCCTCATCGTCGAGTCCGTGGTCCTCGGCCCGTACACCCAGGGCCCCGGCCGGGTCACGCCCGGCACCGTCCTCGTCGTCGCCGCCTGCGGCTTCTTCGGGCTGGTCATCGCCCAGTTCCGCAGCCGCGTCGGCGTCCCCTGGCGGCGCGGCGGAACCATGCTCTTCGACCTGCGCGAACGCATCCGGGTCCAGAGCAAGCTGCCCGCGCTGCCGCGCGGCTGGCACCGCGAGATGGCCCTGCGGCCCGCCGGCGGCCAGTCCTTCTCCGGCGACTTCGTCGTCGCCGCCCGCACCAACGGCGGCCGCACCCTGGAGATCGTCCTCACCGACGTCTCCGGCAAGGGCATGGACGCCGGCTCCCGCGCGCTGCTCCTCTCCGGCGCCTTCGGCGGCCTGCTCGGCTCCCTCCCACCCCGGGACTTCCTGCCCGCAGCCAACGGCTACCTGCTCCGCCAGGACTGGGACGAGGGCTTCGCCACCTCCATCCACCTCGTCCTCGACCTGGAGACCGGCGACTACCAGCTCCTCTCCGCCGGACACCTGCCCGCGCTCCAGCTCTCCGCCGGGACCGGCCGCTGGGAGGAGAAGAACGGCGAGGGCCCCCTGCTCGGCGTCTACGACGGCGCCGGCTTCGAGCCCGCCACCGGCAACCTGCGCCGCGGCGACGTCCTGATGCTCTTCACCGACGGGCTCGTCGAGACCGCCGACCGCGACATCAGCGAGGGCATCGACCGGCTCACCGGCGAGGCCGACCGGTACGTCGCCTCCGGCTTCGAGGGCGCCGCCTGGCACCTCATCGAGAAGGTCGCCAAGGACGTCAACGACGACCGCGCCCTGCTGCTCATCCGCCGGTCAGCCTGACCACCGCCCTGGGGACAGCCCCACCCCCGGTCCGCCGGAGACCGTCATGGTCCGGCCCCCGCCCCGCTCCGTAGCGTCGGGAACGACACCAGGGACAGCGGAAAGGGACGGCCATGGGGCTGCGCAGGAACCGGCGGAACAAGGGCGAGGCGCAGGCGGCACACGCCCCGGGACCGGTACCGGGACACGCGCCGGGGCACCCGCCGGTCGCCGTGCCGGCGTACGCGGCCACCGCGCCCGGCGCCGTGGAGCTGCGCGGCGTCCGGCGCGCCTACGGGCGCGGCGACACCGCCGTACACGCCCTGCGCGGCATCGACCTCAGCCTGCCCCGCGGCACCTTCACCGCCGTGATGGGGCCCTCCGGCTCCGGCAAGTCCACCTTGCTCCAGTGCGCCGCCGGGCTCGACCGCCCGACCGAGGGCTCGGTCCGCCTCGGCGGCACCGAGATCACCGGCATGAACGAGAACCGCCTCACCGAGCTGCGCCGCAGCCGGCTCGGCTTCGTCTTCCAGGCCTTCAACCTGCTGCCCTCGCTCACCGTCGAGCAGAACGTCCTGCTGCCCATGCGGCTGGCGGGCACCCGCCCCGACCGGCGCCGCGCAGCCGAGCTGCTGGCCCGCGTCGGACTGGACGGCAAGGGCGGCCGCCGCCCGGCCGAACTGTCCGGCGGCCAGCAGCAGCGCGTGGCCATCGCCCGCGCGCTGGTCACCGGCCCGGACGTGGTCTTCGCCGACGAGCCGACCGGCGCCCTCGACACCACCACCGCGGCCGAGGTCCTCGGCCTGCTGCGGGACGCCGTGGACTCCCTCGGCGCCACCGTCGTCATGGTCACCCACGACCCGGTGGCCGCCGCCCACGCCGACCAGGTGCTGTTCCTCGCCGACGGGCTGATCGTGGACCGGCTGGCCAGGGCCGACGCGCCGCGGATCGCGGCCCGGATGACCTCCCTGACGGCCCCGGCCCACGCGGTGGCGGCCGCCTGATGATGCGTACGAACGGACTGGCCCGCGCGGCCCTGCGCTTCCGGCCCGCGGCCTTCGCCGGCACCTTCCTCGCCCTGCTGACGGCGGTCGCGATCGTCTCCGCCTGCGGCATCCTGCTCGAAACCGGCCTGCGGGCGAGCGTCCCGCCCACCCGCTACGCCGGCGCCCCCGTCCTCGTCGCCGCCGACCAGCAGCTGCACCAGCGCTTCGGCCGGGGCGAGGGCACGTACGACGCGGCCGTCCGCGTCCCGGACCGCGCCCGCGTCCCCGCCGCCCTGCTCCCGGAACTGGCGACCACCGGCGCCCGTGCGGTGGGGGACACGGTCTTCCCGGTACGCACCGTCGCCCCGGGCACCGTCCCCGCCCCGGCCGCCGTCCCCGCCCCGGCCGCCGCCCCCGCCCCGGGCACGGGCGCGGGCGCGGCCCCGGGCCCGGCCACCGGCGCGGCCCCGGCCACCGGCACGGGTTCCGGTACCGGCACGGAGGCAGGTGCCCGCTCCGGCCCCGGCCGCCCGGCCGCCGCCCTCGGGTCCGCCCCCGGGGCAACCCTGACCGCCTCCGGGTGGGGATCGACCGCCTTCACCGGTGAGCGCCTCACCGCCGGCACCGCGCCGGGTGAGGGCCAGGTCGTCCTGCCCGTCGGTACCGCCCGCGTCGGCGACCGCGTCAGCCTCGACACTCCCGTGGGCGTCCGCCACTACCGGGTCTCCGGCCTTGCCTCGACGCCCGCGGCCGGCGCGGCACCGGCCGGCGGAGCCGTCTGGTTCGGGGACGCGCAGGCCCGCGTACTCTCCGGGCACCCCGGGAGCTTCGACGCCATCGCGCTGCTGCCCGCGCCCGGGACCGGCACCGGCGCGCTCGCCGACCGGGCCGGCAAGGCCGTCGGCGGGGCCGCGCTCGTGCACACCGGCCACGACCGGGCCACCGACCCGGCGCTCGCCGGCGCCCGTGAGGTCCTCACCGGCCTCGGCGGCTCCTTCGGCGGCGTGGCCGCCATGGTCGCCGTCTTCACCGCCGCCGGCACCGTCGCCCTCTCCGTGGGCCAGCGCGCCCGCGAGTACGCCCTGCTCCGGGCCATCGGCGCCACGCCCCGCCAGATCCGCCGCACCATCGCCACCGAGGCCCTGCTCGTGGCACCCGTCGCGGGGGCCCTCGGCTGCGTCCCCGGCACCGCCCTCGCCACCTGGTGGTTCGGGCAGCTGAAGGAGAAGGGCGCCATCCCCGAGGCCGTGGAACTCACCGTCTCCTGGCTGCCGCTCTCCATCGCCGCCGGCACCGGTCTGCTGACCGCCCTCGCCGCCGGGTACCTCGCCGCCCGCCGGCCCTCCCGCACCAAGCCCGGCCAGGCCCTCACCGAGGCCGCGGTGGAGCGCCTGCGCCCCGGCAGGGTCCGCACCCCCCTCGGCCTGGCGGCCCTCGCCGGCGGCATCGCCTGCGCCGGCCTGGCCGCCGCCGGCAGCGGCGACGACGCGGCCAACGCCGCCCTCGGCGTGGTCATGCTGTTCATGCTCGCCGTCGCGCTGCTCGGCCCCCTGATCGCGCGCGCCGCCGCCGGCATCCTCGGGCTCCCGCTGCGCGCCGCCGGCCCCGCCGCCTCCCTGGCCGCCGCCAACTCCCGTACCAACGCCCGGCGTCTGGCCTCCGCCATCACCCCCATCGTGCTGGCCACGGCCTTCTCGTCCGTCCTGGTCTTCCTGCACACCAGCGAGGACCGGGCCACCCGCGAGCAGCAGACCGCCGGGGTCGTCGCCGACCGCGTCGTCACCGGCGCCCTCCCCACCGACGCGGCCGCCCGGGCCGCCGCGCTGCCCGGCGTCACCGCCGCCGTGCCCGTCACCCGCACCTCCCTCGTCATCCCCGTCGACGGCGTGGAGGGGTACCTCCGCACCGTCTCCGCCCAGGCGGTCTCCGGGGACCTCACCGCAGTCCAGGACCTCGGCGTCCGCACGGGCTCCCTGGCCGCGCTCCGGCCCGGCACGGTCGCCCTCCACGACTCCCTCGCCGGCACCGCCGGCGTCCGCGTCGGCGACCGCCTCGACCTCCGGCTGCCCGACGGCACCCGGGCCCGCCCCACCGTCGTCGCCACCTACGCCCGCGGCCTCGGCTTCGGCGAGGTCACCCTCCCGGCGGCCGACCTGCGCGGCCATCTCACCGACCCCGCCCCGCACGAGCTCCTCGTACGCGGCTCCGCCCCCGGCCTCGCGGTCCTCGGCGGCACCGTCACCGACCGGGACGGCTGGACCACCGCCCAGAACCTCGACCGGCGCCTCAACGCCTGGGCCAACACCACCATGGCGGCCGTGCTCGGCGGCTTCGCGGCGATCGCCGCCGCCAACACCCTGGTCATGACCGTCCTCGACCGGCGCCGCGAGCTGCGCACCCTGCGCCTGGTCGGCTCCACCCGACGCCAGGTGCTCCGCATGATCCGCTGGGAGGCCCTGCTGGTCGGCGCCGTCGGCCTGACCCTGGGCACGGCCATCGCCCTGGCCACCCTGGTCCCGCTGGTCGGCGGCGTCACCGGGGGCTCCCCGTACATCCCGCTGCCGGTGTACGCGTCCTTCGCCGGCGCCATCCTCGCCCTGTCCCTGACGGCCACCGCCCTCCCGGCCAGACGCGCCCTGCGCCCGGGCACGGCCACGGCGGCATGAGACGCGGGGGACCGGGCCGACACACACCGGCCACCCGGACCGGATTGGCCCGGTACCCCCGCCCGCGCGCCCCCTACCGTGCGGCCATGGACGCGCACCTCGCACACGACCTCGACCGGCTCCCCGACCTGCTGGAGGCCACCCGCCGCCACGCCGTGGAGATGCTGGCCGGCCTCGACGCCCGGCCGGTGGTCCCGGCCGCGGCCGCACCCCCGAAGACCGGGCCCCTACCCGAGCACGGCGCCGGCCTCGCCGCCGCCCTCGACGCCTTCGCCGAGGACTGGGCGCCCCGGCTCTCCGCCAGTGCCGGACCCCGCTACCTCGGCTTCGTCACCGGCGGCGCCACCCCCGCCGCCCTGGCCGGCGACTGGCTCACCGCCGCCTACGACCAGAACTCCAACTCCGCCCTCGACGGCGCCGGCCAGGACCTGGAACGCGCCACCGTGGGCTGGCTGCGCGAGCTGTTCGGCCTCTCCGAAGCCCACCACGGCACCTTCGTCAGCGGCGCCACCATGTCCAACACCACCGGCCTCGCCGTCGCCCGCGAGTGGCTGGGCGAGCGGCTCGGCGTCTCGCCCGCCGAGGACGGCGCCGCCGCGCTGGGCCCCGTGCGCGTCCTGTCCGGCGCCCCGCACTCCTCCGTCGCCAAGGGCCTGTCCGTCCTCGGGCTCGGCCGCCGGTCCCTCGTCCCCGTCCCCACCCTGCCCGGCCGCGAGGCGGTCGACCCGGCCGCCCTGGAGCGGCTGCTGGCCGAGGGCGACGGCCGGCCGTGCGTGGTCGTCGCCAACGCCGGCACCGTCAACACCGTCGACTTCGACGACCTCCGGGCCGTCGCCGCGCTCCGCGAGCGCCACCCCTTCTGGCTGCACGTCGACGCAGCCTTCGGCGCCTTCGCCGCCCTCTCACCCGAACACGCCCACCTCGTCGACGGCCTGGACCTCGCCGACTCCGTCTGCGTCGACCTGCACAAATGGCTCAACGTCCCCTACGACAGCGCCGTCCAGTTCACCCGCCGCCCCGACCTCCAGGCCCGGGTCTTCCAGAACGCCGCCGCCTACCTCGGACCGCTCGGCGAGCACCCCGACCTGGTCCACCTCACCCCGGAGAACTCCCACCGGCTGCGCGCCCTCGCCGCCTGGTTCACCCTGGCCGCCTACGGCCGCGCGGGCCACCGGGAGGTCGTCGAGCGGGACGTGGCCGCGGCCCGGGCCCTGGGGGAGGAGCTGGCGGCCGCGCCCGAGTTCCGCCTGCTGGCGCCCGTACGGCTGAACGTCGTCTGCTTCACCCTCGCCGACGCGCCCACCCCGGAACGCCTCACGGCCCTGCGCGAGGCCGCGGGCCCCGACGTCTTCGTCACCCCCACGGTCTACGGTGGCACCACCGCCCTGCGGGCCGCGTTCTCCAACTGGCGCACCACCGGTGCCGACGTACGGAGGGCGGCGCGCGCCCTGCGCGAGGCGGCCGCCGGGCTCGCCGGGCCGGCGTGACGCCCGTGAGGGGGAGACCCGTATGACGTACCTGAGCCTCGCCGAGGTCGAGCAGATCGCCCGTGCCGCCCACGAGGGCCAGACCGACAAGGCCGGCCGGCCCTACGCCGAGCACCTCGCGGCCGTCGCCGAGGGCGTCCGCGCCCGCGGCGGCAGCGAGGCGCAGCGGGCCGCGGCCTGGCTGCACGACTCCGTCGAGGACGATCGGCTGTCCGTCGAGTGGCTGGATTCCGCCCCTCTCCCGGCAGAGGTCAAGGCCATGGTCCTGGCCGTGACCAAGCGCCCCGGCGAGCCCGCCGAGGAGTACGCCGCGCGCATCCTCGCGACCCCCGGCGCGCTCCTCGTCAAGGAGGCGGACCTCGCGCACAACGCGGACCCCGCACGGCAGGCGGTGCTCGACGCCGCGACCCGGGAGCGGCTCACCGCCAAGTACGCCGGGATGCGCGCGCTACTGGGCCTGCCGGCCGGGCCGCAGGGGTGAAATATGCCTGAAGCAGGTCGAGTTGGCCGGATTCTGCTGTCCACGATTCGTCACGGGGCGGATAGCACCGGCCACTTGGTGGCACGATGAGGGCATGGGGGTGTGCGCGGTCGTATGCCCCGGGCCGACAGGGACGACCGAGGGTGTGATGAGTAATGGCCATTTCGCTGTCAGTGGTGGTGCTGTTGGCGATCATTCTGGTGGTGCTGATCCGTGGCAACCACCTCAAGGCCGGCCCCGCCGTCGTCGCGGTCCTCTTCGGCTTCTTCCTGGCGTCCAGCTCCATCGCGCCGGACGTCAACAGATTCCTGACCTCCCTCGCGGACACCATCGCCGGCATCAAGCTCTAGGCCGTGTCCCGCGGATCGGGCCGGGCCCGCGGCGCGATCCGCAGGACACGGCCCGGAACGCGAAGAGCCGGCCCCCGAGGGGGACCGGCTCTTCGTCATCGGAGCGGGCGACGGGAATCGAACCCGCGTAGCTAGTTTGGAAGACTAGGGCTCTACCATTGAGCTACGCCCGCACTGCGAAGCACCGCAGGTCACGCGACCGCGGTACGCACTGCATCCTAGCGGGTCCCGGGCGCCGGGCGCACACCCCATTCCAGGCGGCGGAACACGCGCGTCGGAGCGTCCGCGGGCATGTACCCTACGTGTCGCACCGACGGGGTGTGGCGCAGCTTGGTAGCGCGTCCGCTTTGGGAGCGGAAGGTCGTCGGTTCGAATCCGGCCACCCCGACCACCTTGCACCACCTTGATCGCGTTGTGGGCCGACTCGTGCTTGCGGTTACTATGCAAGCTGCGTGCCCGTGTGTCTGATGTGCCGGGCCCGATCCGCTGATCCGCTGATACGCAGCATCGGCAGAACCCCCAGAAGTCAGCCACAAGGAGACCGAACCGTGAAGAGCGCCGTGGAGACCCTGAACCCGACCCGGGTTCGGCTCACTGTCGAGGTGCCCTTCGAGGAGCTCAAGGACAGCCTCGACGCGGCGTACAAGAAGATCAACCAGCAGGTCACGGTCAAGGGCTTCCGCAAGGGCAAGATCCCGGCCCGGGTCATCGACCAGCGCTTCGGCCGCGGTGCCGTCCTGGAGGAGGCCGTCAACGACGCCCTCCCGAAGTTCTACACCGCCGCGGTCAACGAGGCCGAGCTGAACGTCCTCGGCCAGCCCGAGGTCGACATCACGGAGCTGAAGGACGGCGAGACGCTGAACTTCACCGCCGAGGTCGACGTCCGCCCCGCCATCGAGATCCCGGACTACACCGGCATCGAGGTCGAGGTCGACGCGGTCGAGGTCACCGACGAGGACGTCGAGAAGTCGGTCGAGCAGCTGCGCAACCGCTTCGCGTCCACCAACCCGGTCGAGCGCGCCGCCGCCGAGGGCGACGTCGTCACGATCGACCTCGAGGCCAAGGTCGACGGCGAGGTGCTGCCCGACGGCGTCGCCTCCGACGTCTCGTACACCATCGGTTCCGGCGAGCTGCTCGACGGCATCGACGAGGCCGTGACCGGCCTGGAGGCCGGCGGCGAGGCCACCTTCACCTCGCAGCTGAAGGGCGGCTCCGCCGAGGGCAAGGACGCCGAGGTCACCGTCAAGGTCACCCAGGTCTCCGCCCGTGAGGTGCCGGAGCTCGACGACGAGTTCGCCCAGCTGGCGAGCGAGTTCGACACCCTTGAGGACCTGAAGGCGGACAGCCGCAAGCGCCTCGAGAACATGAAGCAGTACGACCAGGCCACGCAGGCCCAGGAGCGCGTCCTGGAGAAGCTGCTGGAGCTCGTCGAGGTGCCGATCCCCGAGAAGCTGCTCGAGGACGAGATCAACACCCGCAAGCACAACCTGGAGCACCACCAGCTCGGCCAGATGGGCCTGACCCTCGAGAAGTACCTCGAGTTCCAGGGCAAGACGGTCGAGGAGTTCGACGCCGAGACCAAGGAAGCCGCGGTCAAGGGCATCAAGACGCAGTTCGTCCTCGACGAGCTCGTCAACAAGGAGAAGCTGAACGTGAACCAGGAGGAGCTCACCGAGCACCTCATGCGTCGCGCCGCCTCCTCCGGCATGTCCCCCGACCAGTTCGCCCAGGCCGTCGTCGAGGGCGGCCAGGTCCCGATGCTGGTCGGCGAGGTCGCCCGCGGCAAGGCCCTCGCGGTCGTCGTCGAGGCCGCCAAGGTCACCGACACCAACGGCAACGAGGTCGACCTGTCCGACGAGGACGAGGAAGAGATCGCCGAGGCCGTCGTCGAGGCCGCCGAGGGTGCCTCCGACGAGGACGAGGCCAAGTAAGGCCCCGGGTCGCGACGGGCCGCACACGGCCCGCCGGAGCCCCGTACGGAGGGCCCGGACGCAGCAGCGTCCGGGCCCTCCGGCGTACCCCCTGCCGGGCGCCCGAGGGCGCCCGCGGGCCGGGAACGGAAGCCGCCGGAGGCCGTACGCACCTTGCGCTCCCAGCGAACAGTTCGGGAAGCGGGATGGCGTTGTCCGACCTGCGCGTTAGGGTCCATGAATACGAGGGCACTGCCCTCTGAACGAGACGCTGAGACGGCCGACGACCGGCCGTCGGAGACGAGCAGGTGGATACGTGACGAATCTGATGCCTTACGCCGCGGGTGAGCCGTCCATCGGTGGTGGCCTCGGCGACCATGTCTACAACCGGCTGCTCGGCGAGCGCATCATCTTCCTCGGCCAGCAGGTCGACGACGAGATCGCCAACAAGATCACGGCGCAGCTGCTCCTCCTCGCGGCCGACCCCGAGAAGGACATCTACCTGTACATCAACAGCCCCGGCGGCTCCGTCACCGCGGGCATGGCGATCTACGACACCATGCAGTTCATCCCGAACGACGTGGTCACCATCGGCATGGGCATGGCCGCCTCCATGGGCCAGTTCCTGCTGACCGGCGGCACCGCGGGCAAGCGCTTCGCCCTGCCGAACACCGACATCCTGATGCACCAGGGCTCGGCGGGCATCGGCGGCACCGCCTCGGACATCAAGATCCAGGCCCAGTACCTGCTGCGCACCAAGCAGCGGATGGCCGAGATCACCGCGCTCCACTCCGGCCAGACCGTCGAGGCGATCATCCGCGACGGCGACCGCGACCGCTGGTTCACCGCGGAGGAGGCCAAGGAGTACGGCCTCATCGACGAGATCATCTCTGCCGCGTCCAGCGCGCCGGGCGGCGGCGGCACCGGAGCCTGATCCCGGCCCCGCGCCCCCAGCCGACAGCCCCCGCAGAACGCCACAGGATGGTGAACACCCACATGCAGAACAACTTCTCCGCGAGCGGCCTCTACACCGGCGCCCCCGTGGACAACCGCTACGTCGTCCCGCGCTTCGTCGAGCGCACCTCGCAGGGCATCCGCGAGTACGACCCGTACGCGAAGCTCTTCGAGGAGCGCGTGATCTTCCTCGGCGTGCAGATCGACGACGCCTCCGCCAACGACGTCATGGCGCAGCTGCTGTGCCTGGAGTCGATGGACCCGGACCGCGACATCTCGATCTACATCAACAGCCCGGGCGGCTCGTTCACCGCGCTGACCGCCATCTACGACACGATGCAGTTCGTGAAGCCGGACATCCAGACGGTCTGCATGGGCCAGGCCGCCTCCGCCGCCGCCGTCCTGCTCGCCGCCGGCACCCCCGGCAAGCGCATGGCCCTGCCGAACGCCCGCGTGCTGATCCACCAGCCGTCCGGCGGCACCGGCCGTGAGCAGCTCTCCGACCTGGAGATCGCGGCCAACGAGATCCTCCGTATGCGTGACCAGCTGGAGTCCATGCTGGCCAAGCACTCCTCGACGCCGATCGAGAAGATCCGCGAGGACATCGAGCGCGACAAGATCCTCACCGCCGAGGACGCGCTGGCCTACGGCCTGATCGACCAGATCATCTCCACCCGGAAGATGAACAACATCTGATCCTCGCGGCCCCTTGGCGTGGTTCACTTCGCCGCTCCGGCGAAGTGAACCACGTCAAGGGGGCCCCGTACCGGGGCCCCGGCAGGGTACCGTCGGATATGAGGCACCAGGAGCGCTGAACCAAGCGTCTCCCAGGCGAAGGGGAAGCACCTCGTGGCACGCATCGGTGACGGCGGCGACCTGCTCAAGTGCTCGTTCTGCGGAAAGAGCCAGAAGCAGGTGAAGAAGCTCATCGCAGGCCCCGGTGTGTACATCTGCGACGAGTGCATCGACCTCTGCAACGAGATCATCGAAGAGGAACTCGCGGAGACCTCCGAGGTCAGGTGGGAGGAACTCCCCAAGCCGCGCGAGATCTACGAGTTCCTGGAGAGCTACGTCGTCGGGCAGGAGCCCGCGAAGAAGGCGCTCTCCGTCGCGGTGTACAACCACTACAAGCGCGTCCAGGCCGGCGAGAACGGCGGCGCGCAGGGCAGGGACGACGCGATCGAGCTCGCGAAGTCCAACATCCTGCTCCTCGGCCCGACCGGCTCCGGCAAGACGCTGCTCGCGCAGACGCTCGCCCGGATGCTGAACGTCCCGTTCGCCATCGCCGACGCCACGGCGCTGACGGAGGCGGGGTACGTCGGCGAGGACGTCGAGAACATCCTGCTCAAGCTGATCCAGGCGGCCGACTACGACGTCAAGAAGGCCGAGACCGGGATCATCTACATCGACGAGATCGACAAGGTCGCCCGCAAGAGCGAGAACCCGTCGATCACGCGTGACGTCTCGGGCGAGGGCGTGCAGCAGGCCCTGCTCAAGATCCTGGAGGGGACCACCGCGTCGGTCCCGCCGCAGGGCGGCCGCAAGCACCCGCACCAGGAGTTCATCCAGATCGACACGACGAACGTGCTGTTCATCGTGGGCGGCGCCTTCGCCGGCCTGGAGAAGATCATCGAGTCCCGGGCGGGTGCCAAGGGCATCGGCTTCGGCGCGACGATCCGCTCCAAGCGGGAGATCGAGGCGAGCGACCAGTTCCAGGAGGTCATGCCGGAGGACCTGGTGAAGTTCGGGATGATCCCCGAGTTCATCGGCCGCCTCCCGGTCATCACGAGCGTCCACAACCTGGACCGGGAAGCCCTCCTCCAGATCCTCGTCGAGCCGCGCAACGCGCTGGTGAAGCAGTACCAGCGGCTCTTCGAACTCGACGGCGTGGAGCTGGACTTCGAGCGCGAGGCGCTGGAGGCCATCGCCGACCAGGCCATCCTCCGCCAGACCGGCGCGCGCGGCCTGCGCGCCATCATGGAAGAGGTCCTGATGTCGGTGATGTACGAGGTCCCGTCCCGCAAGGACGTGGCCCGCGTGGTGATCACCGCCGACGTGGTCCGCTCCAACGTGAACCCGACCCTCGTCCCCCGCATCGTCCCCAAGGACCAGGGCCCGCACGAGAAGTCGGCCTAACGGCACCGGCACCCGAAGCAGAAGGGGCGCCCCTCCCACCCGGGAGGGGCGCCCCTTCTCGATCTGCCGGTCAGACCTTGGTGCGGGACGTGCTGTAGAGCTTCGCCGCCAGGGCGGAGACGTCCTCCAGGGAGGCGCTGGCGCCGCCGAGGAGGGCGACCGTCGGGTCGACGACGTTGACCGCCACCAGGGTGGAGTAGTCGCCCCAGACGCAGGCCGGAGCCTGGATCTCCTTGGGGGCCTTCTCCATGCCGGGGATGTCCTTGACCTTGGTGGCCTTGAGGTTGGCGCACTTCATCACGGCGCCCTCGAAGCCGGCCGGGTGGAAGTCGCGCGGGCTGCCCACCACTTCGTACCGGTAGGCCGCCTTGTTGGCCTCCGGGTCCTTGCCGAGGTTGTCGAAGTAGTTGTCGACGGCCTTCTCGGGGTCGGCGATCTGGCCCCAAAGGCCGTTGGCGGCAAGCTGCTTGGCCTTGGCGCTGGTGCCGTTCGAGTAATTCGCGCCCGCGCTGTGCGGGTCCTTCACGCCCAGAGCCTCGGCCTTGGCCTTGCCTTCCGGCTTCATCTCCTGGTCCGCGGGGTCTGCCGCGCCCACCGGGCGCTTGTACGCGTCCACCGACGCCGGGAACGCCAGCTTGTAGCCCTTGGTGTCGTCCGAGATCGACGCGCCGCTGCCCTTCAGGAACCACCACGCGCCGCCGGCCACGACGGCCAGGACCACCACGACCGCCAGGACCGCGCCGCCCTTGCCCTTCTTCGGCGGGGCCGGGGGCTGCATGCCGTACGGCGGCTGCGGCTGGCCCGGGAACTGCTGCTGCGGCGGGTACGCGTAGCCCTGCTGCGGCGGGACGCCCTGGGGGGCCTGCTGCGGGTAGCCGTACCCGGGCGCGGGCTGGCCGGGCTGCTGCGGGTAGCCGTATCCCGGCTGCGGGGCCGGCGGCTGCTGCCCGTACGGGTTCGGCTGGCCGCCGTACGGCCCCGGCTGCTGGGGACCCGGTCCGCCGTACGGGCCCGGCTGGTTGTAGCTCATGTCCTGCGTTCCCCTCCAGGATTCCTTTATCTACTGCTCACATCCTGGCGGAAGCCCCGCGCCGCGACGGCGCCGGGGCCCCGGGGATTCGGTGATCAGTACGAGACCGTTACCGCACGTGCGGGGTGCGATACGCGCATCCGGTGCCGTTCCCGGATCTTCCGGGCGTATCCGGCGCGATCGCGGCTTCGCGGCCCAACTGCCACCGCCGGGCGGGCCCCTGCGCGGGCGCCGGTATCGATTCGATTCGGGGGCGAGCCCGCCTCTAAACTGTGTCCGTGACCGAGAACACGCAGACACCCAGCAGCCCCAACTCCGAACTGCCGACCCAGTACGCGCCGGCCGAGGTAGAGGGGAAGCTCTACGAGCGCTGGGTAGAGCGCGGTTACTTCGAGGCCGACGAGAACAGCGACAAGCCCGCCTACACCATCGTCATCCCGCCGCCGAACGTCACCGGCAGCCTGCACCTCGGGCACGCCTTCGAGCACACGCTCATCGACGCCCTCACGCGCCGCAAGCGCATGCAGGGCTACGAGACGCTGTGGCAGCCCGGCATGGACCACGCCGGCATCGCGACCCAGAACGTCGTCGAGCGCGAGCTCGCCAAGGAGGGCAAGTCCCGCCACGACCTGGGCCGTGAGGCGTTCGTCGAGCGCGTCTGGCAGTGGAAGGCCGAGTCCGGCGGCCAGATCTCGGGCCAGATGCGCCGCCTCGGCGACGGCGTCGACTGGTCCCGCGAGCGCTTCACCATGGACGAGGGCCTGTCCCAGGCCGTCCAGACCATCTTCAAGAAGCTCTACGACGACGAGCTGATCTACCGCGCCGAGCGCATCATCAACTGGTGCCCGCGCTGCCTCACGGCGATCTCGGACATCGAGGTCGAGTACCAGGACGACGACGGCGAGCTCGTCTCCATCCGGTACGGCGAGGGCGACGCGTCCATCGTCGTCGCGACGACCCGCGCCGAGACGATGCTCGGCGACACCGCCGTCGCCGTCCACCCGGAGGACGAGCGCTACAAGCACCTCGTCGGCACCGAGATCGAGCTGCCCCTGACCGGCCGTCGCATCCCGGTCGTCGCCGACGAGCACGTCGACCCCGAGTTCGGCACCGGTGCCGTCAAGGTCACCCCGGCGCACGACCCCAACGACTTCGAGATCGGCCAGCGCCACGACCTGCCGAGCCTCGCCGTCATGGACGAGCGCGCGGTCATCACGGCCCACGGCCCCTTCCAGGGCCTGGACCGCCTGGAGGCCCGTTCCGCCATCGTCGCCGCGCTGCGCGCCGAGGGCCGGATCGTCGCCGAGAAGCGCCCGTACGTCCACTCCGTCGGCCACTGTTCGCGCTGCAAGACCACCATCGAGCCGCGCCTGTCGATGCAGTGGTGGGTCAAGGTCGGTCCGCTCGCGAAGGCCGCCGGTGACGCGGTCCGCGACGGCAAGGTCAAGATCCACCCGCAGGAGATGGAGAAGCGGTACTTCGACTGGGTCGACAACCTCCACGACTGGTGCATCTCGCGCCAGCTGTGGTGGGGCCACCGCATCCCGGTCTGGTACGGCCCGAACGGCGAGGTCGTCTGCGTCGGACCGGACGAGCAGCCGCCGACGGGCGAGGGCTGGCGTCAGGACACCGACGTCCTCGACACCTGGTTCTCGTCCGGCCTGTGGCCGTTCTCCACGCTCGGCTGGCCGGAGCAGACCCCGAGCCTGGCGAAGTTCTACCCGAACTCCGTCCTGGTCACCGGCTACGACATCCTCTTCTTCTGGGTCGCCCGGATGATGATGTTCGGCCTGTACGCGATGGACGGCACCCCGCCGTTCCACACCATCGCCCTGCACGGCATGGTCCGCGACCAGTTCGGCAAGAAGATGTCGAAGTCCTTCGGCAACGCGGTCAACCCGCTGGACTGGATGAACGAGTACGGCTCCGACGCCGTCCGCTTCACCCTGGCCAACGGCGCCAACCCGGGCGTCGACGTCCCGATCGGCGAGGACTGGGTCAAGGCCTCCCGGAACTTCGCCAACAAGATCTGGAACGCCACCCGCTTCGCGCTGATGAACGGCGCGACGATCGAGGGCGAGCTGCCCCCGGTCGAGCAGCAGTCCGCGACGGACCGCTGGATCCTGTCCCGCCTCAACAAGACCGTCGCGCAGGTCGACGCGTACTACGAGGACTACCAGTTCGCGAAGCTCAGCGACGCGCTGTACCACTTCGCGTGGGACGAGGTCTTCGACTGGTACGTCGAGCTGTCGAAGACCACGTTCTTCGCGGGCGGCGAGCAGGCCAAGGTCTCCGGCCGGGTCCTCGGCGAGGTCCTGGACGTCATGCTGCGCCTGCTGCACCCGGTCGTCCCGTTCGTCACCGAGACGCTGTGGACCACCCTCACGGGCCGCGAGTCCATCGTGATCGCCGAGTGGCCCACCGACAGCGGCTTCCGCGACGAGGCCGCCGAGGCCGAGATCGAGAACCTCCAGCAGGTCGTCACCGAGGTCCGCCGCTTCCGCGCCGACCAGGGCCTGCAGCCGGGCCAGAAGGTTCCGGCCCGCCTCGACCTCGCGGGCACCCCGCTGGCCGAGCACGAGGGTGCGATCCGTCAGCTGCTGCGCCTCCAGCCGGAGGGCGAGGGCTTCAGCGCCACCGCCACCCTGCCGGTCGCCGGTGCCACGGTCGCCCTCGACCTGTCCGGCACGATCGACGTCGCGGCCGAGCGCAAGCGTCTGGCCAAGGACCTCGCCGCGGCCGAGAAGGAGAAGGCGCAGGCGGAGGCCAAGCTGGGGAACGAGGCGTTCCTGGCCAAGGCCCCCGACAACGTCGTGGACAAGATCAAGGGCCGACTGGCCAAGGCCGAGGCGGACATCGCCCGGATCCAGGCGCAGCTGGCGGCGCTGCCGGCCGCGTAGGGCCGGTACGCACGAAGAAGCACGAAGAAGGGGAAGGCCCCCACCCGGCAGCTCGGGTGGGGGCCTTCCCCTTTCGCGGAGGGCTCCGGACTACGCGTCCCGGCGCCGGCGCCGACGCCACAGCGGCCGGGCCAGTACGCCCGCCACCGCCAGGGCGCCCAGGCCGGTGGCCGCGAGGCCCGGCTTCAGGCCCGGCGGGGTGTACGAGCAGGAGACGCGGTCGGCGCCGGCGCCCAGCGGCACGCCGAGCAGGCCCTGGTAGGAGACCGGGGTGCGGGCGGCGCCGCCGTTCACCGAGCAGGTCCAGCCCTGGATCGCCGGGGTGGCGACGACGGCGGTGCCGGTGGCGCCCTCGGGCAGCCGGGCCTCGATGGAGTGGCCGCCGACGTCGACCCGGTCGGGCGTGGGCGAGGCGGAGCGCACGGCCTGGACGGCGGTGTTGAAGGCCTTGGGGTTCAGGCAGCCGACGGCGTCGTCGGGCAGCACCTGGCCGGGCCTGGTCGCGCCGAGGGCGAAGCGGAACGTTCCGTCGGCGGGGACGGTGCCCAGCGGCTTGACGGGGTTGAGGACGACCGGCGGGTGCGCCGTGTTGTTCTGGACCTCGCCGCCGTCGCCCACGGACTGGCCGTAGAACCCGGGGGCGTACAGGAAGGCCTGGTCGCCGGGGGTGCACTGGGCGGAGAAGGTGCTCCAGGCCTCGCCCTTGGCGGGCTGCCCGAGCTGCCGGCCCGCGGGGACGTGGCCGCCGACCGGGCCCTTCTCGTACTTCAGGGCCGGGACGGTGTAGACCTTCGCGCCGAGCGCGGCCTGCCGGTGCGCCCAGACGGAGCCGGCCGGGGCGCCGTACGCCTGGTCGGTGCCGGGGGAGCGCAGGCTGAACAGCGGCAGAGCGGGGACGTCGCGGGCGGTGACGCCGCGGCCGTCCGGGGCTTTCTCCAGCAGGGTGCCGGTGCCGAACAGCGCGTGTAGGAAGGGGTCGCCGGCGGTGCGCAGGTTGCGGCCGCCCATGGCGTAGCCGATGCCCAGGTCGCGCAGGCCGGTCGCGGCCTCCTTGGTGACGTAGCTGCTGTAGTAGCCGCCCGCCTGGATGCCGAGCAGCATCGGGTCGTTGTTGGTGACGAAGATGCCGGGGGTGATGCCGGTGCGGGAGCGGGGCCAGTCCTGGTGGGCGGCTGCGGCCTCGCGGGTGTCGTGGGCCAGCCGGTTCAGGGTGGAGGCCTCGGTGTAGCCGCGGCGCGCGGGGTCGAACTCCACGTGGGTGCCGTACACGGCGTACGAGGTGAGGGCGAGGGTGCTCAGGGCCAGGGCGCCGACCACGAGGGTGCGGGCCCAGCGCCGCAGGCCGCCCGCGTACAGCAGGAGCAGCGCGGTGACGACGGCGCCGCCGACGAGGGTGCCCCGGACCGCGTACGTGTTGACGGGCTGGGTGCCGCGGGTCAGCAGCAGCACGCCGCCGAGCAGGACGGCCCCGCCCAGCAGGGCGCGGCGGCGGGGCATGTGGGCGAGGCAGATCCAGGCGGCCATCACCAGGAGCCCGCTGAGGACGAAGCTCTCGCGGAAGGGCGAGCCGTGGGGGAGGGTGAAGCCCTGCCAGATCTTGGCGGTGGGCGTCCACACGAAGGACAGCGCGGTCAGCACGATCAGGGCCGGCCAGGCCGCGCGCTCGCGGACGCGGACCCGGGACTGGAAGGGCAGGGCCAGGACGAGCAGCAGCACGAGCACGCCGGCGAACACGTTGGGCGCGGCGGGTTCGGGCACGGTGCCCGGCAGCAGCAGGCCGAGGAAGGTCAGCGGCTCGGTGGCGACGCTGACGACGTAGCTGTCGGAGGGCTGCGCCTGGGCGCTGGCCAGGCCGGACACCAGGACGGCGGGTGCGGCCAGCAGCAGGCCGGCGACGGCCATGGTGCTCGCCCGCCACATGACGCGGCCTCGGGTGCGCCAGTCGGCGTCGGTGACCGCCAGCCGCAGGAGGAGGACCAGGACGGCGCCGATGGTGGCCATGGCCGCGCTGTAGAAGTTGGCGTACCAGCACAGGGCGAAGAAGAGGGTGCCGAGGACCCAGCGGCGCTCGGTGAGGCAGAAGTCGGCGGCGATGCAGAGCAGCGGGAACGCGACCAGGCCCCACATCCACATGGGGACGATGCCGCCCTCGATGAGGGTCCAGCCGCAGACGGCGTAGCCGGTGCCGAGGAGGGCGCGCAGCCAGGGGGAGCCGGGGCGCAGGCGGCCGAGGAAGACCGTCATGACGGCCGCGGCGAGGCCGGTGCTGAGGAGGGTGACGAGGAAGACGGGGAGGTCGGCGTACTCGCGCGGGAAGAGGCCGGTCAGCAGGGAGAAGGGGTTGGCGAGGTAGGTGAAGAACTCGCCGAGGAAGCCGTTGCCGTAGCCGCTCTGCCAGTTGAAGAAGAGGTCGCCCTGGGCGGTGCCGTGCTGGAGGTCCCAGAGGTGGGCGTGGAAGGGCACGTACTGGTTGCGCAGGTCGTTCATCGCCCGCGAGCCCTGCCCGAAGGGGTAGGTGCCGTGGGCGGCCATGCCGATGCAGTACGCCGCCATGGACAGCACCGCCGATGCGAGGGCGGCGGCGGTGCCGCTGCCGCGCAGCCGGTCGGTGAACCGGGTGCCCGAGGCGGGCCGGCCGGGACCCTCCGGCGCAAGGCGCGCCGGGGTGGCGGCTGTGGGAGTCGTCATGGCGGTGGGTTCCCCGTACGGATCGAGTGTCCGGCCATCCCCCGGCCGAATCCAAAGTCATATCTTAGGGAAAGGTCTGGAACAGTCGGGCGCCGAAGCCAGGAGTACGAGGGCCCCGAACACCGCGTGGGCGGTCAGCGGCGGCAGCCAGTGCGGCACGGTCCGGAGCGGCGAACCCGGCCCCGCCACATGCCGCGTGACGTACCAGAACGTCGGAATCATCACCGCCCAGACCGCCATGCACCACGCTAGGCGGGCCGCGGCGCCCGCGGCAGAGCGGAAGGGCCGTGACCGGCGGGCCCAAGGTCCCGGAGTCCGGCGGCGACGTGCGGGACGAAGTGCCGGGACGAAGTGCCCTATCTCACGTCATTTGTCGCATTCACCGGGCCTGTCGGCGAGCCGGGCCTTGCCATGATGGAGGGCATGTTCGGCAAGCGCGGCGGTTCGGCCATCCAACGGATCCCGGCTGCCGTACGCCGTCTCACCGACCGCTGGGGCGCCTCCCCGCGGGCCCTCGACGCGCTCACCGCGCTCAGCTGCTTCGCCCTGATGGGCCTCGACCTGCCGGGCCTGGCGGCCGCCGACAACTCCCTCAACGGACCCACGGCCGCCCTCGTGCTCGCGGCCGGCGCGGCCACGCTGCTGGTGCGCCGCCGGGCGCCCTGGCTCGCGTACCTGACGGCGCTCCTCTTCATCGGCTGGCTGCACGAGCTGACCCTCGTCCAGTTCGCCCTCTACTCCCTGGGCCGCTACCGGGGGCGCCGGGCCGCGGTCGTGGGCACGGCCGTCTACGTCGGCTACGCCTACCTCCTCTTCAACCTCCCCGGCTGGCCCGCAGACCGGGCCGCCACCCTCAGCGCCTTCCTCGGACTGGTCGTGCCGATCGGCGTGCTCGCCGCGGCCGTCGGCATCGCCGCGTACCGCCAGGACCTGGTGCGCGAACTCGACGCGCGGCGCGCCGAGACCGCCGTACTCCAGGCCGTCCACCACGAGCGCACCTCCGTCGCCCGCGACGTCCACGACTTCGTCGGCCGCGAGCTGACCCTGCTCACCGTGCGCTCCGAGGTCCTCGCCCTGCGGGCGCGCGGCCAGTCGTACGAGAAGGACTTCGACGAGCTCGCCGAGACCGCCCGCCGCGCCCACCTGGTCCTGAACGACATCATCGTGCTGCGCGGCGAGCGGGTTTCCACCCCGGGCGTGGACGGGCTGGCGGCGCTGGCGGAGGAGAGCGGCCGCGCCGGATCGCCCGTACGCCTGCGCGTCGACGAGGCCGGCCGCGCCCTCTCGCCCCTGCGGCAGGCGGCGGTCTACCGCGTGGTCCAGGAGTGCCTGACCAACGCCGCCAAGCACGCCCGGGGCCAGGCCGTCGACGTCTCGATCGCGGCCGACGGCCCGCAGCTGCGGATCGCCGTCAGCAACCCGCTGCCGCCCCGCGACCGGACCGGCCGCGCCCCCGTCTCGTCCGGCTCGGGCACGGCCGGCATGTCGGAGCGGGTCAGCAGCCTCGGCGGCACCCTGACGGCCACGCGCACGGAGGACGCGTACGTGGTCGTCGCGACACTGCCCCGGGGCTGAGCCCGGCCGCCCCTCGCCGGAGCAGGCCGGCGAGCGAGCCGAAGGGGCGCGCCTGCGTCGGGAGAAGGAGCGCGCGGAAGCCCGCGAGGAACGAGCGGGTTGAGCACGGTCGACCGTCGACGCAGGCCTTCAGCGCCCCGGAGGCGAACCGAGCCCCATGAGGGCGAGCGCGTCCAGGTCCTCCACGCACTTCCCCGAGCCCAGCGCCACGCAGTCCAGCGGGTCGTCCGCCACGAAGACCGGGATGCCGGTCGCCGAGGCCAGCCGCAGGTCCAGGCCCGGCAGCAGGGCGCCCCCGCCGGTCAGCACGATGCCGTGCTCCATCACGTCGCCGGACAGCTCCGGCGGGCAGTCCTCCAGCGTCGCCCGGACCGCCTCGACGATCGCCTCCACCGGCTCGTCCAGCGCGGCCCGCACGTCCGGCGCCGTCAGCGAGAGCGTCTGCGGCATCCCGCCGACCTTCTCCCGCCCCCGCACGGTGAACGTCAGCGTCTCCAGTTCCGGCCGGTCCGGCACCGGCCAGGCCGAGCCGACGGCCACCTTCACGTCCTCCGCGGTGCGCTCGCCGACCAGCAGCCCGTGCTCCCTGCGGACGAAGTCCATGATCGCGGCGTCCATCCGGTCGCCCCCGACCCGCAGCGACCGGGACGTGACGATCCCGCCCAGCGAGATCACCGCGACCTCCGTCGTGCCCCCGCCGATGTCCACCACCATCGACCCGCGCGGCTCCGACACCGGCAGCCCCGCTCCGATCGCCGCCGCCATCGGCTCCTCTATCAGGTGCACGGTCCGCGCGCCCGCCCGCGTGGAGGCGTGCACGATGGCCCGCCGCTCCACCGGCGTCACCCCGCTCGGCACGCACACCACCATCCGGGTGCGCGGCCGGCGCCCCGGCACGGCCTTGCGCACGAAGTGCCGGATCATCTCCTCGGCCGCCTCGTAGTCGCAGATCACCCCGTCCTTCAGGGGACGGATCGCGGTGATGGAACCGGGGGTGCGGCCGATCGTCTCCTTGGCCTCGGTCCCCACGGCCAGCGCGGCGGTCGTGCCCGCCTTGACGGCGACCACGGACGGCTCATTCAGCACGATCCCGTGCCCCCTGGCGTAGACGAGGGTGTTCGCGGTCCCCAGGTCGATGCCGATGTCGCGGCTGGAAGCCGTCTTGTTGATGCTGGCCTGCGGCATTTGTTCCCCAATCCGTTGCCGCAAGGCTTGCATAACGATCCGGCCTCTCTTCCGGCCGAAGGTCCCGAAACGGCCGGGCCCGAAGTCCCGTCGGTCCCCGTCCGTAGACTGGACCCCGTGAGTGAGCAGCCCGAGGCCAACGACCGTTTTGACGATTCCGGCATGTTCGACGAGATCGTCGACGCGGAGACAGACCGCGACCCCGACCTGGCGGTGATCGAGGCCGGCAGCCGCACCCTGCGGACCCAGGCCGGATCGCCGCAGGGCGACCCCGTACCGACCCGCCCCCAGGACCCCGAGGTCGACAAGGCGCTGCGCGAGGTCGAGCAGGAGCTCGCCTCGCGCTGGGGCGAGACGAAGCTGGAGCCCTCGGTCACGCGCATCGCGGCCCTGATGGACGTCCTGGGCGAGCCCCAGCGCGCCTACCCGTCCATCCACGTCACCGGCACCAACGGCAAGACCAGCACGGCCCGCATGATCGAGGCCCTGCTCGCCGCGTTCGACCTGCGCACCGGCCGGTACACCAGCCCCCACGTGCAGATGATCACCGAGCGGATCAGCCTGGACGGCGCCCCGATCGACGCCGAGCGCTTCGTCGAGACGTACCGCGACCTGAAGCCGTACATCGAGCTGGTCGACGACCGCGAGGACTACCGCCTGTCCTTCTTCGAGGTCATGACCGGCATGGCGTACGCGGCCTTCGCCGACGCCCCGGTCGACGTGGCCGTGGTCGAGGTCGGCATGGGCGGCACCTGGGACGCCACCAACGTCATCGACGGGTCGGTCGCCGTGATCACCCCGATCAGCCTCGACCACACCGACCGCCTCGGCGGCACCACCGGTGAGATCGCCCAGGAGAAGGGCGGCATCATCAAGCAGGACGCCACCGTGATCCTGGCCCAGCAGCCGGTTGACGCGGCCCAGGCCCTGCTCAAGCGGGCCGTGGAGGTCGACGCGACGGTGGCGCGCGAGGGCATGGAGTTCGGCGTGGTCTCCCGCGAGGTGGCCGTCGGCGGCCAGCTCCTCACGCTGCGCGGACTCGGCGGCGAGTACGAGGAGGTCTTCCTCCCCCTGTACGGCGCCCACATGGCCGCCAACGCCGCGGTCGCCCTGTCCGCCGTCGAGGCCTTCTTCGGCATCGGCGCCGAGCACGCCCGCCCGCTGGACATCGACACGGTCCGCCGCGCCTTCGCCTCGGTGACCTCGCCCGGCCGGATGGAGGTGGTCCGGCGCAGCCCCACCGTCGTGCTCGACGCCGCTCACAACCCGGCCGGCGCCCAGGTGACGGCCGAGGCGGTCACCGAGTCCTTCGGCTTCAGCCGGCTCGTCGGTGTGGTCGCCGCGAGCGACGGCAAGGACATCCGCGGCGTGCTGGAGGCCTTCGAGCCGATCTTCGCCGAGGTCGTGGTGACCCAGAACTCCACCCACCGCGCGATCGGTGCGGACGAGCTGGCCGCCATGGCGGTCGAGGTCTTCGGCGCCGACCGGGTGCAGGTCGAGCCGCGCCTGGACGACGCCATCGAGGCCGCGATCACGCTGGCCGAGGAAGAGGCGGAGTACGGAGGGGCCGGCGTCCTGGTGACCGGCTCGGTGTTCACGGTCGGCGAGGCCCGGCTGCTGCTGAAGAGGGACTGAGGGAAGACATGCGGACGCTGTGCGCCTCCACGCTGATCGGCGAGTTCTTCGTGATCGGCTTCGCCGGACTGGTCGCCATGAAGGGCGACCTGTCCGCCGCCACCGTGTGGACGGTGTGCGGGATCGGCATGCTGCTGACCGTGCTGCTGTGCGGGATGCTGTCCCGCCCCGGCGCGGTCCAGATCGGCTGGGCCCTCCAGGCCGGCCTGATCGCCAGCGGCTTCGTCGTGCCCACCATGTTCTTCCTGGGCGCCGTTTTCGCCGGCCTGTGGTGGTGCTCCGTCCACTACGGCCGCAAGATCGACGAAGCGAAGGCCCGCTGGGCGGCGCAGGCAGCGGCCGCCGAGGCCGCTGACGCTGCGTGACGGCGGCCCGCTGCACCCCTGTAGCCTCTTCAGACCGCACCCGTATGCCGCAAGGAGCCGGAACATGACCCAGCGCACTCTCGTCATCCTCAAGCCCGACGCCGTCCGTCGCGGCCTGATCGGCGAGATCATCGGCCGTATCGAGCGCAAGGCCGGCTGGACCATCCCGGCGATGGAGCTGCGCACGCTGGACCAGGAGACCCTGGAGGCGCACTACGGCGAGCACAAGGGCAAGCCGTTCTACGAGCCCCTGATGGGCTTCATGGCCTCCGGCCCGGTCGTCGTCCTCGTCGTCGAGGGCGAGCGCGCCATCGAGGGCGTGCGGACCCTGGCCGGCCCGACCGACCCGATCGCGGCCACCCCCGGCTCCATCCGGGGCGACTTCGGCACCATCGTGCGCGAGAACCTCATCCACGCCTCGGACTCCGAGGAGTCCGCCGGGCGCGAGCTGAAGCTCTTCTTCCCCTCCCTCGTCTGATCTCGCGTCAGCCATATAGCGCTCATGACCTGGGGCGACCGAAGTAATTTCGGTCGCCCTTCGGTATGGATGGCGGTGCCCGGGAACGCATGGGCCAGACACGTCGTCACCATTAGGGGGGCGGGTACCCGTTCCGGCCGGAAGTGGAGGAGTCCCGTCGCGCGGACTCCGCACCTGCGGCACTACGATGGGACCTCCACCCACACACCCACCTCGCCGACCTGACAGCAGCCGCTCTCAACTGGGAAGGCCAGACGCTCCTCATGGGGAACAAGGGGAACTCAATGTCGTTCATCGGCCGTGACATGGCTGTCGACCTCGGGACCGCCAACACGCTGGTGTACGTGAGGGGCCGGGGGATCGTCCTGAACGAGCCGTCCGTGGTCGCCATCAACACGAACACCGGCGGAATCCTTGCGGTCGGCTCCGAGGCCAAGAAGATGATCGGCCGGACGCCAGGCAACATCGTCGCGGTGCGCCCCCTCAAGGACGGCGTGATCGCCGACTTCGAGATCACCGAGCGCATGCTCCGGTACTTCATCCTCAAGATCCACAAGCGCCGCTACCTGGCCCGCCCCCGCGTCGTCGTCTGCGTGCCCTCCGGCATCACCGGGGTCGAGCGCCGCGCCGTCATCGAGGCGTCCACCCAGGCCGGCGCCCGACAGGTGCACATCATCGAGGAGCCCATGGCCGCGGCCATCGGCTCGGGCCTGCCCGTGCACGAGGCCACCGGCAACATGGTGGTCGACATCGGCGGCGGCACCACCGAGGTCGCGGTCATCTCCCTCGGCGGAATCGTCACGGCACAGTCCATCCGGGTGGCCGGCGACGAGCTGGACAACGCGATCATCCAGCACATCAAGAAGGAGTACAGCCTCCTCCTCGGCGAGCGCACCGCCGAGCAGATCAAGATCACCATCGGGTCGGCGTACGACCTCGACAAGGACGAGCACACCGAGATCCGCGGCCGCGACCTGGTCTCGGGCCTGCCCAAGACCGTGGTCATCTCCGCGGCCGAGGTGCGCAAGGCCATCGAGGAGCCCGTCAACGCCATCGTCGACGCGGTGAAGACCACCCTCGACAAGTGCCCGCCCGAGCTGTCCGGCGACATCATGGACCGCGGCATCGTCCTCACCGGCGGCGGCGCCCTGCTCCGCGGCCTGGACGAGCGGCTGCGCCGGGAAACCGGAATGCCCATCCACATCGCCGAGGACCCGCTCGACTCCGTCGCGCTCGGTTCCGGCAAGTGCGTCGAGGAGTTCGAGGCGCTCCAGCAGGTGCTGGACGCCCAGCCCCGTCGCTGACGCCGCCCGGCCATCGTTGACAGCGCATTGACAATGCCCCCGATCAGGGGATACCGGAAACACACAGATCCGCCGTACGGGTGCTACCGCGCCCGTGCGGCGGATCGTTGATATACAGGCAAGAGACCCGGTGCGCGCTCCGGCTCCAGTGGAGCCCGCCGCGTCGGTACGGATCAAACGGAAGGCACGGCCGCCGCACGTGAGGGACACACGAGAGAGCCGGCTGCTCCTGGTACTGCTGGTCGCCATCGCGTTCGCGCTGATCACGGTGGACATCCGGGCCGGCGAGGAGTCACCGGTCGACGGTGCCCGGCAGGCCGCCGCCGCGGTCTTCGGACCGGTGGAGAAGGGCGTCGCCACCGCCGTCGACCCCGTCGCCAACGCCATAGGCGCGGTACGCGACTCCGGCGAGCGGCACAACCGCATCACCGAACTCGAACGCGAGAACACCGCCCTGAAGGCGAAGCTCGGCAGCGACGACCGCAACCGCAGCCGCATCCGCGAACTCGACGACATGCTCAAGAAGGCCGGAGCCGGCCAGTACGGCATCAAGGGCGCCGAGGTCATCGCAATAGGAGCGGCCCAGGGCTTCTCCTGGACCGTCACCATCGACGTCGGCACCAAGGACGGCATCCAGCGCGACATGACCGTGCTCAACGGCGACGGACTCGTCGGCCGCGTCACCACGGTCGGCCCGGACACCTCCACCGTCCTGCTGGCCACCGACCCCGACTTCACCGTCGGCACCCGCCTGGAGAAGACCGGCGAACTCGGCTTCGCCACCGGCCAGGGCGACCACTCCCTCTCCGTCCAGATGCTCAACGGCAAGGCCAGGGTCAAGCCCGGCGACCGGCTCGTCACCTTCGGCTCCCGCGCCAACCGCCCCTTCGTCCCGGGCGTCCCGATCGGCGAGGTGGTCCGCGTCGACCCCGCGGGCGGCGGCCTCACCCGTACCGTCTTCGTCCGCCCGTACGTCGGCTTCTCCCGCCTCGACATCGTCGGCGTGGTCGTGATGCCCCCGCGCACCGACCCGCGCGACGCCGTCCTGCCGGCCAAGCCCGCCCCGCCCAAGCCCACCCCGACGGTCACCGTGACGGTCACCCCCAGCGCGCGTGCCGGCGCCGGGGAAGACGCCGGTCAGCCGGCCGACGAGTAGGAGACCGCCATGCGCTTCAACCGGATCCTGCTCGCGACCACCCTCGTCGTGGTCGCGCTCGTCGTCCAGGTCACCGTCCTCGCACGCCTCCAACTGCCCGGCGCCGTGCCCGACCTGGTGCTGCTGACCGTCGTCGCCCTCGCCCTCGTCTACGGACACACCAGCGGCGCCCTCATCGGCTTCGGCGCGGGCCTGCTCTCCGACCTCGCCCCGCCCGCCGACCACGCGGCCGGCCGGTACGCCCTGGTCCTGTGCGTCGTCGGCTACCTCTGCGGACTGGTCCGGCCCTCCGACGGCCGGTTCCGGTCCGCCTGGGGCCCGATGCTCACCGTGGTGGCGGCCGCCGTCGGCTCCACCCTCCTCTACGGAGCGGTCGGCGCCCTCGTCGGCGACGACGCCGCCCGCCACGTGGGCCTCACCGGGCTGCTGTTCAGCGCCGCCCTCTACGACCTGCTCCTGGCGCCCTTCACCGTGCCGCTCATCATGGCGCTGGCCCGGCGCGCCGAGAGCGACCCGATGGCCGTCGAGGCCAACGCCGGTCCCGCGCAGGGCACGGACGTGGCCTCCGGCTGGCTCTCCGGCGGCACCGGCCTGCGCATCGGCGGCCGGCGCAACGGCCTGCGGATCAAGGCGGCCCGCAGCAGAGCCTCGAACGCCGGCCGCATAAAGGGCATCAAGAGCGCGAAGAAGCTCTGAGGGGGAGCGCGTGACCAACATCCCGGAGACCGGACGCACCCCCCGTGTGCAGATCCGGCTCGGCATCATCCAGGTGATCGTCTTCTCGCTGCTGCTCACGCTCGGCGGGAGGCTCTGGTACCTCCAGATCCGCAACGGCGACGAGTACACGGCAGAAGCGCGGGGCAACCACGTCCAGCGGGTCGTCCAGCCCGCCGTCCGCGGGCCGATCCTCGACGCCCGCGGCGTCCCGCTGGCCGACAACGAGACCCGCCTCGTCGTCTCCGCCAGCCGCACCGAGCTGATGCGGATAAAGGACCGGGGCAAGGCCGTGCTCACCCGCCTCGCCGGCGTCCTGGACATGACCCCCAAGGAGGTCATGGACAAGATCAGGCTCTGCGACTCCGAGACCCCCAAGCCCTGCTGGAACGGCTCCCCCTACCAGCCGATCCCGGTCACCACGGAAGCCACCACCCAGCAGGCGCTCCAGATCCGCGAGCGCCCCGAGGACTTCCCCGGCATCACCGCCGAGCCCACCGCCGTACGCCGCTACGCCGCCCCGGGCGGAGCCCGCACGGCACAGGTGCTGGGCTACCTCTCGCCGGTCACCGACGACGAGATCCAGAAGGCCAAGGAGACCGACTCCCCGCACCTGCGCTCCGACCAGGTCGGCCGCTCCGGCATCGAGCGCACGTACGACAGGGAGCTGCGCGGCAAGGCGGGTGTCACCAGCTACGAGGTCGACAACCTCGGCCGCGTCATGGGCGAGGCCGAGTCCGACCCCGGCGTGCCCGGCTCCACGCTCGTCACCAGCATCGACGCGCGGGTCCAGGCCGTGGCCGAGTACGAGCTGGCCCAGGCGATGAAGACGGTGCGCCAGGAGACGGACAAGATCACCGGCCGCAAGTACGAGGCCGACGCGGGCGCCGTCGTCGTCATGGAGTCCAGGACCGGCCGCGTCGTGGCCATGGCCTCCCAGCCCGACTACGACCCCAACGCCTGGGTCGGCGGCATCTCCGCCAAGGACTACGCCAAGCTGACCAGCAAGAACTCCAACTACCCGCTGCTCAACCGGGCCATCCAGGGCCAGGCGCCCGCCGGCTCCGTCTTCAAGGTGGTCTCCGCGAGCGCGGCGGTCCGCGCCGGGCACGACTTCAACGACAAGTACGACTGCAGCGCCTCGTACAGCATGGGCAACCGCAGCTTCGCCAACTTCGAGTCCAAGGGGCACGGCCCCATCACCCTCGGCGACGCCCTCAAGTTCTCCTGCAACACCGTCTTCTACCGGCTGGGGCACCAGGAGTGGCAGCGCGACGGCGGCCTCAAGCCCAAGAAGAACGCCCACGACTGGTTCTACCGGACCGCCCGTGAGTTCGGCTTCGGCGGCGAGACCGGGATCGACGTGCCCAACGAGGTCAAGGGCCGCATCCCGGACCGCCAGTGGAAGAAGGCCTTCTGGGAGGCCAACAAGGACGCCTGGTGCAAGCAGGGCAAGAAGGGCGGCACGTACGTCGAGCAGATCGCGTACGAGAGCTGCCTCGAAGGCAACCAGCTCAAGGCCTTCGACAGCATCAACTTCGCCATCGGCCAGGGCGACGTCCTGATCACCCCGATCCAGCTGGCGACCGCGTACTCGGCCATCAGCAACGGCGGCACCCTCTACACCCCGACCATCGGCAAGGCCGTGATCAGCCCCGACGGCAAGACGATCCACGAGATCAGGCCCACCCCCCACGGCAGGCTCCCGGTCGACGCCGCGACGATCAAGAACCTGGACAAGGGACTTCGCTCCGTCGTCGAGCCCGGCGGCACCGCCGCCTGGCGCTTCGGCGGCTGGCCGCAGGACCGCATCCCCATGCACGCCAAGACCGGCACCGCCCAGGTCTACGGCAAGCAGACCACCTCCTGGCTGGCGACGTACACCCGGGACTTCACGATCGTCATGACCATCTCCCAGGGCGGCACCGGCTCCGGAGCCTCCGGGCCCGCCGTCCGCAACATCTACGACGCCATCTACGGCCTCGACGACGCCGGCAACCAGGACCTCAAGCGGGCCCTGCTGCCGCAGCCGCAGAAGACCCTGCCGAAGATCCTGCCCGACGGCACCATCGAGGCGCCCGAGATCAAGCCGTACGACCCGGACGCCCAGAAGGTCGACCCCGGAGAGAAGGGCGACGGGCTGCCGGCGCTCGCGGGTCCGCCCGCCCACCTGAGGGACTGACCCGATGACCGCACCCCACGGATTCTCCGTCTCCCGCTACGCACCGGAGCGCGGGCCGCTGGCGAAGCTCACCGCCCGCGACTCGGTGCTCCGCCGGCTCGACTGGCCGATCCTGCTGTCCAGCCTCGGCCTGTCGCTGCTCGGCGCCCTGCTGGTGTGGTCCGCCACCCGCGGCCGCACGGAGCTCAACCAGGGCGACCCGTACTACTTCCTGTTCCGGCACGCCCTGAACACCGGCATCGGGCTCGTCCTGATGATCGGAACCGTCTGGCTCGGCCACCGCACCCTGCGCGGTGCGGTGCCGGTCCTCTACGGCATCTCGATCCTGCTGATCCTCGCCGTCCTCACCCCGCTCGGCGCGACCATCAACGGCGCCCACGCGTGGATCGTCATCGGCGGCGGCTTCTCGCTCCAGCCCAGCGAGTTCGTCAAGATCACGATCATCCTGATCATGGCGATGCTGCTGTCCGCCCGCGTCGACGCGGGCGACCTGCCCCACCCGGACCACCGCACCGTCGCCAAGGCGCTGTGCCTCGCCGCGCTCCCCATGGGCATCGTCATGCTGATGCCCGACCTCGGCTCGGTGATGGTCATGGTGGTGATCGTCCTCGGAGTGCTGCTGGCCTCCGGCGCCTCCAACCGCTGGGTCCTCGGCCTGATCCTGACCGGAGCCACCGGCGCGGCCCTCGTCGCCGCGCTCGGCGTGCTCGACGAGTACCAGATCAACCGCTTCGCGGCCTTCGCCAACCCCGAGCTCGACCCCTCGGGCGTCGGTTACAACACCAACCAGGCCCGCATCGCGATCGGCTCCGGCGGCCTCTACGGCGCCGGGCTGTTCAACGGTCACCAGACCAGCGGCCAGTTCGTGCCCGAGCAGCAGACCGACTTCATCTTCACCGTGGCGGGCGAGGAGCTCGGCTTCCTCGGTGCCGGACTGATCATCCTGCTGCTCGGCGTGATCCTCTGGCGGGCCTGCCGGATCGCCCGGGAGACCACCGAGCTGTACGGCACGGTCGTGGCCGCCGGCATCATCGCGTGGTTCGCGTTCCAGTCCTTCGAGAACATCGGGATGACGCTCGGCATCATGCCGGTGGCGGGCCTGCCGCTGCCGTTCGTGTCGTACGGCGGGTCCTCGATGTTCGCGGTCTGGGTGGCGATCGGACTGCTGCAGTCGATCAGGGTCCAGCGGCCGATGTCCGCCTGAGGTGGCACGGCCGACGGCCGAAATCGACGTAACGTTCACAAGATGAGCTGATGAAGACTAAGTTCGGTCTATGGCGGACACGAAGCGCGAGATCGAGCGGAAATTCGAGTTCACACAAGCCAAGAAGCGACAGCGAAAGCTGCCCGACCTGACCGGGACCGCGGACGTCGCCGAGGTCGTGCCGCAGGGCACGGCCGACCTCGACGCCGTCTACTACGACACCACCGACCAGCGGCTCGCCGCCGACGGCCTCACCCTGCGCCGCCGCACCGGCGGCGAGGACGCCGGCTGGCACCTCAAGCTCCCCGTCGCCCCCGGCGTACGGGACGAGATCCGCGCCCCCCTCAGCGACACCGTCCCCCGGGCGCTCACAGCCCTCGTCCGCTCCCGGATCAGGGACGCCGAACTGGTCCCCCTCGTCCGCCTCCTCTCCTCCCGCGAGGTCCGGCACCTCAAGGCCGCCGACGGAGCCCTCCTCGCCGAGGTCAGCACCGACGCCGTACGGGCCGAGCGGCTCGCGGAGCCCCGCGCCACCGCCAAGTGGACCGAGGTCGAGGCGGAACTGGCCGACGGCGTCGACCCCGCCCTCCTGGACGCCGTCGAGAAACGGTTCCGCAAGGCCGGGCTCAAGGTCTCCGACGCCCCCTCGAAGCTGGCCCGCGCCCTCGCCGAGACCGGCTCCGCGCCCGCCCCCTCCTCGTTGCCCGCGCCCCCCGACGCCCCGGCACCGGGCACCGCCGGCGCGTACGTACTCGACTACCTCCGCGAACAGGTCGACGCGCTGATCTCCTACGACCCGGCCGTACGCCGCGACCTCCCCGACTCCGTCCACCAGATGCGCGTCGCCGCACGCCGCCTGCGCAGCGCCCTCAAGACCTACCGCAAGGTGCTGGACCGCGGCGCCACCGACCCCCTGTCCGAGGAACTGCGCTGGCTCGGCGGCGAACTCGGCGTGGACCGGGACCAGGAAGTCCTCATGGACCGCTTCCAGACCCGGCTCGGCGAACTGCCCCGCACCCTCCTCCTCGGGCCCGTCCGCGGCAGGCTCCGGATCTGGAACGCCGCCCGGCGCACCGGATCCCGGCGCCGCGCCGTCGCAGTGCTCGACAGCGCCAGGTACCTCACGCTGCTGCGCTCCCTCGACCGCCTGCTGGCCGAGCCGCCGCTGCTCCCGGGCGCGGCCGGCGCCCCGCGGAAGGTGCTGGCCAAGGCGGTGCTCCGGGACTACCGGCGGCTCGCGGAGCGGGTGGACCACGCGCTGGCGATGGACCCCGGGCACGAGCGGGACCTCGCGCTGCACGACGCCCGCAAGGCCGCGAAGCGGGCCCGTTACGCCGCCGAGGCGGCCACCCCGGCGCTGGGCAAGCCCGCGAAGCGGCTGGCCAAGCGGCTGAAGAAGGTACAGACGCTGCTGGGCGACCACCAGGACAGCGTGGTGGCCCGCGAGGCCCTGCGGGGGCTGGCCGCGCAGGCCCACGCCGCCGGCGAGTCGGCGTTCACCTGGGGTCTGGTGTTCGGGCGCGAGGAGGCCCTGGGCGACCTCAGGGAGCGCGAGCTGCCCGCCGTATGGAAGAAGGCCTCCGATCCGGCGCTCCGGGCCGCCCTGCGGTCGTGATCATGCGGCAGGGGGCCGCCTCCACTCGGGTTACGCTAGATAGTCGCCCCCTGCCGCCCACGAAGGTTCCAGATGTCCGAGTCGGTCTTCCCACAGCTCGAAGCGCTGCTCCCGCATGTGCAGAAGCCCATCCAGTACGTCGGCGGAGAGCTCAACTCCACGGTCAAGCCGTGGGAGAGCTGCGACGTGCGGTGGGCCCTCATGTACCCCGACGCCTACGAGGTCGGCCTGCCCAACCAGGGCGTCATGATCCTCTACGAGGTGCTGAACGAGCAGGAGGGCGTCCTCGCCGAGCGCACGTACAGCGTGTGGCCGGACCTGGAGGCCCTGATGCGCGAGCACAAGGTGCCCCAGTTCACGGTGGACAGCCACCGGCCCGTCGGCGCGTTCGACGTCTTCGGCCTGTCCTTCTCCACCGAGCTGGGCTACACCAACATGCTCACGGCCCTGGACCTGGCGGGCATCCCGCTGTCGGCCCGGGACCGCGGCATCGACGACCCGATCGTCCTGGCCGGCGGCCACGCGGCCTTCAACCCGGAGCCGATCGCGGAGTTCATCGACTGCGCGGTCATCGGCGACGGCGAGCAGGCCGTCCTCGACATGACGAAGATCATCCGCGAGTGGAAGGCCGAGGGCCGTCCCGGCGGCCGCGAGGAGGTCCTCCTCCGCCTCGCCAAGACCGGCGGCGTCTACGTGCCGGGCTTCTACGACGTCGAGTACCTGGCGGACGGCCGCATCGGCCGCGTCGTCCCCAACCGCTCCGGCGTGCCGTGGCGCGTGTCCAAGCACACCGTCATGGACCTCGACGAGTGGCCGTACCCGAAGCAGCCGCTGGTGCCGCTCGCCGAGACGGTCCACGAGCGGATGTCCGTCGAGATCTTCCGCGGCTGCACCCGCGGCTGCCGCTTCTGCCAGGCCGGCATGATCACGCGCCCCGTGCGGGAGCGAAGCATCACCGGCATCGGCGAGATGGTGGAGAAGGGTCTCAAGGCGACGGGCTTCGAGGAGGTCGGCCTCCTCTCCCTCTCCTCCGCGGACCACACGGAGATCGCGGACATCGCGAAGGGCCTGGCGGACCGCTACGAGGACGAGAAGGTGGGCCTGTCCCTGCCCTCGACCCGCGTGGACGCGTTCAACGTCGACCTGGCCAACGAGCTGACCCGCAACGGCCGCCGGTCCGGCCTCACCTTCGCCCCCGAGGGCGGCTCCGAGCGCATGCGCAAGGTCATCAACAAGATGGTCTCGGAGGAGGACCTGATCCGCACGGTCGCCACCGCGTACGGCAACGGCTGGCGCCAGGTGAAGCTGTACTTCATGTGCGGCCTGCCGACGGAGACCGACGAGGACGTGCTCCAGATCGGCGACATGGCGGTCAACGTCATCGCCAAGGGCCGCGAGGTCTCCGGCCAGAACGACATCCGCTGCACGGTCTCGATCGGCGGCTTCGTCCCGAAGCCCCACACGCCCTTCCAGTGGGCCCCGCAGCTCTCGGCGGAGGAGACCGACGCCCGCCTGGAGAAGCTCCGCGACAAGATCCGCGGCGACAAGAAGTACGGCCGCTCGATCGGCTTCCGCTACCACGACGGCAAGCCGGGCATCGTCGAGGGCCTCCTCTCGCGCGGCGACCGCCGCATCGGCGATGTCATCCGCGCCGTCTACGAGGACGGCGGCCGCTTCGACGGCTGGCGCGAGCACTTCTCGTACGACCGCTGGATGCGCGCGGCGGAGAAGGCCCTCCCCGACCACGGCGTGGACGTCGCCTGGTACACGACGCGCGAGCGCACGTACGAGGAGGTCCTCCCCTGGGACCACCTGGACTCCGGCCTGGACAAGGACTGGCTCTGGGAGGACTGGCAGGACGCCCTCGACGAAACCGAGGTCGAGGACTGCCGCTGGACCCCGTGCTTCGACTGTGGCGTCTGTCCTCAGCTCGACACGCACATCCAGATCGGCCCCACCGGCAAGAAGCTGCTGCCGCTGACGGTCGTGAAGTAGCCGGGGACCGACTGACCCGTATATGCCCCCTCACCGGGAACGGTGAGGGGGCATATACGTTCGTGCGGCGATGAATTGTTTCTGCGCTCTGCGCTGCTGGATATCCTCGATAGTGGAGGTGTTCTTTATGGCCAAGACTCTGATCGATATTGACGAGGAAGCGCTCGCGCTCGCGGCGGAGGCGCTCGGCACCAAGACCAAGAAGGACACGGTCAACGCGGCGCTGCAGGAGATAGGAGCCCGGCTCAAGAGGGAGCGGGCGCTGGAGCGGATGATCAAGCTCGCCGACGAGGGTGCGTTCGACGACCTGCTGGAGCCTGACTTCGAGGACCGGGTGTGGCGCTAGGTGAAGTCCGAGCTCTACCTCATCGACAAGTCCGCCGCGGCGCGCATCCTGCGCCCGAAGGTCCGTGAGCCGTGGCTCGAGCGGCTTCGGGCGGGGCGCATCTCCGTCTGCGAGCCGACCGAGTTCGAGATGCTCTACTCGGCCAGGACTTCGGACCACTACAAGGAAATGAAGTCCCAGCTGCGAAGCCTCTACGGCTGGCAGCCCGTGCCGGAGGACGGCTGGCTCAAAGCGCTCGATGTCCAGGAGGTGTTGGTCGAGCGAGGTTGGCACCGTTCGGCGAGCGCCGCCGACATTCTTGTCGCGATCACGGCACGGGAGCACCGTCTGACCGTGCTGCACTACGACCGCGACTTCGACACCCTCAGCGGTGTGATCGACGTGCGCACGCAGTGGCTCGCCGAGCCGGGCACCATCGACTGACCGCTCACCACTCTTCCGGCCCCCGCCGCAACGGACGGGGGCTTTCCGATGTCCTTGCCGGTAGGGAACACGCTGCGGGCGGGGTACCGGTACGTGCTGCGGCCGCTCGGCGTGCTGCTGTTCGCCGGGTGGGGGACCGGATGGGTGTACCGGTATGTGCTGGTGCCCGTAGGGCGGGTGATGCGGGAGGCGTGGCGGAGCGTGCGGGAGGCCGCGCGGGAGGTGCGGGGGCCCTGTCCGGGTAGGGAGCGCGGCGTACCGGCAGGGAACCGGGGAGGTCAGGGGCGCGTACTCTGGGTAGTACGACAGCCGTAGGCGCGGCCCCGTAGCCGCCCCCGCTGCGAAAGACGTCACAAGGGCGGCGCGCGAGCGCCACGCCCCGCATCAAGGAGAAGAACCACTGGGCAAGCGACAGCCCGAAGGCCCGCCGCCCGCACCCGCGGTGCAGCGCATCCGCCTGCGCTACACCAAGCGCGGCCGCCTCCGGTTCACCAGCCACCGTGACTTCCAGCGTGCCTTCGAGCGGGCCCTGCGCCGCGCCGAGGTGCCCATGGCGTACTCGGCCGGCTTCACCCCGCACCCGAAGGTCTCGTACGCGAACGCCGCGCCGACCGGTACCGGCAGCGAGGCCGAGTACCTGGAGATCGCGCTCACCCAGGTCCGCGACCCCGAGAAGCTCCGCGAGCTGCTCGACGAGTCGCTGCCCGCAGGGCTGGACATCACCGACGCCGTCGAGGCCCGCACCTCGGGTCTCGCCGACCGGCTGACCGCCTCCGTCTGGGAGCTGCGGCTGGACGGCGTCGAGGTCGCCGAGGCGCAGCGGGCCGCCGAGGCATTCCTCGCCGCCGAGGCCGTCGAGGTCCAGCGGCGTACCAAGAACGGCGTGCGCACCTTCGACACCCGCGGTGCCGTGGTGAGCCTTGAGGCTCTTCCTGCCGCGGTTGATAGGCCTGCTGACGACGCCTGTGCGATACTGCGGCTGGTTGTTCGGCATTTGACACCTGCCGTGCGACCCGACGACGTCCTGTCCGGTCTCCGAGCTGTGGCCGACCTGGCGCCGCCGGTCCCCGCTGCGGTGACCAGGCTGGCGCAGGGGCTCTTCGACGAGGAGTCCGGCACGGTGACCGACCCGCTCGCGCCCGACCGCGAGGCAGTCACGGCCGCCCCACCCACGGCCGCCGGACCTGCCAGCGCGTAGGCGCCGGAGGAGGTCCCGCGTAGGGACAGCCGTCGATGCGCAGCCCTGGCACTCGGGAGCCACCTGGGTCGGGCCGCGCACCCACCTGAAGACTTCCGCCAGGCCGTGCGTCACATCGCGTACGGAACCGGCGGTCATGGACTAGAGCTCCCGTGCGGCGCACGCGCCCCGGACGCCGGGTCCGCGCTCAATTGCGCGGAACCCTGTGGGCCGGAAGTCAGGCGTGGCGCCCGGGAGCGTGACGGGAGAACCGCCCGCATGCTCGAGTACGAATCGACTGACGCGTCGGCGCAGCGCAATGCCGACGAAAGCCCCAGCGACACGCTTCCCCCGCGCCGCCGGCGCCGGGCCGCGTCGCGTCCGGCCGGCCCTCCCGGCGGTACGCCGGTGACGGCCGCCGCCGAGGAGGCCGCTCCGGCCCCTGCCGCCGAGGCCGCTACGGCCGAGGCCCCCGCGGCCGAGGAGGCCGCTCCGAAGCGCACGCGTCGGCGTGCGACCCGCGCGGTGAGCGCCCCGGTCGCGGAGGCGGCCGCTGCCGAGGCTCCCGTGGCGGCCCCGGCCGCCGAGGCGCCCGCTGCCGAGCCGGTGGCCGACGAGGCCGCCCCCAAGCGCACCCGCCGCCGTGCCACCCGTGCCACCACCGCCGCAGTGGCGGCGGAGACCCAGGCCGAGACCCCGGCCGAGGCCCCGGCTGCGGCTCCCGTGGCGGCCCCGGCCGCCGAGGCCGCTCCGGCCGAGGCCCCCGCGGCCGAGGAGGCCGCTCCGAAGCGCACGCGTCGGCGTGCGACCCGCGCGGTGAGCGCCCCGGTCGCGGAGGCGGCCGCTGC
>NZ_JBITRX010000013.1:262185-275993 GCF_044540325.1 Streptomyces sp. NPDC086023
GCTCCCGTGGCGGCCCCGGCCGCCGAGGCGCCCGCTGCCGAGCCGGTGGCCGACGAGGCCGCCCCCAAGCGCACCCGCCGCCGTGCCACCCGTGCCGTCGCCGCCCCGGTCGCCGAGCCGGTGGCCGAAGAGGTTCCGGCCGTCGTGGCCGAGGACGAGGCCGAGGAAGAGGCCGCCGAAGAGGCGGAGGCCCAGGCTGCCGAGGCGCCCGCCGCCGAGCCGGTCGTCGAGGACGCCGCTCCCAAGCGCACCCGCCGCCGTGCCACCCGTGCCACCACCGCGCCCGCCGCCGCTTCCGAGGCAGCCGAGGCCCCGGCCCCTGCCGCCCCGGCGAGGACCGTGACCGTCGCCGACGCCGTGGACGCCCCGCAGGGCCGTACCCGCCGCCGCGCGACCCGTGCCGCCGCCCCGGCCAAGGCCGAGGCCCGGGCCGAGGCGCCCGCCGCCGAGCAGGCCGCGCCCGCCCGCCGTGCGGCGCGCCCCGCCGTGGCCGTCTTCCAGGCCCCGGTGTTCACCGAGCCGATGTTCCAGACCCCGGAGACCGCCGCGGCCCAGGCCGCCGCCGAGGCCGCCGCGCTGCGCGAGGCCGAGGCCGAGGCGGAGGAGACCGAGGAGACCGAGGTCGTCGAGGCGCCCGCACCGGTGTCCGGCCGTCGCCGTCGCCGCCGGGGCGCTGCCGCCGAGCCCGAGCCGGTCGTCGAGCAGGAGCCCGAGGAGGAGGCCGTCGAGGCCGAGCTCGAAGAGGCCGAGGCCGAGGCGGAGGACGAGGCCGAGGGCGACGAGCGCCCCACGCGCCGTCGTCGCCGCGGTGGCCGTCGCCGCCGTCGTGGCGAGGCCGCCGAGGCGGAGGAGTCCGCCGACGAGGAGGCCGAGGAGTCCGACGAGGTCGAGGCGCACGAGGACGACGAGGAGGAGGCCGACGAGGCCGCCGCGGGCCTGGGCAGCAGCTCCAGCCGCCGTCGCCGTCGCCGCCGCCGCCGTTCCGGCGACACCGCGGGCGAGGCCGAGGCCGCCGAGGAGGACGGTGTCCGCACCGTCGTCAAGGTCCGCGAGCCGCGTCCGGCGCGCGAGAAGGCCGAGCCCTCCGACGAGGTGCAGTCCATCAAGGGCTCGACCCGTCTGGAGGCGAAGAAGCAGCGCCGCCGCGAGGGCCGCGAGCAGGGCCGCCGCCGCGTGCCGATCATCACCGAGGCCGAGTTCCTGGCCCGCCGTGAGGCCGTCGAGCGCGTGATGGTCGTCCGCCAGAACGGCGAGCGCACCCAGATCGGCGTCCTTGAGGACAACGTGCTCGTCGAGCACTACGTCAACAAGGAGCAGGCCACCTCGTACGTCGGCAACGTCTACCTGGGCAAGGTCCAGAACGTGCTGCCGTCCATGGAGGCCGCGTTCATCGACATCGGCAAGGGCCGAAACGCGGTCCTGTACGCCGGTGAGGTCAACTTCGAGGCGCTCGGCCTGGCCAACGGGCCGCGCCGCATCGAGTCCGCCCTGAAGTCGGGCCAGTCGGTGCTGGTGCAGGTCACCAAGGACCCGATCGGCCACAAGGGCGCCCGTCTGACCTCGCAGGTCTCGCTGCCGGGCCGCTACCTGGTCTACGTGCCCGAGGGCTCGATGACCGGCATCAGCCGCAAGCTGCCCGACACCGAGCGCGCGCGTCTGAAGAGCATCCTGAAGAAGATCGTCCCCGAGGACGCGGGCGTGATCGTGCGCACCGCCGCCGAGGGCGCGAGCGAGGACGAGCTGCGCCGCGACGTCGAGCGCCTGCAGGCGCAGTGGGAGGACATCCAGAAGAAGTCGAAGCAGATGACGACCTCGTCGCCGTCGCTGCTCTACGGCGAGCCGGACATGACCGTCCGCGTCGTCCGCGACATCTTCAACGAGGACTTCTCCAAGGTCATCGTGAGCGGTGACGAGGCGTGGGAGACCATCCACGGCTACGTCAACCACGTGGCGCCGGACCTGGCGGACCGCCTGCAGCGGTGGACCTCCGAGGTCGACATCTTCGCCACGTACCGGATCGACGAGCAGCTCGCCAAGGCGCTCGACCGCAAGGTGTGGCTGCCCTCGGGCGGCTCCCTCGTGATCGACAAGACCGAGGCGATGATCGTCATCGACGTCAACACCGGCAAGTTCACGGGCCAGGGCGGCAACCTCGAGGAGACCGTCACCCGTAACAACCTGGAGGCGGCCGAGGAGATCGTGCGCCAGCTGCGGCTGCGCGACCTGGGCGGCATCGTGGTCATCGACTTCATCGACATGGTGCTGGAGTCGAACCGGGACCTCGTGCTGCGGCGCCTGCTGGAGTGCCTGGGCCGGGACCGGACGAAGCACCAGGTCGCCGAGGTCACCTCGCTGGGCCTGGTCCAGATGACCCGCAAGCGGGTGGGCCAGGGTCTGCTGGAGTCCTTCTCCGAGACCTGCGTCCACTGCAACGGCCGCGGTGTGATCGTCCACATGGAGCAGCCGACCGCGGTCGGTGGCGGCGGCAAGCGTGCGAAGAAGCGCGGCCGCGGCGGTGCCGAGGGCCACGACCACGAGCACGAGGTCGAGACCGCGGCGGGCGAGTCCGCCGAGGCCGTCGAGACGGCGGCGGAGGTCGCGGCCGAGGCGGCGGCTCCGGTTGCGCTGCCCGAGCCGGCGTTCGCCCCGGACGAGGAGCTGTACAGCAGCGCCGCCGAGGCGGAGGCCGCGGTGCGCGGCCGTCGCTCGCGTCGCCGGGCCACCCGCAAGGCCACCGCTCCGGTCGTCGCGGCTCCGGTGGTGATGGACGAGCCGGTCACCGAGCCCGCGGACACGGTGCTGGAGCCGGCCGCCGAGGTCGTCGCGGAGGCCGTCGCGGCCGCCGAGACGGTCGAGGCCGTCGTCGCCGCCCCGGAGGACGTGGAGGCGTCGGTCGAGGAGGTCGCGCTCAAGGGACGTACGCGTCGCCGCGCGACCCGGAAGGCCACCGCTCCGGCGGGTGCCCCGAAGGCGGCCGAGGCCGCTGCGGAGGTCGTCGTACCGGTGGCCGAGCCGGTGGCCGTGGCCGAGCCCGAGGCCGTCGAGCCCGTGGCGGAGGCTCCGGCCGCCGCCGAGGAGCCGGCGACCGCGCAGGCCGAGGCACCGGTGGCGGAGACCGCCGCGCCCCCGCGTGCGCGTCGCCGTGCCACCCGCAAGGCCACCGCGCCTGCCGGTTCGCCGGCGGGTTCGGCCGAGGCGGCCGTCGTGGTCGTCGCCGCCCCGGCGGCCGAGGCGCCCGCGGAGGCCCCCGAGGCCGCCGTGGAGGCCGAGGCTCCGGTGGAGGCCGAGGAGGCCGCTCCGGCCAAGAAGACGGCCCGCAAGGCAGCCGTCAAGAAGGCCCCCGCGAAGAAGGCCGCCGCCAAGAAGACGACCACCGCGAAGAAGGCGGTCGCCAAGAAGACGGTGGCCAAGAAGACCACGGCCAAGAAGGCGACGAAGAAGACCGCCGCGGCGGAGCAGCAGACGCTCCCCTCCGTGTCGGCCTCCACCGACGCCTGACCGGCTCACGGGGCCCGGTTTGACCTCTCAAACCGGGCCCCGTAACCTAGACCGTCGGCGTGTCTGAGGCACGCCGCCACTCCTGAGCACCACACCTCCCGGCCTCGCGGCGTGGGGGAGGCCGCCCGTGCATCGGCCGGGGCCGGCTGGCTTCAGGGGTTCCGTCCCGAGTGAGAGAGAGATCCGCGTGTACGCCATCGTGCGCAGCGGTGGTCGCCAGCACAAGGTTGCTGTCGGCGACATCGTTGAGGTTGACAAGATTTCCACTGCCAATGTTGGCGACACGGTCGAGCTCTCGACCCTGCTCGTTGTCGACGGCGACTCCGTGACCAGCGACCCGTGGGTCCTGGCCGGCATCAAGGTCCAGGCCGAGGTCGTGGACCACCACAAGGGCGCGAAGATCGACATCCTCCGCTACAAGAACAAGACCGGCTACCGCCGTCGCCAGGGTCACCGTCAGCAGTACACGGCGATCAAGGTCACCGCGATCCCGTCGGCCGCGAAGTAAAGAGGGACTGAGACATGGCACACAAGAAGGGCGCATCGTCCACCCGGAACGGTCGCGACTCCAATGCCCAGCGGCTCGGCGTGAAGCGCTTCGGCGGTCAGGTCGTCTCCGCCGGTGAGATCCTCGTCCGCCAGCGCGGCACCCACTTCCACCCCGGCGCGGGCGTGGGCCGTGGTGGCGACGACACCCTGTTCGCCCTGCAGGCCGGTGCGGTGCAGTTCGGCACCCACCGTGGCCGCAAGGTCGTGAACATCGTTCCCGCCGCCTGATCCAGGCGTCAGCGGAACGACACGTAGCACCCACCGAGGGCGGATCTCAGACTTCCCGGCCATGCCGGGAAGCGGGTCCGCCCTCGGCGCGTTTCCATGGGTGCAGTACTACACAGAAATTTCGCTTGATTCCCCCCTCAGTATCGGAGGCACCCCACCATGACCACCTTCGTGGACCGCGTCGAGCTGCACGTCGCCGCGGGTAACGGAGGCCACGGCTGTGCCTCCGTTCACCGGGAGAAGTTCAAGCCGCTCGGCGGCCCGGACGGCGGAAACGGCGGTCGCGGGGGCGACGTGATCCTCACCGTCGACCAGTCGATCACCACGCTGCTGGAGTACCACCACAGCCCGCACCGCAAGGCCACCAACGGCAAGCCCGGCGAGGGCGGCAACCGCTCCGGCAAGGACGGCCAGGACCTGGTCCTGACGGTGCCGGACGGCACGGTGGTGCTGGACAAGCAGGGCAACGTCCTGGCCGACCTCGTCGGCGAGGGCACCACGTACATCGCCGCCCAGGGCGGCCGCGGCGGCCTCGGCAACGCCGCGCTGTCCTCCGCCCGCCGCAAGGCCCCCGGCTTCGCCCTGCTCGGCGAGCCGGGTGACGCCGGCGACGTCGTCCTGGAGCTCAAGACCGTCGCGGACGTGGCCCTCGTCGGCTACCCGAGCGCCGGCAAGTCCTCGCTGATCTCCGTGCTCTCCGCCGCGAAGCCGAAGATCGCCGACTACCCGTTCACCACCCTGGTCCCCAACCTCGGCGTGGTCACCGCCGGCTCGACGGTCTACACGATCGCCGACGTGCCGGGCCTGATCCCGGGCGCCAGCCAGGGCCGGGGCCTCGGGCTGGAGTTCCTGCGCCACGTCGAGCGCTGCTCGGTGCTGGTGCACGTGCTGGACACCGCGACGCTGGAGTCGGACCGCGACCCGGTCTCCGACCTCGACGTGATCGAGGAGGAGCTGCGCCTGTACGGCGGCGGCCTGGAGAAGCGCCCGCGCCTGGTGGTCCTGAACAAGGTCGACATCCCCGACGGCAAGGACCTGGCGGAGATGATCCGCCCCGAGCTGGAGGAGCGCGGCTACAAGGTCTTCGAGGTCTCCGCGGTCGCCCGCACGGGCCTCAAGGAGCTGTCGTTCGCGCTGGCCGAGATCGTCGCCAAGGCGCGCGCCCGCAAGCCGAAGGCGGAGGCGACCCGGATGGTCATCCGTCCGAAGGCCGTGGACGACGCCGGCTTCACGGTCGCCTACGACGAGACCGAGGACGTGTACCGGGTGCGCGGCGAGAAGCCGGAGCGCTGGGTGCGCCAGACGGACTTCAACAACGACGAGGCCGTGGGGTACCTGGCCGACCGCCTCAACCGCCTCGGCGTCGAGGACGCGCTGGTCAAGGCCGGTGCCCGGGCGGGCGACGGCGTGGCCATCGGCTCCGACGAGGACGCGGTCGTCTTCGACTGGGAGCCGACGCTGACGGCGGGCGCCGAGATGCTCGGCCGCCGCGGTGAGGACCACCGCCTGGACGCCCCGCGTCCGGCGACCCAGCGCCGCCGCGAGAAGGAGGCGCGTCGCGACGACGCGCAGCGCGAGTTCGACGAGTTCCGTCCGTTCTGACGGTCCGCGTGATCCCGGGGCCGGGCGTACGTCGTACACCCGGCCCCGGGGCTGCGGCGTGCGCCCCGGCCCCCGGCTCCGGCCGAGGGGTGGAACGGGCCGTTCACCGGGCTCCCGTAGGATCCCGGGGTGAGTAACGTGCTCCCTCAGCACCCGGGCGGAACTGCGCCTTCCGCCCGTGACGGCAGCGTCGCCGTCGTGGTGATCGCCTACAACGACGCCCGGCTCGTCGGCGAGGCCGTACGGTCGGCCCTCGCCCAGGGCCCGGTGGTCTCCGAGGTCATCGCCGTGAACGACCGCTCGTCCGACGGCACCGCGCAGGTGCTGGACGAGCTGGCCGCCGTACACCCGCGTCTGCGGGTGATCCACCGCTCGGAGAACAGCGGTGGCTGCGGCACCCCGCGGAACGACGGGATCGCCGCCGCGTCGGCTCCGTACGTCCTGTTCCTCGACAGCGACGACGTGCTGCCCGAGGGGGCGGCCGAGGCCCTCTTGCGCGCCGCCCTGCGCCACAACGCGCCGGTGACCGTCGGCGCCTGCGTACGCCGGGAGCTCCCGCAGGAGCAGGACACGCCCTGGGTGCCGGGGCTGTACCAGGCTCCCGCGGTCATCGAGCGGCCCGCGGACAAGCCCGAGCTGGTCCGCGACACCCTGTGCGTCAACAAGCTCTACGAGCGTTCCTTCCTGGACAAGCATTCGATCCGCTTTCCCGACGGTCGTTTCATCTACGAGGACTTCGTCTTCACTGCACAGGTGCTCGCCGCCGCCCCGCGCATCGCCGTGGTCCCGGACCTCGTCTACGTCTGGCACGTGCGCCGCAGCGCCGCGCAGGTCTCCATCTCCCTGGACCGCGCCGACATCGGCAACTGGCGGGCCCGGGTCGACGCCCACCGCAAGGCCGTCGAGATCATGCGCCACGCCGGCGCCGACGCCCTCGTCCACGCCTGCCGGGTCAAGTTCCTCGAGTACGACCTGCGCATGTACCTCCGCGAGCTGGGCACCGACCCCGAGTACCAGCAGGCCTGGTGGACGCTGACCCGCGACTACCTCGCCGGCTTCCTGCCGTCGGAGGTCGCCGCGGCGAACGCCTCCGCCCGCTGGATCGTCAACGTGCTGCGCGCCACCGACACCCCGCCCGCCGACGTCGCCCGGCTGGTCGCGTTCGCCGCCGAGCCGCCGCGGCTGCTCCCGCCGTACGCGCGGGACGCCGACGGCACCGCCGTGTGGAGCGAGGAGCTGCCCACCGCCGTGCTGGACGGACTCGACGGGCTGGCGCCGGACCGGCTGCCCGTCACCGTGGACGCCGAGCTGGTCACCGGGGTCGACGGCCGGATCCGGGTCCGCGTCCACGACCTGTACGGGCGCCTGGCGGCGGCCGCCCCGCGCACCGCCCGCCTGGAGTTCCGCACCCGCGGCAGCGACGAGCCGCACGTCGGGAGCCCCACGCCCCTCACCCCCGCGGGTCCGGATTCCTGGACCGCGGACCTGCCGGTCGGCCTCACCGCCCTGGCCCGCGCCGGACGCCGCCGCGGCCGCCCCGGCCTGCAGATATGGCAGGTCCAGCTGCGCGTGGAGTGCGCCGGCGGCGAGACGCTGCTCGCGTCCCTGCGCTGTTCGGGGAACCGGCTGAGCCGCCGGGCCGTCCCCAGCAGAAGGTACGGTGTGCTGCTGGTGCAGTCCTACGTGACGAACTCCGGCTCGCTCGGGATGCGGCTCGCCCCCGGGATGCACGGCACGGTCAGCCTGGTCAGGAACCGGCTGGGCCGGGCCCGGATGGCCAGGGCGGCAGGCTCGGCGGGCTGACGACACCGCTGCCGACCCCGCGGCACGCAGGGACCGCGGAGACCCGCAAGGACAGGAATCGGGAGTAACAATGACCTTTCTGATCACCGGTGGCGCCGGCTACATCGGCTCGCACGTGGTCCGCGCGATGCAGCTCGCGGGCGAGCGCGTCGTGGTGCTGGACGACCTGTCCACGGGTGACGCCCGCCGCGTCCCGGAGGGCGTGCCGCTGGTGGTCGGCTCCGTACTCGACCGGCTGGTGCTCGACGAGACCCTCCGGCGGCACCACATCACCGGCGTGGTGCACCTCGCGGGCAAGAAGCAGGTCGGCGAGTCCGTCGAGAAGCCGCTCTTCTACTACCACGAGAACGTCCAGGGCCTCACCGTGCTGCTCCAGGCCGTCGCGGACGCGGGCGTGAAGAACTTCCTCTTCTCCTCCTCCGCCTCCGTCTACGGCATGCCGGACGTCGACTTCGTGACGGAGGAGACGCCCTGCAAGCCGCTCAGCCCCTACGGCGAGACCAAGCTCGCCGGCGAGTGGCTGGTGCGTGCCGCGGGCCGGGCCCACGGCATCTCCACCGCCTGCCTGCGCTACTTCAACGTGGCGGGCGCGGCCACCCCTGAGCTCGCGGACACCGGCGTCTTCAACCTCGTCCCGATGGTCTTCGAGCGGCTCGACGCCGGTGAGGCGCCGCGCATCTTCGGCGACGACTACCCGACCCCCGACGGCACCTGCGTCCGCGACTACATCCACGTCGAGGACCTGGCGGACGCGCACGTGGTCGCCGCCCGCAAGCTGGCCGAGTGGGCCGCGGAAGGCACCGCGCGCGACCTGACCGTCAACATCGGGCGCGGCGAGGGCGCCTCCGTACGCGAGATGGTCGACCTCATCAACGAGATCACCGGCCACACCGTCGAGCCGCTCGTCACCCCGCGCCGCCCCGGCGACCCGGCCCGCGTCGTGGCATCCGCCGGTCTGATCGAGCGCGAGCTGGGCTGGAAGGCCCGGCACGACGTGCGCGCCATGATCGACTCGGCCTGGGCCGGCTGGGGCATGCACCGCGCCCCGGCCGGCGCCGAGATCATCTGAGGCTCCTCAGTCCACGGTCCTCCGTGCCCGGCCCAGCGTCCTGCGGGCCTTCCGCACCAGCCGCCGCGGCACGGACGGCCGTACGGTGACGCGCAGCCGCTCGCCGTCGGCACCGCGCACGGGCAGGTCCCGCAGGAACCCGCGGTACTCCAGCCGGAGCGCCAGCTCCCAGGTGCCCACCGGTACGCCCCGCAGGCCGGCGGCGGCGGAGACCTTGCCCTCGCCGAAGCTTGAGCCCCGGCCCGCGGTCACGAAGGGCGCCTTGCCCGGCGCCGTCAGCACCAGGTGCACCGGCGCCTCCGCGGGCCAGCCCGGCACCGTGGCGGAGGCCTCGACGGTGGTGCGGCCCAGCGGGCCGACGTGCACCGCGCCCAGGGCGTCCCGGCCCAGGGGGTAGCGGGTGGCGCCGACGTCCAGGTTCACGTGCTGGTGCGGGTCGGAGTGGAAGACGGCCACGGCCGTCGGCCCGGCGGCCCGGCCGCGGTCCACGACCCTGGGCTCGGGCGGGCCGTCGTACGCGGAGCCCTCGGGCCGCGGCAGCCACGCGTCCTTGACCAGCTCGCCGGCGGCCGCGGTGACGCGCATCGTCCAGATGCCGTCCGGCAGCGGGCCACCGTCGGCCGCGTGGCCGACGTCGATCGCGGCGGTGTAGTGGCCGTCCTCGTCGGTCTCGGCGGGCACCCAGTACGTGTATCCCTGGCGCCGCAGCAGGATCCCGGCGCCCTGCTCGGTGGCGGACCCGAGACCCTCCAGCCGGGCGGTGCCGGTCAGCCGCAGCACCGGGCCGTCCCAGTGGTGGTCGGTGAGGCGGTGCCGCAGGGTGATGCGGGAGGTGAGGTCGAAGACCGCGTCGGGTATCCCGGCCGAAGGGTCGCGGAAGGCCGGGTACGCGGCGTAGGCGCGGTCGCCCTCGATGACGGCCGGCCCCAGCTCACGGGCCGTGTCGGCCTCGACGGCGGCGGTGAGCTGCGCCAGGTCGCCGGTGCGCAGGCAGTGGGCGCGCAGCCGCAGGCGCGGCGGCAGCGCCGTGGCTATCCGCTCCGTCATCCACTTCTCGACCAGCGGGGCGGCCGCCCCCGCCATGGCCCGGCGGCCTTCCTCGTCGCGGGCCAGGTAGGGGGCGCCGAACATGCTCAGCACCTCGCCGTGGAAGTGGCGCTCCATCAGCTTGTCCCGGTCCTGCCCCTCGGGGACGTGCGCGGCCACCATGTCGAGGATCCCGGAGACGTACGCCAGCTGGCGCACCCAGTCCACGTCCTGGCGGCTGGCGTTGCTGCCGTCGTCGCGTCCCTCCAGGAAGTAGCAGTCGTGGTCGGCGACCACGGAGATCTTCTCGGCGTGCAGGACGCCGTGCGCGGCGAAGGGGATGTCCTCGTTGATCAGGTAGCCCTCGGTGAAGCGCAGGCCGTGCTTCTCGATCAGGGTGCGGCGCCACAGCTTGTAGGCGGCGAGGGTCCAGTAGACGGGGGAGTCGAAGATGCTCACGTCCGGGCTGTTCAGCCGCAGGTCCACGGGGGCGGGGCGGCCGCCGATGCCCACGATCCGCCCGTACACCACGTCCGAGCCCTGCTCCTCGGCCATGGCGACCATCCGCTCCAGGGCCTCCGTGCCGAGGTAGTCGTCGGAGTCGAGGAAGAACAGGTACTCGCCGGTGGCCCGCTCGATGCCCACGTTCCGCGGCCTGCCCGCGCCGCCGGAGGCGGGCTCGTGGAGCACGGTGACGTTCGGGTGGGTCTGTGCCCACGCGTCCAGCCACGCACCCGATCCGTCACCGGAGCCGTCGTCGACGGCGATGACCTCGATACGGTCCTGCCCGAGGGTCTGGGCCGCCACGGAGTCGAAGCAGCGCCGGAGGTATCTCTCGGTGTTGTGGACCGGGACGATGACACTGACGCGCGGGCCCATGCGGCTACTTCCTCGGGTTCGTGCCCAGACTGCTTCCTGCAACCCGAGGTTACGGACGAGGGCGACGGGCCACCACTGCTCAAATGGTGACCCGTCGCCCGTGCCCGAAAGATCCTTTGCCTGAAACCGGGCCTATCGGCCTTTTCGTCCTCCTCAGCGCTGGAGGAACGCGAAAAGCGCCTCCCAGCGGTCGATGATCTCGCTGCCGGCGTAGCGCTTCACGTTGTGGAAGGCCGCGTCTCCGGGCCGGTCGCGCAGCTCCGGTCCGAGATCGGCCGGTCGAGGTGGGAGGCCAGCTCCATGGTGTTGCCCACCCGGGCCAGCAGGCCGTCCTCGCCGTGCCGGACGATCTCGCGGACGCCGGGTGCGCAGTCGAAGGCGACACACGGCACGCCGGCCGCCATCGCCTCCAGCAGCGTGATCGGGAAGCCCTCGGCGCGCGAGGCCTGAGCGAACACCGAGGCGCCTGTGAGCGCGCCGAGCACGTCGCCGGTGCGGCCCATCCACTCGACGGAGTCGTCGAGCCCCAGCGCGGAGCAGCGGGCGCGCAGCAGCGGCTCGTCGCCGCCGGCGCCGTAGATCCGCAGTGTCCAGCCGGGGTGCCGGGGCGCGACCTCCGACCAGCTGTCCAGCAGCAGGTCGACGCCCTTCTCGTCGGAGAGCCGGCCGATGGACGCGACCACCTTGGCGGTGCGCGGGGCGGGCGCGTCCGGCAGGAAGGGGAGGGGGTTCGGCATGCTGCCGGTGTTCTCCATCCCGGCGCGGATCCACCGGTCGGCGTCCTCCGGAGTGAGGACCAGCATCCGGTCGACGTTGCGGTAGTACCGGCGCACCTGGCCGCCGCGTTCAGCCTCCCCTCAGACCCTCCATGGGGGGATGCTGGGCGGCCTCTCCTCGCAGAGCGTGGTCGTCGCGTACGGCAGGCCGGCCGGGAGCTCCTGGCGGAGGTGCTCCTCGACCGGCGCGATGCCGATGACGTGGACGCGGTTGCCGCGCTCGGTGAACAGCCGGGCGATCTGGTGCGACCAGGTGGTCACCCCGCCCAGCTCGTCCACGCTGTTGCAGACGAGGAAGAGGTCACGGCCTCCCGGCCGTGCGGTCTGATCGGTCACTTGCCCCTGGTGAAGAACTGCTCGACGATCTGCTTCGCCGCGTCGCCGCGGTCGTACTCGCCGAACTCGGCGAGGAACCGCTGCCGTGCCTCGGAGAACTTCGCCGCGGTGTCCTCGAAGCCGTCCACGGTCTCGAAGAGCTCGTCGGCGGAGGAGACGACCGGACCGGGCGCCTTCTCCTTCAGGTCGAAGTACGTGCCGCGGATGTCGTTCACGTACTCGGCGTAGTCGTACGCGAAGAAGATCATGGGGCGGTCGAGCACCGCGTAGTCGAACATCACGGAGGAGTAGTCCGTCACCAGGCCGTCGGCCAGGGCCAGCAGCGGGCTGATGTCGTGGTGCCGGCTGACGTCGATGACCTTGCCGCGCACCGACGGGGGCAGCGTGACGCTGTTGAGGTAGTGGGTGCGGATCAGCAGCGTGAAGCGGTCGCCCAGCTCCTCCGCGAACCGCTCCACGTCGAAGGGCAGCTCGAAGCCCCGCACGGCCCCGTCGGGACCGGCCCGGAAGGTCGGCGCGTACAGCAGCACCGTCTTGTCGGGGGCGATGCCCAGCTCCGCGGCCAGCGGCCCGCGCACGCGCTCGCCGCTCTCCGCCTCGTTCCGGTGGGCCGCGACGAGCTCGTCGTTGCGCGGGTAGCCGGTGCGCAGCAGCACCGACTCCTTCAGCCGGAAGCCCTTGGCGAGGGTGCGGGTGTCGTGCTCGGAGCGGATCAGGAAGTGGTCGAAGCGGTCCAGGGCCACCTGGTAGGCGTCCTGGCCCGAGCGGCCCTGCGCCTTGATGCGCGGCTCGTCGAAGCCCATGCGCTTGAGCGCGGAGCCGTGCCAGGTCTGGATGTAGGTGGTCTCGGGGCGCTTGGTGAGCTTGAGGGGGAAGCCCTGGTTGTCCACCCAGAACTCCGCCTGCGCCAGCGCCCGCAGGTACTGCCAGCTCCACCGCTTGACCAGGGTGGCGTCCTTCGGGAAGCCCTTGGCGCTGCCGGCGTACGACCAGACGGCGTCGAACTTCACCCCCTGGCGGCGCATCTCCTCGTAGATGGCCTTGGGGCTGTCGCTGTACTGCTTGCCGAGGTGGCTCTCGAAGACGACCAGGCCCTTCTTGACCGGCAGCTTCGAGAAGACGTCGTGGTAGACCTTGATCTTCTGCTCGCCCGAGCCGAAGTTCCGCTTGGCCTTCAGGGCGCGCTTGAGGCCCTTCTTGAGCACGCCGGCCGCCTTCGACTGCATGGCGTCGCCCAGCAGCTCCGTCGTACGCACCGCGGCCTTGCCCTCGGCGGTGAGCACGTACGACAGGTTGCCCTTCTTCGTCATCTCGGGGACGAACCGGTCGGCGACCATACGGGTCAGCCGGGGCCGTACGCGCAGCGAGCGGGCCGACTCCAGGTCGGTGCCGCCCACCGAGACGCGGGTGGTCAGCTTGTCGCCGCCCGCGGTCAGGATGAGCCGTACGTCCCAGACGGCGTCGATGATGCCCAGCGGGCGGACCTTGTGCGCCACGTCCGCCTCGGCCGACCACGCGATGGTCCCGCCCTCGTGCCGGACGGAGGTCGCCGGGAAGCGGAAGGACTTCACGCCGATCTGACGGCGGGCGCGGAACTCGACGGCGGCGCTCAGCTTGGCGTCCGGCTTGATGCGGCCCAGCGGGTTCACGACCTCGCCGGCGAGCCGTACCGTGCCGCGGCCGTCGTCCTCGTACGAGGTGAGCCGGTTGCCCAGGGTCAGCGCGGTCAGCGGACGGGTGTGGAAGCCGTCCTCGGTGACGTCCAGTATCCGGCGGGCCTCGGCGTCGTCGAGGTGCTCGGCGCACCAGTAGATCCGGCCGTCCCGCTCGGCCAGCGGCGAGGTCAGCCGCCCCTTGTTGGTGAGCGCCTCGGCCGTCGGCAGCAGGTTGTCCCAGTCCTCCTGCTTGAGGAGGTAGGCGCAGATCGCCTGGAGGGGCTGCACGTGGTCGTAGGCGTCGGGGTGGATGGTGTCGAGGTAGCCGTTGGCGAGTTGGGCGAATTCGTGGCGGTAGTCGTCGTCGAGGAGGGGGAGGTCGCGGAG
>NZ_JBITRX010000014.1:0-211964 GCF_044540325.1 Streptomyces sp. NPDC086023
CCCTTGACCGCCCACCCCGGTCCGGAAGGCAAAGACCCTCGGCGGACAACCCCCGAAAAACGCCCCGGAGCAACACAAGCCACCCACCACCCTCATGGTCCTGACCCAGCGTCGGGGGAGGGGCATCCCACCAGACGGCAGCACCACCTCCGCCCACCAACGCTGCCGCCGAGCCCCCGCCCCACGGGGCGCGCCTCCCCGTCCGTAGGCCCACCGGCCCGCCCGGCGGCCTCCGGGCCGTCTGTGCCCCTTCACAAGCCGCCACAGATCGCTACGCGCTCCCGCCGTCTCGGCGGCCGCAAGGCCGTCCGGGGCTGGACATCAGCCGCCCACGACCGCCACGCGCTCCGGCCGCCCCGCGGTCGGGATCGGGTCAGTCGGCCGCGTGCCAGACCGTCGTCACGTTGCAGAACTCGCGGATGCCGTGCCCCGACAGTTCGCGCCCGTAGCCCGACCGCTTCACGCCGCCGAAGGGGAAGGCCGGGTGGGAGGCGGTCATGCCGTTGAAGAAGACGCCGCCCGCCTCCAGGTCGCGCACGAAGCGGGCCACCTCGCCGTCGTCGCGGGTCCATACGTTGGAACTCAGCCCGAACGGCGTGTGGTTCGCCCGCTCGACCGCCTCGTCCAGGTTCGCGACCCGGTACAGCGTCGCGACCGGCCCGAACGCCTCCTCCTGGTCGATCCGCATCCCGGGCGTGATGCCGGCCAGGACGGTCGGCTCGTAGTACCAGCCGTGCTCCTCCTGCGGGGGCCGCCGGCCGCCGCACAGCACCTCCGCGCCCTGTTCGACGGCGTCGTCCACCAGTTCCTCCACGTCCGCCCGGCCGCGCTCGGTGGCGAGCGGGCCCACGTCGGTGTCGTCGCGCATCGGGTCGCCGACCCGGAGCGCGGCCATGCCCTCGGTGAACCGGCGCGCGAACTCCTCGTACACGTCGGTGTGGACGATGAACCGCTTCGCGGCGATGCAGGACTGGCCGTTGTTCTGCACCCGGGCGGTGACGGCCGTCCGCGCGGCCCGTTCGACGTCTGCCGAGGCCATCACCACGAAGGGGTCGCTGCCGCCCAGTTCGAGGACCGTCTTCTTCACCTCGTCCCCGGCGGCCGCGGCGACAGCGCGCCCGGCCGGTTCGCTGCCCGTCAGGGTCGCGGCGGCCACCCGCGGGTCGCGCACCACCGCCTCCACCTGGGCCGAGCCGATGAGCAGCGTCTGGAAGCACCCGTGCGGATAGCCCGCCCGCTCGAACAGCTCGCCCAGGTACAGGGCGGTCTGCGGGACGTTCGACGCGTGCTTGAGCAGACCGGTGTTGCCGGCCATCAGCGCGGGCGCGGCGAACCGGACCACCTGCCAGAGAGGGAAGTTCCACGGCATGACCGCCAGGACGACCCCGAGCGGCCGGTAGTGCGTGCGCACGGATGACGCGCCGCTGTCCCGTACGTCGGCCTCGGCGGGCCGCTCGTCGGCGAGGAGGGACTCGGCGTTGGCGGCGTACCAGCGCATCGCCTTGACGCACTTGGCGGCCTCCGCGCGGGCCGCGCCGAGGGGCTTGCCCATCTCGGTGGTCATCACCCGGGCGATGGCCTCGTTCTCCTCCTCCAGCAGCGACGCGGCGCGTTCGAGCAGCGCCGCCCGTTCGGCGAAGCCGGTCGTGCGCCAGGAGGCGTACGCCGCCGCGGCGTCGGCGAGGACGCGCTCGACCTCCTCGGGGCCCAGGGTGGGGAAGGTACGCACCGTCTCACCCGTCGCGGGATTCACCGTGGCCATGGACATGGTCGCCTCCACCGGGGACTCGGCCGCCTCTTCGACCCTCCTCCTTCCCGGCGGGGCGCGCAAACGCGGGGGAGAGACGGGCAGGTGTACGGCGGCGATGGTGGGCGACCGTGGCGGACAATGGGGGCCGCGGGCAGGAGGGGTGGTCGGGGTGCAGGGGCAATCGCCGGAGCCGGGCGCGGCGCTCGACGAGCTGCGGGCGCGGCTGGCGGACGGGCTCGCCGGGTCGCGGCTGGCCAAGGGGCAGCTGCACGTGCGGGCCGGCCTGAGCCGTACGACGGTGTACGGCGCACTGCGGAGCGGTGCGCCGGCCCCGTCCGCGGCGACCGTTGTGGCCCTCGCGCGCGTCCTGCGGCTGCCGGAGCGCGAGTTGCTGGCGCTGCGGCGGGCCGCGACCGGCACGGTGGCTGGGGGACAGGCCGGCGCGTCGGTCGCGTCGGTCGCCGGGTACGCCGCGTTGACCCGGGGGCGTGCCGCCGGTTCCGCGACGTCCGTCGCGTCGGCCGCCGGGTCCGGTGTCCCGTCCGCCGGCCCGGGCGGACCGGGCAGGCCGGTCGGAGAGTGGGACCCCCACGACCTGGAAGTGCACGCGGCAGGGCCGGCGCCCGCGTCCGGCCGCGGTCCGCAGCTGCCCGGGTACGTTCCGCGCGAGCACGACCGGGCGCTCGCCGAGGCCGTGGCGGAGGCGGCCGACGGCCACAGCCGCATGTGGGTGCTGGCGGGCGCCTCGTCCACCGGCAAGACCCGGGCCTGCTGGGAGGCGGTCCAGCCGCTGGCGGAGCGGGGCTGGTGGCTGTGGCACCCTGTCGACCCCACGCGTGCGGAAGCCGCGCTGGCCGACCTGGAACGCGTACGGCCGCACACGGTCGTGTGGCTGAACGAGGCCCAGCACTACCTCGGGCACCCGCGGCACGGCGAGCGGATCGCCGCCGCCCTGCACGCCCTGCTCACCCGGCCGGAACGCGGTCCCGTACTCGTCCTGGGCACGCTGTGGCCGGAGTACGTCCTGAAGTTCACGTCCCTGCCGGAGCCCGGCACGCCCGATCGCCACAGCCGCGTCAGGGAGCTGCTTGCCCGACGCGTCCTGACCGTGCCGGACGCCTTCGACGCCCGCGCACTGCGGTACGCGGAGGAGCTCGCCGGAGCGGGCGACGGCTTCCTGGCCGGTGCCCTCGGGCGCGGCGCCCGCTCCGACGGGCGGCTCGCCCAGGACCTCGCCGGAGCGCCCGAGCTGCTGCGCCGCTACGAGCAGGGGGCGCCCGAGGCGCGGGCGCTGCTGGAGGCGGCGATGGACGCGCGCCGCCTCGGCGTGGGCCCGCACCTGCCCCGCGCGTTCCTCGCGGACGCGGTCGGCGACTACCTCGGGGACGCCGATCTGGCCCGGCTCACCGCCCGCCGGACGGACGCGGCCTTCGGGGAGCTGGCCCGGCCGGTCCACGGCGACCTGGCGCCGCTGGGTCCCGTACCGGCCCGTCGCCGCCAGGGGCCGGGCGCGGGCTCCGCGCGGGCCGGGGACGAGTTGAGGCTGGCCGACTACCTGGAGGAGCACGGCCGCGCCACCCGCGTCCGGCGCTGCCCGCCGGCCTCCTTCTGGCACGCCGCGGCCGGTTTCGTGCGGGACGCGGACGACCTCGACCGTCTGGCGTCCGCCGCGTGGTTCCGGCACCGCCTGGAGTGGGCCGCCCACCTGCGCGAACGCGCTGCCGCGGCCGGGAGCACCAGGGCTCTGATCCATCTGGCCTGGGACCGGTCCGACGAGGGGGACGCGGAGGGAGCCGAGTCGCTGTTCAGGCGGGCCGCCGGCCTCGGCGACGTGAGCGCGCTCGGTGAGCTGGCCGCGATGTGTGAGCGGGCGCAGGGGCCTGCCGCGGCGCTGCCGCTGTACCTGCAGGCGGCCGACGCGGGCTGTGCCCAGTCCCTCGGCGCCCTGGGCTGGGATCGGTTCCACGAGGGCGACCACGAAGAGGCGCGCGCGCTCTACCTCCGGGCCGCCGAGGCCGGCGACACCAACGCGCTGGCGGATCTGGCCCGGCTGTACGACGGGGCGGGCCACTGGCCAGAGGCGGAAGAGCTGTACCGCGAAGCTGCCGCGGCGGGCAGCACGGCCGTCCTGGTGGAATGGGCGCTGGGGCTGAGGCGCGCCGGGGACAGTGAGGGCGCGGATGCCCTCTTCCGGCGGGCCGTTGCCGGCGGAAGGCCGTTCGACACGGTCCCCGTGAGCGTCCTCGACGCCTCTGGACAGGACCCGGGGGCCCTCGACGCCCTGTACCGGGTTGCGGCCGCTGCGGGCCCGATCTGGATTCAGGAGCTGATCCTCGACAAGCGGGGCCGTGGAGAGGACATCGAAGTGGTGCTTCGCGAGGCCGCCGACGCGGGCAGCGCCGCAGCCCTCGTCCGGATCGCCAAGCGACGTCACCACGAGGGGAAGCGGAACGAGGCCGAGACGCTCTACGAGAAGGCCGCCGAAGCGGGTGAAGACTCGGCCCTCATCTGGTGGGGCGATCTTCGGGAGGAGTTCGGCGACCGGGCCGGGGCGGAAGCTCTGTACCGGCAGGCGGCCGACGCCGGTGCCGTGGACGTGCACACGCGCCGTCTGTGGCCGCACGGGCTCGAACCGGACGGCACTCCTTCACCGCCCTGGCGGTGACCCCGCCGGAGGCGCCCGCACTGCCGCGGTGACCTGCCGAAGGCGCCCGGGCCGCGGCGCGGAACCCGCTGCGGCACCGCCGCAGGTGCCCGGACCCGCGGCGGCCGCTCTCAGCTCAGCGTCGGCAGCGCTCCGCCCTCCACGAGCGTGAGTTCCACCCCGCGCAGGTCGCGGCACCAGGTGCGGGCCACGGCCGTCAGGATGGTCGGGTCGGGTGGGGTGTGGCCCAGGCCGATCGCGTAGCGGGCGGTGCGGGGGCCGGTGCGGTACGGGCGGGGCCAGGCGTGCGCGTCGGGCGCCCCGGCTTCTTCCAGGGCGGTCAGCAGGGCGCGCGTCCGGCCCCGTACCCGGCCCAGCAGTTCCTCGAACTCCGCGTCGCCGTGCGCCCGTACGGTCACCACTGCCCAGGCGGCGTGGCGGCGGTGCAGCGGCGGCGGGCCCGCCCACCCGGCCGCGTCGCCGGCCTCCAGCGCCTCCCAGGCCTGGTACAGCTCCTGGACCAGCAGGTCCCGGAACCCGGGGGAGACCTGCGTCGTGCAGCTGCGTACGGGTGCGGAGGGCGTGAGTACGGTGACCGCGCCCCGCACCTCGGGCGGCTCCGGGGCGGAGGCGCCGTGCGGTGCCGTGAGGGACACCGGGGCGTGCCAGTCCCAGGCGGCCCAGGTGGCGAAGAACTCCTTCAGCAGCGCGTCCCCTTCGGCCCCCTCGGCCGCGTCCAGCACCGTCCGCGCGGCGAGTACCGTCCAGGCCAGGCCCGGCAGGCCGCCGTGCGGTGCGGAGTCCAGGCCACGGGCGCGGGCCCAGGCCTTGACCCGTCGGGCCAGCACCTCGAACGCGGGCGCGCGGTTGCCGACGGCAGCCCGTACCGCGTCCGCGTCGGACACCGCGCTGAGCGCCACGGCGGCCGCCTCGCCCAGCTCCGCCCGCCGGTCCACGGCTCCGGCCGGCGTGAGCGGGCCGGCACCCACGACGACCAGGTCCACGTCCATACCGCCGAGCGCGAACCGCAGCCCGGGGACGCGGGCCCCCCGTACCTCGCGCAGCCGGGTGACGTCCGGCAGCGCGGCGGCGAGCCGGGCCGCCACGGCTGCGGCGTCCGCGGTCCCCGGCAGCACCGCCACCAGGTCCAGGTCCGCACCGGGCAGGGCGCACCCCATCCGGCGCGACCCGACGACCCGGACGACCGCGTCGTCCAGCACCCGGGCCACGGCCAGGCCTGGGGCCTCCCCGGAATCGGCGGCCCCGGAATCGGCGGCCGCGGAATGGGCGGCCCCGGAATCAGCGGCCGGGCCCCCGGCACCTTCCGCCCCGGCATCCCCGGCCCCGGCCCCCGGCCGCCCCCGCGCCTCCTCTCCGGACTCCGGCAGCCACCGGATTGCGCCCGTCCCCAGGGCCACCGTCGCGCGGACCCGCATCGGTTCGTCGCCGCGGCGTGACAGCAGGGCCAGTTCGCCGACGCGGGTCGTCGACGCCGCGTCCGCCAGGGCTTCGGCGCAGGCGGCCGCCACCCGCTGCGGGTCCCCGGTGCGGCCCAGGGTCAGGTGCGGGGTGAAGCCGCCGGCGCGGCCCCGGCAGCGGGGGAATCGGGCCACCAGCGCGGCCCGCAGCTCCTGCCACGGGGCGTCGCCGTCCGCGGCCGGGTCGAGCCACACCGTTGCGTCCTCGCGGTGTCCGAACGTGTCCACCCCGGCCAGCCGCACCGGGAACGACGGTGTACCCGCGGCCACTTCGGCCACCAGACCGGCGGCCCGCTCGAACTCGCACTCCGGCACGAAGCCGAACAGCAGGTTCACGTGCGGCGGCCACCGTCGCACCGCCGGGTCGTGTGCCAGCCGCAACCCCTGTACGGAGGGCCACAGTTCGCGGGGCGGCAGCCAGGCCAGTGCGGTGCGCGCGGTCGGCGGCACGTCCAGCACGTCCGGTACGGCCGCCGCCGCGCCGGCCGATTCCGCTGCCTCGTAAGACAGTTCGGCCCGCACCCCGTAGTGGTCCGAGACGAACAGGCCGTCCGGCCCCGGCGTGTCGCCCAGCAGCCCCGCGCCCGTCACCCGCGCGGCACCGCGCAACAGGATCCGGTCCAGCCGCGAGGCCCGGCCCGAGAGGGAGGACACGGCGGCCAGCGGATTGGCGCCCGGGTCGAAGGTCGGGGTGCCGTCGCCCGGCCCGTACGTCTCCTCCCACGCGTCCCGCAGCCCCAGCGCGGCCGCCGGCCCCGCCTCGCCCGCCCGGCCGTCGTTGAAGTCGCCGAGCAGCACCACGTCGTCCGGCACCGAGGTCAACGCCTCCGCCAGCCGCGCCAGTTCCTCCTCGCGCCGCTCCAGCCCGCGCTCGGAGTGATCGCTCGTCAGATGGGTGGCGGCCACCGTGAGCGCCCCCGCGCCCGTGTCCAGCACCGCAGCCGAGACGGCCTTGTGCGGGCCGAGCACCTGGACGCCCGACTCCCGCACCGGCAGCCGGCTCAGCACCACCAGCCCGTACTCCGCCACGTCCCGGCCCGCCGGGTCGGCGGACAGGGTGTAGCCGGCCCGCACCCAGTCGGCGGCGAGCAGGCGGACCAGCAGGGCGGGCTCCACCTCCTGGAGCGCGATCACGTCCGCGTCGGCCTCCGCCAGCGCGGCCAGCAGCCGGGGCCGCCGCAGCTCCGTGCCGATCAGCTCCGCGTCGTACCGGTCCCACAGGGTGTTCCAGGTCAGCAGCCGTACGCCGGTCCGCACGGGAGCGGCCGCCGGGCCCGTACCGCCCTCCACCGGCCGCCAGGCATCGCCGTCCCACGCGCAGGGCGTACGCGCGGCGAAGAACGGGGCGCGCAGCCGCCGCGGCTCGCGCACCCGGCCGGCCTCCGACACCCCCACCCGGTCCAGGCCGCTCGCCCGGTCCCACACCAGCTCCCCGTCCGCCTCCACGAACAGCACCCGGTGCCAGGGGATCTCGCCCCCGGGGACGAACGCGGGCAGCGGGATCCGCTTCGGCGGCGCCCCGCGCTGGAGCAGCCCCAGCACGAACCGCGCCGGATCGAACCGCGGATCCCAGCGCACCTGGTGGTAGATCTCCTCACTGGTACGCATCAGTCACCCACACCCCACACATCGCTCTCAGCACGGGAGTCCCACGGCTCCCGCTCCACCAGGCCGCCGGCCCGGTCCCCGATCCCGCCGTCCGGACCGGCGTACCAGGTCCGGTGCGCCCGCCCGGGGTACGGCGGGCCGTACCGGCGCAGCTGCCGCTCCAGCACGGCGGCGGGCACGGGATGCGGCCGGACGGCGTTGCGCCGTACCAGTTCATCCTCGCCCACCACCGCCACCACCTGCGTGACCAGCGCGTTCCGCCGCCGGGCCGTGTCCAGTACGGGCGTCCGCTGGCGCTCGGTGAGCGAGGTGGCGTCCCACACCACCGTGCCCCCGCAGGCCAGCGCCGCGTCCAGCCGGGCCAGGCCCTCCCGCAGCACCGCCGCGTTCGCAGACTGGTCCGCCCGGTCGCCGCGGTCGGCCCGCAGGTCGTCCAGGGAGACGCGGACCGCCCGCGGCACCCGGGCGGCCACGGTGCTCTTGCCGCTGCCCGCCGGTCCGACGAGCTGGACCAGCCGCGGGAAGCTTCCGGCCCGCCAGCGCCAGGTCAGCGCCACCGCCTCGGGGACGGTGGAGATCCGGCCCGCGACGTGCGCCTCGCGGGCCTCGGCCCAGCAGCGGTCGGCCGCGTCTCCGGTGATGCCCGCCTCGTCGAGCTCCGCCCGGAGCCCGTCGCGGAGGGGACCGAGGGGGTCCTCGCCCAGCAGGCCGGCCTCGTCGGCCACCAGCGCCGACCACTCCACCCGCTCGCGGGCCGGGTCCGTGTGCCCGGCCGGGACGGCTGCGGCGACGGCGTGCAGCACCCCGAGGTCGGCGGCGGCCGCCATCCTCAGCAGGCCGGACCGGCGCTCCTCGTCGGGGAAGGGGGCGTGCAGCAGCGGGTGCAGCCCGGCCAGGTCGGCGACCCGGCGGGCCAGGGGCATGCCGAGCGGGCCGGAGAGCCGGGCCATGAGCGCCGCCCGCGGCCGGTCGTACGCGGCCGCGGCGAGCAGCCCGGCAAGCCGCCCGTCCCCCGTGCGGCCGAGCACGTCGACCCGCTCGGCGGCCGCACGGACCACGTCGTCGCGGGGTACGCCGGCCCCCGACGCCGCACCGGCCCCCGACGCCGCACCGGCCCCCGACGCCGCACCGGCCCCCGACGCCGCACCGGCCTGCGTCCCCGCATCCGAATCCGCACCGGCACCCGTCCCCGCACCCACCCCGGCGGCCGCGAGCAGCGCCCCGGCGTCCGGGGTGGCGCCGGAGCGGGCGGCCCAGAGGGGTGCGGCCGGCCCGAGCCCGTTCTCGACCACCGCCGCGTGCATCCAGTGCGTACCGGTGGTCACGTGCCGCGGCCGCACCCACTTGGCGACGCGTTCCCCGAACTCCGCGCGGGCGAAGCCCCGTACGGTGCGCACCACGTAGCCCTCCTCGCGCGAGGTGTCCACGCGCAGCCGGCGCAGGGCGCGTTCGTCGAACGTGCCGCGCCACAGCACACGGGGCGCGGGCACGCCGAGCCGGCGCAGGAAGCGGACGGTGTCGTCCCAGTCCAGGCAGCGGTCGGCCGCGTCCCACACCGAGAACCCGTAGAAGTAGGCGTCCAGGTCGTCGTACGCGAGGGAGTGCCGCGCGTACAGGTTCTCGCCGCACACCCGCCACCCGGCCGGGATCCCCGCACCGACCCGGCCCTGGAGGGCCTTCACCCAGGCGCGGGAGGGGTGGTGGGCGGAGTCGAGGGAGCGGGCGTGCAGCCCGTCCGCGTAGAGGGTGGTGTTCTCGCCGTCGAGCTTCTCGGTGACGACCACCTCGCGCCCGTCGAGCCCGCCGAGGCCCCCGACCCGTACGTCGTCGCCGGAGGCCCCGGGCGACCAGGGCAGATGGGGGGTCCGGGGATAGTGCGTGCGCATGGGGCGCCACTGTAGGAACCGGACACCGCACCTGGCGACCGAATAACCCCCCGCCCCAGCACCGGCCGAGCCGGCCCTACCCCTCCACCCCGTCCGCCTCCACCGTCACCACCAGCTTCCCGCGCCCGTGGCCCCGCCCCATCTCCCGCAGCGCCTCCGGCGCGTCCGGCAGCGCGAAGGTGCGGGTGATCACGGGGTGGACGGTGTCCGCGGCGGCGAGGTCGGCCAGGACCCGGCTGTCCTCGCCGCGGCCCACCGCGACCAGCGCCTTGAGGCGCTGGCGGGTGAACGGCGAGGGCAGCGAGGCGCGGAGGGTACGGCCCAGGGTGCCGAAGACGCGTCCGCCGCCCTCCGCGCCCACGACGACCAGCGTGCCCGCCGGAGCGAGCACCCGGCGCAGCTCTGCCAGCGGCCGGTTGCCGGCGGTGTCCAGCACGAGGTCGTACCCCGTGCCCACGGCGTCGAACGGCTCGCGCGTGTAGTCGACCACCCGCTCCGCCCCCAGGGAGAGCACCAGCGCCGCCTTCCCGCCCGAGCACACCCCGGTGACCCGGCCGCCCCCGGCCCGGGCGAGCTGGACGGCGTACGAGCCCACCGCACCGCCCGCCCCGATCACCAGCACCCGCGCGCCGGCCGCCGGCGGCCCGCCCGCCCGCAGGGCCTGCAGGGCGGTGCCGCCGGACACGGGCAGCGCGGCGGCCTCGATGAAGCCGAGCCCGGCCGGTTTGGCGGCGAGCCGGTCCTCCCGGGCGAGCGCGTACTCGGCGAACGTGCCCGTGCCCGTGCCGAGCACCTCGTCGCCGGGCCGGAAGGCGGTGACCCCGGAGCCGACCGCCTCGACGGTGCCGGCGAGTTCCGTGCCCCTGACACGCTGGCGGGGCCGGGTCAGGCCGAGCCCGAGGCGCGCCACGGTGGGCAGCCCGGTCATCATGTGCCAGTCCCCGATGTGCGCCCCGGCCGCCCGGACCCGGACCAGCACTTCCCGCGGGCCGGGCACCGGCACGGGAACCTCGGCGAGCCGCAGCCCGTCCGCGGAGCCGTAGCGGTCCTGCACGATCGCCTTCATCCGCATCCCGTCCTTCCGGCGGGGCCGGGCGCCCGACGCGCCGCCGTCCCCGCGCGAGGCGCCGCAGCACCCTCGCCCACCGCCACGATAGGCACGCGCCGGGCACCCCCGAATCATGCGCGGGTCGCACCCGCCCCCTGACCTGACGTCAGGGTCACCCCCTACCACCGGAAGGGTTGACAGCGCCCCGCGACCGGGCCCGCCACGTCCGGCCCAACCGCCCTAACCGTTCCGACCGTTCCAACCGCCCCAACCGGCCCGAACGCTCCGCGGCCGGGCCCCGCCCTGTCCCCCCGAGGCCCCGCCCTGTCCGCCCGACGCCCCGCCCCGTCCGCCTACAGCCCACCCGACGGGCGCCGGAGGGCTTCGGCGGCGGCCGCCGCGGAGGTGCGGGCGTGGTCGCGGGCGGTGGCGGCCCCGGCGGTGTCGCCCAGGGCGTCGGCGAGGCGGGCCCGGGCGGACCAGTTGTACGAGCTGTCGGGCCGCAGCCCGGTCCGCTCGCTGATGAGCACGCGGGCCAGGTCGTGCCGTCCGCAGCCGAGTGCGGAGTCCACGAGCGTCCGCTGGAGGGCGTCGCGCTGCGCATGGCTGCCCCCGAACTCGTGCAGCCTGCGGCGCAGCGGCCACAGCAGCTCCACGACCCCGGCGTGGTCGCCCCGGCCGTGCGCGAGCAGTGCCTCGCACGCGGGCAGGCCGATGCCGGCCGTCATCCGGCGGTTGGTGACGGTGTTCGTGCTCCCCGCGGCCAGCCACCGGCGCCGGTCGGCGACGAGCCGCTCCGCCGCCCCGAACCGCCCGGCGCCGACGTAGGACATGACCGCGTGGACGTCGTTGAACGCGTAGAACGGCGGGTCGGCCCGTGCGGCCCACGCGTCGGCCAGTGCCTCCCAGCGGGCCGTCGGCTGAGCTCCCGCGAGCCGGATCCGCCACAACAGCGCGGCCGCGTCCAGCAGTTCCATCGCCAGCCCGGCCGAACCCTCGTGGTGGAGGGCGGCGTCGTAGACGGCCAGCGCGGTGTCGGTGTCCCCGGCCTCCAGGGCGTACAGGGCGTAGTGCCACCAGTTGTGTACGTCGAGGTAGTTGTCCCGCGTCCAGTGGGCGCGCCGGGCGTCGAGGTAGCCGATGCCCTCGGAGACGCGTCCCTGCATCTCGTACGTGTGGACGACGGCGTGGATCGCCCAGACGTCGCGCGGGTCCTGCTCGACCGCGGCGAGCCCCGCCTCCTCGGCCTGGCGGTAGTGGCCGGACTCCTCCAGCCCGAAGGCGTACATCCCGAGCACCAGGCCCCGGTGGGGATCCGCGGTGTCCCAGGCGGACAGGGCCCCGCCGATCCGGTCGCGCAGGCGCACGGCGTCGCCGGTGAAGAAGTCGAGCTGGTGTCCGACGGCCAGGGCCAGCGCGTCCGTCGGGTACGCGGCGGACAGCTCCTCCAGCAGCCCGGAGGCCCGCCGCAGGTCCCCGGCCAGCCACGCCCCGGCCGCCGCGACGTGCAGGCGCTCCCGCAGCGGCAGGGCCGGGAGGTCCGTGCCGGCCACGTACCCGTCGAACCGCTGCCGTGCCGCGGCCGCGTCGCGCGGCTCGGTCCCCAGCACGCCCAGGTACGCGGCGAAGGACTGCGCGACCGGCGAGGCCGGCCCGCTGTCGAGGGCGTCACCGACGGCCCCCTCGACCTCGGGGCTGAAGTGGAGCAGCGCCTCGACGGCGCGGTCCAGGTGCCCGGCCGTCTCCGGGGTGCACTCGTGGAGGGGGTTGCCGTACCGGTCCGTCACCATCGGGGATCACCTCGGCGCGCCGGCGGGGGTGGGATGGCGGGCTCGGCGCGGGAACGCCGCCGTGGCCATCCTGTTCCGGGCAGGGTCCCGCCATGCCGCGAACGCCGGGAAGAACCCCCGGCCGGAGGACGCGCGCCCGAGGCGGACCCCTAGGGGGTGTTGCGAAAGTCCCGCACGGCGCCCACGGCGCCCGGCACGCACTCTCGCCGCACCGGCCAAAGCCCCGAGTACGCCCAGTACGAGGGTCTTCGTCCGGCACGCCGAGAGCACGCACCGGACACCGCGGGCACCACACAGGACTTTCGCAACACCCCCTAATCCTCCCCGCTCTCCGCCACCACCAGTTCGCCCACCGACTCCGCGAGGACCGTGCGGGCCTCCTCCGGCATGCCCGCATCCGTGACGAAGCGGTCGATCCGGTCCAGGGCGGCGAAGCCGCTGAGGCCGACCACCCCCCACTTGGTGTGGTCCGCGACCACCACCACCCGGCGGGCCGCGGCGACCAGCGCGCGGTTGGTCTGCGCCTCGGCCAGGTTCGGCGTGGTCAGTCCGGCCCGCTCCGACACCCCGTGCGCGCCCAGGACCAGCAGGTCCACGTGCAGTGAGCCGATGACCAGGTCGGCCAGCGGTCCGACCAGGGCCGCCGACGGGGTGGGGGAGCCCCCGGTGAGCAGCAGTTCCGGCACCCGGTCGGCGCCGCGTTCACGGGCGGCCGTCCGTACCAGCTCGGCCACCGGCAGGGAGTTGGTGACCAGCGTCAGCCGCTCCACCTCCAGCAGCCGGGCGGCGACCGCGCAGGCCGTGGTCCCGGCCGACACGGCGACCACGGCGCCCGGTTCCACGAGGCCGGCCGCGGCCTCGGCGATGGCGGCCTTGGCGGCGCCCTGGAGGCCGGACTTGGTGTCGAAGCCGGGCTCGTCGGCACGGGTGCCCGAGACGGCGACGGCCCCGCCGTACACCTTCTCGACCGAGCCCCGCGCGGCGAGCGCGTCGAGGTCCCGGCGGACGGTCATGTCGGACACACCCAGGCGTTCCACCAGGTCGGCGACGCGTACCGCGCCGTCGCGGCGCACCGCCTCAAGGATCAACGCTCGTCTCTGCTGGGCCAGTTGCACCAGGCCAAAATAACACGCCCGCACGCCGCCTCTGTTGGATTCTGAGCGATTGTGTTTAGTCTTGGGGCGTGAAGAAGAGCATCGCGAAGCTCGCCGACGGCCGCGAGCTGATCTACTACGACGCCGACGACAGCGCCGTACGCGAAGACGTGCCCGACCCGCGCCCCTTGGAACGCGTCGAGAGCAACCCGGAGATCCGCCTGGACGAGGCGACCGGCGACCACGTCACCATCGCCTCGCACCGGCAGGCCCGCACCCACCGCCCGCCCGCCGACGAATGCCCCCTCTGCCCCTCCGGCGGCGGCCGGCAGACCGAGATCCCGGCAGCCGACTACGAGGTCGTCGTCTTCGAGAACCGCTTCCCCTCCCTCGCGGGCGGGGCCGGCCGCTGCGAGGTGGTCTGCTTCACCCCCCGGCACGACACCGGCTTCGCCGACCTCACCCCGGAACGCGCCCGCCTCGTCCTCGACGCCTGGACCGACCGCACCGACCGGCTGTCCGCACTCCCCGGCACGGAACAGGTGTACGTCTTCGAGAACCGCGGCGCGGAGATCGGCGTGACCCTCTCCCACCCGCACGGCCAGATCTACGCGCTGCCGTTCACCGCCCCGCGCACCGCCAAGATGACCGCCGCCGCGGCCCGGCACCGCGCCGCCACCGGCCGCAACCTCTTCGAGGACCTGCTCGCCCGCGCCCGCGCGGCCGCCGGGCGGGTGGTCAGCGCCGGGGAGCACTGGACGGCGTTCGTGCCGTACGCCGCCCGCTGGCCGTACGAGGTGCACCTCTACCCGCACCGCCGGGTGGCCGACCTGACCGGGCTCACCGAGGCCGAGCGGGCCGAGTTCCCCGGCGTCTACCTCGACCTGCTGCGCCGCTTCGACCGGCTCTTCGGCACGGCCGCCCCCACCCCGTACGTATCCGCCTGGCACCAGGCGCCGCTCCGCGGGGGTGACGAACTCGCCCTGCACCTGGAGCTGTTCACCGTCCGGCGCGCGGCGGACAAGCTGAAGCACCCGGCCGGCACCGAGTCCGGGATGGAGGCCTTCATGAACGACGTGGCCCCGGAGACCGCGGCCCGGCGACTCAGGGAGGCCCGGTGACCCGCGGCGAGGCACCGGCCGCAGAAGCGGCCCCCGCCCGCCCGATCGAGGCCGCCTTCGAGGACCGGTTCGGCGCGGCCCCCGACGGGGTCTGGGCCGCACCCGGCCGCGTCAACCTGATCGGCGAACACACCGACTACAACGACGGCTTCGCCCTCCCCATGGCGCTGCCGCAGACCACCCGGGCCGCCGCCCGAGCCCGCACCGACTCGCTCCTGCGCCTGCACAGCACCCGCTCGGAGGGCGCCGTCACCGAGGTCCGCCTCGACGGCCTCGCCCCGGGCGCCGTCCCGGGCTGGGCCCGCTACCCGGCGGGCGTCGTCTGGGCACTCGCCGAGGCCGGACACCCGGTCGGCGGCGCGGACCTGTACATCGACAGCACCGTGCCCACCGGCGCCGGACTGTCCTCCTCCGCCGCCCTGGAGTGCGCGGTGGCCGCCGCCTGCGACGACCTGTACGGGCTCGGCCTCAGCCGCACCGAACTGGCCCGCGCCGCCCAGCGCGCCGAGCACGTCTTCGCCGGCGTGCCGTGCGGGATCATGGACCAGATGGCCTCCGTGTGCGCCACCGAAGGCGCCGCCCTGCACCTCGACAGCCGCACGCTGGAACACCGGCAGGTCCCCCTCGACCTCGCGGCCCACGGTCTGGAACTGCTGGTCGTCGACACCCGGGTGAGCCACGACCTGGCCGACGGCGCGTACGCCACCCTGCGCGCCGGCTGCGAACGCGCCGCCCGGCTCCTCGGCCTGCCGGCGCTGCGTGACCTCGCCCCGGACGCCCTCGCCGCGGCCCTCACCGCACTCCCCGCGGACCTGGCACCGCTGGTGCGCCACGTGGTCACCGAGAACGCCCGCGTCGAGGAGGCGGTCGCCCGCCTCGACGCGGGCGACGTCCCGGCCCTCGGACCGCTGCTGACGGAGGGTCACGCCTCCCTCCGCGTGGACTACGGCGTCTCGTGCGCGGAGACGGACCTGGTGGTCACCGCGGCCCTCGGTGCCGGAGCGCTCGGCGCCCGTATGACGGGCGCCGGCTTCGGCGGCTGCGTCATCGCCCTCACGCCGACGGCCCTGACCCGCACGGTCGGCGAGGCCGTCACCACCGCCTTCCGCACCGCCGGCCACCACCCCCCGCACCTCCTGACGGCCACCCCCTCCAGAGGCGCAACCCGCACCGCCTGACCGGACAGGCGCAGGCCACGGGCCGGGTGGCCCGTGCGGCCGAGGGCCGGCAGACCCGTCCCCTGGCCGGAGCTCAGCCGACGGCGGCGCCCCGGGCCGACGCCCCCTCCGGGGCGGCGAATTCGTCCCGCCACTCGGCCCCGGGGAAGGCCGCCGCGTACAGTCGGGCGCAGGTGCGCAGGTGCTCCCGGAAGGCGCGCCGCAGCCGGGCGGTGTAGTGCGCGCACAGGGCGTCGGCCGACGTGCCCCCGGCCGCCGCGTCGACCACGGCGGCGGCCAGGATCCCCGTACGCAGGGCCTGCGCGGTGCCGGTGCCGCTGAGCGGATCACAGCGCAGCGCGCCGGCCCCGACGGTCAGCACCCCGCACGCCCGCTCTCCCGGCTGCTGCGGTCCGGGCGGTGCCGCGGGGGAGCGGTGCAGCCGCGGCGCCGCGGGGACGGCGACGGCGGTACGGGGCGGATGCGCCAGTACGGTGTCCAGCCCGCTCTCGCGGAGCAGCCGGGCCAGCAGCTCCGCCGGCCCGGCGGCCGGCCCCGGCACCATGGCCTGCGCCAGGCACCGGCCGGCTCCGAGCGGCGTCAGGTGCACCCACCCGAGCCCGGCGGTGGCCAGCCGGGCCGTCCGCTCGTCGGCGCCGCCGGCCAGCGGTGCGGTTCCGGCCAGCAACACCCGCCGCCCGTAGGTGTGGTGGGCATCTTCGGGAGCCGTCGCCCTCACCGTCCAGGCGACGGCGCCGCCCCCGGCGGGGCGGGAGGTCCGGCCTCCGGCCCCGTCCCCCGTACCGCGCCGAGGCGTGCCCTCGGTCGTGCCCCCGAGGCCGTTCCGGGACTCCTCGGCGTCGAGTCGCTCCCGCATGCGGGCGGCGAGCCACTCCCCGTCCACCACCCGCGCCGGCTGCGCGAACCTGGCCGGCGCCGCATCGCCCCACGCCACCTCGCGCCCGGTCAACTCCCAGGTGCCGTGCAGCAGTCCGGGACCCCACAGGGAGTCCAGCAGTTCCAGCGCCGGCTGGTTCAGCAGCAGCGGCCGGGGCCCGGCCGGGCCGGTGGGCGCGGGTGGGAGCCGTACGGTGTGCCCGCGCCCGGCGAGCAGCCGGGCGCAGGTGAGTTCGGCCAGCCCGGACCCGGCGACCGCGACCGCGACCTGGCCCGGCATCTGGCCCGTGACCTGGCCCGCGACCTGGATCGGGACGCCGGGACCGCTCATGCGTCCAGCAGGGCGAGCAGCGCCTCGGTGGCGGCCAGCTGCGGGTTGATGATCTGGCGCGTCGGCTGGTCGCCGAGGGTGCGGATCTCGCGAGCGGCGTTGATCGCGGCGACCGCCGCGGCCCGCGCGACCTGTCCGTCCACCAGGGCGGGCGCTCCGGTGGCGAAGGCCGTGGGCAGCGTGAAGCGGGGGCCCACGCCGCGCGCCGCCAGCATGTGGTTGATCTGGTGCAGGTGCCGCATGGTGGTGATGGACTGCTCCATCAGCACGCCGCCGGCCCGGTCCTTGAGGGTGAACGTGCTGTTCAGCAGCCCCAGCAGCAGCGCGTAGTACTGGTCGCTGAGGGTCAGCAGCTGGGTCTGCAACGGGCTGCCGTCCCCGGCGCCGAGCGGCCGCAGGTACTCCGCCGGCGGCACGGGTTCCAGATGGGCCTTGACGGCGGTGAACCGGCGGAAGTGGTCGCCGCCCTCGTCGATGATCAGCTTGATCAGGTGGGCGAGCCGCTCGGCCTCGGGGAACAGCTCCGGTCGCTTCACCAGGGTCTGGTGCAGTTGCACGTACATGCCGTCGACGCCGGTGCCCACGTTCTGGCTCGGCGCCTCGACGTCGATGAACCACTGGAGCTGTTCGGCGGTGAGGGGGCGCAGCGCGAAGGGGTGCGGCCCGTCGCGGTCGATCTCGGCTGCCCGCCCGACGACGGGTGACTGCCCCAGCGTGCCCAGGGCCTCGTTGACCCAGCGCAGGTGCCGCATCTCGTCGACCGCGACCTCGAAGACCTCCCGGGCGGCGCGGTGCACGGCACGGGTGCGCGCGCTGGGCGGCGGGCTCGCCGGCAGCTCCCAGGGGGCGGCCAGCGAATAGTGGGCGTAGAGGTACTCCACGCACAGCGCGTGCTCGACCGTGGCCAGTCGCTTGAGTTCCGCGATCACCTTCTCCTTGGTGAGCGCGGGTACCGGCGCGGGTGGCACCAGCCCGATGGAGTCGTCCTCGCGGTCGTTCAGGACCACGGGCAGGACGTTCCACTCCGAGATGACCTCGGCATGGGTGAACTCCGGTGCGCGGTCGTCGATGCCGGGCCGGTCGGGCGTGTGGGCCCGGTCCCTGCGCAGGTAGTTCATCTGCGGGACCGAGCCGTCCGGGCTGCTGGTCAGGTCCGGCTTGGAGGAGGCCCAGTAGTAGCAGGCGCAGTCGCGGAAGTCGTACTGCCAGGGGGCGCACATGCTCCGGGTCAGGTCGCCCGGTTCGTAGTCGTCGGGGTCGATCACGCCGTCGTCGGTGAGGTACCGGGCCCGGTCGGCCACGAGCACCGCGGCCACGACCTGGCCGCCCGGCCCCCGCTGCACGAAGCTGTTGCCCGCGATCCGGTCCTGGTTGAGGTTGCTCACCGTGGTGGCGCCCACGTCGCCCGCGCCGAGGAGTACGGCGATCCGTCCGGGCAGCAGGTCGTGGACCGCACGCCAGACTCCCGTACCGCTGGTGCCGCGGCAGTCCCGTACGGGGGCCTGCTCCTCCGTCTGGTCCACCGCGGTCCGCCCGCACACGGCCTGTACGCGCAGCGGCCGGCCGGGCACCGTCAGGTCCTCGGCGGTGAGGCCCTGGGCGGCGGCGACGCCGCCGGTGACCGCGAGCACCCGTGCGCCGCCGAGGAGGCCCACCCCCGGTGCGGCCGGCCGCTGCCGGTGGAAGTCGACGACGAGCCCGGGGAAGAACCGCTTGTCGAGGTTGCGCTGGTCGAACTCCAGCCCGGGGAAGCAGTTGTCGACCCCGCTCTCGGTGCGGGTGCCGGCGGGGTTGCCGCGGACGACGTGGTCGGCGCGGGCGGTGAGGTTGCGCGGGAAGATCTTTCCGGTGGGGGTCGGCAGGTCGGGCATGGCGGCTCCTTCAGACGGTGCTGACGGTGCTGACGGCGGGGTTCGGGGCGGGCTGCGCGAAGAAGTCGGGTGCGGACTGGGTGAGCTCGACGTACGCCCGCAGACAGAAGGCCAGCCAGCCGCGGATGTAGTCGCAGCCGGGCCGGCCCCGGCGGCTCACCTCGTGGTAGCAGCCGCCGCCGCACAGGTAGCGGGCCCAGCACGACCGGCACGGCTCGGCGCGGTCCACATGGCGGTCAGCCAGATGCCGCTGCCGCAGGTTCCTGTCGCTGCCCTCCGCGACGGTCCCCATGGCGAAGGCCGGGTCGTCGACCAGCCGGTGGCAGGCGTACAGCCCGCCCTCGGCGGAAGCGCTGAGGTATCCGGCCCCCGCGCCGCAGGGGTACGGGCGGTGGGTGCCCCGGTGGATCTCACGGAGGGCGGTCTGGAAGTTGCCGAACGGGTAGCGGCGGCCGGCGGACAGCTCACGCAGGGCGGTCTCACCGCACTCCACCATCCGCTCCAGGAAGCCCCGGAACGTCTCGGCGGTGATCTCGTACGCGGGGTCGGGCGCACTCACCACGGCGGCGAAGCCCACCTCGTCGAAGCCCAGCCCGATGCCGTGCTCCAGTACGTCGAGCAGCCGGCCGGTGTACGGGGTCACGCTGACCCGCGCGCCCAGGTGCCGCGGGCGGCCGTGCCGGGCCAGTACGTCCAGCCCGGCCCGCAGCCGGTCGTACGCGCTCGCTCCGCCCGGCGCCTTGCGGAGTGCGTCATGGCCGGCCCGGTCGCCGTCGAGGCTGACCGTCACCGTGAAGGGGTGCTCGGCGAACAGCCGGGCGTCCTCGGGCCGGACGGTGGTGAGGTTCGTCGTGAGGGCGAAGCGGACCGGGTTCCCCGCGGCGGCCCCGGCCCGGGTCGCGTACGCGACCACCTCGTGCACCAGGTCCCGGGCCAGCAGGGGCTCGCCGCCCATGAAGCCGACCACCACGTCCGCGCCGGGCGCGGCCTCGGCCAGCAGCCGGTCGACGGCGGCGAAGGCGGTGCCCCGGGGCATGGCGCGGGCGCTGCCGCCGAACCGGCCTTCGTCTGCGTAGCAGTGACCACAGCTGAGGTTGCAGGCCTGCATGACGTTGAGGGAGATCGAGGCAAGCGGCGGGGGCTCGGCCGGCGTGCCGTCGATCCGGGGCGCGCCGCCCCACAGCGGCAGGTCCAGTTCGGCGGCCAGGCCCTCCGGCGACCCGTCCGGCACGGCCGTCCACCGCTCCAGCCGCGCCGCCACCGCCTCGGGCACGTCGTACACCCGGCTGCCGTCGGCGACGAACAGGTGGGCTCCGTGTGCGCTGCGGAAGACCTTCACCTCGGCGGAAGCGCCGGGCGGGGCGGGGGTCGCGGCCGGGGGTGCCGTACCGGGGCGGCGCGGCTCCTCGGGCGGGCGGCGGCCGATCTGCAGGAGTACGGTCACGTGCCGGGCTCCGTGTTCGCGCGGAGCGACCGGGCCCAGGCCACCAGCAGGTCGTACTGGCGGTGGGTGAGGTGCAGTGCCGCGCCGTCCGCGGCGCGCATGGCCGGGGGCATCTGCTCGGTGAACTCCGACCGGTCGGTGTACCGGGGGTCACCGGAGGGCTCACGGACCCGGTCCGTGATGAGGGCGGGCCGCTCGCGCAGGAGGTCCTCCAGCATCTCCAGGGCGACCAGCCGGCGGTGCCGGCGCCTGCCGCTGTCGGTGAGTCCGAGCGGCATGCCGTCCAGCGGTTCCACCGGTGCCAGCGCACCGAACAGGTCGTTCATCGCGTCGAGGTTGACGTTGCCGGCCGTTTCGAGGATCCGTTCGAACAGGTCGCGGATCTCCGGTGCGGTCCGCGGGTCGTCGGTGTACCCCGGCCGGCGGACCTCGCCGCGCCCGACCCGGTCGGTCAGCCCGTCGGCGATGGAGACGAAGGGCCTGCGGTCCGGGGAGAACACCGGCGGGCAGGCCACCACCCGGGCGGTGGCGCTCAGCCCGCCGGGCAGGGTGACGGTGACCAGTCCGTCGCACACGTCGTCGACCAGGCCCACGGACTGTCCCGAGTTCTCCGCGCCGGCGAACAGGCCCCGCGGCACGGTCCTGGGGTCGGTCGAGTTCATCCTGAACTTCGGCCACTCCGCGTTCCGGTTGAGGAACAGCCGCTCCGGGGGCACGCGGTAGCGGCCGTTCGGCGGCTGCGGCAGGCCCTCCGGCCCGTACACCACGCCCGCCCCCGGCGTGAACCGCAGCCGCAGCTCCGGCAGCGCCGCGTCGGGCGCCGGGACCTGGACGGCGCCGAGCGGCACGCTGCGGCCGGCCGGGACCAGGGGTTGCGGCTCGGTCTGCGGCGAGACGCCGTCCAGCCGGTGGCGCTGGTGGTCGTCCCCGCGCACGGCGACCCGCGCCGTGATGCGGTCGCCCTCCGCCTGGGTCATGTGGTGGGGCTTGAGGTTGGCGACGGTCACCTCCCACCGGACGTCGGCCAGGCCCAGCCCGAACTCGGCCAGGACCTGCTCGGTCACCGGCCCCGTCCGCCGTTCCCCGCCGACGGTCCAGCTGCCGTGCACCTCGAAGTACGGGCAGACCGGCCGCCAGCCCTCCGCGTCCTTGAACCGGACCTTCTGCGGCATCCGCTCGGTCAGCGTGCCGTCGGCGGCCAGGTCGAGGGTGGGCTCGGGGACCACCGTGGTCTTGCCGGAACCGCGCGGGCTGAGGTCGCTCGGCCCCCAGCGGTAGTTGTCGCAGGGGGTGCGGGAAGGGCCCAGGCGGGCGAAGGCGAGCGGGGGCTGGAGCCAGAGCTTGTCGATCACCGGCATCTCCTTGCGGTCGGAGGCAGGATGACGGGGCGTGAGCAAACGTACGGATGTGGTCACGGTGTGTCACGTTCGACACGGTCTGGATCCGCAGTCCCGATCGCCGGCCGCGCCGCGCCGGCCGCGGCGCCCCGCGCTGTCAGGGCCGCGCCGCCCCGCGCCGTCAGGGCCGCGGCGTCAGCCGCGCCGCTCCACCGCCACCATCGCCGCGTCGTCCCCCAGACGGCCGCCCGGGACGTGGGCCAGGAGGTCCGCGCGGAGGGTGTCCAGGAGCGCGCGGGGGCCGCTGCCGGACCAGGCCGCCAGCCGGTCGGCCAGGGGGTAGAACCCGCCGGCCGCGTCCCGGGCCTCGATCACCCCGTCCGTGTAGAGCAGCAGCAGGTCGCCCGGCTCGAAGGCGAAGGCCTGCATCCCGTAGCCCCCGGGCGCGAACTCCGCCAGGCCCAGCGGCGGCGCCGGTTCCGCCACGTCGACGCTCGTCACGGTGCCGCCGCGGAGCAGCAGCGGCGGCGGGTGGCCGCAGTTGACCAGGTGCAGTACGTGCTCCCCGTCCGGTACGTCGAGCACGGCCGCGGTGATGAAGGCCTCGCCCCGGTCGTCCGCGGCGTCGTCCATGCCCTCCACACCCGCTGCGTCCTGCGTGCCCGCCTCGCCCTCCGTGACCCCGGCCGGGCCGGACCCCGTACGGCCGTCCGCGCCCCCGGCTTCGGGTTCCGGTTCCGGCGCCACCGTGCCCTCCAGGTACGCCACCAGGGCCGGCAGGTCGGCCTCCTGGTGGGCGGCCGCGCGGAACGCCCCCAGTACCAGCGCCGCGTCCCCGACCGCCGCCAGCCCCTTGCCGCGCACGTCGCCCACGATGAACCGGGTGCCCTGGGCGGTCCGCGCCGCCGCGTACAGGTCGCCGCCGATCCGGGCCTCCGCCTCCGCCGCCAGGTAGACCGAGGCCACCCGCAGCGGCCCGAGCCGCTCGCGCGGCGGCCGCAGCACCACCTGCTGCGCGGCCTCGGCGACCGTGCGCAACTGGACCACCTGGCGCTCGTGCTGCTCCCGCAGGTACGCGAAGAACGTGACGAACACCGAGATCAGGATCAGCGCCGTGATCTGGAAGGTGTGGTTCAGGTCGGTCAAGGTGGTCCGGGCCACCGAGACCACCACCTGTGCGAGGACCGCCACCAGCCCGACCAGCGCTGTGGCCCGGGGCCCGGCGAAGGAGGCCGTCAGCGCCGGGGCGGCCGCCAGGAACGGCCCCAGGTGCACCTCCGGCGGCGCCAGGATGTCCACCACCGTCACCAGCGCGATCAGCGCGAGCGGCACCGCCAACAGCGCGTGGCGCGGTCCCTCCCCGGCCCGTCTCCGCCCGGGGCCCCCACGGGTCCAGTGATCCATCGTTCCTGCATACACCGTGAGCGGGCCCCGCCGCCGCAGGCCCGCCAGGGGCCGTCGAAGCTCGCCCCGGGCCCTGGCAGACTGGGCCCGCACCAGATGAAGGAGACGTCCGCATGTCCGTGGTCGGCAATCTGCGCAGGGTGGCCCGCATGGCCCGCCGCCTGCGCCCCGTGGACCTCAGCCACCCCGCGCGCTCCCCGCTCGGTTCCACGGTGGTCAACTGCATCACCTACCGCGACGGGCAGCGCCACGGCGGCTTCCGCTCGGTGTCGGAGGCGCTGGCCCGGGTGCGCAAGGACGGCGAGGGCTTCCTGTGGCTCGGGCTGCACGAGCCCGCCGAGGAGGAGCTCGCCGGGGTCGCGGAGCTGCTCGGACTGCACCCGCTGGCCGTCGAGGACGCGGTCCACGCCCACCAGCGGCCCAAGGTCGAGAGCTACGGCGACGTGCTCTTCGCCGTCTTCAAGTCCGTCTGCTACGTCGAGCACGAGCGGCTCACCTCGACCAGCGAGGTGGTCGGCACCGGCGAGATCATGGTCTTCGCCGGTCCCGACTTCGTGGTCACCGTCCGGCACGGCCACCACGGCTCCCTCGGCCCGCTGCGCGAGGCCCTGGAGGCCGACCCGGACCAGCTCGCCAAGGGGCCGGCCGCCGTGCTGCACGCCGTCGCCGACCACGTCGTGGACGAGTACCTGGCCGTCGCCGACGCCGTGCAGAACGACATCGACCAGGTCGAGGCGGAGGTCTTCGCAGCGGACGGCGCGCGCGGCGCCGACCCCGGCCGCATCTACCAGCTCAAGCGGGAGCTGCTGGAGCTCAAGCGGGCCGCGGTCCCGCTCGCCCGGCCGATGCAGCAGCTCGCCGGGCAGCCGATGGCCGGCATCGACGCGGAGATACGGACCTACTTCCGCGACGTCGGTGACCACCTGGCCCGGGTCACCGAGCAGATCGCCTCCTTCGACGCGCTGATCGACTCCATCCTCCAGGCCCACCTGGCGCAGGTGACGGTGGCCCAGAACGAGGACATGCGCAAGATCACGGCCTGGGCCGCGATCGTCGCCGTGCCGACCATGGTGTGCGGCGTGTACGGCATGAACTTCGACCACATGCCGGAGCTGCGCTGGACCTACGGCTACCCGCTGGTCCTGGGCGTGATGGCGGTGGCCTGCTTCGTCATCCACCGCGGCTTCCGGCGGAACGGATGGCTGTGACCCTGCTCGTGGTGGACGGCGCCAACGTCGTCGGCTCCGTGCCGGACGGCTGGTGGCGCGACCGGCGCGGCGCCGCCGAGCGGCTGCGGGACCACCTCGCCACCCGCGCGGAGGGCGAGGAGATCGTGCTGGTCGTCGAGGGCGCGGCCCGCGGGGTGGCCTCCGTACCCGGGGTCCGCGTGGACGAGGCGCCGGGCAGTGGGGACGACCGGATCGTCGAACTCGCGGCCGCCGCCGCGCAGCAGGGCCGCACCTGCGTGGTCGCCACCGCCGACCGGGAACTGCGCGAGCGGGTCCGCCGGCACGGCGCGTCGTGCGTCGGCCCGCGCACGGTCCGCCCGCAGGGCTGACGGCCCCTCCGCCCGGACCCGGCACACGGCCACGGCTCGCGGCCCGGGGCCGGACCCGCAAGGCCGGCCGCCGGCCCTGGCCGCGGTCCGCGCCCGCCGTGACCGTCCGGTGGCCGGGCCGTGAACCGCCGGCAGCCGCCCGGGCAATCGTTCGACCGCCTTCCGCCGAGGGGGAAGCGTTTCCGTCCCCGCGCCCCACAGTGCGGCCTGACATCGCGAGGGGCGGGCGGCGGGGGGATCCGGAGTGAGTGGCGCGTACGAGGGTGGTCGCCGTCTCCGCCGCGGAGCACCCCGACCCCGGCACCTGCGAGCGGGCCTTCGCCGGGACCCGCGCCGAGGCCGCGGCCGTTCTGGGCGGTCAGCCGCCACTGGTATGCCCCGCCCGGCACGCGGTCGACCCTGTACCGGCCCGCCGCGACTGCGTGTCTGGTGTCCACAGGCCCGGCGGCTGCATGCCGACTCAGGCCCGGCGGACCGGCTGTTCCGGGGCGGGCTCCGCACCGGCGGGGCGCTGGTGCTGGCGATCATGTCCCTAGTGGGCGGGTTCCTGCTCTACCGGGCCTGGCAGGCGCTCGGTTCGGCCGGCCCCGCCTTCCTGACCACCTCCGCCTGGGAGCCGGACACCGGCAACTTCGGGATCGCCGCGGTCCTCACCGCACCGTCCTGATCGCCGGCGTCGCCGTCCGCCTGGCGGTGCCGCTGGCGATCGGGCAGCCCCGCGACGAGCGCACCGCCGACTACGTCACCGGCCGCTTCGGCTAGCCGCCCCTGCGGACTCCGGGCCGGGCACGGCGGTGCCCGGGCGCGGTACGGCCGGGCCGGGACCGGCCCCGGTGGTGCCGGTGTGGGGGCCGCCGGTACCGGGGGTGCCGGTCCCGGTGGTGGCCGGCCCCGGTATGGAGCCGGTGTCCGGGGTGCGCCGGGCCGCGGGGCGGACCCACAGCAGGGCGCCTGCCAGCAGGACCGCGGCGGCGAGCAGCCAGGGCCCCGGCCCGGCCGGCAGCGCGCTGACCACCAGGCCGGTGAGCGCGCCGGCCAACTGGAGGGCCAGGGACTGCACGGACAGGGCGGTGGCGCGGCCGGCGCTGGGCACCCGCCCGTGCAGCAGCTCGTTCTCGTTCGGCCCGGCGATGCCGAACCCGAGGTAGACCAGTCCGTACCCGGTGAGGGCGAGGGCCGCGGGGGCCGGTCCGCCGGCGGTCGCGGTCACGCCGAGCAGGACCAGCCCGCCCGCGCCGGCGGCGAGGCCCGCGAGGACGGCGCGCTCACCGCTGCCGGTCAGCCGCGCGGCGAGCGGTGCCAGGTGGCTGCCGGCCGCCGAACAGAGGAAGCCCGTGCAGGCCAGGCCCGCGAAGAGTGCGGCGCCCGATTCCGGGGCGCCGGTGAGCGCCGCGGCCCGGCCGGGGGTGAGCAGTTCGAGCGCGGCCAGGCCGCTGCCCGCGGCGGCTGCGGCGAGCAGCACCCGTCGGACCAGCCGGTCGCGGCCTCCGAGCCGCAGCCCCGCCGCCACGGTGGCGGGTATCCCGCGCAGCACGCCGCCGGCCGTGGCGGGCGCCCGGGGCGGCTCGCGGAGCGCGGTCAGCACGTACAGCACGAACACGAGCTGCCCGGCCGCGCCCAGCAGCGGCGGTACGGACAGCGGCAGGACCGGTCCGGGCAGGGCGGCGTGGCCGAGCAGCCAGGGCAGGGCGCCGCCCAGCAGGGTGCCCGCGGCGAGCGCGGCGGAGGTGGCGGCGCTGCCGCGGGCCAGGCCGGTGCGCAGCTCGGCGTCGGGATCGGCGGCCTGGACGGTGTCGACGTACCAGGCTTCGGCGGGCCCGCTGGAGAGGGCGCGGGCCGCCCCCATCAGCACCGTGCCGGCGGCGAGCACCCAGCCGGTGGTGCCGAGGGCCAGCAGGAGGAGTGCGGTCAGGTTCAGCAGGCCGGCGGCGGCCAGTACGGCGCGGCGCCCCAGGACGTCGGAAAGCCCGCCGGTGGGCAGCTCCAGGACGGCGGCGGTGAGGGAGTGCGCCGCGAGGAGGCCGGCGACGGCGGCCACGGTCATGCCGCGCTCGCTGAGCAGCAGGACGAGCGGGGCGATCGTCAGGCCCATGGGGAGCCAGAAGAGGGCGCAGGCCGTGGCGTAACGGCGCCGCGCGGTGCGGGCGCCGAGGAGGGTGGTCACTCGGCACCTCCGGCGTGCGCGCAGGCATCGGCCGCGGCTTCGGGGGCGGCTGCGGCTTCTGCTTCGGCCGGAGCCTCCGCGTCGGCCGGAGCCTCGGCGCGGGCCGGAGTCTCCGCGTCGGCCGCCGCCCGGCCGGTCTGGTGCGCTGCCAGGGGAAAGCCGGCGGCGAGGAACACCACCTGGGCGGCGCGCGGGTCCCCGGCGTCCCTGGCGGTGAGCTCGCCGAGGGTCCGGTCGATGACCGCCCACAGCTCGGTCAGCGACTCGGGCGTCAGCACGGGCAGCAGGTCGGTGATGCCCGACGGCTCCAGCCACTCCTCGCCCAGCCGTCCCTCGGCGACGTCCGTCTCGTGCCGGACGAGGGAGTCCTGCAGGTGCTCGACCTGTCGCCGTCGTGCGAGGCCGACGAAGGCGCGGCTGCCCGCGGTGGCCTCCATGGCGCGGTTGTCCCAGGAGGTGACCGCGTGCACGGCCTGCCAGCGGCGCTCCCGGCCGTCGCGGTTCCGGGCCTCGGCGACGAACGCGTACTTCGCCAGCACCCTCAGGTGGTAGCTGGTGGACGCGGAGGACTCCCCGGTCAGGACCGCCAGTTCGCTCGCGGTCGACGGACCGTGCTGCCGCAGCAGCCCGAGCAGCCGGATGCGCAGGGGGTGGGTGAGTGCCTTGAGTGTCGCCGAGTCCCGGGTGGGGTCGAGGACCCGTCTCTGCTCTTCGCTGACCATGCCGACGAGCGTAGGACCTGACGGCAAGTCTGCAAAAGAGTTTTTGCAAAATTTCTTTGGGGAAATCTTGAGGTGAGGCGTCGTGGTGTGAGGCAAAGGGAGTGAACATGGGCATTCAGTGCGTCCCGGGGGTGGGGTGGCCGGTCGCCGAGGCCGGGACGTTAGTCTTCTGGGCGGACTGTGCCGGTTTCCACCGAGACGGGCGCATGGCCGGGCCGCCGTGGATCACGGCAGGCAGCGCAGCGCCGCGCGTAGGCCGTTCCTCCTGCCCCCGTCCGCCGAGCCGCCCGAGATCGCCCCGCCATGTCCACGCACCCCGCGGCGCCCCTGCCGCACGCCCCCGAGTCCCCCGTCGTCGGGCCCGTACGGGCCCCCGCCCGGCCCACCCCCGCGGCCGCCGCGCACAGCATCAGCGCCGCGACCGCCGTCCTCCTGGCCCTGGTCGGCATCGGCGCGATGATCCACGAACCGGTGCTCATACCTTCCCTGGCCGCCAGCGCGGCCCTCGTCCACAGTGCCCCTGCACTGCCCCTGGCCCAGCCCCGCAGCGTCATCGCGGGCCACATGATCGGTGCCCTCGTCGGTTACGGCGTGCTCGCCGGGCTGGGCAGCAGCCCCTGGGCGGCCGCCGTCGCGGGCGGCCTCACCCTCGCCCTCACGATGGCCGCGCGCACCCCGCACTCCCCGGGCTGCGCCAGCTCCGTGATCGTGGTGCTCCAGACCCCCGAGGCGGACACCTTCGTGCCGCTCCTCCTCGGCGCCACCGTCCTGCTGGTCCTCACCGGCTGCCTGGCCTCCCGCATCCGCCCGGGCGCCACCCGCTACCCGGCGTACTGGTGGTGAGCCACCCGGCCGGGCTCAGCGGCCGGCCGGGCGAACACCTCCCGCCGCAGGACGCGCGCGGCCGCTCCTGCGCCTACGGCCCCGCACGCCTCGGGCGTCATCAGCCGCAGCCGGAGCGGAGCCCCAAGCAGCTCCCGGTCCCCGGCGGGCCCGGCGGTTCGCCGTCGCCCACCGGGAGGCCGAGACGTCGTCCTCAGCCGCCCACGGCGAGGACGTCCAGCAGGGGCGGGGACGGCGGCCAGGGCGGCGACGGGAGGGTGGACGCCAGGCGCAGGGCGCCGAGCAGGGGCGGGCCGTCGGGGGTCGTCCAGCGGGCGTCCGGCAGGTACGCGGCCACGTGGCGGCGTACCGCGTCGGCGAGCCCGGGCAGCCGGAACAGCCCGCCCGTCAGGCACAGGTGGGGGGACGGCAGCCCGGCCGCGGCTGCCGTCGCGCTCGCCGCGATCTCCTCCGCGGCCCGGTCGAGCAGCAGTGCCGCCACCGGGTCGCCCTCCGCCGCGGCCCGGCCGACCGCGGGCGCGAACGCCGCCAGCAGTGCGGCCCGGTCGGCCCGCGGCTGCAGCGCCGCGGGCAGCCCGGCCACCGGCCCGAACTCCTCGGTGGCCAGGGCCAGCAGGAGCGCCGAGCCGCCGGCCCGGCCGTCGTGCTGCCGCAGCGCCGCCTCCAGACCGGCCCGCCCGATCCACGCGCCCCCGCCGCAGTCGCCCAGCAACTGCCCCCACCCGTCGGCCCTGCGCCACCCGTCCTCCGGGTGGGATCCGACGGCCACCAGCCCGGTGCCGCCCGCCACCACCACCCCGTGCCGGGTCCCCAGCGCGCCGATGTGGGCCGTGATCGCGTCACTGGCCAGGGCGAGGGACCGGGCCCCGGTCTCCCGCGCCAGCGGCCCCGGCAGCCGCGCGGCCAGGTCGCGGCCCAGCAGGGCCATGCCCGTCGCGCCCACCGCGACGGCCGTCGCCCCGGGCGCGCCCGCGGCGTCCAACAGCCCGCGCAGCGCGGGCAGCACGGCCGCCAGCAGCGCCTCCCCGTCGTGCCCGGCCGCCGTGATCCTGGCCGGGGCGGCGAGTTCGGCGGTCCGGACAGCCGTCAGGGCGGCCGGCCAGCCGCCCCGCGCGAGGGCGATCCGGATCCCCGTACCCCCGACGTCGACCCCCGCGAACCAGTGCTCCCCGGCCCCGTCGGACATGACGCAACTCCTTCGCTTTCCGGCCAGCTTCGCGATGTGAGGCCGACCATAGCGGCACCGTTTTGCAGAAGATCTTTCAGATCTACGCGGGAAGAATGAAAGATCTTCAGATGCCGCGCCGGGGAACCGCATCCTCCGCAAGATCCCCGAAATGGTTGCATGAACAACTTATGGGGTGATGTCCGGATCGCGGCCAACCTGCCGGCCGCCGTTTCCGGGCCGCCGTCACCCGCTGGTACTCATCGCCTTGCGCCGCGTACGACAAGCACATCGCGGCGCCGGAAACCCGTACCACCACGTACCACCAGGGGGGACACCCATGTCCGTCATGACCCGACGCCGAGCCCTCGGCGTCACCGCCTCCGCGGCCGCCGCGCTCGCCGTGGCCGGCGCCACCGGTGCCGCGGCCGCCGGCACCGCGGACCACGCGGACCACACCGGCCACACCGCGCCCGGCTCCTTCGACGAGGTCTACAAGGGCCGCCGCATCCAGGGCGGTCCGACCGCCCACGGCGGCCACCACGGCGACCACGGCGGCGGCCACTCCGTCCGCATCGACGGCCAGGAGCTGCACATCATGCGCAACGCCGACGGCACCTGGATCAGTGTGGTCAACCACTACGAGACCTACCGCGACCTGCGCTCGCTCGCCCGGGCCGCCGTCGTGGAGCTCCAGGGCGCCAAGCTCGTGCCGCTCGCCACCGGCTGACCGCGGACCGCCTTACCGCGGACCGACCGATGCGGGGACACCCTGACCATGTGATCCCCGCACACCACCGACCGACCACCGCACCACCCCAGAAAGACACGGGGACGTACCAGTGACCATACGCAAGAACCAGGCCGCGCTGACCGCCGACGAGAAGAAGCGATTCGTCAACGCGGTGCTGGAACTCAAGCGCGCCGGGACCTACGACACCTTCGTCAGCACCCACAACTCCTTCATCATGAGCGACACCGACTCGGGCGACCGCGTCGGCCACCGCTCGCCCTCCTTCCTGCCCTGGCACCGGCGCTTCCTGCTGGAGTTCGAGCAGGCGCTCCAGGCCGTCGACCCGACCGTGGCCCTGCCCTACTGGGACTGGAGCACCGACCGCACCACCCGCGCCTCCCTCTGGGCCCCGGACTTCATGGGCGGCAACGGCCGCTCCCGCGACGGCCAGGTGATGGACGGCCCGTTCGCCTACTCGGGCGGCAAGTGGGAGCTCAACGTCCGTGTGGACGGCCGCCCGTACCTGCGCCGCGCCCTCGCCTCCTCGGTGGCCCAGCTGCCGACGAAGGCCGAGGTCGACAGCGTGCTCGCCATGGCCACGTACGACGAGGCGCCCTGGAACAGCGCCTCCAACGGCTTCCGCAACCACCTGGAGGGCTGGCGCGGCGTCAACCTCCACAACCGCGTGCACGTCTGGGTCGGCGGCCAGATGGCCACCGGCGCCTCGCCCAACGACCCGGTGTTCTGGCTCCACCACGCCTACATCGACAAGCTGTGGGCCGACTGGCAGCGCCTGCACCCCGGATCGACCTACCTGCCCACGGCCGGCACGTCGAACGTGGTGGACCTGAAGGACACCATGCGGCCGTGGAACAACGTCACGCCGTCCGACATGCTCGACCACACCCGCCACTACACCTTCGACACGGCGGCGTGACGCCCTCCCGACGGGACGAGCCCGGGGCGGGACGCGGACGCCGACGCTGACGCGGGCGGGGTCCGCGGGACGGGTCCGCGGGGCGGGGGAGCGATTCCGCCACCCCCGCCCCGCCCTCTGGCGCCGCTCCGGCGTCCGCGCTTCACTCGGGGCCCATGAGACGACAGCGGATCATGAGCATGATCAGCGGGCTCGCCCTCGTGGCGGGCTCGCTGTTCGCGGGTGCCTCCCTCGCCCGGGCGGACACCCCGCCCGCCGAGTTCGGCACCGACTGGCACGACCCGATCACCGCGGACCCGCCCGTCACCCGGCCCGCCGGCCGCTCCTGCGAAGTCACCCTCGCCGCAGCGCAGTTCCGGGACTTCACCCCGTACCGGGGGAGCTATGCGCCCCCCGCGGCCTGCCCGGGCCCCTGGTCGAAGGTGGTGCTGCGCCTCGACGGGAAGGTCAAGGGCCGCCAGTACGACCGCCTCGGCAACCTCACCGTCGACGGTGTCGAGATCCTGCGCACCTCCACCCCGCAGCCCTCACCCGACGGCATCACCTGGTCCGTCGAGAAGGACGTCACCCGGTACACCGACACCCTGCGCCGCCCGGGTGCCGTCGAGATGCTCATCGGCAACGTCGTCAACGACACCTACACCGGCGTCCTCGACGTGCGCGTCACCCTCACCTTCCACACCGGCCGCCCGGCCACCACCCCCGGCGGCGGAACCGGCCGCACCGTCCCCGACCGCGTGCTGCCCGTCACCGCCGCCTCCCTCACCACCCCGCGCAACACCGAGCGCCTCCTCGCCGAGGTGTACGCCACCGGCTCGGGCGGCGGCTGCGAGGAGTACTGGTACCTCACCGTGCCCGACGAGGCCCCCTACTCCTGCAAGGCCGCCGAAGGCCCGTACCGCGAGGTCCGGATCTCCGTCGACGGCCGCCTCGCCGGCATCGCCGCCCCCTTCCCGACCGTCTGGACCGGCGGCTGGTCCAACCCCTTCCTCTGGTACGTCACCCCGGGCCCCCGCGCCTTCGACGTCCAGCCCCTCACCTACGACCTCACCCCCTTCGCCGCGCTCCTCAACGACGGCCGCCCGCACGCCGTCGAGGTCTCCGTCGCAGGCGTCCCGGCCGGGCAGAGCGGCTGGAGCGTCCCGGCCAACCTGCTGCTCTGGCAGGACCACGGCCGCCGCACCGTCACCGGCGCCCTCACCCGGCACCAGCAGACGGACCCCGTCAACACCCCCCGCTACACGGCCGGTTCACCCCACCGCCTGAACACCACCGGCGGCCACTCGCTCACCGTCTCCGGCTACCTCGACACCTCCCACGGCCGCGTCACCACCACCGTCACCCGCACCCTCGCCCACACCTCCGCGCACCGCTGGACCGACGGCGAGGACCGCGACGCGCTGACCGCCCAGTGGCACGACGACGAGACCGTCACCACCGGCGGCGTCACCACCCGCACCGCCCGCACCTACACGATGGACGGCGAGACCACCCTGGGCGCCGACAGCCGCCTGCGGACCGTCCTCGGCCTCGGCGACCGCGCCGACACCACCGTGACCCGCCCCGGCCGCCCCGCCTCCCGGACCCTCCTGGACCACACCTACACCGGTGACGCCACCTACACGTACGGCGCCCCCCGCGACCAGCGCCACGCGATCGGCACCACCACCGACCGCTACCGCCTCCGCACCCCCGACGGCTGCCACGACCGCACCCTGCGCACCGCCCAGGGCGTGCTCGTCGAGGACAGCCGCGGCTGCTGACGGCCGGTCAGCCGAGCCCCCCTCGGTGGACTTCCGCCCCGGCTGCGATGGTGCCGGCGGGCGACGTCCGCACCTTCTCCCGGAGCCTTCGGCAACCTGCTGACCAGGGAATCCGAGGGACCGGCCCGGCCGACGGCACACCGGCAGGTGGCCCATGATTGTGCCTGCTCGCGGGGTGGGCCAGGCGAGCAGGCACAACTCAAAGGGGACGCGCCAGATGGCACAGGGAGCGGACAGGACCACCGGGTGGGGAAGACCGGAGGCCGAACTGTTCGCGGAGATGCGCCGGATCAAGGAGGCCGCACGGCTGAGCTACAACCGGCTCGCGGACAAGACGCACTACAGCCGCTCCTCCTGGGAACGCTTCCTCAACGGCAAGCAGGTGCCCACCAGGGTCGCCGTCGAGGAGTTCGCGACCGCCGCCGCACCCGCCCCCGATGCCGCCGCACCCGTGCTCGTACCCGCCGCGGCCGACCACGGCCGGCGCACCCCGCGGGCCCGCCGGCGCGCCGTCCTGGCGATGGCGGCCTGTGCCCTGGCCGGAGCGGTGCTCGGCAGCGTGCTCACCGTCATCGGCCTCAGCGGTGTGGTCGGTGCCTCCGGTGGCGCCAGCGCGGCGTTCGGCTCCCGGGGGAGGTCCGCGAGCACCGCTCCCGCCGACGGCGGGACCGGCACCGACGCCCCGGCGCCCCGCCCCACCGCCCCGATCAGGACCGGCTGCAAGAGCGACACCTGCCTGCTCCGCGAACCCCAGGCCATGGACTGCCACTGGGACGCCACGACCGTACGCAGGACCTGGCTGCGCGCATGAGCATCCAGCTGCGCTACAGCGCGGCCTGCCAGGCGGTCTGGGGCCGCATCGAGGCCGGGAACGTCGGGGACACCGTCAGCATCCGCGACAAGCGGGGCCTGTCCGACCAGGCCGCCATCCGGATGGAGCACGACACGTACACGCGGATGCTCGCGGTGACCCCCCAGGAGCCCTGGGAGACGATCACCGTCTGCGGCTCCATCCCGAACCAGAGGGAAGAGGAGTGTTCCCCGCTCGGCGGGGTCAAGCCCTGATCCCCGCCGGCGGCCCGGCGGCCCGGCGGCCCCGCGGCCCATCGGCCCGGCGGCACTCCGACCCCTCGCCCCCGTTCCCGAAACCCTTGACCTCAACCCGGCTTGAGGTCCTAGCGTCGAGACCATGGACATGGAGATCACGGCCTGGCAGTCGCTGCACAGCACGATGAACGCCCAGACCCGCCGGCGGCCCTTCGACCGGGCCACCCTGCGCCGCATCGGAACCTTCGCCCGCCCCCACTCCCGCCGCATCGGCCTCTACCTGCTGGTCAGCGTGGCGACCGCGCTGCTCGCGGTCGCCACCCCGCTGCTCGCAGGCCGCGTGGTCGACGCAATCGTCGGCGGCGGCGACTCCGGCACCGTGGTCCGCCTCGCCGTACTCATCGCCGGCATCGCGCTCGCCGAGGCGGCCCTCGGACTGATCGGCCGCTGGCTCTCCGCCAACCTCGGCGAGGGCCTCATCCTCGACCTGCGCACCGCCGTCTTCGACCACGTCCAGCGGATGCCGGTGGCCTTCTTCACCCGCACCCGCACCGGCGCCCTCGTCAGCCGCCTCAACAACGACGTCATCGGCGCCCAGCGGGCCTTCAGCAACACCCTCTCCGGCGTGGTCGGCAACCTCGTCACCCTGCTGCTCACCCTCACCGTGATGCTGGGCATCTCCTGGCAGATCACCCTCCTCGCGCTGGTGCTGCTCCCCGTGTTCGTGCTGCCCGCCCGCCGGATGGGCCGCCGCATGGCCGGCCTCCAGCGCGAGGCCGCCGATCTCAACGCCGCCATGGGCACTCGTATGACGGAACGCTTCTCCGCCCCCGGGGCCACGCTCGTGAAGCTCTTCGGGCGGCCCGCCGAGGAGTCCGCGGAGTTCGCCGCACGCGCCGCCCGGGTCAGGGACATCGGCGTCCGCACCGCCATGGCGCAGTCCGCCTTCATCACCGCCCTCACCCTCGTCTCCGCCCTCGCGCTCGCCCTCGTCTACGGGCTCGGCGGCGTCCTCGCCCTCGACGGCCGGCTGGAGGCCGGCGCGGTCGTCGCCCTCGCGCTGCTGCTCACCCGCCTCTACGCGCCCCTGACCGCGCTCGCCGGGGCCCGCGTCGAGGTGATGAGCGCCCTCGTCAGCTTCGAGCGCGTCTTCGAGGTACTCGACCTCGAACCCCTCATCGTCCAGAAGCCGGACGCCCGGCCCGTCCCCGACGGCCCGGTCGCCGTGGAGTTCGACGGCGTCCGCTTCGGCTACCCCTCCGCCGACAAGGTGTCCCTCGCCTCCCTGGAGGAGACCGCCGTCCTCGACACCCGCGGCGGCACCGAGGTGCTGCGCGGCATCTCCTTCCGCGCCGAACCCGGCCGGATGGTGGCCCTGGTCGGCTCCTCGGGCGCAGGGAAGTCCACCATCGCCCAGCTGCTGCCCCGGCTCTACGACGCCGACCAGGGCGCCGTACGGATCGCCGGGGTCGACGTGCGCGACCTGGACGCGGACTCCCTGCGCGGCACCCTGGGCATGGTCACCCAGGACGGCCACCTCTTCCACGACACCGTCCGTGCCAACCTCCTCCTCGCCCGCCCCGGCGCCACCGAGGAGGAGCTGTGGGAGGTGCTGCGCCGGGCCCGCCTGGACGGCCTCATCGCCGGGATGCCCGACGGCCTCGACACGGTGGTCGGCGAGCGCGGCTACCGGCTCTCCGGCGGCGAACGCCAGCGCCTGACCATCGCCCGCCTCCTCCTGGCCCGGCAGCGCGTGGTCATCCTCGACGAGGCCACCGCACACCTGGACTCCACGTCGGAGGCGGCCGTACAGGAGGCCCTCGCCGAGGCGCTGGAAGGCCGCACGGCCGTCGTCATCGCCCACCGCCTGTCCACCGTCCGCGCCGCCGACCAGATCCTCGTCGTCGAGGACGGCCGCATCGTGGAACGCGGCCGCCACGAGGACCTCCTGGCCGCCGGCGGCCGTTACGCGGAGCTCCACCGCACCCAGTTCGGTGCCGCGGAAGCGGAGGCGGAAGCGGAAGCGGGCGCAGGGGCAGGGGCAGGGGCGGGTTCAGGCCAGTAGGCGGCTCCAGGTGCGGGCGTCGACGATGCCGTCGGCGGGCAGTCTGCGGGCCTTCTGGAAGGCGGCGACACGGGACCGGGTGCCGGGGCCGAAGAGGCCGTCGACGGGGGTGTCGTAGCCGAGCGAGTGCAGTCTGCCCTGCATGGCCCGTACGGCCTGGCCGGCGGCGCCCTGCGAGACCGGGGTGCTGAGCTGGTTCCACGTCTGGGCGCCTGCAACGCCGTCCACGACCGTTTCGCTGCGCGTCTGGAAGGCCCGCAGCGCGGATTCCGTGGCCGGCCCGAAGGTGCCGTCGACGGGGACCTGGGCGCCGTGCTGGAGGAGCAGGTGCTGGAGGATGCGGACGCGGTCGCCCGTGTCGCCCGGGCGGAGCACCGTCCACATGGGGCCCACCGGGTCGCCGCCGACCCGGGCGGCCACGTCGGAGCGGAGCTTGGGCAGCAGGGCGTAGAGGCGGTCGCCGGGGCAGGCGGTGGCGTTGAAGTCCCGGTGGCCGTAGATCTGGTAGGCGTCGACGCCGTACTGGCGGCAGATGTACGTGCAGAGGGCGACGAGGCTCTCGTACTGCTCGGTGCGGGGCTCGACGGTGCTGTAGGTGCCCTCGTTCTCGATGCCGATGGCGACCCGGTTCTGGCCGGTGCAGTGGGCGGCCTCGACGGTCTCAGACCCGTCGAGGAGGGAGTTGAGGCTCTCGTGCCGGCCCTCGGTGACGAAGCCGCCGCGGCTGACGGTGAAGTGCTGGCCGGTGTCGATCCAGCCGTTGGTGTCCATCTGGTAGTTCTGGATGGCCCGGGCCAGGACGAGGGAGCGTTTCTGCGAGTAGTCGGTGACGTTCGGGGTCGCGGTGTGGTGGACGATGATCTTCTCGGGCGAGGTGGGCAGTACCCGGACGGGGCTGGTCGGTTGCCGGGCGCCCCAGGAGTCACAGTCCGTGATCTCCGGGGCGTCCGCCGCCCGGGCCGTTCCCGGCGTCCCGAGAGCGGCCAGCGCCCCCAGTGAGAGGGCTCCCGTGAGCACCGTCCGGCGGCGCAGCAGGGGTCGCAGCGTCGGCAGCATGTGCGATTCCGTTCCGTGGAAGAGCGGACGGCGGCTCACCCGGTGCGAGGCATACGGGTGATCCGCCGTGGCTTGAGCGGGATGTCCGACACCCCCGTGTCCGGACAGCCCACCGACGCGTCAGCACGCTAGAGATCAAGACGGGTTCCGGACAAGCCAGATCGCCGTGTGGGACGTCCCGTGTCGTCCCATGGGACCCCTGGGACACCCGGGACGGGTGACGCGGGGACGGCCGAACGGCCCAGCGCGCCGGGGAGGGCGGGGGCCACCCCGCCCCCTCCGGCCGCGGGACCGCTCCTCGCTGCGGGCGTCGCGTCCAGGCCGGACACGGCCACGCCCCGCCGCGCCGCCGGCCCCCCCACGTCCGTCTCCCGGCGCGCGACGTCCTCGCCGATTCACCGCAGGGTGACCGCGCTCAGCTCCGGCCGGCCGGGCTGGTTGTGGTTCGAGCGTGGTGCCTGGCAGCAGAAGCGGCTGATCGCCGCCTCGTACGACGGCACGGGCGTACCTCCCTGGTCTGCGGGCGGGCGTCGGGGTGTTCCCCTCACAGTCCGGCCGGCGGTCACGGAGCGGCGCCACACGGCAAAGCCGTTCGGGCCCGGCGGGCAAGGCGGGTCCGCGGGGGCGCGGGGCCGGCTCCGGAGGCGCGGCATCCGGCGGCAGATGGGAGCCGGTGCGCGCACTCGCGTCCCACCGGCACATGACCCGTGGCCGTGCCACCCGTGACCTTCGGCTCGCGATCCGGCCGGCCGGCACTGTGGGCGGCGGGCGGCCGCTTCCTACGGTCGGGCGTGTCCGGAACAGCACGCCCCCGACACCCTGGAGCACCGTCCCATGAACCCTGCCGGTACCCCCGCCCCCGACTCGCCGGCCGTGCCCGCGGCAACCCCCGGCCCCGCCCCCGACGGGCCCCCCATCCCCGGCCTCCAGCGGTTCGGCGCCGTGAGCGGGGTGCTGCTCGCGCTCGGTCTCGGTGTGCCCGGGGCCGTCGAGGCGTTCACCGGGGAGACCGCCGCCACCAGCATCGTCCTCGGGCTCGGGGCGGCCTTCGGCGCGCCCGCCGTGACCGCGTTCCACGCCCACCAAGCCGCGGCCTCCGGCCGCTTCGGCGTCCTCGCGCACGCCGTGAACCTCGTCGGGCTCGGCCTGTTCACCGGAGTCGCCTTCGCCCTGAACCTCGTCGTGTACTTCCTGCACCCGGCCGCACTGCCCGCCCCGACCCGCGCCGCGGTGCTCGCCGCGGCCGCCGTGTTCATCGCCGGTACCGTGTTGTTCGGGGTCTCCATGGCCCGCAGCGGGGTGTTCCCGCAGTCGGCCGCCTGGGGCTACACCGTGTGCCTCACCCTGCTCGCCCTCGCCTCCTCCCTGCCCGACACGCCCTGGACCGGCCTGCTGCACGTCCTCGCCGCCGCCTCCCTCGTCCGGCTCTCCGTCGCCGTCTGGCCGGAGCCCCGCCCGTCCGCCTGACATGCCCACTACGGTGAGGCGGGTGCACCCCTCCCGGCCCGCTCCCTGGATCTCGCCCCTGCTGTACGCCGCCGTGCTGGCCGCCGGCTGGTACGCGGCGGCCGCCGGCCTCGGCGACCCCGGTCGCGGGGCCACCCGCCCCCTCCTCTTCACCGCCGGCCTCGCCGCGCTCCTCGCGCTGGACCTCGGCGAGGCCCGCCTCCGGCCGGGGCGGACTCCCGTCCCGGCCACCGTGGCCCTCCTCGCCCTGCGCGCGGCCCTCATCGCCCTGGTGGCCGCGGCCGACGGCTCCGGGCTGTCCCGGGTGCTGTTCGTCCTGGTGCCGTTCACCGCGTACTTCGCGCTCGGCCGGGCCTGGGCCTTCGGCCTCGCCGCCGCGTGCCTGGCCCTGGTCCCGTTCACCACCCCGCGCTGGTACGCCCGCCCGGAGGCCGTGTCCGACCTGCTGATGCTGGGCCTCGGGCTCGTCCTGACCCTGGCCATGGCGTCGGGAGCCGTCGCCGAACGGCGGCTGCGGGCCCGTCTGGAGGAGTCGTACCGGCAGGTGGCCGAACTCTCCGCAGCCGCCGAGCGCACCCGCGTCGCCCGCGACGTCCACGACGGACTCGGCCACCACCTCACCGCCGTCGTCGTGCAGCTGGAGAAGGCCCGCGCCTTCAGCGAGCGGGACGCGGAGGCCTCGCGGCGGGCCGTGGAGGACGCCCACCGCTCCGCCCGACAGGCGCTGGCCGACGTACGCACCTCCGTGAGCGCCCTCCGTGACGAACCGTTCCGGCTGCGAGCCGCCCTGGACGCGCTGGTCGGGCACCATGACGATGTGACACTTCACATGGCGGGCGAGGAGGCGGCGTACGGCACCGCCGCCCTCACCGCGCTCTACCGGGCCGCCCAGGAGGGCATCACGAACGCCCGCCGCCACGCCTCGGCCGGCCGCATCGAGGTCACCGTCGACCTCGACGCGGCACCCGCCCGGCTGACCGTCACCGACGACGGGCGGGGGATCGGCGGCGCGGCCGAGGGCTTCGGACTCCGGGCCATGCGCGAACGCGTCGAACTCGCGGGCGGCAGCGTCGAGATCACCGGCGCGGCGGGCACCGGCACCCGGCTCACCGTCACCCTGCCCGGGCCGGACGGGAGCCTGCCCGGGCCGGACGGACCCCCGACCCGGCCGGACGGGAGCCTTCCCCGGCAGGCCGCCCCGTGACCGCCGGGCCGGTCCGCGTCCTCGTCGTCGACGACCAGCGGCTCATCCGCGAGGGCATCGCCTCCCTGCTCGGCATCCAGCCCGGCATGGAGGTCGTCGGCACCGCCGCCGACGGCCGGGAGGCCCTGGCCCAGGCCGTCACCCTCACCCCGGACGTGGTCCTCATGGACGTCCGCATGCCCGGCCCGGACGGCGTCGAGACCCTCGTCGAACTGCGCCGCCGCGCGCCGGACTGCCGGGTCGTCATGCTGACCACCTTCGACGACGAGGAGTACGTGGTACGGGCCCTGCGCGCCGGGGCGAGCGGCTACCTCCTCAAGGACCTCCCCCCGGCGGAACTCGCCGACGCGGTACGGCTGGCCCGTGCCGGGCTCACCCCGCTCGACCCGGCGGCCACCGCCCGCCTCGCCGCCGCACTCGACCGCCCGGCGGCCGAGGCCCCGGCCACCGGACCGCTCACCGCCCGCGAGGCCGACGTACTGCGCCTGGTCGCCGCCGGCGCCACCAACCGCGAGATCGCCTCGCGCCTCCGCCTCAGCGAGGGCACGGTGAAGAACCACATCTCCCGCATCCTCACCCGCCTCTCGCTCCGCGACCGCACCCAGGCCGCCCTCTACGCCCGTGACCAGGGCCTCCTCTGACGGGGTCCCAGGAGCCGCCGTACGCTGGCGGACATGCAGAAGATCGCGGTCAACAACGACACGGGCGCCCCGCTCACCCTGTGGGTCGAGCCGCTCGGCGAGGACTACTGGCTGAACCCCGGCGAGTGCTTCACCGTCAGCTCGGACACCGAGCTGGCCGACCCGGCCACCGTCGCCCCCTTCGAGGTCACGGTCCACGCCCGGGGCGTCAGCGTCTTCTCCAACGTCGGCCACATGGCAGGCGTCCAGGACGCGTCGGGTACCGAGGTCCACTGCGGCCACCAGCGCCCCACCGAAGCGCCCTGACGGCCCCGCCCCGGCGCCGGTCAGCCCACCGGGACGACGTCGGCGGTCCACGCGTCGGGGGCGGCCGGCGGGTGCCAGACCACCGTGACCACCGTGCCGTGGAAGTCACGGGCCAGGGAGGCGACCAGGTCGGCCGCCGCGTCGCGGGCGGTGGCGGCGGACGCGTCCGCGGGAACGCCGGCCAGACCGCCGCACACCGTGCCGCCGTCCGCGGTCGTGAGGCTCTGCCGCCAGCCGCGCGGGGGCGCCGTGAGGAGGATGCCGCGCGGCAGCGCGAACGGCGGGCGGGGGGTCTTCGTGCGTCGTGCCATGCCGCCATCCAACACGCCCGGACGGGACCGGTGGAATCCGGACCGGGGCGGGTAGGGGGATCCTCCGGGCCCGGGGCGGCTGATACGTTCGAACGTCCTGGTCGAAGCTGACAAAGGTGGTTGTACTGTGACGCATCACGTACGAGGTGTCATCGCGCGCGGCAAGGGCGCACCGGTGGAGACGGCCACGATCCTGGTCCCCGACCCCGGGCCCGGCGAGGCGCTCGTACAGGTCAAGGCCTGCGGCGTGTGCCACACCGACCTCCACTACCGCGAGGGCGGCATCAACGACGAGTTCCCCTTCCTGCTCGGCCACGAGGCGGCCGGGGTCGTGGAGGCCGTCGGACCCGGCGTCACCGACGTCGCGCCCGGCGACTTCGTGATCCTCAACTGGCGTGCGGTGTGCGGAAGCTGCCGGGCCTGCCGGCGCGGCCGCCCCTGGTACTGCTTCGCCACCCACAACGCCTCCCAGCCCATGACCCTAGAGGACGGCACCCCGCTCTCGCCGGCGCTCGGCATCGGCGCCTTCGCGGAGAAGACCCTCGTCGCGGCCGGCCAGTGCACCAAGGTCGATCCGGCCGCCTCCCCGGCCGCCGCCGGGCTCCTCGGCTGCGGTGTCATGGCCGGTCTCGGTGCCGCGCTCAACACCGGGAACGTGGGCCGCGGCGACTCCGTCGCCGTCATCGGGTGCGGGGGCGTGGGCAACGCCGCCGTCGCCGGCGCCCGCCTGGCCGGCGCGGCGAAGATCATCGCTGTGGACCTGGACGACCGCAAGCTCGACCTCGCGCGCACGCTCGGCGCCACCCACACCGTCAACGGCCGCACCGACGATGTCGTCAAGGCCGTCCAGGCCCTCACCGACGGCAACGGCGCCGACGTGGTCATCGACGCCGTCGGCCGGCCGGAGACCTACCGGCAGGCGTTCTACGCCCGGGACCTCGCCGGCACCGTGGTGCTGGTCGGCGTACCCACCCCGGAGATGAAGCTCGAACTGCCGCTGCTCGACGTCTTCGGGCGCGGCGGCGCGCTCAAGTCCTCCTGGTACGGCGACTGCCTGCCCGAACGCGACTTCCCCGTGCTCATCGACCTCTACCTCCAGGGGCGGCTCGACCTCGACGCGTTCGTCTCGGAGACCATCGCCCTCGACGAGGTCGAGGAGGCCTTCGCGCGCATGGAGCGCGGCGAAGTCCTCCGCTCCGTCGTGCAGTTCTGACGCGGGGGCGGCCGCCGGGCCGGCGGGTTGCACCCCGCGGGCCCGGCGGCCGGCCGCCACCACCTCCTCCGCGCGCCGAGGGCTCCGCACGGCCCTTCGCGCAATGTCACACCTCACCCCACCGACCGACACCCACCGCAACCCGCCCACCCACCCAAGGAACCCCTCATGCACCGCTACCGTCAGCCGGGCGTGCTCCTGACCGACCACCACTTCACCGTCCCCCTCGACCACGACGACCCGCGCGGCGAGAGCATCGAACTCTTCGCCCGCGAGGTGACGGCGGCCGGGAAGGACCCGGCCGGCCTGCCCTGGCTGCTCTACCTGGAGGGCGGCCCCGGGTTCGGCGCCCGGCGGTTCACCGGCCGGGGGGCCTGGCTCGGCCGCGCCACGCAGGAGTACCGCGTCCTCCTCCTCGACCAGCGCGGCACCGGACGCTCCACCCCCGCCAACCGGCAGACCCTGCCCCTGCGCGGCACCCCGGCCCAACAGGCCGACTACCTCGCACGCTTCCGCGCCGACTCGATCGTCCGCGACTGCGAGGCCATCCGCCCCGGACTCACCGGCGGCGCGCCCTGGACCGTGCTCGGCCAGAGCTTCGGCGGCTTCTGCACCACCCACTACCTGTCCACCGCGCCCGAGGGCATCCACACCGCCCTCGTCACCGGCGGCCTGCCCTCCCTCGACGCCACCGCCGACGAGGTGTACCGCGCCGCCTACCCCCGCATCATCCGCAAGAACCTCGCCCACTACGAGCGCTACCCGATGGACGTCGAGCGGGCCCGCCGCATCGCCGCTCACCTCGCCGAGCGCCGGCCGGTCCTGCCCGGCGGATTCCGGCTGACGCCCGAGGCCTTCCAGTCCCTCGGCCTGATGCTCGGCGCCGCCGACGGCAGCCACCAGCTCCACTACCTGCTGGAGGGCGCCTTCGTCCGTACGCCGTCCGGGCACGAGCTGTCGGACGCCTTCCTGGAGGGCGTGCAGGCGGCGCTCTCGTACGCCGGACACCCGCTGTACGCCCTGCTCCACGAGGCGATCTACGCGCAGGACCCGGGCCGGGCCACCGACTGGGCCGCCGAGCGGGTCCGCGCCGAATTCCCGCGCTTCGACGCGGAGAAGACCCTCGCCGGCGACGAACCGCTGCTGTTCACGGGCGAGACCGTGCACCCCTGGCTCTTCGAGACCGACCCCGCCCTCGCCCCGCTGCGCGAGACCGCCCACCTGCTCGCCGCCCGCACCGGCTGGGGACCGCTGTACGACCGGGCGCGCCTGGCCGCGAACCGGGTGCCGGTCGCCGCGGCCGTCTACCACGACGACATGTACGTCGACACCGCGCACTCGCTGGACACCGCCCGGTCGATCCGGGGGCTGCGGACCTGGGTGACGGACGAGTTCGAGCACGACGGCGTCCGCGCCGGCGGCCCGCGGGTCCTGGACCGGCTGCTGGCGCTCGTACGCGACGAGGTCTGAGGGCCGGGGCGCCGGGGGACCTGGAAGGACGCCGGGAGCGCCGCCCCCTACGGCTCGACGAAGGGGCGGGTCAGGTGCGGGGTGCCGAGCAGGGCGCCCCGCTCCCTGGCCAGCTCCAGCAGCGCCTCGCGCGAGGCCCGGGCCGACACCGGGTCGCTCTCGTACGCGTACGGCACCTCCGGGCTCACCCACTGCACGGCGTGCACCAGCACGTCGCCCGTCAGCACCAGGTCCCGGCCGGCCCCGTCGACCAGCACGGACTGGTGGCCGGGGGTGTGCCCGGGGGTGAGGAGCAATGTCACATGTGAACCTATACGGTGACGTCCCGCCACCTCCCGCAGCACGCCCGCCCGCCGCAGCGGCGCCACCACCCGGGTCAGCGCGGGCGCGTCGGGCGCGAGGGGTGCGGTCTCGTCCCGCTGGACCAGGTAGGCGGCCTCGGTGAAGTACGGCTCGCCGTCCGGCCCCACGGCCCACCCCACGTGGTCCCCGTGCAGGTGGGTCAGCACCACCGTGTCCACGTCGGTCCGGGCGATGCCCGCCCGTGCCATGAGCTCCGGCAGCCGGCCCGGCACCGGCGCCCAGTCGGCGGCCGGCGCGTCGGCGGGCCCGACGCCGGCGTCCACCATCGTCACCCCGCCGTCGGGGCGCCGGATTGCGAAGCAGCGGAACTCAAGCCGCCAGGTCCCGCCCGGCCCGAAGGCCTCGGGATCGGCTGCCGCGGCCCGCTGCCAGTCGTCCTCCGTCGCGCCGGGGAAGAGCGTACGGACCAGGGTGGAGGACTCGAACAGGCCCGACGCGTCGGACAGCGGGACCACCGCGGGTCCGCCCGGCAGGGAAATCTCCAACTCGTCTCCCGGGTAAGGGAATCACGCGAACGACTGACCTATTGTGCGGATCATGACCGACCAGCTGAAGCCCATGCCCACCGACTGGCAGCGCGCCCTCGCCGTGGTCGCGCACCCCGACGACCTCGAGTACGGGTGCGCCGCCGCCATCGCCGACTGGACCGACGGCGGCCGTGAGGTCGCGTACGTCCTCGCCACCCGCGGCGAAGCCGGCATCGACACCCTCGACCCCGCCACCTGCGCCCCGCTGCGCGAGGCGGAGCAGCGCGCCAGCGCCGCCGTCGTGGGCGTGTCCACCGTCGAGTTCCTCGACCACCGCGACGGCGTCATCGAGTACGGACTCGGCCTGCGCCGCGACATCGCCGCCGCGATCCGCCGCCACCGCCCCGAACTCGTCATCACCCTCAACCACCGCGACACCTGGGGCGGCGTCGCCTGGAACACCCCCGACCACCGGGCCGTCGGCCGCGCCACCCTCGACGCGGCCGCCGACGCCGGCAACCGCTGGATCTTCCCCGAACTCACCGAGCAGGGCCTGGAACCCTGGAACGGCGTGCGCTGGGTCGCCATCGCCGGCTCCTCGTCCCCCACCCACGCGGCCGACGCGACGCCGGGCCTCGAACGGTCCGTCAAGTCCCTGCTGGAGCACCGCGCCTACATCGAGGTGCTCACCGACGAGGACCCCGAGACCTACTGCCGCACCTTCCTCACCCAGAACGCCCAGCGCGCGGCGGAGCGCTTCGGCGGCAGGCCGGCCGTCCCGTTCGAGCTCTTCGCCCGCTGACCGCCGCGGTCCGGCCGGCCCTTCACGCACGCCGAGCTTCCCCCTAATCTGACGACCCATCAATTTGAAGTCGCCAAGGGGGGAACGACGTGATCGACACGATCGGCACGGAGATCGCCGAGGGTGAGGAGCGCATCCGCCTGGACGTGGCGGACCACCTCGCGGTCCTCACCCTCTGCCGGCCCGCGAAGCTCAACGGCTGGAGCTGGGAGTCGACCCGCCAGCTCGGCCTGTTCGCCGACCGGATCCGTTTCGACGACTCGGTACGGGCCGTCCTGCTGCGGGCCGAGGGCCGGGCGTTCTGCGCGGGCATCGACGTGACCGCCCCCGGCGGTGCGATCACCGGAGCGTCGGCGGCCGAACGGACGCGCAACTACTACGAGGGCATCCGCTGGGTGCACGAGCGGTTCGCCGTGTTCTCCCGGCTGCCCCAGCCGGTCGTGGCGGCCGTCCAGGGCTACTGCCTCGGCTTCGGCTTCGAACTGGCGCTGATGGCCGACATCCGGGTGGCCGCCGACGACGCCGTGTTCGCCCTCCCCGAGGCCCGGCTCGGCGTGGCCGTCGACGCGGGCGGCGACCTGCGGATCGCCCGCGAGGCCGGCGCCGGCTGGGCCAAGTACCTGGCCCTCACCGGCCGCCGGATCGACGCGGCCACGGCCGAACGGCTGCGCCTGGTCCAGCAGGTGGTGCCGGCCGCCGACCTGGACGCGACCGCCCGGAGCATCGCCGCCGAGATCGCCGCACAGGCGCCGCTGGCCGTCCAGGGCATCAAGCGCTCCGTCGACGCCTTCGCCGACGCCGGCCTGCCGGCCGCCCTGGACCGCACGGCCATGACCGCCGCCCTCACCCTCACCTCGGAGGACTGCCGAGAGGGCTACACGGCCGCCGCCACCCGCCGCCCCCCGCACTTCCACGGCCGCTGACCGTCACCCGGCGACTGCCGCCGCCCCCACGCTCCCGAGGCCGACGACCGGCGTCCGAAGGCTGCCGCCCGCCCCACGCTCCCATGGCCGCCGACTCGCGCCCGGCAGCGGCGCCGCCGCGGTGCGCACACCCTGCCGAGCCCCCGCCTCCCGCCCCGTACGGCTCACGGCAGGATCGTCGACCCCAGCCCGCCCGGCTCCTTCGGCACCCACTCGGGCACGGCCCGCACCTCCGCCGGGTCGGACTCGTCCAGGCTCACGCGCCAGCCGTCCGCCGCCCCCTCCTCGTTGGTCACCCGCACGTTGATGCCCTTCACCTGACCGGTGTCGTGGAAGTACAGGACCACGAGCTGGCGCTGCGATCCCTCGTCGTAGAACTCGGCCGTCACCCGCCCCCGGGCCCCCTTCCCGAAGGCCCCGACCCAGTTGGCGGCGGTCTTCCGCGCGTCGGAGCCCCGCTCCTCCTCCGCCGTCATCTCCGCGAGGGCCTCGCTCTCGCCGTCCCCGAGGGCCCACACCACCTGCTGCGTGACCTGGAGCGACCCCGCGGACGGATATCCCACCACGCGCAGCGGCCGGTGCTCGGAGTAGCTCTCCAGGTACCGCACGGACTCGTCAGGCCCCCAGGCACACCCGGACACCACCCCCACGCACGCCAGGCCCACGACGGCAAGCCACACGCGTCGCCGCAGCGCCCCGCCCAAGTCCGTCCCCACTGTCCGCCCCCAAGATCGAAACGCCGACGACACCGCTGCGACCGCCCGGTCCTAGGCGTCGGGGAACCAGTCGTGGCCGGCGGCCCAGTGGCCGGCCCAGCCCGCGAAGCCGGGGGTCCCCGGCATCAGGGCGTCCGGAGAGTCGGGGCCGAACGGCAGGGCGCCCTCGCCGGCGATCTGCCAGACGTGGCCGCGCTGCGGGCCGGTGACGACCAGGTGCCAGTACATGCCGCAGCCGTCCGTGCCCAGCAGCAGCGAACCGTGGTCGAACACGGTCGCCGTACGGGCCTCGAACTCCTCCACCGACAGCTCCACCACGGCGTCGTCCTCCTCCCACAGCCACGCCCCGGTCAGCGGGAAGGGCTCGGCGAGCAGGCGCTCGGGACGGTCCGTGCCCCAGTCCTGCGGGGTCTCCGCCAGCGGGAGGAGGCCGTAGTGGGGCGGCCCGGCGGGCAGCCCGTCGCAGACCTCCGCCACGAACGTGCGGTACGGCTCCGGCAGCAGCACGCCGTGCTCCGCCTCGAAGGCCCGCACCGCCTCCCAGCCGGCCGGCGGCGCGGCGCCGGGCCGTGAAGCGAAGATCTCACGCAGGGCGGCCAGCTCGGCCGGGTCGCAGGTTTCCGTGTTCATGCCGGCCATCATGCACGGGTGCCGGGACCCGGCCGACGGCAGGGCGGCCACGGCCACGCTGCCGGGAGCGGGCCGGGCGGCGGGTTCCTGGACCCGGCCGGCGGCAGGGGGCCGCCCCGGGCAGCAGGTGCCGGGGCGGTGGTGCGGATACCGCTGCGGTGGGTTTCACGGCGGCGCTATCTTCGGGTTCGGGTTCGGGGGTGGGGATGCGGGGCGTGGTCAAGGGGGCGCTGCTCGGCGGGGTCGTCGCCGTGGTGGCCGTGCTCGCCTCGCTGGCCGCCAACGCGGCCACCGCGCAGGAGCGGTGGCCCGGCCTCCTCGACCAGATCCGGCAGCGGCCGTGGTGGTGGGTCGGCGGGCTCGGGACCGTGGCCCTGGTCGCCGCCCTCCTCACCGCCTGGCGCCAGGAGCGGCCCGCGGCCGTCGCCGGGGACCCCCCGCCGCCGCCCGCCGAGGCCGTCGCGGACTGGGTGGTCGGCCGGGCGGAAGGCGCCCGTGCCGTCGCCGCCGTCTGCCGCCGGCACCGCCGCGGGACGGTGGCCCTCACCTCCTCGCTGGACGGCGACGGCGGCTTCGGCAAGACCGTCCTGGCCCGCGCCGTCTCCGCGCACCCCCGCGTCCGCAGGCGCTTCCGCGACCGCGTGTACGTGGTCACCGTCGGCCGGGACGTCCGTGGCCGGGCGGCGGTGGCCGCCAAGGTGGCCGAGGTCACCCACTACGTCACGGGGGACACCCGCACCTTCGATGACCCCGGCCTCGCCGGCCGGCACCTGGGCCGCCTGCTGGACCAGCGGCCCCGCACCCTGCTGGTGCTGGACGACGTCTGGGAGGAGGAGCAGCTCACCCCCTTCCTCCAGGGCGGCCGCAGCTGCGTGCGCCTGGTCACCACCCGCGTCCCGGAGCTGCTGCCGCCCGGCACCCGGCGCGTCGTGGTGGGGGAGATGACAGAGGCCCAGGCCCGCGCCGTCCTGACCTGGGAACTCCCGCCGCTGCCCGAGGAACTGACCGTCGGCCTGCTGCGCGCGACCGGCCGCTGGGCGCTGCTGCTCCGGCTCACGAACCGGCTGGTCGCCGGTCAGGTCGCCGCCGGCGCGGACCCGTCCGCCGCCGCCCGCGCGGCCCTCGACAGGCTGGCCGCGCACGGCCCCGCCGCGGGCGAGTCGCCCGGACCGGTGACGGCGCTCGACCTCGACGATCCGGTACGCCGGTCCACGGCCGTACGCGCCACCGTCGAGGCCGCGACCACCCTGCTGCCCGCCGACGGGCCCCGACGCCTGGCGGAGCTCGGGGTGTTCGTCGAGGACGAGGCCGTACCGGTGGCCCTCGTCGCCCGCCTCTGGGCGGTCACCGGCGGGCTGGACGAGACCGCGACCCGTACCCTCTGCGGGCGCCTGCACCGCCTCTCCCTCGTCTCCCTCACGCCCGGTGACGGCGGCCGGCTCACCCTGCACGACGTGCTCCGCGACTACCTGCGCGGCGAACTGGGCGAGGCCGAACTGCGCCGGCTGCACGCCCTGCTGGCCGACGAGGCCGGTCCCGCGCCCTGGGAGGCCACCGACGGCTACCTGCTGGACCACCTCGTCGAGCACCTCCTCGCCGCCGGCCGCACCGACCGCGCCGAGGCGCTCGTCGCCGACCTCCGCTGGGTCGAGGCCCGGCTGCACCAGCGCGGCCCCTCGGCCCCCTGGCAGGACGCCCGCCGCGTCCCCACCGGCACCGGCACCCGCGTCGCCCGCGACCTCGACCGCATCGCGCACCTGCTCGCCCCGCTGGAGCCCGCGGGCGCCCTGACCGCCACCCTGCACAGCCGCCTGGCTCACGAGCCCCTCTGGCGGGAGCAGGTCGGGTCCCGGCGCCGGGACCCGGGGGTGCACCCGCTGCTGTACAACCGCTGGGATCCTCCGGACCTGCCGGACAGCCGGCTGCTGCGCACCCTGACCGGGCACACCCGGGCCATCGAGACGCTGGCCGTCGCCGCGACGGGGAGCCGGATCGCCAGCGGCGACAGGGCCGGGTACGTACGGGTGTGGGACGCGGAGTCGGGCCGGTGCGTGCGGGTACTGCGGCACGGTTCCGACCCGGTGAACACCCTCGCGCTGTCGCCCGACGGGCGGATCCTGGTGACCGCCGGGTACGGCCCGCGCCTGAAGATCTGGGACGTGGAGACGGGAACACGGATGGCCGGCGGGCGCGGTCACCGGCTCGCCGTCACCGGTGCGGCGTTCGCCCCCGACGGCGCCTGGCTGGTGACCGGCAGCGGTGACGGCACCCTGCGGCTCTGGGAACCGGGCCGGTGGTGGACGGTGCGCGCGTTGCAAGCCGGGGGCCCGGTGTACCGGATGAAGATGGCGGCAGACGGTTCCCACCTCGCCACCGGAAGCGACTCGGAGCTCAGCCTCTGGTCCACGGCGAACTGGCGGCGCACGCCTGCCCTCGGCACCGGCGGAACGCTGCGGCCGGTGTTCGACCTCCTCCCGGACGGCTCGCTGGCCGTGGTCGGGCCCGAAGGCCGGGTGGAGCTGCGCGACCTCGGCGGGCACCGGCGTCCCGTGGCGCACGGCCTCCAGCGGATCGACGGCCTGGCGCTGGCCCCGGACGGCTCCTGGTTGGCCGTCGCCGATGAGCACGGGGTGCACCTGTGGGACGCGCCGCAGGGGATACCGCTGGGTTCGGTGCGGCCCCGCAGCTCCTGGGACCGGCCGCTGGCCGCAGCCCCCGACGGCAGTTGGATCGCCACCGGTTCGAGCGATGGCACCGTACAGCTCTGGGCAGTGCGCGGCGCGTTCCCGGACACCCCGGCCCGCCGTCCCGATGGCCAGTACGCGGTGGCGTTCGCCCCGGACGGCAGTTGGCTGACGGCCCGGTACCGCGGAGCGCTCCGGCTGGCGGACCGGGCGACGGGCGGGCGGCTCGCCGGTTTCACGCCGGTGCCTTCGAACGTCACCGCCGTGGCCGTCGCCCCGGACGGCACGCGGATCGCTGCCGTCACGGACTTCTCCCTGACACGGGTGTACCAAACGGCCACGGGCAGGCACACCGACCTGCCGGGGACCGCCCACGACGTGGTGTTCGCGCCGGACGGCTCCTGGCTGGCAGTGGCGCTCGAAACCGGCACCGTCGAGGTCTGGGAGGGGGGCCCGGCGCAGCGTCCGACGAGGCTGACCGGGTCCCGGGCGGCTTGCCACGCCTTGGCCGTGGACCCCGGCGGGAGCTGGATTGCCGCAGGGGACGCGGACGGCACCGTCCGTGTGTGGACCGCGTACCCGGGCCCGGGCGGCTGGCGCCCGGGCCCGGTCCTGCCGGGGCATGTCGGGAAGGTGCCGGGTCTGGCGGTGTCGCCGGACGGCGGGCTGCTCGCCTCGGCCGGAGCGGATGGCACGGTCGTGCTCAGGGCCACGGGCACCTGGACCCGCATCCGCACGCTGACGGGGCATGAGGGCGGGGTCAGTGCCGTGGCGTTCTCGCCGGACGGCTCGTGGCTCGCCTCCGTGGGCCAGGACGCGACCGTCCGCGTCCGGTCGGCGGACACCGGCGGGCTCGTGACGGCCCTGCGCACGGAACGGCCGCTGTCGGACTGCGCATGGAGCCCCGACGGCCGGGACCTCGCCGTGTGCGGCTCGGGCGGGCTGTACCTCTTCGGGTTCCTCGGCCCGCCCGCTACGGGGTGAACGGGCCGCGGCCCAGCTGCTCGCGGAGCGGGGTGACCTCCGGGTTGACCAGGCTGCGGCGCTGCCAGTTGGCGCCGTCCACCACCAGCGTGTGTCCGGTGATGAAGGAGGCGTACGGGGAGGCCAGGAAGGTCGCGGCCCAGCCCAGTTCGCGGGGGAGGCCGACGCGGAGCGCGGGCTGGCGGAGGGCGGCGGTGCCCTCGTCGCGGGTCAGGCCGGCGCGGATGTCGGCGGTCATGTCGGAGTGCGGGACCAGGCCCGGGACCAGGCCGTTGACCTGGATGCCGTACGGGCCCCACTCCACGGCCAGGGTCTCCGTGAGGCTCTTGACGCCGGCCTTCGCGGCCGCGCTGTGCGCGAAGCCGGGGCCGCCCGTCCAGGCGTACGAGGCGCCGATGTTGAGGATCGAGCCGGGGGTGCCCGCGGCCAGGTGGCGGCGGCCGAACTCGCGGGTCGTCAGCCAGGTGCCGGTCAGCGTGGTGTCGACGACCGCGCGCCAGGCGTTGGGCGACATGTCCTCGGCCGGTACGGGGAAGTTGGCGGCCGCGTTGTTGACCAGGACGTCCGGCAGTCCGGAGGCGGCCACGGCGGCGTCGAAGACCTCCGCGATCCGCTCCGGGTCCCGGATGTCGCAGAGGGCGGCCGTGATCCGGCCGGCGCCCGGCTCGGCGCCGTCCGCGCCGTTCCGGCCGGCCGCCCCGTTCGCGCCGTGCGTGATCTCCGCCAACTCGGCTCGCGCCTGCTGGAGTTGCTCGGCTCGCCGACCGACGATCACCACGTGCGCGCCGAGCCGGGCGAACTCGGCGGCGATGGCCTTGCCCAGGCCGGTGCCGCCGCCCGTCACCAGCACCGTCCGCCCCGCGTACGTACCGGGGGGCAGGGCGCTGGCGCCGAGCGGCGGCGGGGCCGGCAGGCCGGGCATGGGCTGCTGCTGAGGCGGGTGCTCCGCCGGGCCGTGCTCCGTGGACTCCATGCGCGCATCGATAGCGCGCCGGGCCTCGGATCACCAGCCCCGTGCCGGCGGTCAGAGCGCGTACGCCTGCTTGCTCGCGCACGTCCAGACGGCCGCGGACTCGCCCACGAGGTGGTCGTGGTCGATGACGGTGCCGCCCACGCGGTCGTCGTCGGAGACGGCCTTCGCCCGGCCGGTCGCGTCCGCGTTCGGCAGCGGCAGGGTGAGCATGGGGCCCGAGCCCGGCCAGTACTGCGGCTTGAGCTTCTGCGGGTAGCCCTCCTCGTACGTCATGGCCGAGCCGACGCTGACGTTGGTGGTCGGGCTGATCGCGTACAGGTCGCCGTCCTCGTGCCCGGGGAGTTTGCCGGGCAGGGTGGGCAGCGCGTCGTAGGGCTTCTTCCACACCTGGGCGGTGGTGCGGTACCAGGCCTTCATGTTGACGTCCTCGAAGCCGACGACGCGGCCCGCGGCGTCGATGTCCTTGGCGCGGTTGCCGATGGTGTAGTCGGCCTGGTTCTCCACGAGGAGGCTGTACGGGTCGTAGCCGCCGGCGGGCCACACCACCGGGTGGCTGTTGCCGACGGGGTAGTCGCCCGCCTCGTCCCAGTAGTACGTCCAGGCGGTGCCCACGATGTCGCCGCGCTTGTTGATGCCGACCGCGCCGACCTTCGTGCCGGCGTGGGCGTCCGCCGGCACCGGCAGGCGCCGGACGACCTGGCCGTCCCGCCAGACGGTGGCGGTGCCGGCGGCGGTGCCGACCACGTACCCGGCGTCGTTGACGTCAGCCCCCCAGCTGTAGTCCCCGGCCGCGCTGAGCAGGGTGACGGCGGCGTCGCCCTTGCGGTACGTGAACGCGACCGCGTCGGTCCCGTTGTTGCGGGTCAGCGAGCCCACCATCAGGCCGCCGGCGTTCACGGCGTTGACCTGGCCCGTGGTCCAGCCCGCGGGGAGCGGGACGGCGGTGACCTTCACGCCCTCCCAGAAGACCGGCCTGCCTTCGCTCGACCCCACCGACAGGTCGCCGGCGCCGAAGCCGAGGACCTCGCCGTTCGCGTAACCGTCGCCGACCGTAAGCGACTTGAGGAGCAGCAGTTCGGGCTTGCACGGCTTGGGCGCCGGTGCGGCGCCGGCCGGGCCGGCGACGCCGACGAGGCCGGCGGTCAGGGCGGCGGTGATGCAGACGTGCTTGAGCTTGTTCACGTGGTGTCCCCCCATGTGAATGGTTCGTGTGGGGGACATGTTGCCTTGTGTGACGGCGGATCGGGGCGGAACGGTACAGACCACTTTTCGTGGGGTGTTCACGTCGAGTTCGAGCGCCCGGGTCGGAGCGGCGGGCGCTCCGGCCGCCTCCCGTGCGCGGACCCGCCGCGGAGCATTCCCTTCCGGGCAAGCGACCGCTTAGTATGCCCCGGAGCGTGGTCCCTCGACGGCGGCTGGAGGCCCCGGATGCAGGCATGGCGAGTACACACCCACGGCGAGCCCCGCGAGGTCATGCGCCTCGACGAGGTGCCGGCCCCCGAACCCGGCGAGGGCGAGGTGCGGCTGCGCGTCCTGGCCGCCAACGTCAACTTCCCCGACGCCCTGCTCTGCCGGGGCCAGTACCAGATCCGCCCCGACCTGCCCTTCACCCCCGGCGTCGAGGTGTGCGGCGAGACCGAGGACGGCCGACGCGTGATCGTCAACCCCCGCCTGCCGCACGGGGGTTTCGCCGAGTACGTCACCGCCGACGCCCGCGCCCTCCTGCCGGCCCCCGAGGCCCTCGACGACGCCGAGGCCGCCGCGCTGCACATCGGCTACCAGACCGGCTGGTTCGGCCTGCACCGCCGGGCCGGCCTGCGCGCGGGGGAGACCCTCCTCGTGCACGCCGCCGCCGGGGGCGTCGGCAGCGCCGCCGTCCAGCTCGGCAAGGCGGCCGGGGCCACCGTCATCGGCGTCGCCGGCGGCAAGGCCAAGGCCCGCACCGCCGAGGAACTCGGCTGCGACCTGGTGATCGACCGGCACGCCGAGGACATCGTCGCCCGGGTGAAGGAGTTCACCGGCGGCCGCGGTGCCGACGTCGTGTACGACCCGGTCGGCGGCGACGCCTACACCGCCTCCGCCAAGTCCGTGGCCTTCGAGGGCCGCATCGTGGTCGTCGGCTTCGCAGGCGGCACCGTCCCCGCGCCCGCCCTCAACCACGCGCTGGTCAAGAACTACGCCATCCTCGGACTGCACTGGGGCCTCTACAACACCAAGGACCCGGCCGCCGTCCGCGCCTGCCACGACGAACTCACCCGGCTCGCCGACGCCGGCGCCATCAGGCCACTCGTCAGCGAGCGCGTCCCGCTGGACCGCGCCGCCGACGCCGTACAGCGCGTCGCCGACGGCACCACCACCGGCCGCCTCGTCGTCCTCCCCGGAACCGGAGGCGCCCGATGACCGGCATCACCGCCGCCGACGTCACCGCCCGGGTACGGGACCTCCTCGCCGCCCACCCGCCGGCCAGCACCGACCGCCTGGACTTCCTCCGCGCCCGCTTCGACGCCGGCCTCGCCTGGGTCCACTACCCCGAGGGCCTCGGCGGCCTCGGCGCCCCCCGCACCCTCCAGGCCGTGGCCGACGCCGAACTGGAGAAGGCCGGGGCGCCAGACAACGACCCGCGCCGCATCGGCATCGGCCTCGGCATGGCCGCGCCCACGATCCTCGCGTACGGCACCGAGGAGCAGAAGCGCCGTTTCCTGCGGCCCCTGTGGACCGGCGAGGAGGTGTGGTGCCAGCTCTTCAGCGAGCCCGGCGCCGGCTCCGACCTCGCCGCCCTCGGCACCCGCGCGGTCCGGGAGGAGAGCACCGCGAGCACCGCGGGCCCCGGCCCCGCGGAAACCGCCGGGGACTGGATCGTCGACGGCCAGAAGGTGTGGACCTCCAGCGCCCACCTCGCCCGCTGGGCCATCCTCATCGCCCGCACCGACCCCGCCCTGCCCAAGCACCAGGGCATCACGTACTTCCTCTGCGACATGACCGCCCCCGGCGTCGAGGTCAGGCCGCTCCGCCAGCTCACCGGCGAGGCCGAGTTCAACGAGGTCTTCCTCACCGGCGTCCGGATCCCCGACGCCCACCGCCTCGGCGCCGTCGGCCAGGGCTGGGAGGTGGCCCGCACCACCCTCATGAACGAACGCGTCTCCATCGGCGGCATGCGGCTGCCCCGCGAGGGCGGCATGATCGGCCCGGTCGCCGCCGCCTGGCGTGCCCGCCCCGAACTGCGCACCCACGCACTCCACCGGCGGCTCCTCGCCCTCTGGGTCGAGGCCGAGGTGGCCCGCCTGACCGCCGAGCGGCTGCGCCAGCAGCTCGCCGCCGGCCAGCCCGGCCCCGAGGGCTCCGGCATGAAGCTCACCTTCGCCCGCCTCAACCAGGAGATCAGCGGCCTGGAGGTCGAACTCCTCGGCGAGGAGGGCCTGCTGTACGAGGACTGGACGATGCGCCGCCCCGAACTCGTCGACTTCACCGGCCGCGACGCCGGCTACCGCTACCTCCGCTCCAAGGGCAACTCCATCGAGGGCGGCACCAGCGAGATCCTCCTCAACATCGTCGCCGAACGCGTCCTCGGCCTGCCCCCCGAGCCGCGCGACGACAAGGACCTGCCCTGGAAGGACCTGGCCAAGTGAGCGACCTGCGCTACACCGACACCGAGGAAGAACTCCGCGCCGCCGTACGGGGCCTGCTCACCGACCGGGCCCCCGCAGCCGCCGTACTCGCCCGCGCCGAATCCGGCACGCCCCACGACCCGGCGCTGTGGGAGGCCCTCGGCGCCGGGATCGGCGCCGCCGGGCTGCTGGTCCCCGAGAAGCTCGGCGGCCAGGGCGCCGGTCCCCGCGAGGCCGCCGTCGTGCTGGAGGAGCTGGGCCGCGCCGTCACCCCGGTCCCGTACCTCACCAGCTCCGTCATCGCCACCGAGGCGCTGCTCGCGTGCGACGCCCAACTCCCCGCCGTCGCCCGTCTGCTGGCCTCCCTCGCCGCCGGCACGGCCGTCGCCGTCATCGCCCTGCCGCTCACGCTGGGGCCCGGCGCGCCGGCCCCCGCCCCGGTACGCGACACCGGCGGCGGACTGCTCAGCGGCACCGTCACCTCCGTGGCCGACGCGGCCGCCGCCGACGTCCTGCTCGTCCTCGCCGACACCGGCCTGTTCGCGGTGCGCGCCGAGGAGGCCGGCATCGACCCCGCCGTCCCCCTCGACCTCACCCGCCCCCTGGCCACCGTCCGCTTCGACCGCGCGTACGGCGAACCGATCGCCGGCCCCGTCACGGCCGCCGCCGTGCTGCGCCGGGCCCTGCTCGCCGGCGCCGGACTCCTCGCCTCCGAGCAGCTGGGGCTGGCCGACTGGTGCCTGGCCGAGACCGTGCGCCACGTCCGCGAGCGCCACCAGTTCAACCGGCCCGTCGGCTCCTTCCAGGCCCTCAAGCACCGGCTCGCCCAGCTCTGGCTGGAGGTGGCCCAGGCCCGCGCCGCCGCCCGCAACGCGGCGGACGCCCTGGCCACCGGGGACACCGAGACGGCCCTCGCCGTCTCCCTCGCCCAGGCCTACTGCTCGCGGGTGGCCGTGCGGGCCGCCGAGGAGTGCGTACAGCTGCACGGCGGCATCGGCATGACCTGGGAACACCCGGCCCACCTGTACCTCAAGCGGGCCAAGGCCGACTCGCTCGCGCTGGGCACCATCGGCCACCACCACGACCGCATCGCCCAGCTCGCCGCACTCCCGGCCCCCTGAGGGCCCGCCGGCCGGAGGCGTGCCGTTCCCGAACGGCGTCGGCCCCGGCCAGGCGTCGGCCCCGGCCGCGCGTCGGCCCCGCCCGGGGCCGGCGCGCCCTCCCGACCCGCCTCCAGAGCCCGTCCACCCGGCCCGGCGCGACAGCACACATGGCCGAAACAATCGCTCCCTACCCTGACCGGCATGATCATCCAGCCGCTCTCGGAAGCCGCGCTCCGTGCCCAGCTCGACTCCCTCGCCGACCTGACGCTCGACACCGTCGCCGGGGGCAACGCCCTCGGCTTCCTCGCCGGCGTCGGCCACGCCGAGGCCGCCGCCTGGTGGGAGTCGCTCCTGCCGGCCGTCTCCGACGGCACGCTCACCGTCTGGACGGCCCACGACGGCGACCGGGTCGCCGGCACCGTCAGCCTGCGCCGCGAGACCAAGCCCAACGGCCGGCACCGCGCCGAGGTCAACAAGCTGATGGTGCACCGCGCAGCGCGCGGCCGTGGCCTCGCCCGGGCCCTGCTCGCCGCACTGGAGCGGCACGCGGCACACGAGGGACTGGTCCTGCTGCACCTCGACACCGAGACCGGCAGCCCCGCCGAGGGCCTCTACCGCGCCCTCGGCTGGCAGGAGGCGGGCACCGTACCGGACTTCGCCGCCGACCCGGCCGGCGTCCTCCACCCCACCACCATCTTCTACAAGTCCGCGCACACCCCCGCCGGAGGCGGCCCGGCACCCCGCTGACCCCCGCGTCCCCGCCCCGCGGCGCCCCCGCGCGCTGCGCCCCCGGTGACCTCCACTGCACCGGAGCGTTAGACCGTCGGAGTCGGTTGACGCCCCGAGAGGCACGGAGGAGCAGGATGAGCGCCAGCAGCGGGAACATCGGCATCGCCAGGGCGGCCGGAGCACTCGCCGTCAGTCGCCGCCTGGCGCTGCGCACGGCCTTCACCGCGGCCGTCGTGGCGGCCACGGCCGCGGCCCTGGCCCCCGTCGTCCGGGCCGGGCGCGCGGGCCGGCGTACCACCCGCGACGTCGAGCCGACCGTACCGGTCTTCGAGGAGACCTACCGCGGCCGCCACATCACCGCCGTCCGGTACGCCGCCCACGCGCCCGGCGCGCGCGAACGCGTGGACGTGTACGTCGACGGGCGCTCCCTGCACGTGATGCGCCGCGCCGACGGCAGCTGGCTCAGCGGGGTCAACCACTACGAGTCCTTCCCCTCCCCCCGCGCCCTGGCCCGCGCCGCCGTCGACGAACTCGGCAGCGCCCGCCTCGCCGAGGCCCCCGCGCACCACGCCTGACGGCAGCCCGCATCCCACGCCCGGCCGCCGGCACGCCACGGCGGCCCCCCGATCCCCGCCGAAAGGGCCCCGACCCCGTGTATACCCGCCAGAACCAGAAGGACCTCACCAGCGCGCAGAAGAAGAGGTTCGTCGCGGCCGTGCTGGAGCTCAAACGCAACGGCACGTACGACGAGTTCGTCCGCACGCACGACCGCTACTTCGTGCCGGACGACGACGACGGCCTGCGCGTGGGCCACATGTCGCCCTCGTTCTTCCCCTGGCACCGCAAGTACCTGCTGGAGTTCGAGAAGGCGCTCCAGGCCCTCGACCCGGGCCTGTCCGTCCCGTACTGGGACTGGACCACCGACCGCAGCCCGGCCTCCTCCCTCTGGGCGGAGGACTTCCTCGGCGGGACCGGGCGCGCCGAGGACCGGCAGGTGACGACCGGCCCCTTCGCCTACGAGAAGGGCAACTGGCCCATCACGGTCGGCATCCGGGAGGGCCGCTTCCTCACCCGCAACCTCGGCCGCCCGCACAACCCCATCACCCTCCCCACGGCCGCCGAGCTGCAGTGGGCCGTGGACGACCCGGTGTACGACACCGCCCCCTGGGACTCGACGGCCGTCGACGGCGGCTTCCGCAACAAGCTGGAGGGCTGGACCGCACCGCGCCGCGAGCGCTGGCGGAACCACAACAAGGTGCACCAGTGGATCGGCGGCCACATGACCGGCGGCACCGCGCCCAACGACCCGGCGTTCTGGCTGCACCACTCGTTCGTCGACCTGATCTGGGACCGCTGGCAGCAGAAGCACCCCGGCTCCGGCTACCTGCCGGCGCAGCGCCTCGACCGCTTCGACCGGCAGTACGGGCGGGTGCTCAGCCTGGACGAGCCGATGCCGCCCTGGGGCGTGACGCCCCGTGAACTCCTCTCGCACCGGAACCTCTACCGGTACGCGTGAGACGCGGGGCAAAGGGGTCGGGCCCCCCGCCGCGGTTGCGGCGGGGGGCCCGAGGGGTACTGCGGAGTGCCGGCGATCAGTCGCCGTAGGCGCCCGTGGGCTCGTCGTGCCCGGAGACGTTCTCGCAGTGGTTGCCGAAGGCGGGGTTCAGGAGGCCGATCACGTTCACGGAGTTGCCGCAGACGTTGATCGGAACGTGCACGGGCACCTGGACGACGTTGCCCGAGGCGACACCGGGGGAACCGACCGCGGCGCCGTGCGCTCCGGCATCGGCGACGGCCATGCCGGCGCCGGCGGCCAGAACGGAACCGGCGGCAGCAGTGACGGCTGCTGCCTTCGCGATACGCGACATCGAGATCTCCTTGAGAAATGGAAGCGCCACAAGATCTGTGACGATGACATGGCGTACAACGCCGTGACCGCCCTGGGGTCACGGCCGCTCCGCCTACCTGGTGACGGGGAAGTGCACCGAGCCGAACGCCGGGCCCACCGGGGCACTGGCACCGGGCTCGACGACCCCGACGACCCGTCCCGTGCAGCCCTCCCCGGCGTACAGCACCGCACGCCTGTCCGAGCCGTTCACCACGCCCCCGCCGGCGCCGCCCGCGGCGTCGAAGCAGCCGGCCGGGTCGTGGATGGCGTGGACCTTGTCGTCCGTGCCGAAGAACTGGAAGTCCTGACCGGCGGCGTGGGCCGTGCCCCCGGCAGCCGCCGTGGCGGCCAGGAGGAGTGCCGGGGCCGCCGCGGCCCTGAGGGTGCCGTTGATACGCATGAATGCCTCACGGTGTGGGTGGAGTACCTGCCACCGGTCCAACCATCCGGCCCGGTGCGGGTCACGCCATGTCACCCGTAGGGGCAACGCCGCGCCCGCCGGGCCCGAGGGGCCCGCACCCCCGCACAGGACTCCCCGCCCCGCCGGGCGGCCCGCGCCGCCGCTGTTTATGCTCGCTTCCTGGGCCTACGGCGCACCGAGGAAATGCGGGAGGGCGACATGGCCATGGACGTGGTGGAACGCGTGGAGGCCGTCACGCGGTACGGCGCGGTACGGGGCACGCGCGAGGGCTCCGTCGCCGTCTTCCGAGGCATCCCGTACGCCGCCCCGCCCGTCGGGCCGCACCGGTTCGCCGCGCCCGCGCCGCCCGAGCCCTGGGAGGGCGTGCGCGAGGCCGTCGCCTTCGGACCCACGGCGCCGAAGACCCCGTACCCGGAGCCCTTCGCCTCTCTGCTGACCGATCCGGTCCATCCGGGCGACGACTGCCTGAACCTGAACGTGTGGACCCCCGAACCGGGCGCCGGAGCGGCGCTGCCGGTCATGGTCTGGATCCATGGAGGCGCCCTGACCAGGGGTTCTTCGGCGGTGCCGGTCTACGACGGATCGTCCTTCGCCCGCGACGGGGTGGTCCTCGTCTCGCTGAACTACCGGCTGGGCGTGGAGGGCTTCGGGCACTTCCCCGACGCGGTGCCGAACCGCGGGCTGCTGGACCAGATCGCCGCCCTGGAGTGGGTGCGGGACAACATCGCGGCCTTCGGCGGCGATCCCGACCGGGTCACCGTGTTCGGCGAGTCGGCGGGTGCCATCAGCATCGGGGCGCTGCTCGCCTCGCCCCGGGCCGAGGGCCTGTTCCGGCGGGCGGTGCTCCAGAGCGGTCCTCCGGAGGCGCTGCCGCACGTGAAGGTGCGGGCGATGGTGCGCAGGATGGCGGCCCGGCTCAAGGTGCCGGCCACCGCGGCGGCCTTCGCCGAGGTGGACCCGGACGACCTGCTGGCCGCGCAGGCCGCCGTACTGCGCCGCTCAAGCCCGCTGCTGGGCGGGGCGGCCTTCGGGATCGTCGAGGACGGGGACGCCGTGCCCGGCGACCCGCTGGCCCGGCTCGTCGCGGGCGAGGCGGGGGCCGACGTACCGCTGCTGCTGGGCTGGACGGACGAGGAGTACCGGCTGTGGCTGGCGCCCACGGGGGTACTGGGCCACCTGAACCGGATGGGCCCGCTGGCCCTCGCGCTGACGGCGGCCCGGGCCGGGATGCCGCTCGCGGCCGTGCGGGCCCGGCGGGCGGCACAGCCGGAGCTGCCGGTGGGCGAGGTCGCGGGCCAGGTGCTGACCGACCGGCTGCTGCGGGACCCGCTGCGCGCCCTGGCCGCGGCGGAGCGCCGGGCGCCGGCGTACGTGTACGAGTTCGGCTGGCGCTCGGGCATACCCGGGCTGGGGTCCTGCCACGCCCTGGAGCTGGGCTTCGTCTTCGACGTGCTGGACACCCCGGCGGCCCGCGCGCTGGCGGGCCCCGGGGCGCCGCAGGAACTGGCCGACGCCATGCACGCGGCGTGGGTGTCGTTCGCGGTCACCGGGGATCCGGGCTGGGCCCCGGCCCCGGGGGAGCCCCGCCGGTTCTCGGCCTAGGGGGTGTTGCGAAAGTCCTGTGTGGTGCCCGCGGTGTCCGGTGCGTGCTCTCGGCGTGCCGGACGAAGACCCTCGTACTGGGCGTACTCGGGGCTTTGGCCGGTGCGGCGAGAGTGCGTGCCGGGCGCCGTGGGCGCCGTGCGGGACTTTCGCAACACCCCCTAGTGCCCGGCCAGGGGCCCCGCAGCCCGGCGCCCGGCGCCCGAGGGTTACGAGGCCGGGGTGGGGCCCTCCATGTACTTGCTGATCCACTCGATCGGCCCCTCGCCCATGGCCGGGACGTAGGTGGCCGCGTTGTGCTTTCCGCCCTGGATCTCCTTCAGGGTGGTGTGGACCGGGCCCTTGTTGCCGTAGGTGGCGATGAACTTCTTCACGTCCGGGAGCGTCTTCTTGTTGCTCTCGTTGGTGCCGACCTGGAAGGCCAGGTAGACGTCCGGCCCCTTGCGGTCGATCAGCTGCTGGGCCAGCACCTGCGGGTTGTTCTCCTGCTTCTCCTTCTCGTGGCCCTTCCAGAGCCGCGAGTCCGGCACGATGTCCGGGCCGGAGGCGATCACGGCCTTGAACCGGTCCGGGTTCTTCAGCACCGCCTTCAGGCCGTTGAAGCCGCCGGTGGAGGAGCCCATGAAGGCCCAGCCGTCCCGGGACTTGATGGTGCGGAAGTTCTCCCTCATCAGGTCCGGGACGTCCTCGGTGAGCCAGGTGCCCATCTTGGGCTGGCCGGGGATGTCACTGCCGTCCCAGTACGTGCCGTCCGTGTCCGGCTCCGGGTTCTGCACGGGCATGGCCAGCAGGAAGGGCTTGCTCTTGCCCTCGTCGTACCACTTGGTGATGCTCTCCTGGAGCTTGAGGTCGGTGCCCATCCAGTAGTTCATCGGGTAGCCCGCGCCGCCGGGCAGGGCGATCATCACCGGGAAGCCGCTCTTGGCGAACTTCGGGTCCGAGTACGCCTTGGGGGCCCACACCCAGACCTTGCCGGTGAAGCCCGACTTCTTGCCCGTGTACGTCACCACGCCGATCTTGGTGCCGTCTTCGAGGGTGTTCGCCACCTTGAACTCGGCCTTCGGGCCGGTCGGCAGCGAAACCTTGGAGTCGGCGGGCCTGGTGGTGCCGCCGCCGGCCCGACCGCCGCCGCCCGCGTCGGGGCCGGCGGGGGTCTGGTCGAAGGAGACCGGGTCGCCCTTGTCCGTGAAGGGCGGGATCTCGTAGTAGCTCATCAGCTGCCAGGCGCCCACACCGAGGACGGCGAGGGTGGTGCCGGCGATCAGCAGGCGGCGCCCGCGCCGGCGGGGCGGCCGGCCGGGGTCCCCGGGGGAGCGGTCGTCGTCGCCGGGGTGGGGCGGGAACGGGGGCTCCCGGTGGTGGGCGGGGGAGTGGCCGTGGTCGTGGCCGCGAGCGGGGGAGTACGGGGTGGGGGGCTCGTACGGCTCGTACGGCTCGTGGGTGCCGTACGGCTCGTGGATGTCGTACGGACCGGGGGCCTGGGGGGACCCGTACGCCGGCTGCCTGGCGTAGGACTGCCCGGGGTGCTGCGGCTGCTGCCCGGGCGCGCCGTAGGGCGGGCGGGCGGCGTACGGGCCCTGGCCGTGGCCCTGGGGGGCGTCGTGCCCGGGGGTGCGGTACTGCGGGGACCCGTACGGGTGGGGGGCCTGATCCGGCGTTCCGTACTGCGGCGAGCCGTGCTCGGGGGACCCGTAGGGCGGGTACGGCTGTGCGGATCCGTACGGCCGGCCGGTCCCGTACTCCTGCGGGGACCCGTACTCCTGCGGGGACCCGTGGCCTTCGGGCGGGCGGTTCCCCTCGGGCGGGCGGTTGCCCTGGGGGGTGCCCCCGTTGGGTGCGTACGTCATCACGGATCTCCGGCTCGGGTCTGCCCCGAAGGGCGAACTGTCATTCGGCTCTGAGGATGGGGATCAGCCCCGCCGGGTTGCCCGCTTTGCCGCATCTTGACCTTCGGCGCCCGGGACCGGCGGCCGGCGGGACCCCGGGGCGGGGATCCGAGCGCCGCCGCGCCCCGTGCCGCCCGGGGTGCGCACCGGTCCCCGGAAGCGCATGCCGGGCGGCGTTGGGTTCTCGGGCCCGGGTGCGGTCCGCGCGCCGCGGTGTGCCCCGCGCGCCGCCTGCCCCGCCAGCAGGCCATCCGGAGGTCGCCTGTGTCCGGGTCGTTCCCGTGCCCGTTCCTGCCCGTCCCGCTGGTTCCTCCCTGCCCCGCGCCCGTGCCGCCCGGCCTCCCCGCCGCGGTCCTCGGCCGCGGCCCGGTCGCGCCGCCCGCCCGATACGCAGCGGACAGCCGCGCACGCCCCCGCCCCGACAGGGCCGGCACGGCTCACGGGGCGAAAGCAACCGGCCCCCGGTCGCGGCGGCGCGCGGCCGTCGCCCCCACCGCGCTCCCCTCGGCACGGACTCGCTGGTGACCGACGACTCCGCCGAGACGGTGACCGCCGTTCTGCCCCTCCACCTCGTCGCGGGACTGGGCCTCTCCCCCGCTTGGCCTCGGCCTGATCGACGGCCTCTGCAACCGGGTGAGTGCGCTGGTCCGGCTCGTCGGCGGGCACCTCGCCGGCCGGTCCGGCCGCCCCAGGGCCGTCGCCGGCCCCGGCTACGCCCTCTGCAAGCCGCTGCTTCTCCTCGTGCACACGGTCCCGCTGATCGCGGCGGTGCTCGCCGCCGTACTGCTCGGCCCGTGGCCGGGCCAGGCGCTGCGGTACGCGGTCCTGCCGCTGCACGCCCTGTTCCGCGCGGCCACCGACGGCGTGCCGATGGCCGCCGCGGCGGACGCCGTGCCCGAGGAGCTGCACGCCGGCGGGCCGGCGCTCGTACGGACCGGGCCGTTTCCTCGGGTCGCTCGCCTTCGGAGCCGACGTCGGGACCGCCTTCTCCGCGGGGACCTCTGTCCTCGACCTGCGCGCCCGGCGGCTGCGCCCACCGGACCTGGCCGACCTGCGTGACCGCCCTCTCGCCGAGGCCGGAGCGTCGACGACCAGGCCATCCGGACCCACGACCGCACCCTCGCCCGCGCCCTGCCCGGCGACTTCGGCTCCGACCTCTGCGCCGTCTCCGCCGACGGCACGGGGCACGGGCGCCCCCGCCGCCTGCGGTCAACTCCCCCGGCGCGGCGTGTCCTGACAAGGCCGCCCGCGCCGGCCCGGCCGGCGGTGCCCTGCCTGGCACTAGGTTGGCGGAATGGAATTCACGACGACGGACGGTACGCGGATCCACTACGAGGTGTCGGGTCCGGCCTCCGGCACCCCCGTGCTGCTGGTGCACGGCCACCCCTTCGACCGCACCCTGTGGGACCCGCAGGCCCGGGCCCTGGCGGCGGCCGGGTACCGGGTGGTCACCCCGGACCTGCGCGGCTACGGCCGGAGCGAGGTCGTGCCCGGCACGACGGCCTTCGAGGTGTTCGCCGGTGACCTCGCCGAACTGCTGGACCACCTCGGGCTGGAGCGGGCCGTGGTGGGCGGGGTCTCCATGGGCGGCCAGCTCACCATGGAGTTCCACCGGCTGTTCCCCGGGCGGGTGCTGGCGCTGGTACTGGCCGACACCTCGCCCCGGCCCGAGACGGAAGACGGCAAGGCGTTCCGCAGGGCGCTGGCCGACCGGCTGGTGGCGGAGGGGATGGGCGGCTACGCGGACGAGGTGATCGACAAGATGATCACTCCGGCCCATGTCGCCGCCCTGCCCGAAGTGGCCGCGCACGTCATGGGCATGATGCGCGGCACCGACCCGGAGGGCGCCGCCGCCGCGCTGCGCGGCCGTGCCGAACGCACCGACCACCGGCCGGGTCTGGCGGCCGCCCGGGTGCCGGTCCTGGTCGTGGTCGGCGAGGAGGACGCGTACACGCCGGTGGCGGATGCCGAGGAACTCCACGCCCTGGTCCCGGAGTCCGTCCTCGTGGTCATCCCCGGAGCCGGCCACCTGCCGGGGGTGGAGGCGCCGGAGGCCTTCAACGCGGCGCTGCTGGAGTTCCTGGCGAAGGTGTGAGGCCGGGCCGTCGGCGGTGGGCGGGCGCCCGTCGTGCGGCGTGCCCCTCGGGGGCGACGAGCCGGGGCGGTCGAACGTAGGATCGGCTGCCATGACTGGATCCGGATCCTGGTCCGTCGCCGGGGTGGACCTGCACGTCGACCTCGACGCGGCGGGGGGCCGCCGCACGGCCCTCGAACACGGCCTGCGCGACGCCGTCCGCACCGGACGCCTGGTCTCCGGCGCCCGGCTGCCCTCCACCCGCCGGCTCGCCGCCGAACTGGGCCTGTCCCGCGGCACCGTTCAGGCCGCGTACGACCAACTCACCGCCGAGGGCTACCTCACCGCCCGCCAGGGCGCCGGCACGGTGGTGGCGGCCCTCGCCTCCGCCCGCGGAACGGCCGGGGCGGAGGCCGCGCGCCCCGACGCCCCCCGGCTCGACCTGCGGCCCGGCAGTCCCGACGCCGGCACCTTCCCGGTGGCCGCCTGGCTGCGGGCGGTGCGGCGCGCGCTCACCACGGCGAGCGCGGAGACGTACGGCTACGGCGACCCGCTCGGCCGCCCCGAACTCCGCACCGCCCTCGCCGGCTACCTCGGCCGGACCCGGGGCGTCCTCGCCGACCCCGGCCGGATCGTGGTGGTCTCCGGTTACGTCCAGGGCCTCTCGCTGCTCTCCCGCGTCCTCGCCGACGCCGGTGCCCGCACCGTGGCCATGGAGGACCCCGGCCTCGCCTTCCACCGGGAGGTGGTCCGCCGTACCGGGCTTGCGGTCCGGCCGCTGCCGGTGGACGACCGCGGCGCGCACCCGGAGGCCCTCGACGGCGTCGACGCGGCCGTGGTCACCCCGGCCCACCAGTACCCGACGGGTGTCCCGCTCCACCCGGCCCGGCGCCGCGAACTGACCGCCTGGGCCCGCGCGCACGGCACGCTGCTCGTCGAGGACGACTACGACGGGGAGTTCCGGTACGACCGCCAGCCGGTCGGCGCCCTCCAGGGGACCGCGCCCGGCCACGTCGCGTATCTCGGCACGGTCTCCAAGTCCCTGGCCCCCGCGCTGCGGCTGGCCTGGATGGTGCTGCCGGACCACCTGGTCGGCCCGGTCCTGGACGCCAAGCTGCACACCGACCACCACACCGAGACGCTGGGGCAGCTGGCCCTGGCCGAGCTGATGGCCGGTCACACCTACGACCGGCACGTGCGTGCGGTGCGGATGCGGTACCGGCGCCGCCGCGACCTGATGGCCGGCCGCCTCGCCCCGTACGGCCGGGTCAGCGGCGTCGCGGCCGGGCTGCACGCGCTGCTCGAACTCCCGGACGGGGGCCCGGCGGAGGCGGATCTGCGGCGCAGGGCGGATGCGGCCGGACTGGCGCTGGGCTGGCTGGGCGACCACTGGCACACCCCGGGCGACCGCCCGCAGGGCCTGGTGGTCGGTTACGGCACGCCGCGCGAACGGGACTACCCGGAGGCGCTGGAGGGGCTGGTGCGGGTCTTGCGCGGGGCGTAGGCGGGGAGCCGGCGGGGACTTCGGGGCAGACCCGGCGGCCGGGGCGGCCGGGGCTGGGGCGGCCGCGGCGGCCGAGGTCCCCAGGGCTGCCAAGGTTGCCAGGGCTGCCGACCCGGGCGAAGTGGCCCAGTATCACGGGACGGGAATGGCCCTGCTCTCCGGGCCACCGGGACCGTAGCTTCGGAGAGTCCCCGAATCCCCGAAGGCCGCTCCTGAAGGCCACCCCCGGAGTCACCCGATGCGGATCCTCCCCCCGTCCGGACCGGCGCGGCTGCTCGCCGCCGCCCAGCTGAGCAACTCCGTCGGCGACGGCGCCTATTACGTCAGCTCCGCGCTGTACTTCACCGGAGTCGCCGGCCTCTCGCCCGCGCAGATCGGCCTCGGCCTGACCGTGGCCTGGGCGGTCGGCTCCGTCGCCGGGGTGCCGCTGGGGGCGCTGGCCGACCGGCGCGGGCCGCGCGGCACGGCGGTCCTGCTGGCGCTGGCCGCCGCGGGCGCCGTGGCGTCCTTCCTGCTGGTGGACTCCTTCGGGGCGTTCCTGGTGGCCGCCGTCGGGTACGCGACCGCGCAGTGCGGGCTGGCCGCGGCCCGGCAGGCGCTGCTGGCCGGGCTGGTGGCGCCGGAGGAGCGGACCGGCGTACTGGCCCACCTGCAGGCCGTGGGCAACGCCGGACTGGCCGCGGGCGCGGCGGTGGGCGGGCTGGCGCTGCACGCGGGGACGCGGGAGGGGTTCTTCGCGGTGTTCGCCCTGGACGCGCTGACCTTCCTGCTGGGCGCGGGCCTCCTGTGGCGCGTGCCGGCTGTGGCCCCGGCGGCGGCCTCGGCCTCCGCTGTGGCCCCGGCGGCGGGCAGGGCGGTCCGTGCTGCGAAGACGGTCGCGGCGGGCGGGGGGATGGTCCGCGCTGCGGAGAAGGCTCCGGCCGGCGGTGCGGGCCGGCGCGAAGGCGTGGTTCCGGCGGACGGCGCGGGCCGGTCTGCCGGCACGGCTGCGGTGGGGGAGCGCCGGCTCGCGGTGCTGCGCGACCGGCCGTACGCGCTGGTGACCCTGCTCAACGCCGTGCTGCTGCTCCGGCTGCCCCTGCTCAGCCTGGTGCTGCCGCTGTGGATCGTCGGCCGCACCGACGCGCCCCGCTGGCTGGTCTCGGGCCTGTTCGTCCTCAACACCGGGGCCGTGATGCTGTTCCAGGTGCGGACGGCGCGCTCGGTGACCGGGCTGGCCGGAGCCGCCCGCGCGGTGCGCTCGTCGGGCTGGATCATGCTGGCGTCGTGCGCGGTGTTCGCCCTCTCCGCCTGGCGGCTCGGGGCCTGGGCCGGGGCGGCGGTACTGGTGGCCGGCGCGGTGCTTCAGGTGGTTGCCGAGATGCGGCAGTCGGCGGGCGGCTGGCAGATCGGCTTCTCGCTGGCGCCGGCCCACCAGATGGGCCAGTACCAGGGCTTCTTCGGCACCGGCGTGCCGGTGGCCCGCACCCTGGGCCCCCTCCTGCTGACCTCCCTGGTGGTGGCCGGCGGCGTCCCGGGCTGGCTCTTGCTGGGCGCCGTCTTCCTGGGCGCGGGCTACGCGATGGGCCCGGCCACCCGCTGGGCCGCCGACACCCGCCCGCCCACTCCGGCCCCGGAGCCCACCCGCCCGCTCACCCGCGCGGCCTGACGCCCCCGCCCGCCCCACCGCAGCCCGGCGGGCCACTGCTGCTGCCGCCGAGCGGCTGGGCCCCGCACGCCGTGTCCGGGCGGGCCATCGACGGCCTGACGGTCCACGCTGAAGCCGTGCCGGGCGCTCATGCCGGTGAGCCGGGGGCGTGGCCGCGCCCGCGGTGGCGCCCTTGGGCGCTGACGCGGGCGGTGCGACCGTGGCCCGGTCGGGTGACCGTGCACGGCCAGCCGCTGAGGATGCGGCGCCGATGGCCTCGCGGCGCGTGGCGTAGCCCGGTCGGGCGCGCACCTCGGCGAGCGGCGGATCGCCGAGCTGCGGATCGGCCGCGGCACGCCGGCAGCGGGATCCGACGGGCCGGCGACCCGAGGCGGTAGCCGGGCGCGCCGCTCAGCCGGCGGACCGGCGCGATGTCCTCTTCCGGCCCCGCCCGAGCGGCGGGTCGCCTGGCGGGCCGCCCTCGCCCAGGGCCTGCGGGGCGTGGCCGAGTGGAGTGCCGCAGCCGGGCCCGGTCCGCGGACGCAAGCGGGGGTGACGGCAGGCAGCGCGGCGGGGAGGGTGGGCAGGCGCTCAGTCGGTGGACTGGGGGCCCGGCCGCGCCTGCGCGTGGTGGTCCGGCGGGAAGCCGGCGCTGAGCGGCCGGCAGCATGGCTGCCCGCGGCGGATCCTGGCCCGACGCCCGACGCCCGACGCCCGACGGCCCGGGTCCCGGCTCCTCGGCCGACGTGGCGACGCCGCCGGCCGAGGAGCCGGGCGCCGTGGACCGGCGGGCTGTGGACCGCCGGGCTGTGACCGCCGGTCGGTGCGCGTACCGCCCGCCTGACGGCGGCCCGCTTCTCGCGCTGAGCAGCCTCTCGGCGCGACGTCTCCCGGGCGCCCATGGGTGTCCACGCCGCGTTGTGCGTGGGTGACGCGCGTGCCGTGTTGTTCCGTCGGCCGGGCGGCCGCTGTGGGAGGCCGGTCGCAACGGCCGTCCGGCGGCCATGCGTCCGCTCGGCCGGGTGTGCCCACCGACGGGTGGTCTGGCCTGCCGGCGAGCCGGTGGCCTGCCGGGGCCGTACGCCTGGTCGTCCGGCCCCTGGGCCCCTGACCGTAGTTCTGGCCGGGGGCCCGCTGCCGCGGGCCGTCGTGTTCCGGCCGCGGTCGTGCGGCGGGCCCGCTTGCGGAGCGCGCCGCCTTGGCGCACCCCTGTCGTTGCCGGGCCGGCGCCGCGGTGCGCGAGCGGGCTCCGGTGTCCGCTCCGCACCGCGTGCTGGCTCCCACGTCCGGGCCGCCGTGCCGGCCGCGGCATCGCGGCCGCTTCCTACGCCGCGACCGAGCCCCGGCACCCGGCGTCGTCACCCGCCGCCCGGGCGTCCCGTCACTCGTCGACCGGACCCGTGAACGCCCCCGCGCGGGCCGCCGCTGCGGCTGTGCGGGCCGCCGTGGCGGGGAGGTGCGGGGTCGGGGGCGTGCCCAGGAGGACCAGTTCGTGGTAAAGCGGGGCCGTTGCCGCGACCAGGAGGTCCCGCGAGCGGGTACCTGCCGGGAGTTCGCCCCGCTGCTCCGCGCGTGCGGCCACCACCGCGCAGCGCGCGTACCGGTCCTCCCAGAAGGCGCGCAGCGCATCCGCGGCCTGGGCCGAGCGGAACGAGGCGGCGATCAGCGCCGTGGTCAGCGGGGGGTCGGCGGTCACGCCGGCCAGGATCTCCTCGTTCAGGGCGGTCAGGTCGCCCTCCAGCGTGCCCGTGTCGGCCGGCTCCCAGCTGTCGTCGGCCGCCGCCTCCAGCAGGTCGGCCAGCAGTCCGCCGACGTCCCGCCAGCGCCGGTAGACGGTGGTGCGGTGGACGCCGGCCCGCTCGGCCACCGCGTCGACGGTGAGCGCGTCGTACCCCTGCTCGACCAACTGTGCGCCGGTGGCCTGGAGGACCTGGGCGCGGACCCGGGCGCTGCGGCCCCCCGGGCGGGAACCGCTTGCGGATGTCGTGGATGCCATGGCAGCATCTTAACGCAACGACCGTCGCTTTAAGGAGACCCCCACGCAGCCCACGACCGGCACCACCCCGACCGGCACCACCCAGCTCACCCTCCGCGCCGTCACCAAGGCGTACGGCGGCCACGTCGTCCTCGACGCCGTCAGCTGCTCGCTCCCCGTCGGCCGGCGCACCGGGATCATCGGCGAGAACGGCTCGGGCAAGTCCACCCTGCTCCGCCTGCTCGCCGGGGTGGAGACGCCCGACCACGGCACCGTCACCGTCCGCGCCGCCGGCGGCCTCGGCCGGCTCGCCCAGGAGGAGCACCTTCCCGGCCACCTCACCGTCCAGCGCGTCATCGACCGCGGCCTCGCCGGCCTGCGCGCCCTCGAAACCCGGATGCGCGAGCTGGAGCGGGCGATGACCGGCGGCGACGAGAGCGGCCTGCACGAGTACGGCGACCTCCTCACCGCCTTCGAACTGCGCGGCGGGTACGACGCCGACGCCCGCCTGGAGCGCGCCCTGCACGGCCTGGGCCTGGCGCGCCTGCCCCGCGACCGCCGTGTCGGCGGCCTCTCGGGCGGCGAGCAGGTGCGCCTGCGCCTGGCCGCCCTGCTGGCCGGGTCCCCGGAGGTGCTGCTGCTCGACGAGCCCACCAACCACCTCGACGACAACGCCCTGACCTGGCTGGAGGAGCACCTGCGGGGCCGGGCCGGCACCACCGTCGCCGTCTCGCACGACCGGACCTTCCTCGACCGGGTGGCCGACGTCCTCGTCGAGGCCGACGCCGACACGAGGACGCTCACCCGGTACGGCAACGGCTACACCGGCTACCTCGCCGAGAAGGCCGCAGAACGCGCCCGCCGCGCCCAGGCCCACGAGCGGTGGCGGGCGGAGGCCGACCGCTTGCGCGAGGCGGCGGCCACCACCGCCCGCCGGGTGGCACCGGGGCGGGCCATCAAGGACGGCAACAAGATGGCGTACGACCGGGCGGCCGGCCGCGTCCAGCAGTCCCTGGCCGGGCGGGTCCGCAACGCGGAGGAGCGGCTGCGCCGGCTGCTGGCCGAACCGGTCCCGGCCCCCGCCGCACCGCTGCGCTTCACCGCCGAACTCCGCACGGCCGAACTCCGCCCGCCCGGCCTCGGTACGGCCCGGCGGGCGTCCGATGCCCTCGTCGACGCCGAGGACATCGGCGTGACCGGCCGCCTGCACCCGCTCGGCCTGACGCTCTCGGCCGGCGACCGGCTGCTGGTCACCGGACCCAACGGGGCCGGGAAGACGACCCTGTTGCGCATCCTGGCCGGCGAACTCGCCCCGGACCGGGGCCGGATCACCCGCCGGGGCCGCGTCGGCCTCCTGTCGCAGCAGCCCGATCCGGGCCCGCCCGGCCGCACCGTACGCGCCGCCTTCGGCCCCGAGGGCACCGCCCGGCTGCTCTCCCTCGGGCTGTTCGCCCCCGACCGCCTCGACACGCCCGTCGGGCGGCTCTCCACCGGCCAGCGCCAACGGCTCGCCCTGGCCCGCCTGGTGGCCGAACCGGCCGACGTACTGCTGCTCGACGAGCCCACGAACCACCTCTCCCTCGCCCTGGTCGAGGACCTCGAAGCAGCCCTCGACCAGTACCCGGGAGCCCTGGTGGTCGTCAGCCACGACCGCCGGCTGCGCGACCGCTGGCGCGGCGCCCGCCTCGACCTCACCGCCCCCGTACCCGCCCCCGTACTCCAAGGAGCCCTGTGACCGACCACCGCCCCGACCGGCACGCACTCTTCCGGGTCGCCGAACCCGGCGAAGGCCCCTACGCGGTCGTCGCCGGCCCCGACGGGGCCTTGTGGACCACCCTCGTCCACGCCGGCGCCGTCGCCCGGCTCGGCCCCGACGGCGCGGTCACCCGGTACGACACCGGCGCCCCGGACTGCGGACCGTCCGTCCTGACCGCCGGCCCGGACGGCGCCCTGTGGTTCACCCGGAACCGCGACCACCGCATCGGCCGCGTCACCACGTCGGGCGAGATGACCGCGTACGACCTGCCCACCCCCGGCAGCGGCCCCTTCGGCATCACCACCGGCCCGGACGGCGCGCTGTGGTTCACCGCGATGCACACCGACCGCATCGGCCGCATCACCACCTCGGGCGAGGTCACCGAGCACCCGCTGCCGGTCACCGGGGCCTTCGCCTCCTTCATCACCGCGGGTCCCGACGGCGCGCTCTGGTTCACCCTCAACCAGGCGAACGCCGTCGGCCGCATCACGACCGACGGCGACGTCACCCTCCACCCCCTGCCGACCCCGGGCGCCGCGCCCGTCGGCATCACCGCGGGCCCCGACGGCGCCCTGTGGTGCGTGGAAATCGGGGCGGGGCAGGTCGCCCGTATCACCACCGACGGCCGGATCGCGGAATTCCCCCTCCCCGACCCCGGCTGCCGCCCCCACGCCATCACGGTGGGCCCGGACGGCCGCTGCTGGTTCACGGAGTGGGCCACCAACCGCGTGGCCGCCATCACCCCCGACGGCCACGTCGAGGAGCACCCCCTCCCCACCACCGCGCCCGAACCCCACGGCCTCGCCTTCACCCCCGACGGCACCCTGTACACGGCCCAGGAATCCGGCCACCTCACCCGCCTGACCCCGCCCTGCACCGGGCCGGCCCCGGCCGGAAGGGCCGCCCGGTCCCGCCCGGGTGTGCCCGGGGGCCGGTCGGGTACCCGCGGGGCGTGAACGTGGGGGGCCCACGTCCCCTGGGAAGGAACGCCGCCATGAGTGCCGTAGCCACCGCCCCGAACCTGGGGGCCGCTCCCCTCCTGCCGCCCGGCCGGGGCGAGCTGTCCGCCGCCGTGCGCAGCGCGCTCCGCGCGGAGGGACCGTACGAGCTCCCGGGGCCGGACACCGTCGAGCGCGCCGACCCGTACGGAGAGGACCTCCAACTCGCCCTCTGCCTCTGCTACGAACCCCACTACCGCGGCTTCGAGGGCGTGCCGGACGGCAAGGAATGGGACCCGGAGCTGCTGGGGCTCCGGAGGCTGCTGGAGCGCCGGTTCCTCGGCGCGCTGCGCGCGGAGACCGGCGCCGTCGACCGCGTCGACCAGGCGCTGCGCGGGCTGCTGGTCGAGCACACCGACGCCTACGACGTCTCCCACCACCTCAAGGACGGCGGCGGCCGCGAGGAACTCCGCGAGTACGCGGCCCTGCGCTCCCTGTACCAGCTGAAGGAGGCGGACCCGCACGCCTGGGTGCTGCCGAGGCTGCGCGGGCGGGCCAAGGCGGCGATGGCGGCCGTCCTGTACGACGACTACGGCAGCGGCCGCGCCGAGCGGCTGCACGCCACGCTCTGGGCGGACCTGATGACCGACCTCGGGCTCGACCCCGCCTACGGGCGCTACCTGCCCGCCGCCGGGGCGCCGGCCCTCGCCACGGTCAACCTGATGTCGCTGCTGGGCCTGCACCGTTCGCTGCGCGGCGCCCTGGTCGGGCACTTCGCCGCGCTGGCGACCGCGGCCCCGCCCGCGGCCGCGCGGATGCTGCTGGCGCTGCGGCGGGCGGGGGCGGGGCCGGCGGCGCTGCGGTTCTACGACGAGCACGTGGAGGCGGACGCGGTGCACGAGCAGGTCGTGCGGCGGGACGTGATCGGCGGGCTGCTGGAGGAGGAGCCGGAGCTGGAGGCGGACGTGGTCTTCGGCGTGGAGGCCACGGTGTGGCTGGGCGACCGGCTGACCGAGCAGGTGCTGACGGCGTGGCGCCAGGGCCACTCGGCTCTGCGGGTCCCCCTGGACCGGCTGGACGCGGCCGGTGCGGGCGGCGCGGGGGGCCCGGGAGGTGCGGTGCGGGGGCAGGGCGATCAGCGTGAGTCCGCCTCGGTGATGCCTCGGTGAGGGTGATGCGCACGCGCTCGTGCGGGACGTGATGGTCCTGCCGGCACGGGAAGAGGCCGCCGCCCTCGGGCGGGACCTCGACGGCGGCCGAGGAGGTGCGGCCCCGGGGTGCCGTCGGGCAGCCGGGTCAGGAGCGGACCCTCGGGCGGTGGCTCGTGTCGCACAGCGGGAAGCGGAGGCTGCGGCGGCAGGCGCACAGGGCCACGACCGGCCGGTCGCACACGCGCACCTCTCCGTCCGGCAGCACGATCTCGACCGGGCCCTCGATGAGTACGGGTCCGCCCGCGATCGACGTCGCCCGGGGCAGCGGCGGCTCCGCGGGACGCCGGCCGGCCCCGTCGCGCGGGCCCTCGGTACGTTCCACCGGCTCCGGCATGGTCACCACGCTCCTCGTTCCCCGGTCCCGCACCCGAGGGGGCACGAGCACCGTCGGGCCGCGTCTGCCCGGTGCGGGGACCGGCATGCCCTGCGCCCCGCGCGTCCACCGGCCCTCCCGGTTTCCCCCGGCCCCCCGGGGTAGACGCGGGCCATGAGAGCAGACGAGTCGGGCGGCGGCCGGGTGGCCGTACCGACGATGGGTGTCGAGGAGGAGTTCTTCCTCGTCGATCCCGTGACCCGCGCCCCCGTTCCCCGCGGTCCCGACGTGCTGCGGGCACTCGTGCCGCGGCTGGGCGGGCGGGTGCAGGCCGAGTTCTACCGGTGTCAGGTCGAGCTCTGCACCCGCCCCACCGCCTCCGCCGCCGAGCTCCGCGCCGACCTCACCGCCCTGCGCGCCGTCGCCGCCGGGGCCGCCCGCGCCGCCGGGTGCCGGCTGATGGCCAGCGGCACGGTCGTCGTCCCGCCGGACGCACCGATCCCGGTCACCGACACCCCCCGCTACCGCCGCATGGCCCGGCACTTCGGCGCCGTCGTGGACGGCACCCACGGCATGGTCTGCGGCTGTCACGTCCACATCGGCACCGAGGACCGCGTCCAGGCCCTGCTGCTCGCCAACGAGCTGCGCCCCTACCTGCCCGCCCTCCAGGGACTGCTGGCCAACTCGCCCTTCCGCAGCGGCCTGGAGAGCGGCTTCGCCGGCTGGCGGTCCGTCGCGTTCGGCCGCTGGCCCACCGCCGGGCCCGCGCCCGTGCTCGACTCCGCCGGGTACGAGCACACCGCGTCCGCACTGGTCCGTTCCGGCATCCTGCTCGACCGCCGGATGATCTACTGGTTCGCCCGGCCCTCCGAGCACGTCCCCACCGTCGAGGTGCGCGTGGCGGACAGCAACGCCGACCTCGACATGACGGTGCTGCTGGCGCTGCTCGTACGGGGCCTGGCGACGACCGCCCTGATGCGTCCCTTGAACGGCTCGGCCGCGACGGTCCCCGCCGCCCGGATGCGCGCCGCGCACAGCGCGGCCGCCCGCAACGGCGACCGGGGCGACGCCGTCGACCCCTTCACCGGTGCCACCGTGCCCGCCGAGGAACGGACCCGGACCCTGCTGCGCCGTGCCGCGCCGGGCCTCGCGGCCGCCGGGGACCTCGACGAGGTGGTCCGGCTCCTGGACCGGATCCGCCGTACGGGCAACGGCGCCGAACGCCAGCGGGCCGCCTACCGCCGGGCCGGCCGCCTGCGCGACGTCGTCGACGACCTGGTGGCCGTGACAGGGGCGTGAGCCCCGCGACCGGTGCCGACCGGTGCCGGCCGTGCCCTCCGTGGAGCCAGTGGAGCCCGTGCCGTCCGGGTCCGGCCCTGCCCGGGCCGCCCGTGTAGCCCGGGCTGCCCCTGCCGCCCCCGCCCGCCGCCGTCCCCCCCGTCGCCGCCGCCCCGCCCCGCATGGCCCCCGCACCACCGGGTAGCCGCGCACCATGTCCCCCACGATGACCGACAGCACCCTGTCCCTGCTGGCCCAGGGGTACGGCTGGCTGCCCGAGCGCCGTCGCCGGGCCGGCGGCGGGCCCGTACGCACGCGCCTGCTCGGCAGACCCGCGGTCGCGCTGGGCGGCCCCGGAGCCGTCGGCTTCTTCTACGACGAACGCCACGTCCGGCGACAGGCCGCACTGCCCGGACCGGTGCTGGACACCCTCTTCGGGCGGGGCGCCGTGCACACCCTGGACGGCACGCCCCACCGGGTCCGCAAGGGCATGTTCGTCCGGCTGCTGATGGACGAGGCCCGCGTACGGGACCTCGTGGCGCGGGTCGACACGCTGTGGAGCCGCGAGCTGGCCCGTGTCCCCGGCCGCCCGATCGCCGTGTTCGACACGGCCGGCCAGGTGCTGGCCCGCGCGGTCTGCGCCTGGGCCGGACTGCCGCTGTCGCAGCGGGCCGTACGCCGCACCGCCCGCGACTGCGTGGCCATGGTCGACGGCTTCGCCACCCCCGGCCCCCGGCACTGGCGCGCCCGGCGGGCCCGCAGGCGCCAGGAGAAGCAGTTCGCCCGCCTCGTCCGGGGGGCCCGCGCGGCCCCGCCCGCCGACGGCCACGCCGCCCCCACCGTCCTGGAGACCGTGGCCCGGCACCGGGACGCCGAGGGCCGGCTGCTCGACCCGCACACCGCGGCCGTGGAACTGCTGAACGTCGTCCGGCCCACCGTGGCCATCGCGTGGTTCGCCGCCTTCGCGGCGCACGCGCTGCACGCCTGGCCGGCGGAGGCCGCCCGGCTGCGCGCGGACGGAGCCGACGGTCCCGACGGCCCCGACGGCACGGGCCGCACCGACCGCGCCCGCGCGTTCGCCCAGGAGGTGCGCCGCTACTACCCGTTCGCGCCCTTCGCGGCCGGCCGGGCCGCCGCCGACCTGGAGTGGCAGGGCGAGCACATCCCCGAGGGCACGCTCGTCCTGCTCGACCTGTACGGGCAGGACCATGACCCCCGGACCTGGCACGACCCGGAGCGCTTCGACCCCGAACGCTTCGCCGGCAGGCCGCCGGACCCCGACACGCTGGTCCCACAGGGCGGCGGCGACCCGACGACCGGCCACCGCTGCCCGGGCGAGGACATCACCATCGCCGTGCTGACCGTGCTCGTCGCACGGCTGGCGGCCCAGGAGTACGCCGTACCCGACCACCAGGACCTCTCGATCCCGCTGCGCCGCGTCCCCACCCGCCCCCGCAGCGGGGTCGTGATCACGCCGGTCACCCCGGCCGCCTGAAACCCGGGACGGAACACACGGAACACACGGAACACAAGGCACACACCGACGGAAGAGCAGGAGGAGCGCCATGCCCCGCGGATCCAGCCCCAAGAGGGAGCGCCAATACGAGCACATCAAGGAGAGCGTCAAGTCCCGCGGCGAGAGCGAGAAGAAGGCCGAGGAGATCGCCGCCCGCACCGTCAACAAGGAACGCGCCCGCGCAGGCGAGTCCAAGACGGCCAGCAAGACCTCGCTGGAGGACATGTCCTCCTCGAAGCGCGGCGGCCGGCGCTCCCACAGCGGCGCGCAGGGCCCGACGTACGACCAGCTGTACGAGGAGGCCAAGCGCCGCAACATCCACGGCCGCTCGAACATGAACAAGGCCGAGCTGAAGCAGAAGCTGGGCCGCTGACCCCGCCGGCCGGCCCCGTTCCGGGCGGGGCCGGCCGGGGACCACCGCGACAGGAGGAGGCAGGGCGATGGCGGATGCGGATGCGGAGGCACGTGCCGACACGGGCACCGGACACGGCTCGCGCGTGGTGGTCGTGGGCGCGACCGGCAACGCGGGGACCAGCGTGGTGAGGGCCCTCGCCGAGGACCCGGCGGTGGTGTCCGTCCTGGGCCTGGCCCGCCGCGTCCCCGACTGGCGCCCGCCCAGGACCCGGTGGGCCGCCGCGGACGTGGACCCCGGCGGCCCCGACCTCGTGCCGCACTTCAGCGGCGCCGACGCGGTCGTCCACCTGGCGTGGCGGTTCCAGCCCGCGCACGACCCCCTGACCACCTGGCGGACCAACGTGCTGGGCAGCATCCGGGTCTTCGAGGCCGCGGCTGAGGCGGGCGTGCCCGCGCTCGTGTACGCCTCCTCGGTGGGCGCGTACTCGCCCGGCCCCAAGGACCGCCAGGTGACCGAGGACTGGCCCACGCACGGCTGGCCCGCGGCGGCGTACTGCCGGGAGAAGGCGTACGTCGAGCGCTGGCTCGACGCGTTCGAACGCGACCACCCGGAGATGCGGGTGGTGCGGATGCGGCCCGGCTTCCTCTTCAAGCGGGAGTCCGCCTCGCAGCAGCGCCGGATCTTCGCCGGCCCGCTGCTGCCCGGCCGGCTGGTGCGCCCCGGGCTCATCCCGGTGGTGCCGGACCTGCCCGGACTCCGCTTCCAGGTGCTGCACACTGACGACGCCGCCCAGGCCTACCGGGCCGCCGTGGCCCGTCCGGTGCGCGGCGCCTTCAACCTCGCCGCCGGGCCGGTGGCCGACGCCGGCCTGCTGGCCGGGCTGCTGGACGCGCGGGTCGTGCCGGTGCCGCGCGGCGGCGTACGGGCCGCCCTCGCGGCGGCCTGGCGGCTGCGCGCGGTGCCCGCCTCGCCGGACCTGTTCGACGCGTTCCTGCGGCTGCCGCTGATGGACACCTCGCGGGCGGAGCGCGAACTGGGCTTCGCCCCGCGCCGTTCCGCGACCGAGGTGCTGGCCGAGTTCCTCGGCGGCCTGCGGGAGGCCGCGGGCATGGAGACGGCCCCGCTCCACCCGGGCCGCGCCGGCCTCCCGGCCCACGCGGCCTGACCGGGGCGCAGTGCCGGACGATGCCGAGCCCGGGTCCGCGCTGCTCGGCCCGGGTGCCGCGGCCGCCCGGTCCGGGCGGTGCCGTGTCGCTCAGCCCAGGTGCCGGTGCGCCACCGTCAGGTCGGCCACCAGGCCCGCGTACGCCGCCTCGCGGTCGTTCGACCGCAGCACCGCCGACGGGTGCAGCGTCGCCAGCCCGTGGCGCACCCCGCCGTCCCCGGGCAGGGCCAGTTCCACGACCGCCCCGCGCCGGTCGGCGAGCCGGAAGTCCGGGCCCCACAGGGCCTTGCCGGCCGTGGCGCCCAGGGCCACCACGAGTTCGGGGCCGACGAGGCTCAGCTCGGCGTCGAGCCAGGGGCGGCAGGCGGTCAGCTCGCGCAGGGTCGGCTGCTTGTGGATCCGGCGCTTGCCGCCCGCGGCGACCGTGTACTTGAAGTGCTTGACGGCATTGGTGACGTAGCACTCCGCCAGGTCCAGCCCGGCCTCCGCCGCTGCCCGGCGCAGCAGCCGCCCCGCGGGGCCGACGAACGGCTCGCCCCGCCGGTCCTCCTGGTCGCCGGGCTGCTCGCCCACCAGCACCAGCCGGGCGCCGGGGTCGCCGGCGCCGAAGACCGTGCCGGTGGTGCCCTCCCAGAGCGGACAGCCCCGGCAGCCGGCCGCGGCCTTCCGGTGGGCCTCCAGGCCGCCCCGCCGGGGCAGGAAGGGTCCGGCGTCGTACGGGGCCACAGCGGTTCCGGCCATGGTGCTCGCCCTCGCTCCCGTGTCGCGGCCGCCCCCTGCTCCGCGTCTCTCCGGCGGACCGGCGCCGAAACGGGGAGTCGTGGAGTATGGGGTGTAGGCCGGGCAGGTCCCGGGCAGCAGGGGGCAGGGAGACACGGGGGCCGGGAAGGGAGTCGGCCGTGAGCGGTACAGAGGTGACGGTGGTCGTCAGCGACTGCGCGGAGGACGACGCGCGGACGGTGCTGACGGCGCTGGGCGAGACGTTCACACCGGACCGGGCCCCGTCGGCCCGGAGCGGCGGCCGGGCCACCGTATGGTCCTCGACCTTCGACGTGGCCCACCCCAAGGAGCACGCCGCGCACGCGGTGCCCCTGGAACACCCGGTGACCGTCACCGCCCAGGGCGGGTACGGCGCGGTGGACCGGGTCGTGGCGGAGCTGGGCACGGTCTTCGCGATCGACGCGCAGGGCAGCGCGGCGGGCGACCAGGAGAAGGACGTCCACCTGCGGCTCCACGGGCGCTGACCCCGCGGGCCCCGGGCCGCAGTGAGCCCGGGCCCGGGAGCCGTCGCGGGCCGGGGCCCTCAGATCCCCGGCCCGTCCGCCGTCGTGCCCTGCCCCTCGGCCGGGCCGCGCCGCTCGCGGCGGGCCATCGTGGCCGCCCAGCGGCGGCACCAGCCGATCAGCATCCGCAGCAGGCAGGCCAGCGTGAGCAGCCAGACGGCCGCGAACGCCCAGATCAGGGCGGGCCGCTCGGCCGCGACGGCCAGGACGAACAGGGTGACCGAGGCGGTCAGCAGCAGCGGTGCCGCGAGCCGCAGCGGATGGCGCCGGGCGCCCCGCCAGGGCACGGCCCAGGGGCGCAGTCCGCGTCGCATCGTGCGCATCCGGCGGTCGAGGAGGGCGTCCTCCCCGGCCAGGTCCCGTTCGATCCCGTCCAGGATCGTGCGCTCCCGCTCAGAGAATCCAGGGCCGTCCATGGCCGCCTCCGGTGGTGCGCCGCCTGCCCCCCGTCACGTGCCGCTACCCAGTTCCCGCGGGTCCAGACGGGTGCCGGTGCAGGGTGATGAGCAGCCGCCACACCTGGCCCGCCAGGGCTTCGGGCGTTCCCTCGACGAGGCCGTGGAGCCAGTCTGCCAGCACCCCGGTGAAGGTGGCGGTGACGGCGGAGGCGATCAGGGCGGGGGAGTGGCCGCCCGCGAGCGTGCGCTCGGCCAGGCTGCGCTCCCGCAGCTCCCGGTGGAGCGCCTGGCCGAGCGGTCCCGCGCCCCCGGGCAGCAGCAGCGCCCGGTACAGACCGGCGTGGGCCGCGGTTTCCGTGAAGAACCGGACCAGCGGCTCCGGCGGTGCCGCCGGGTCGGCCACGCCGCGCCAGGCGTGCAGCGCGTCCACCGCCTGCCGGGCGAGGTCCGCGCAGGTGTCCACGGCCAGGTCGGGTACGTCGGTGTAGTGCAGGTAGAAGGTGGCCCGGCCGACGCCGGCCCGGCGTACCAGCGCGGCGACGGTGATCTCCGAGAGCGGCCGCTCGGCGCACTCGGCCAGCAGCGCGGTGCGGAGCCGGTCGCGGGTGCGGGCGGCCCGCGCCCCGCCCTCGTCCGGCGCGGCGGTACGGGGCGTCATCCGGCGACCAGGACGGCCGCCAGCGCCAGGGCGCCGGGCAGGGCCTGGGCCAGGAGGATCCGGCGGTTGGCGGTGAGCCCGCCGTACACGCCCGCCACGGTCACGCAGGCGAGGAAGAACACCTGCACCTGGAAGCCGACGGGGTCGGCGGCGACCAGGCCCCAGACCAGGCCGGCGGCAAGGAAGCCGTTGTAGAGCCCCTGGTTGGCGGCGAGCGGCCGGGTGGCCCTGGCCATGGCGGCGTCGAAGCCGGACAGCCCGCGACCCGGCGCGCGCTCCCACAGGAACATCTCCAGAACCAGGATGTAGGCGTGCAGCAGGGCGACCAGGCCCACGAGGACATTCGCGATGATGGACATGTGTCCAGCTTAAATGGACACATGTCCATTCTGTCAATCGGCCGTCGGGGTGGGTGCTCAAGGCAATGGTTCGGTAAAGCAATTATTTACTTGACCAAGTGAACTAATGCTGGCTACCTTCGTCCAGTTACTTGAAGACATGAAACATCCGTGTCCTGAAGCGTTGAGTCTGAGAAGGTCCCCGCCGCCATGAGTCACCCCGCCACCCCGGCCACCGCGTCCGGCCGCCGCAGCGAGACGGCCGTCGTCCTCGCCCTGAGCCTCGCCGCGATGGTCGTGTCGATGATGCAGACACTGCCCGTGCCGATCCTGGGGCTGATCCGCACCGACCTCGGCACCACCACCGCGAACGTCAGCTGGGTGACCACCGCCACCCTGCTCTCGGCCGCCGTCTTCACCCCGCTCCTCGGCCGCTTCGGCGACCAGCGCGGCAAGAAGCCCACGCTGATCGCCGTCCTCGGCGTCATGGTCGTCGGCTCGGTCATCGCCGCCCTCGCCACCTCGCTGCCCGTGCTGCTTGTGGGCCGGGTGCTCCAGGGCGCGGCCACCGCGATCTTCCCGCTGGCCCTGTCGGTGCTCCGTGAAGAGGTCCGCCCCGAGCGGCTCCCCGGCGCGATGGCCCTGGTCAGCGGCACCCTCGCGTTCGGCAGCGGCCTGGCGCTCGTCGCCACCGGCCTGCTCACCTCCGGCTCCGACGCGGACTACCGCAGCGCCTTCTGGATGGCCGTCGGCTTCGCCGTGATCGCCCTGCTCGCCGTCCTCTTCCTGGTCCCGGCCACGCGGACCAAGGCAGGCGGCCGTACGGACGTCCTCGGCGCGCTCACCCTCGGCATCGCCCTGCTGCTCCTGTTGCTGCCGGTCTCCCAGGGCCACGAGTGGGGCTGGGGCTCCGCCCGAACGCTGGGCAGCTTCGCAGGCGCCGCCGTCATGACGGCCGTCTGGGTGCTCGTCGAGCGGCGGGTCCGCGATCCGCTGGTCGACATGAAGATGTTCGTCCACCGGCCGGTGCTCATGGCCAACCTCGCCGGCATCCTGGTCGGCTTCGGGATGTTCGCCAACTTCCTCGGCGTCTCCTACCTGGTCCAGATGCCCGAGGCGCTCACCGGCTACGGCTTCGACGCCTCGATCCTGCGGGCCTCGGTCGAGTTCCTGCTGCCCGGCGCGATCGTCTCGCTGCTCGCCTCGCCGATCGGCGGCCGGCTGGTCCGCCACCGCGGCCCGCGCGTGGTCCTCGGCCTTGCCGCCGCGCTCGGCGCGGCCGGATTCCTCTGGCTCGCGCTGGACCACGGCCACGCGTTCTCGGTGATCGGCGCAGGCCTGGTCGTCGGCGCGTCCGTCAGCTTCGGCTACGCGGCCATGCCGGCCGTGATCATGTCGAGCGTCCCGCACCACCAGAGCGGCATCGCCAACGGCATCAACTCCATCTCCCGCTCCACGGGCAGCGCCATCGGCAGCGCCGTCGTCACGACGATCCTGGCCTCGCAGACCATCGAGCACCTGCCGGCGGGCGTGCCGGAGCTGCCGGCCGAGGCCGGCTTCACCCTGACCTTCGTGGTGGCCGCCGTGGCCTTCGCGCTGGTCGGCCTGATCGGCTGGGTGGGCCTGCGTGCCAAGGCGGCTCCGGCGGGTGTCGACGCCGCCGCGCCCGCCGTGGCGGAGGTCGCCGCCCAGGCGACCGCCGAGGAGGCCCGTCCCGCCGCGGCGGCGGCGACCGCCTGATCCCGGGCGGGGGCCGGGCGCACGGCACGGAGGCAGAGGGGCGGGCGTACGGGGACATCCCCGTACGCCCGCCCCGCCGCGTTCCCGGGCCCCTGCCGCCGGCCCCCGCTGCGGGGCGGCCGGGTGAACGGAGATTTGCACGGCGCGCCGATGAGTTCCGGGGGCCGGGCCGGTCCATACAGGTAGCGCGGCACCCGCCGCGCGATGCACGCCCGTATGAGGAGGCAGCGATGTCCGACCGTGGATTCACCACGTGCCTGTGGTTCGACGGCCAGGCCGAGGAGGCCGCGCAGTTCTACCAGTCCGTCTTCAAGGACTCCCGGCCCGGCAGGGTCGGCCGGTACACGGAGGCCGGCCCGGGGCCCGCCGGGGACGTCCTGGCCGTGGAGTTCGAACTCAACGGCCAGAAGTTCGTCGCCCTCAACGGCGGCCCCGAGTTCACCTTCAGCGAGGCGGTCTCGTTCCAGATCCGCTGCAAGGACCAGGCCGAGGTCGACTACTACTGGGAGCGGCTGACCGAGGGCGGGCACGGCGTCGCCTGCGGCTGGCTCAAGGACCGCTACGGGGTGTCCTGGCAGGTCTTCCCCGAGGTGCTGCTCGACATGGTGGGCGACGAGGACCAGGAGAAGGCCGCACGGACGACCCGGGCCATGCTCCAGATGGTCAAGATCGACCTGGCGGCGCTGGAGCGGGCCTACGCGGGGGAGTGAACGCGGGGCGCGGGGGCCCGCCGTCGGCCCCCCCCGCAGGGTCTCAGCCCTCCGTGCCGCGGGCCCGCGCGCCCGAGCGCGTGCGGCCGGCCACCGGAGCGCGGTCGGGGTGCCGCCGCAGGTACTCGCCCTCCAGCTCCGTCATGCGCTGGGTGTGGGTCCGCAGGGCGTCCTCCGACCCGTGCAGCAGCGTTTCGTGCCGGGTGCGGTGGATGGCCTCCAGCTCCTTCAGCAGGAGGCCCTCCGCCAGCTGCTCGGGTGCCACACCGCCGTCGTGCTCGGCCATGGTCACTCCCTCCGGTCCGATGGTGAGGGGCGGAGCCGCCGGAATGACTGCTTCCCCGTAAGCCAGGGTAAATGCGAACGATCCTCCGCGCCGTCGACCACGCGAGTGCCGGGCTGTGTCGGTGACGGCGGTCGGTCGGGCGCGGCTGCGCGGTGTGTGTGCGGCAGCGGACGGGCGCTCCGTCGGCCGTCGCGGAGCCCTGAACCGACCCGTCGAGGGCGGCGACCCCTGCCCGCCGGATGAGGCCGAACTAGATAGTCTGCAACGAAACTATCTGCTACGGTCTCCCTTGTCGCGACAACCGGCACGGGAGACCACTCGTGTGCCGCATTCCGCTCTCACACCGCGGCTGTCCGACCTGCCCTCCCGCCCCGTCTCCACCACCGAAAGGCTGACCGACATGAGCGAGCACACCGCCACCGAAGCCACCACCGGCACCACCCGGAACGACGGCCCGGCTCCCCGAGTGCTCACCGACCAGGAGCTCTCCCGGCTGCTGAGCCGGCAGCAGTTCGGCGTACTCGCGAGCGTCAGGAGTACCGGCCACCCGCACCTGTCGACCGTCCTCTACGACTGGAACGCCGAGGAGCGCGTCCTGCGGGTCTCCTCCACCGCCGACCGCCTCAAGGTCCGCCAGTTGCGCCGCGACCCGCACGCCTCACTGCATGTCAGCGGCCCGGACGTCTGGTCGTTCGCCGTGGCGGAGGGAGAGGCGGAGATCGTCGACCCGGCCGACGGGGCGGCCCCGGGCGAGCGGCCGCTGCCCGACCGGCGCGTGACCATCCTGCTCCGGGTCTCGCGCCTGTACGGGACCGCCCTGGACGTCCCCGCCCAGTGACCGGGAACCGCGCCGCGCGGAGCCGGGAATGCGCGGCACCGTCGCCGCCGGCGGTCGGGTGGTGGTCTGGGACGACGCCGTGCCCCACTGGACGGCCGCCGGAATCGCCACGAGGAGGTGGCGGCGGACGCCGAGGACCGGCCAGACGACACGGGGCCTCGACGAGGCCGTCCTAGACCCTGGCCGGGCGCCGCTGCGGGCACCTGCGCACCGGCCCCGTCGACGCGGTGGACCGTTCGTGCGGCCACCGGCTGTTCTCCGGTGCGACCGGCACCGAACTCCCGGCCTGTTGCGGCGTCGCACGCGGCCGGCCCCCGAAGGAGCGCGTTCAGCCGCTCCAGGAGTGGAGCCCGCCTCCCGTTTCACCGCCGACCTCCGAGCCCGGCGACTCCCCGCAGGACCGCAGGACCGCAGGACCGCAGGACCGCGCGACCGAGGCGACGGGTCAGCCGCTGCTCCGCGCCGGTCGCGGGCCGGGGTCCGCGGTGCGGCGCACGGAGCCGCGGTGCGGCGCATCGAGCCGCGGACCGGCGCCGCGCGCACCCCCGCGGAGCGCCACCGCAGGCGCGGCGGCCCCGTTCCGTGGTCTGATGCTTCCTGTCGTGGCCCGTCGCCGTACCCGGGTGGTTCCGATGAGCACACCGCAGTCCGCGGACGCGTCGTCCGTGCGCGAGGACGAGCGTCATGCCGGGTGGCTGGAGCTCTTCTTCGACCTCGTCTTCGTCGCGTTCGTCGCGCAGCTCTCCCACGGACTGCACGGCGACCCCGGCTGGCGCGAGTTCGGCGTCTTCTTCGCCCTCTACTTCCCGCCCTGGTGGATGTGGGCCAACCTCACCGTCTCCGCCAACCTCTTCCAGGACGACAGCGCCCGCCGCCGGTTCGCCATGCTGTTCGCCATGCTCTGCCTGGCGGTGATGGCCGCCGCCGCACCCGAGGCCGACGGCGACCGGGCACCCGCGTACGCCCTGGGCTACGCCGGCACCCGGCTCGTCCTGCTGGCCCTCTGGTGGCCCGCCACCCGCTTCGCGCCGCCCCGCCGCATCCCGCGCTGGCGTCCGCTGAGCTACTGCCTGGCCTCCGCGGTGCTCTGGGCGGCCTCCGCCGCCGTGCCCGCGCCCTGGATCTACGCCGTCTGGGCGGCGCTGCTGCTCGCCGAGATGGTGCTGCTGCTCACCGCCCGCGGCGTGGGGATCCCGGGCCAGGTCCACACCGGCCACCTGGTCGAGCGGGTCGGCCTGTTCGTGATCATCGTGCTGGGCGAGTCCGTGCTGGCCCTCATCACCGCCGCCGACCACACCTGGACCGCCGCCGCGGGCTTGGTGGCCGTGCTCGGCTTCGTGCTGCTGGCCGCGCTCTGGTGGTCGTACTTCGACTTCGCCGCCACCGGCGCCGAGCGGGTGCTCGGGGCCGCCGGCGGCCGCGCGGCCTACCTGATGGCCCGCGACGTCGGCGGCTTCCTGCACTTCTTCGTGACCGCCGCCGTCATCCTCATGGCCGCCGGACTGTCCACGGCCGTGGAGGAGGCCGGCCACGCGCACCTGGCCCGCGGCGCCGTCTGGGCGCTCGCCGGCGGCCTCGCCCTCTACCACGCCGCACACGCCCTGATCGCCCTGCGGTTCGGGAGCCCCCTGCGCCGGGTCGCGGTCTGGGCCGTGCCCGGCATCGGCGTCGCGCTCCTGGTCGTACTCGGCGCGGACGTGCTCGCCCCCTGGCTGGTGGTCCTGCTGCTGGCCGCCGAGGCGATCCTCCACCTGCTGTACGCCAAGGCGCTGGCCCGGCGGCGGGCGGCCGCACTCCGGTAGTGCCGCGGGCACCGTACGGGCGGTCCCCCCGGGCCGCCCGTACGCCGTGCTCACTGCTCGCGCATCCCCCACGGGGAGCCGTACGCCGTGAGCAGGTCCAGGAACGGCCGCGGCGCGAACGCCTCCGGGCCCAGCACGCCCGAGCCCGACCAGCTGCCGTCGGCCAGCAGCTCCAGCGCGACCACCGGGTTCACCGCGGTCTGCCAGACCACCGCCTGCGAGCCGTACTCGCCCATCGACCACTGGTTGTCGACCACGTGGTACAGGTACACCTCGCGCGGCGCCCCGTCCTTGACGCCCTTCACCCAGGTGCCGGCACAGGTCTTGCCGGTCATCCGCTCGCCCAGCGTGGCCGGGTCCGGCAGGCAGGCCGCCACCACGTCCCGCGGTGAGACCCGGACCGGACCCTCGGGACCGGGCACGGTGACCGGCGCCGTGCCGTCCAGGCCCAGGGCGTGCAGGGCCTTCAGCTTGCCGATGAAGTCGTCGCCGAGCCCGTACTTGAAGGTCACGCGGCGGGCGTCGACCCAGCGGGGGATCAGCAGCACCTCCTCGTGCTCGACGTTCACGCACTCCACCGGGCCGATGCCCTCGGGGAAGTCGAAGACCTCGCCCTCGCTGAACGGGGGCGTGGTGAACCAGCCGCGCCCCGACTCGTACACCACGGGCGGGTTCAGGCACTCCTCGATCGTGGTCCAGATGCTGAAGGAGGGGGCGAACTCGTACCCTTCGACGGCGAGGTTGGCGCCGTCGCGGATGCCGATCTCCTCGATCTCGTCGAAGAGCTCGTCGGCCGCGTACCGGGCGAAGACGTCCGACAGGCCCGGCTCCACGCCCATGCCGACCAGCGCCAGCCGCCCGGCCTCCTCCCACTCCGCCGCTTGCTCGAACTGCGCGTCGCCGAGCTTGACCCCGCACTCCTCGTACGGGCGCTCCGGGTGCGGGTACGAGAGCGACATCGCCATGTCCAGGTAGTGCGCCCCCGCCGCCAGCGCGGCGCTGAACAGCGGCATCACGAACCGCGGGTCGGTGGCGTTGAGCAGTACGTCGCACCCGCGCTCCGCCAGCAGGGCGGTCACCGCAGCCTCGTCCGAGGCGTCGACGCGGCAGGCGCTGAACCGGGTCTCACCGGGACCCAGCGCGGCCACCGCCGCCTCCGCCCGTGCCGGGTCGTAGTCCGCCACGACCATGTGCTCGAAGAACTTCCGACGGGCCGCGATCCGGGTGATCGCCGTGCCGACGCCACCAGCCCCCACAAGCAGTACACGCATGACACAACCCTCTTCCGTTGGAGCGCTCGCTCCCTGGAGGGCGATGAAACGCGCTGGCCGGACTTAAGGTCAATGGCGTTGGCATAAGGATCCGCGGGTACGGTGCCGGGGGACGCACGGCACTCGGAAAGGACGGGCCATGGCCAAGCAGGTGGTGCCCGAACCGGCACGCAGGAGGCGCCGGCCGACCAAGACGGGCACCGTGCTGTCCGAACGGATGATCGTGGAGACCGCCCTGCGGATGCTCCGCGAACACGGCAGCGGCGGCCTGACCGCCCGCCGGCTGGGCGCCGCCCTCGGCGCGGACCCCAGCACCCTCTACCGGTACTTCGCCGGCATGGACGACCTCACCCGGGCCATCGGCGAGGAACTCACCGGCCGCGCCCTGGAGGGCTGGACCGCCACCGGCGACTGGCGCGCCGACCTCGGCGCGCTGGGCCTGCGCATCCACCGCGCCTACCTGGACCACCCGCAGGCGGCGGTGCTCACCGCCAGCCGGGTCACCGGGCGGCCGCGCGAGATCGCCGCCGACGAGGCGATCCTGGGCGTGCTCCGCACCGCCGGCTTCCCGGACCCGGTGGCCGTGCGGATCTACCACGCGTTCATCGACCAGAGCCTGGCCTTCGCCGCGCTGGACGCGGGGTCCCTGGCGCTGGCGGACGAGGCGCGGGCCGCGGACGAGGAGATGTGGGAGTCGACGTACGCCCGGCTGCCGGCCGACACGTATCCGCACATCGCCGCGACCGCCCCGCTGCTGGCGGCCCGGATGACGCACAGCGCGTACCCGGTCGCCCTGCGGATGCTGCTGGACAGCGCGGAAGCGCAGCTCAGCGCCGTCCGCGGGGACGGCCCGACCGACGGGTAACGCTCTACACTCGCGCGGGTGACACAGCCAGAGGGGGAGCGGGGCCGCGGCGCGGGGGGCGACGGCCCGGCCGACGAGGGCGGCCGGCCTGCCGGCGACGGCCCCGACCCGGCGCGTGCGGATCGCCGGACTGCCGGCGAGGGACCCCACACCGCCGGTGACGGCCGCCCGCGCTACCGCCGGGAGGACCTCGCCAGGGCGGCCGGGGTGAAGGCCCGCAACCTGCGCTACTACCAGGAGCGGGGGCTGCTGCCGCCGCCCCGTCGCGAGGGCCGGATCGCCTGGTACTCGGAGGACCACCTCACCCGGCTCCGGCTGATCGACGACCTGCTGGGCCGCGGTTACACAGTCAACGCCATCGCCGAACTCTTCGACGCGTGGGAGCGCGGCGGCGGGCTCGCCCAACTGCTGGGCCTGGAACGCGCCATGACCCACGACTGGCCCCGCGAGGAGCCCGTCACGCTCCCGCTCGGCCGGCTCCGCGAGACCTTCGGGCCCGGCGCCACGCCCGAGGACACCCGTCGCGCGGTCGCGCTGGGCTACCTGAGCGTCGACGGCGACCTCGTGACCCACCGCAGCCGGCGGCTGCTGGAGGCGACGGTGGCCCTGGTCCGGCGCGGCGTCCCGGTCTCGGAGGTGCTGGACGCGGGGGAGTTCGTACAGAGCGAGGCGGCCGCCGTGGCGGACCGGTTCGTGGCCCTGTTCCGTCGGCACGTCATCGGCGAGGGCGGCCTGGAGGCGCTCCCGGCCGAGCAGGTGCAGCGGGTCACCGAGGCCGTGGCGGCCCTCCGGCCGGTCGCCGGAGAGGTGGTGGCGGCCGAGTTCGCGCGGGCGCTGGCCGCGCGGGTCACGGCCGAACTGGAGGAGCTGCTGGGGCTGGTGAGCGGTACCGAGGCGGTTCCCGAGTAGGCCGAAAACCGCCGTCGCCACAACCTTGCCAACCGCCATTGGCACTCATACGTTCAACTCGTCGGTAACCAGAGCCCGGTGACCGGTCGCCGCCACCCCGGACGAGGTGCGGACACCGTCTCCCGGTCGCCGGCGCACCCGGCCGGCCCGCCCCGCGCACCGGCCGCCAGGTCCAGGCACGTTCACCTCGCTGACAAGGGGACATGTCGCCATGCAGGAAACCCGCTTACCCTCCGACACGCCGCCCGGCCCCGCGCCGGAGGTGACGGGCAGGGTCGGCTGGAGACGCTTCGCCGTCCTCACCGTCCCCGCCCTGGCCGTCACCGCCGGCCTCGGCATCGCCCTCTCCCACGGCGCGCTCGCCGCCTCGTTCGCCGTCTCGGGCCAGCAGTTCAAGGTCTCAGCGGAAAGCCTCACCGGCCAGGGGTTCGCCCAGTACGGCGGCATCGACGTGAACGCCCGGGAGGAGCTGATCCCGGTCGCCGTCACCGCCATCAAGCAGGCCGAACTGCGCAGCCTCTGCCAGTCGGTCGTCACCACCCTCCCCGTCATCGGGGACATCTCGCTCAACCTCACCGCGGGCCGCGGCACCCCCGTCGAGGCCACCGACCTCTTCGTGGACGCCACCCAGCTCGGCGGCGACGCGGTCTTCACCAACATCGAGATCGGCCGCGACGCCTCCACCCTCGACAAGGGGCCCGACGGCTCACAGGGCATGCAGGACCTCTTCGGCCAGCAGGCCGACTCCGTGCGCATCACCAAGCTCAGGCAGACCGCCTGGGCGACCAACGCGGGCACCTTCAAGCTCTCCGGCCTGAACATGACCGTCGCCAAGGGCAAGAAGGAATGCTTCTGACATGGCGGGGGCCTGGCGGCGCTGGCGCCGCAGCCGTCCCTTCTGGGGCGGCCTGGTCACCGTACTCGCCGGTGCCGAGATCAGCGTCCTGCCGCTGGCCCCGCTGAAGGTGATGCTCCATCAGGGCGTCGCGGGGATCCCGTCCGTGCTGATGGGCCTCCTGATGATCCTGATGGGTCTGACCGCGTGGTTCGCCCCGCACCACCGGAGCCTGGCCGGGATCGTCACCGCACTCCTCGCCTGCGCCGCGCTGGTCCTGTCGAACCTGGGCGGCTTTCTGATCGGCACCGTCCTCGGCATCGTCGGCGGCGGGCTGACGTTCGCCTGGCGCCCGGTGGCGGGGCCGGTACGGGGTGCCGCGGCCGGCGCCGTACCGGGTTCCGACCCGGGGGGCGCACCCGGTTCCGCACCGGATCCGGCGTCCGCTCCCGGCTCCGGGCCCGTACCCGCGCCGCCCGCGCCCACCGAAGCCTGACCACCCGGGAACAACCCCGCCCGGCCGATCCCCCTACGTCGCCCGGGCCCCGTACGCCGCCGCGCGGCCGGCCGTACGCGGGTCCGGGCGGACCGGCCACCCCCACCCCTCCTCCCGAAGGAGCACCGCCATGACCACCCGCACCCGTCCCCGCACCGCACTCGTCCTCGCGGCCGCCGCCGGCCTCGCGCTCGGCGCAGTGGGCCTCACCGGCCCGGCCACCGCCGCGTCCGGACCGGCCCTGGCCGGCTCCACCACCGTCACCCCGGCCGGCCACTCCTTCAAAGCGGCCCTCACCGGCAAGGCCACCCTCAAGGCCGGCTCCGTCACCGTGACCTGCACCGTCTCCACGTCCACCGGCGCGGTGCCGCAGGCGCCCGCCAACCAGAACGCGGCCGGTCCGGTCTCGTCCACCATCTCCGCGCCGACCTACAGCTCCTGCACCACCAGCGTGCCCGGCGTCAGCGCCACCGTGACCACCAGCGGAACCTGGGGCGTCTCCATGCAGCACGGCTCCCCGGTCGTCGCCACCATGACGGTGCCCGCCGCCGGCCTGGTCGTCCGCACCAGCGGCCTCGCCAGCTGCACGGTCACCGCCGCACCCACCGCGGCCGCCGCCGTACCCGGCACCTGGACCAACGGCGCCCCGTCCGCACTCGCCTTCTCCGGCGCGACCGTGCCGGTCAAGGTGGTCGGCGGCTTCGGCTGTCCGACCAGCGCCACCACCTCCACCTTCACGGCCACCTACCTGGTGACGGACACCACCGACCCGTCGCAGCAGATCACCGTCACCGGCTGAGCGAAGCCCGCCGGCACGCAGGCCCGCCGCCCGGCCCCCGACCGGCCCCCCGAGCCCGGTCGCGGTCCGGGCGGCGGCATACTGGCTGCCCGTGATCGAGACCCTCGGCCGTCTGGCCGCCGTCGGGCCGTACTTCACCGCGGGCCTCGGAGCGCCCCCGGCCGGGTACCGCCCGCTCACCGAGCTGTACGGGCCCGCGCTCGACGGATACGTCGCCGAGACCGCCCGCCGCATGGGCACCGCCCGCACCCGGGTCGCCGCCTCCACCGCCCACCTCGGCATCGCCTCGCGCCTGTGGTCCCTCGCCCTGGGCTGCGCCGCCCTCGACGGCCGGGTCCCCGACCTGGCCCCCGACCGGGTGCTCTGGCACCTCCCGGCCGGCGGCTCCCTCACGCTCTGGCTGCCCGATCCCGAGGCCCGCCCCGAACCGGGTGCGCAGGGCCTGGCCGCCTCCGTGCTGGAGGGCAACCTCCCCGTCCTGGACGCCCGCCTGCGCGCCGGCTCCGGGCTCTCCGACCGGATCCTGCGCGGCAACTCCGCCTCGGCGCTGGTGGGTGCCCTCCGCGTGCTGGAGAACCGGGCGCCCGGCACCCCGTACTCCCCGGCCGCCCTGGCCTCGGAACTCCTCGACCGCGCCGGCCCCCTGGCGGACACGGCCCACACCTGGATCCACGAACCGGGCCTGGGCACGGCCTTCGTGCGCAACAGTTGCTGCCTCTACTACCAGGTCCCGGGCGGCGGCCTCTGCGGCGACTGCGTGCTCCGCACCCGCCCGGCCGCCGGTGGCCCGAGGACCTGAGCCGCCGGGGCAACCGCCTGCTCGACACGCAGACCGTCATGGACGTGGAGGCCGAGTACGGCCCGTTCGCGGCCGTGGCCTCAGCGCTGAACGACCGGCGGTCCCGCTGCCGCCCACGGTGCCACCCAGTCACCGCGCCGGGGAGATCGCGCAGGTCGTGGTCGCGTGGGCGTACAGCCTGCCGTCCGCCACGCCCACCACGCGGGCCTCGGCCGTGCCGATCGTGCGGCCCACGTGGACGGCGGTACCGGTGGCGCGCAGCTTGCGGGTGGCAGCGGTGACCGGGCGGATCATGTGCACGTTGAGCTGCGCCGTCGTGTACGCCGTACCCGCGGGCAGCCGGGACAGCACCGCGCAGCCCAGGGCCGAGTCCAGCAGGGTGGCGAGGTAGCCGCCGTGCACGGTGCCCATCGGGTTGTAGAGGTGCTCGCCGGTCTCGCCCTCGAACACCGCGGTGCCCGGCTCGACGCCGATCAGCGCGAAGCCCAGCGTCCGGCCCATCGGCGGCTGCGGCACGCGCCCCTCGACCATCGCACGCAGGAAGTCCAGGCCGCTCGGGCCGGCGCCGCCCGGCCCGCCGCTGTCGTCGCTCATGTCCCGAGCCTAGGCGTACGCACGTTCCTCCGCGCACCCGGACGCGCCGCGCACCCCGGCGCGGCGCCCGCAACGGCCCGGGGAACGACCGACTCCGCCCGGGCCGGACCGCAAGGTTCCGGCCCCCCATACCGGTTTTCGGCATGTTCCGATGGAATTTGCCAGAACTCCCCAACCCGGCGCCGACGTTGAGTAGCGTCTGTGTCGCCGCCCGTACGCGACCGTCCTACGCGCACGGCGGCTGGGAGGGGAGCCCGAGTGCCCGGAATCGATGAGTGTCTGCTCGAAGTGATGGCCGTGCCTGGTGCCCGCGGGGCCGCGCTGGTCGACTGGAGCAGCGGTCTCGCACTGGGCACGATAGGCGACTCGCCGGTCGGCGACCATGAAACCACCGCGGCCGAGACCGCGGAACTCGCCCGCGCGGCCGCCGAGTACGAGTCCTTCTCGGCCATCGGTGTACCGCCCCCCGTCCTCTCCGGCCGGCACAGTGCCAGACCCGCGCCGCCGGAGCTCCCGCCCGGCCCGCCCGACGGGGAGCCGCCGGTCGAGGACGTGATCGTCACCACCCGCACCGGCTACCACGTGCTCCGCTTCGTCGAGACGAGCTTCGACAGCAGCGTCTTCATCCACCTCTGGCTGGACCGCTCCTCGGGCAACCTCGCCCTCGCCCGGATCCGGCTCCGCGACCTCGCCGGGCGGCTGGTGCTGGGATGAGCGCACACGCGGCGGCCACCCCGGTGTCCCCGATGCTCCAACGACTCGCCGACGAACGCGCCACCGGCGCGCTCCTCCGCGACCACGGCACCCTCTTCCTGGAGGACGGCCGGATCGTGCACGCCGAGAGCCCCGCCACCCCCGGGATCGACGTACTGCTCACGGCCGGCGGCCGACTGCCTCCCGAGGGCTGGCAGGAGGCCGTCGACCGGGCCGGTCCGCGCCGCGAGGTCGGCCGGTTCCTGGTCGAGAGCGGCCGGGTCGGCGACGGCGAGCTCGAGATCTGCCACCTCGGCGCCGTCTTCGACGCGGCCTTCTTCGCCCTCGCCCCCGCCAGCGGGCCGACCCGCTTCCGGCGAGGCGCCACTCACTGGATCGGCTCCGTGCGCTCGGTCTCCGCCGCCGCCGTGGAGCGCGAGACCGTCCGGCGCAGGGAACTCCTCGACACCGTCTGGCCCTACCCCGTGCTCGACACCGCCCCCGTGGTGCCCCGGGCAGCCGCGCCGGGACAGACCGTCACCCCGCGCCAGCGCGCCCTGTTGCGCGCGGCCGACGGGGTCCGCACACCGGCGGCCCTCGCCTGGAAGCTGGGCCGTCCCGCCTTCCACACCCTCCTGGAGGTACGCCGGCTCGCCGCCACGGGCCTGGTCGAGACCCCCCAGGACCCCATGCCCCCACCTCCTTCGCCCCTCCCCGGATGGGTAACGCAGGTCGCCTCCCCGGACATCGCCCTGCTCCGTCGGCTCCGTGACGCCCTGGAGGCAACCCTGTGACCACCTCTTCGCTCGGCACCACCCGCCGCTCCGCTCCGGGAAGGCCGTCATGAGGCTCCCGATGCGTCAGCGCGCCGAGAGGAGACAGCATGAAAGGAGACAGCTGATGACGGCAGAGCCCGAGGTGCTCGGTGAACTCAGGCGACTGCGAGCCCGGTTGCCCCAGCTGACCGGCGCCCTCGCGGCCAGCGTCGACGGCCTCGTCCTCGCCCAGGAGACCTCCACCATCGAGGCCGAGGGCGTGGCGGCGCTCACCGCCGCCGCGCTCGGCGTCGCACAGCGCCTCACGGACGCCACCGGCCAGGGCGACTTCCGCGAACTGCTGGTGCGCGGCGCGGACGGGTACGTCGCCACGTACGCCGCAGGCGGCTCCGCCGTGCTGACCCTGCTCGCGGAACCCCGTATCAACGTCGGCCGCCTCCACCTGGAGGCCCGCCGCTCAAGCGCCCGCATAGGCGAGCTGGTCGACAGCGCCCTCACGCGCCGCGACCCCTGACCCCACCTCCGTACGACACACCAACCGGACAGCGCAGTCCGCCCGACGGGACCCGGAATCCACCGGGCCCGCCACGGGCACGGTCAAGAAAAGGAAGTACGACAGCCATGGCATCCACCGAAGCCGCCCTCAAAGAAGCCACCACCCTCATCGACGGCGCCATCGGCGCCGCGCTCGTCGACTACACCAGCGGCATGGCCCTGGGCATGATCGGCGGGGGCAAGGAGCTCGACCTCAACGTCGCCGCGGCGGGCAACACCGACGTGGTCCGCGCCAAGGTCCGCACCATGGAGATGCTGGGCCTCAAGGACGAGATCGAGGACATCCTGATCACGCTCGGCAGCCAGTACCACCTCATCCGCCTGCTCCGGGCCCGCGGCAACGACGGCCTCTTCCTCTACCTGGCGCTGGACAAGCAGCGGGCCAACCTCGCGATGGCCCGCCACCAGCTCCGGAAGATCGAGAACGAGCTGGACGTCTGACCAGGCCCCGCGGAGACGGGAACACGACACGGCCGCCGGGCCCGTGACGGTCACCGTCACGGGCCCGGCGGCCGTGCGGGTCGGGTCCTCCGGATCGGCCCGCGCCCGCGGCGTCGGCTCAGCGCGCGCCGAACACCTGTGTCCAGTACGGGCCCCCGCCGGAGTGGATGCCCACGCCGATCTCCTTGAAGGAGCAGTTGAGGATGTTGGCGCGGTGGCCGGAGCTGTTCATCCACGCGTCCATCACGTCCGCCGCGGTCCGCTGGCCCATCGCGATGTTCTCGCCGTACGTCGACCAGCGGTAGCCCACCGCCGTGACGCGCTCGCCCGGCCCGTCCCCGTCCGGGTTGGTGTGGTCGAAGAAGTTGCGGGCCGCCATGTCGTCCGAGTGGCCCTCCGCCGCCTGCGTCAGCAGCGAGTTCGCCGTCAGCGGCCCGCAGCCCGCCTTGGACCGCTCCGCGTTCACCAGTCTGATCACCTGCTGCGCGGTGCTCCCGCCGGTGCCCGTGCCGCCCGAGCCGCCACCGCCGGTCCGGGTCGGCCGGGGCGCCGGGGCCGTGGTCTTGCGGGTCGGGGCCTTCGTGGGCGTGGGCTTCGCCGTGGTGGGGCTGGGGGACGGCTTCGCGCTGGGGCTCTTCGACACCGAGGCGCTCGGCGAGGGCGAGGCGGACGGAGAGGCGGAGGCCGACGGGGAGGCGGAGGAGGACGGCGGGCTCGCCGGCAGCGCGGCGGCGCGCGTGGCGTCCGCCCGGCCGGCCTCGTCGCCGTCGTACGGCGCGGTCACGAAGTAGAAGGCGCCGCCGCCGAGCGCCGCCACCGCGACACCGGCCGCCACGGCGGTACGGCGCCGCCCGCGGGCCCGGCGGCGGCGGGCGGCCCGGCCGGGGCCCGCGCCCTCGTGGTGGACCGACGACAGCGGACGGGACGCGCCCGCCGGAGTGAGGGACGTGGTGCCCGAGGCCGCAGCGGCGGCGCCGGCGGACCAGCCGACCGCCTCCTGGACCTGCGCGGCCAGCAGCGCCGACGGGGGCACCAGCAGCAGACCGGCGAGCAGCCCCTCGGCGGGCATCAGGCCGTGCCACAGGCCCGCGCAGTGCGCGCAGGACCGGGCGTGCCTGGCTATTCGCTTGCGCCACAGCGCCGACGGCCGGCCGTCCCAGACGCCCGTCTCGGCGCGCAGCTGCGGGCACAGCGGGTTCGCGCCGAGGGCCCGTACGACCACCCGCGCCGCGTCCAGCTGCGCCTTCATCCGCTGCACCCGTACGGCGGTGTGCTGCGGGGACAGGCCCAGCGCGGCGGCCACCTCCTGGCGGGTGAGCTCGCCCGCGCACTCCAGCCACCACAGGGAGAGCAGGGCGCTGTCCTCCGGCTCCATCCACCGGGTGGCCTCGGCGGTCTCCCGGCGCTGCCCGGACAGGTTCAGGCGTACGACGGTGAGGTCGACGAAGTCGGCCCCGGGGTCGGCCAGGTGCCGCACGTCGTCCAGCGGTCCGCTGCCGTATCCGGTCTGCTGCGCGTGCCAGTGACTGCGGAGCACGTTCATCGCGATGGCCACGAGCCAGGAGCGGAAGCTGTCGGGGGAGCGCAGGGTGCCGAGCCCGTCCAGGGCCTTCAGCATGGTCTCCTGCACCACGTCGTCCACGTCGTGGTGGCCGTTCATGGCACGGCCGACGATGTTGTAGACCAACGGCAGGTAGGCGGCGATCAGCTGGTCCTGCGCCTGCAGGTCACCACTCTGTGCCGCTCTGACCAGATCTGTGCCGTGCTGTCCGCTCATGTTCGGAATCACCCTGCCTGTCCCCTGCTGCTGTCGATGCCCAACACCTGGGAGACCGCAGGGCATCCGCCCGATAACGAAAACCGCCGGAACTTTCCCGCCCGGTTTCCGGGACGGGTGCCCGGCGTCCGAACGGGCGGCCGACACGCTACCCCGGTTTCCGGGTGCCCACAGCCCCGGACCCCTCGTTGCCGAGGGGTCCGGGGGGTCCCGTGGGGGGATTCGGGGGGTTCTGCCCGCGTGACGTCCGCCACTCGGGCCGGGGGCGATGGCGCCGCCCGTCACCCACCGGGGCGCGGTACGGCCGCCCCGCCGCTCAGGCCTTGACCGGCTGCGCCTCGGGCGGGGTGCCGGGGGCGGGTACGGCCGCCTCCGGGGCGGGGCCGTGCCCGTCGTCGAGCAGGGTGGTCTCGTCGAAGGGCAGCCGGCCCGCCAGCACCTCGGCGGCCCGTCCCCGGTCGAACTCCTTCGTCCAGGTGCCGATCAGCACGGTGGCCACCGCGTTGCCCGCGAAGTTCGTCAGGGCCCGCGCCTCGCTCATGAACCGGTCGATGCCCACGATCAGGCCCACGCCGTCCACCAGATCCGGCCGGTGCGACTGCAGGCCGCCGGCCAGGGTGGCCAGGCCGGCGCCCGTCACGCCCGCCGCGCCCTTCGAGGCGATCACCATGAAGACCAGCAGCGAGACCTGCTCGCCGATCGAGAGCGGGTCGCCCATGGCCTCCGCGACGAACAGCGAGGCCATCGTCAGGTAGATCGCGGTGCCGTCGAGGTTGAAGGAGTACCCCGTGGGCACCGTGATGCCGGTGACCGGCTTGGAGACGCCCAGGTGCTCCATCTTGGCGATCAGCCGCGGCAGGGCCGACTCCGAGGAGGAGGTGGAGAGGATCAGCAGGAACTCCCGGCCCAGGTACTTCAGCAGCGCGAACACGCTGATCCCGGTGCACACCCGCAGCAGCGTGCCCAGCACCAGGAAGACGAAGAGCAGGCAGGTCGTGTAGAAGCCGATCATGATCACGGCGAGGGACTTGAGCGCGTCCATGCCGGTGGCGCCGACCACGGCGGCGATCGCGCCGAACGCGCCGACCGGAGCCGCCCACATGATCATCGCCAGCACCCGGAAGACCAGCCGCTGTACGTGTCCGATCCCGCGCAGCACCGGCTCGCCCGCGGCGCCCATGGCCTGGAGCGCGAACCCGCACAGCAGGGCCACCAGCAGGGTCTGCAGCACCTCGCCGCCGGTGAACGCGGAGACCAGGGTGGTCGGGATGATGCCGAGCAGGAACTCGGTGGTGCTCTCCGCGCCGCCGTTCTTCGCCTGCTCCTCGCCGGCGTGCCGCACCGCCTCGGTCAGGTGCAGCCCGCTGCCCGGCTCCAGCAGGTTGCCGACGAGCAGGCCGATGGCCAGCGCCACGGTCGACATGACCATGAAGTAGCCGAGCGCCAGACCGCCGACGGCGCCCACCTTGGCCGCCTTGCGCACCGAGCCCACCCCGAGCACGATCGTGCAGAAGATGATCGGCGAGATCATCATCTTGATCAGGTTCACGAATCCGGTGCCGAGCGGCTTGAGCTCGACGGCCACCCCCGGGGCGGCGAAGCCCACGGCGATGCCGAGCACCACCGCGGCGATCACCGCGAGGTAGAGGTAGTGCGTTCTGTCCCGGCGCCGGCTGCTGTCCCGCTCGAGTACGGTCACGAAAGTCTCCTGAAGTCGCGCATCTGTCCCGGACCCGGCCCGCCGCCCACGCGGCTCACGTTCCGGCGGGGGGGTCCCGGCGACTATCCACCAGCCCTGTGACCGCGGTCACCCTTCCGTTCATTTCGTTCACCGGCCGGTGCAGACTGACGCGCATGCTCCGCATCCCCCGCCCGCGCAGCCTGGCCGGCCAGCTCTTCGCCGTGCAGGCCGTGCTGATCGCCGTCGTGGTGACCGGGTGCGCCTTCCTCGCGTACGCCAACGCCCGCGCCCGCGCCGAGGAGTCCGCCGGGCTCCAGGCGCGCGCCGTGGCCCGCTCGGTGGCGGACGCCCCCTCGGTGCGCGAAGCCGTTCGCGGCGCCGACCCGTCGGCGGCCCTCCAGCCGTACGCCGAGCAGGTCCGCGTCGACTCCGGCGTCGACTTCGTCACGATCATGGATCCGGCCGGGGTGCGCTGGACGCACCGCGACCCCCGCCGGATCGGCGAGCGCTTCCTCGGCAACACCGGGCCCGCGCTGCGCGGGCGGACCTTCAGCGAGACGTACACCGGCACGCTCGGCCCCTCCATCCGGGTGGTCACCCCGATCCGCGACGGCGGACGGATCACCGGCCTGGTCGCCGCCGGCATCACGGTGGAGTCGATCGGCGACCGGGTGGCCGGCGAGGTCGCCGCCCTCGCCTGGGTGGCGGCCGGCGCCCTCGTCCTGGGCGCCCTCGGCACCTACGTGATCAACGCCCGGCTGCGCCGTCACACCCACGGCATGAACGCGGCGGAGCTGAGCCGGGTGTACGACTACCACCAGGCCACCCTGCACGCGGTCCGCGAGGGCCTGGTGATGCTCGACGGGCAGCGCCGGGTCCTGCTGGTCAACGACGGGGCTCGGGAGCTGCTCGGGGTGCACGACGCCGACGTGCTGGGGCGCAACGTGGCGGAACTCGGCCTGCCCGCACCGCTGACCGGCGCCCTGCTGGCCGCCGAGCCCCGGCTCGACGAGGTGCACCTGACCGCCGAGCGGGTTCTGGTGGTCAGCACCGCGCCGGTCGCCGGCGGCGGGCGCCGGGGCACCGTGGCCACCCTGCGCGACCACACCGAACTCCAGTCCCTGGCCGGGGAGCTGGACCACGAGCGGGGCTTCACCCAGGCGCTCCGCTCCCAGGCGCACGAGGCCGCGAACCGGCTGCACACGGTGGTCTCCCTGATCGAACTCGGGCGCACGGAGGAGGCGGTGGAGTTCGCCACCGCGGAACTGGAACTGGCCCAGGCCCTCACCGACCAGGTGGTCGCCGCGGTCGACGAGCCGGTGCTGGCGGCCCTGCTGCTCGGCAAGGCGGCCCAGGCGCACGAGCGGGGCGTGGAACTGGTGGTGGCCCCCGAGTCGCGGATCGGCGCCCCGGGCGCCCTGCCCGTACGGGACCTGGTGACGGTCCTGGGCAACCTGGTCGACAACGCGGTGGACGCCGTGACCGGCACCCCCGGGGCGCGGGTCACGGTCACGGCCGGCACCGACGCGGAGCCGGGCACGCTGGTGCTGCGGGTGGCGGACAACGGGCCCGGCCTCCCGCCCGGCGCCGAGGTGTTCCGGCGCGGCTGGTCGGAGAAGGGGCCCGGCCGCGGCCTGGGCCTCGCGCTGGTCGAGCAGGCCGTGCGCCGCCACGGCGGCAGCGTGACCGCCGCGCACACCGCGTCCGGCGGCGCCGAGTTCACCGCCCGGCTGCCCCTCCCCGACGGCGCCGGCCTCCGGACGGGGGCCGGCGGATGACCCCTGCGGACCCGGTACGGGTGCTGGTGGTCGAGGACGACCCGGTGGCCGCCGACGCCCACGCCCTGTACGTGGGCCGGGTCCCCGGCTTCGAGGTCGCCGGTGTCTGCCACACCGCCGCGGCGGCCCGCCGCGAGCTGGCGCGCACCCGGGCCGACCTGCTCCTGCTCGATCTCTACCTGCCGGACGGGCACGGCCTGCGGCTGGCCCGGGCGGTGCGGGCCGCCGGGCATCCGGTGGACGTGATCGTGGTGACCTCGGCGCGCGACCTGGCGGTGGTGCGGGAGAGCGTCTCGCTGGGCGTCGTGCAGTACGTACTGAAGCCCTTCGCCTTCCCCACCCTGCGGGACCGGCTGCTGCGGTACGCCGAGTTCCGCGCCGCGGCCGGCGAGGCGAGCGGCCAGGACGAGGTGGACCGGGCCCTGTCCGCCCTCCGCGCCCCGCAGCCGGCCGCCCTGCCCAAGGGGCTCAGCGCCCCCACCCTCGACCGGGTGACCTCGATCCTGCGGGACTCCGAGGCGGGCCTGACCGCCGCCGCCCTCGCCGGGACCGCCGGCATCTCCCGGATCACCGCCCGCCGCTACCTGGAGTACCTGGTCGACTCCGGGCGGGCCGGCCGCAGCCCCCAGTACGGCCAGGTGGGCCGCCCGGAACTGCACTACCGCTGGCTGCCCGAGTCCCGCTGAACCGGCGCGGCGCGGTCTTGGGGGCCCGCCCCCACGGGCCGCGTGGCGCCCCGGCCGCCCGGCCTCCCGTGTGACGGCGCCGGGCAGGGGTAGCGTTGGCAGTAGCAACCCGACAGCGCCGGATGGGGGTGACAGTCGTGCCGACGTCGAGCGAGGACGTCTTCGGTGCGCCCTGCTGGGTCAGCCTCACCGCGCGTGACCTGGAGGCGGCCCAGCACTTCTACGGAGCGGTCCTGGGGTGGCACTTCCGCCCAGGCCGCCTCGGGGACGCCTTCAGCGTGGCCTTCGTGAACGGGGCGCCCGTCGCGGGCATCGGGGCGCTTGCCGACAGCTTCGCGGTGTCGGTGGCCTGGATCCCGTACTTCGCCGTGGCCGACGCGGACGCGACGGCCGCAAAGATTCGCGAGCGCAGCGCCACCGTCGCCGTGGGGCCGCTCTCCTTCGGCCTGGGCCGCGCGGCCCTCGCCGCCGACCGGGACGGCGCCATCTTCGGCATCTGGCAGGGCCGGGTGATCAGGGACTGGGCCGTCGGCCGCAGCCGCGCCCCGGCCTGCCTGGAGCTGTACACGCGGGACGCCTTCGCCGCGGCGATCTTCTACGCCGAGGTCCTCGACTGGGCCAGCGGCCGCGAGGGCTGCTGCGAGGTCTCGTACGAGAGCGACCACGTGGTGCTGCGCCACGGCACGGGGACGGTGGCCCGGATCCGCGGCGGCGCCGTCGACGAGGCACCGGACCCGCAGGTCAGGCCGCGCTGGCACGTGCACTTCCGGGTGCCGGACCTGTCGCGGGCCATCGACACCGCCACGCTCCTCGGCGGCACCGCGGTCACGCCCGTGCGCGCCGACGGCACCCACAACTGGATCACGCTGCGGGACCCCGAGGGCGCGCTGTTCACGGTCACCGCCCCGCTCCCCGCGGACCTGGCCGGGGCGCCGGTGGCGGCCGCGGGTGCCGGCAGCCCGGCCGGCCCGCTGGACTGACGCAGGCGGGCCCCGCGACCCGCACTCCGCCCGCCGTCCGCGGCACGCGCCTGCGCGGGTCTGCGCCGGCCTCGCGGACGACGGGTTCCGCGCCCCCGTGGCGTACGAGATGACGCTGCTGGTGAACCGGTTCTGTGAGCACCTGGGTGCTCGCCGCGGAGCGGGCGTGGCTCACCGGCCGCGACATCGACCTGGTCCACCGGGAGAGCCGGGTGCCCGGCGCCGGATTCGTCCGGGAGACCTACGCCATCGGGCTCCCGGGCCAGGGCTGATCGCGCCACTTCCCGGCCCGTCGGGGTGGCGCTCGCGCCCAAGATCCAGATGCTGGGCACATGGAGTTCCCCGTGCGCCCGCTCCGGGCCCAGACCGTCCCCGACCTTCCCGGCGGCCCGGGATGGTGGTACGAGCCGGAGTTCGACGGGCAGCGCACCCTGCTCTTCCGGGACGCGGGCACGGTACGGCTGCACACCGGGAGCGGCCGGACGGTCACGGCCCTCTGGCCCGACCTGGTGCACGCCGCCACCCGGCTGCCGCCCGGCACCGTCGTCGACGGCGTGGCGGTCATCTGGCGCGACGGCTGCCTGGACCCCGCCGCCGTGCACGCGCGGGCCGGGGCGAGCCCCGTGCGGGCCCGCGAGCTGGCCAGGGCGCTGCCCGCCTCGTACGCCGTCTTCGACCTGCTGGCCCACCCGGTCCACGGCGACGTGCGGGCCCTGGGCTACGCCGAGCGCCGGGGGCTGCTGCTGGACGTCCTCGGAGAGCCGGTGCCCCCCGTCCAGCCGGTGCCCGCCACGGACGACCACGAGACCGCGCTCATCTGGTACGAGGCGCTGCGCGACCAGGGCATCGAGGGCGTTCTCGCCAAACCGGAGGACTCCCCGTACCGGCCCGGCACGGCGGACTGGCGGTGCCTGCGGCACTCCGAGAGCGCCGAGCTGCCGGTGGTGGGCTACACCGGGGCGGCCTCGCTGCCCAAGGCGCTGGCCGTCGAGCTGCCCGACGGGCGGCGGGTGCTGACCGAGCCGCTCGGCGCGGGCCCGGCGGCCCAGGCCGCGCCGCTCCTGACCGCCGCGGGTGCCGGGGAGCGGCACCTTACCGGGGACGGCCAGGCGTACGCCGGGACGGCACCCGGGCTGGTGGCGCTGGCACGCACCGGCACGGCCCTGCACGCGGCGGTGCGGGTGGTGGCCGTCTGGCGGGTGCCCGGGTCCGGGGAGCCCGGGAGCGGGGGAGCGGCGTAACCTGGAAGTGGACTCGGGGGCCGTTCGTCCCGCCGGGAGGCGGTAGGCCATGGCTGGAATCCTTCAGAGGAACTTCGACTCCCCCGACGAGACCCGCCCGTTCGAGGAGAGCAGCGGCAGGCTCGACGTCATCAACACCCCCAAGGGGCCCGTCGGACGGGCGGTCTTCGAACCCGGCTGGCGGTGGTCGAAGCACATCAAGCCCATTGCGGGGACGGAGAGTTGCCAGTCCGCGCACACCGGATACGTCGTGAGCGGGCGCATGAAGGTCGTCATGGACGACGGCGAGTCGACGGAGTACGGCGCCGGGGACTTCATGATCGTCGACCCGGGCCACGACGCCTGGGTGCTGGGCGACGAGCCCTGCGTGGCCGTCGACTGGACGGGCTTCGGCGAGTACGCCAAGCGTGCCTGATGCCCTGATGCCCTGATGCCCTGACGCCCTGACGCGCGTCCGGGGACGAGGCCGTGCCGCCGCCGAACGCGCCGGTCCCGGACGGCTGTCGGGCCGTCCGGGACCGGTGGGTGAAGCGGGTCCGGCTGGTGTGGCCTAGAAGGTCAGGTTCCAGGCGTCGATCCTGCCGACGTCCTGGCTGGCGACGTCCTGCACGCGCAGCTTCCACGTCCCGTTGGCCACCTCGGACGAGGCGTTGACCGTGTAGGTCTTCAGCACGTTGTCGGTGCCGTCGTTGTTGGCGAAGTCCTCCAGCAGGTAGACCGAGCCGTCCGGGGCCACCAGCGAGATCACCAGGTCACCGCGGTAGGTGTGCTTGACGTCCACGCCGACCTTCAGCGTGGCCGGGGCGTTGCCCGTCACGCCGGAGACCGTGAGGGGGCTCTCCACCGTCGCGTTGTCGTTGACGGCGACGTCGGTGGTGGTCTCGAAGAACTTGCCGGGCGGCGGGGTCGCGCCGACGGCCTTCAGGGCGTCGGTCTGGCCCTCGCCGAAGAAGCCGTTCTTCGCGGTGGTGCCGGTGCAGCGGCTGTCGGACGGGCAGGCCGTGTCGTTGGCCTGGGTCGCCAGCGCGTTGCGCAGGTCCGCGGGGGTGTACGTCGGGTTGACGCTGGCGAGCAGCGCGGCCACGCCCGCGACGTGCGGCGAGGCCATCGACGTACCGTTCTTGCTGCCGTACTTGCCGCCCGGCAGGGTCGAGTACACGCCGGACGAGCCGTCGCCGCCCGGGGCGGCGATGTCGATGACGTCGCGGCCGAAGTTCGAGTACGAGGCCTTGACGTTGCCCTGGCCCATCGCCGCGACCGTCACGACGCCCGGCAGCTCGGTCGGGATGTCGAGGCAGGCGTTGGTGATGGTGCGGGTGACCGGCGTCGAGTCGTTCGGGCTCGCGGTGTCCGTGGTCTTGTTGGCCAGGTCGATGTTCGAGTTGCCGGCCGCCGCGACCTGGAGCGAACCCTTGCCCTCGGCGTAGGCCTGGGCGCGCCTGACGCCCTCGATGATGGCCGCCTGGTCCAGGTTGTCCGGGCAGTTGAACTGCCACGGGTCGGTGTAGTAGCTGTTGTTGGTGACCTTGAAGCCGTGGTCGCCCGCCCACATGAAGCCGCAGATGGTGTTCTCGGCGAAGAAGAGGGTCGAGCCCGGCTCCGCGATGCGCACCGAGGAGATCTTCACGCCCGGCGCGACGCCGATGACGCCCTTGCCGTTCTTGGCGGCGGCGATGGTGCCGGCCACGTGCGTGCCGTGGGTGTCCACGTCACGCCAGGCGCCGGTCCGGGCGTCGGCCTTGCCGTAGGCGCAGGAGGCCGAGTCCGCAGCGTTGAAGTTGGGCGCGATGTCCTGGTGCAGGTCGTCCACACCGGTGTCGAGCACGCCGACCTTGACCGAGGCCGAGCCGGTGGTCACGGCCCAGGCCTGGTCGGCCTTGATCTGGGTCATGTCCCAGCGGTTCGACTCCGTCAGGGTGGTCGGCGTCTGGGAGGGCGCGGTCGGGATGGCCGGGTTGTACGCGTCGGCCGGGACGTCAGAGGTACGGGTCGCACCCACCTGCTGGACGCCGGAGACCGAGCGCATGGCCGAGGCGAACGTCGACGAGGTCGAGTGCGCCACGATGACGCCGATGGCGTCGTAGGAGGCGAAGACCGAACCGCCGTTGTTCGCGACGGCGGTCCGGACGGCCGTGGTGTCACCCGGCGTCGTGATGACCAGGTAGGCACGGGTGCCCGCGGCCCAGCCGGCGACGGCCGCCGTCGCCGCGGTGCGGGCGGAAGAGGTGGGCGTTGCCTGTGCGCGCGGAGTGTCCGACGTGGGTGCTGCGTTGGCGATCCCCGAGGGGGTCACGAACACGGCGGCGGCACTGAGCGCGGCGACCGCGACCGCGGTGCGGCGCAGTCGTCGGGATATGTGGGGAGTCAATGCGTCCTCCGAGGGTCCGATGGGGCTGGTGGCGCCATCGGGCCAGGTGAATAAAGGGGTGGACGCAAGATGTCACGTACATGCCCAGTAAGGGAAGAGCCTTGTTTTCCCGCCGCGTTCAGGCCAAAGTTGATCGATTACGAGGCCCCCGCGCCGCCGTTTCTCCCGCCACCGCCCCGGAGGCCCGCGGAACGGCACGCCGCCGCACGGTCAGGCGGCGGGCTCCAGCAGCCGTTCGCGCAGCCGCCCGAGCAGCTTCTCGTCCACGCCCAGGTGGCCGGTGGCGTACGCGTGGACCGAGCCGTACGTCGCCGCCAGGTCGGCCAGGAAAAGCCGGATCACCTGCTCCGGCGCCCGCCCGTAGCCCGGCCAGCGCATCTCCCGGTCCGGGTTGGCCGCGTGCCAGTCGGCCAGCAGCCGCTCCGTGGCCAGTTCGGTGAGCGCGAAGTCGGCCGCCACCGTGTCCTCGTCGACGCCGAGCAGGATCAGCACCAGCGCCGCCAGCAGGCCGGTGCGGTCCTTCCCGGACGCGCAGTGGAACACCTGAGCGTCCTCGCCCTCCGCGATGACCTCCAGCGCGTCGCGCAGCTCGGCCGCACCGTCCAGGGCCACCTCGGCGTACCGGTCCGCCAGGTAGCGCCACGGGTCCAGCTCGGGGTCGATCTCCGCCTGGTCGTACGGCCGGTGCTCGATGCTCAGGTTCACGTACGCCAGACCCTCGGCCTCCGGCACCCGGCCGCGGGACGCGATCTCCCAGGGGTAGCGCAGGTCGATCACGGTACGGATGCCCAGCTCGCGGAACCGCTCCCAGTCCGCGCCGGCCAGCTTGCCCAGGGAGTCGGCCCGGTACAGCCGCCCCCAGCGGACGGTCCGCCCGTCGGCGGTGCGGTAGCCGCCCAGGTCGCGGAAGTTGTGCAGTCGTTCGAACTCCAGGTGTCTCGTCACGGGCCACACCCTAAGCACGGAATACGATCTTCCGGCCGATCGTGACGCGTCCCACGTGACCGGGGCGGCCGCGGGACGGAGTGGTGCCGGCCGCCATGGCGCGGCCCGGCAGTGTGGGCCCCGCGCACATGGAGGGTCCCCGGAGCCGCGCCTAGATTCCCGGTCATGACGAACGCACCGCACCCCGCGCCCCCGCCGCTGTCCGGCCGCACCGCGCTGGTCACCGGAGGCGGCGGCGGCATCGGCCGGGCCTGCGCCCACGCGCTCGCCGCCGCCGGCGCCGCCGTCCACGTGACCGACCTCGACGCCGACGCGGCCAAGGCGGTCGCCGACGCCGTCGGCGGCACGGCGCACGCGGCCGATCTGGCCGACCCGGCCGCCGTCGAGGGGCTCCCGGCAGAGGTCGACATCCTGGTCAACAACGCGGGCCTGCAGCACGTCGCGCCGCTGCACGCCTTCCCGCCCGAGCGCTTCGCCCGCATCCAGCAGGTCATGGTCACCGCGCCGTTCCTGCTGATGCGCCACACCCTGCCGCACATGTACGCGCGCGGTTGGGGCCGGGTGGTGAACATCTCCAGCGTCCACGGGCTGCGCGCCAGCGCGTACAAGTCGGCGTACGTCGCCGCCAAGCACGCACTCGAAGGACTGAGCAAGGTCCTCGCCGTCGAGGCCGCGCCGCACGGCGTGACCAGCAACTGCGTCAGCCCCGGCTACGTCCGCACCCCGCTCGTCGAGGGCCAGCTGCGCGACCAGGCCGCCGCCCACGGGCTGCCCGAGGAGGAGGTGCTCGCGGAGGTGATGCTGGCCCGCTCCCCGTTGAAGCGGCTCATCGAGCCCGAGGAGGTGGCCGCCGCCGTCCTCTGGCTCTGCGGCCCCCACACCGGCCACGTCAACGGCACCTCCCTCGCCCTGGACGGCGGCTGGACGGCCACCTGACCGGCCCGGCCGGGCCGCGCCCCGGGGCCCGGATCGTGAACCGATCTGCGCCGGCCCGAGGAGGTGGAGCGGCTCCACGAGACCGTGGCCGGCGACGGCCGCCCGCTCGTCGTCGCCGTGCTGAACGGAAGACCAGGGCCCAGGGCCTGGCCGACAAGGTGCTGCCGGACGCGGTCAAGGCCGAGAGCCACCGGAAGCTGGCGGAGCCGGGCTCCGGCGACGGGTGACGAGCCGCCGGGCCGGCGGTTGAACGCACGGCCGCGGACGTACCGTTGCGACGGTTGAACGCACCGGCCGGGGCGGCGGACGACCCTCCGTCGCCCCGGCCGTCGCGTGCTTTCAGCGGGCCGGGGTCCTCGCGCGGTCCCGGTCCTAGGGGGTGTTGCGAAAGTCCTGTGTGGTGCCCGCGGTGTCCGGTGCGGCGAGAGTGCGTGCCGGGCGCCGTGGGCGCCGTGCGGGACTTTCGCAACACCCCCTAGTCCTTGCCGCGGCCGGTCATCATGTCGCGCAGGCGGTCGACCAGGCCGATCCCCGGCGCGAGGATCTTGTTGGCCGGGGGCTTGTCGGGGGTGGAGGGGTGCGGCCGGGTCGGGGCCGTCTTCTTGGCCTGGCGGGCCTTGTCGCCGAGCTCGTCCAGGAAGTCGTCCGGGCACTGGCTCCGGAGCCTGGGGAAGAGGTTGGACTCCTCGTCGGCGATGTGTTCCCGCACCTCCGTCATCATCCGGCGCACCAGGTGGTCGAACTCGGGGTCGTCCGCCTCGCAGCCCTCCAGCTGCTTCATCAGCCGCTCGGCGGTGGCGTGGTCCTCCAGCTCGCGGTCGGCCAGGCCGTCGCCGTCCGGGACGTGCTTGCGCACGGCCGGGTAGAGGTACGCCTCCTCGGCGACCGAGTGGCGCACCAGCTCCATCGTCGCCTGGTCCGCGAGGTGCTTGCGGCGTTCGTCGCCGGACGGCAGTTCCTCGATCTTCGCGAAGAACTCCTCGACTTCCCGGTGGTCGGCGATGAGCTCTTCGATGATGTTGCCGCCGTGTCCCATGGCACTGTCTCCTGTCGGTACGGGGCAGCCTTGCTGCGGTCACTGGCGCGGCTTCCCCCTTCCCCTCCGGATAAAGTGGAAATCTGCAGAATTTCGAGCCCGGGACGGCCACGATGCCTGCGGAACTGCCCCTCTCCCCGCTGATCGCCGCCACCACCCAGTGGCTGACCAGCGCCTTCCCCTCCGCCCGCGGGGCCTTCCAGCGGAGTCTCGCCGAGGCCCAGGCGCGCCAGGCGGTGACGGTCGCCGCGTGGCTGCGGTACCCCAGCGAGTTCGATGTCCAGTTGGTCGCGCTGACGGGTCCGGGGGGCGCCGCGAAGCTCGACTGGATCACCGGCGCCGACGCACACGCCCACGACAACGGCCGCGAGGCCTGGCGTACCTGGGTCGACGAGGTGGTGGCCAGCTGGGCCGCCTGCCTGCTCAGCACGCCCGGCCTCGCCGAGGCCGCCGTCCTGACCGTCTCGGGCTCGGCGCACTCCGGCCCGGTGCCGGCCGACTTCCGCCGCCTGGCCCGGCCGGGGGAGGACGACCGCCGGGCGGCCGCCCTCCTGCGCCACCCGGACCTGCTGGCCCCCATCGCGGACCTGCACCGGGCGGAGCTGGTGGACCTGCTGGGCGGCCCGGAGGCCTGAGCGCCGGTCCCGCCCCGGCGCCCGCCCGGCCGGCGACCGGTTCAGCCGGAGGCCGGCACCACGGCGGGAGAGGCTGCGCCCGGTACGAGGACGCGGGGCCTGCCGGTGCCGTCCGCCGGGACGGACCAGACGTCGTTGGTGCCGTCGCCGCGCTGGAGGGCGTACGCGACGGTGGCGTCGTCGAGCCACGCCGCCTGGTCGTCCACAGTCCGGGTCTCCGCCAGCTCCGTGCGGCGCAGGGTCGCGAGGTCGAGGACGGACAGGCGCCAGCCCTTGGCGGGGTCGGCGCCGACGGCCTGCTTGAAGGCCACCCGCCGGCCGTCGGGCGACAGCGACGGGCACTCCACGTTGTCCGCGAGGGAGCGCAGGGTCCTGGCCGCGAGGTCCCCCTCCACCAGCGACCGGGTGCCGCCGCTGGACACGGTCGCGTAGAAGCGGTTGCCGCCGGGGGCGAACGTGACGCCCCAGACGTTGATGTCCGCGGCCCGGTACCGGCGTCCCTGCCGGAAGACGGCGAAGTCCTCCAGGGAGGACTCCAGCCGCCCCGTCCGCGTGTCGAGGATCCCGGTCCTGGTCGAGAAGCCGCCGCCGGCGTACGAGTCGCCGCCCACGAACGTCGTCCAGGCGACCAGCCGTCCGTCGGGCGAGACCCGGGTGCGGTTGGGCAGGCCGGTCAGAGAGACCGTGCGGCGGGTGCGCAGGTCCTCGTCGAGGACCAGCAGTTTCGGCGCGCTGAGGGCGCCCGCGGGGGTGAGGCAGGCGGTGGTGCCGCCGGCCGTGTACGCGCGGTCGCAGCGCAGCTCCGTGACGGTGCGCGGGCCGGAGGGGTCGGCCAGGGAGACCGTGGACAGCAGCCCGTTGCTGAGGACCCGCAGCCCCGCGCCGGGCTGCCGGGACGCGCCCGCGGGGGCTCCGGCGGCGGCGCCGGTGGGTGAGCCGGCCGCCGCGTGCTGGCGGGCGAGCACGACGCTGGTGGCCGCCAGGGCCGCCAGTACGACGGCGGCGGCCACGGTGACCAGGATCCGGGCGCGCCGGGTGAGGCCGTTCATGAAGCGGAACCGGTCCTTTCGTCCGTGGTGCGGGCCTCCGGGACCCCGGTGCGGACATCGGGGGCCGCGGTGGGGGAATCGGGGGCGTCGGTCCGGGGACCGGGGGAGCCCGGGAAGGCCCGGGAGCCGAGGAGGAACGCCGTGAGCACGCCGGTGACGACCACGGCGACGGCGGCGCCGTGGCTCGCGGCCGCGCTGCCCCACGTCTGCCACGCCAGGCCGAACAGCACCGAGGAACCGAGGTACGCCAGCGCCTGGCCGCTCTGCACCAGTGCGATGCCGGTGGTCCGCAGGCGCTCCGGCAGGACCGGGCCGGCCAGCGCCATCAGGACGCCCTCCGTCGCGGCGTAGAAGAGCCCGTACAGGAAGAGGACGGTGACGACGAGCGCCGGGCCGCCCAGCGGGCCGTGCAGCAGCAGGTAGACCGAGGCCAGTACGCCGTAACCGCCGAGCAGCACCGGGAGCCGCCCGACCCGGTCGGCCAGCACGCCGAGCGGGGCCGCCAGGAGCAGGTACGACAGGCTCGTGCCGACGGCGAGCAGCGGGAACCAGCCGATGGACAGCGACTCGCGCCGCTGGAGCAGCAGGTAGACGAAGCCGTCGCCGACCGTGGCCAGTCCGAGGAGGCACGCGGCGCACGCCAGGCGCCGCACCGGGGCCTCGCGCAGCAGCCGTCCGACGGCGCGCGGCGAGACGGCACCCGCCGGCGGGCGCGGCTGCCGGCGGTCCCGTACGAAGAGGACGAGGACCAGCACGCCGAGTGCCGCCACGCAGAAGCTGGTCACGAAGACGGCGTCGAAGGACTGGCCGGCGGCCGTGAGCACGCCCAGCGCCGCGAGCGGCCCGAGGAAGGCGCCGAAACTGTCCATCGCGCGGTGCACCCCGAAGGCGCGGCCCAGCGCGTGGCCGGGGGCGGAGAGGGTGATCAGGGCGTCGCGGGGAGCGGTGCGCAGCCCCTTGCCCGCCCGGTCGGCGGCCAGCACGAGGCCGAGTGCCGGCACGGAGCCGCCCGCCGCCAGCAGCCCGAGCCTGGCGGCGGCCGACAGCCCGTACCCCGCTCCGGCGACGGCCTTGCGCCGGCTGACACGGTCGGCCACGTAGCCGCCGACGACCCTGAGCAGCGCCGTGGCCCCGGTGTTGAGGCCGTCGAGGAGGCCGTACGCCGCGGGGCTGAGCCCCAGCCCGAGGACGAGGTACAGCGGCAGGACGGCGGTGACCATCTCGGCGGAGACGTCGGTGATCAGGCTGACGCTGCCGAGGGCGACGACGTTGCCGCCGACCACCTTCCACCGGCCGCGGCGGCCCGGTCCCGGGGCGTCGGACGGCAGTTCCGTCCTGCCGATCGTGGAGAGATACACGGGGGTTGCGACCTCCGGGTGCGGGGGCGGATGCCGCCCGCCCCGCAGGGGAGCGGGTGGGCGCGGGCGGCATCCGGCCGGAGCGGGTGCGTCAGTGGCAGGTGCCGGTGCCGCTGTCGTTGTAGGTCTTGCCGGACTGCGGGACGAACTGCCAGTCGTAGCTGTTGGCGTGCAGGGTCAGCTTCAGGACGCCGAAGGTGTCGTTGTTGCGGGCCTCGCTGTTGGGCTGGATGGTGCCGAAGCCGTAGAGGCTCGCGCCGCCCATGCCTGCGACGAACTGGCGCAGGCCGCGCGCGGTGTCCAGCCGGCCGCTCGGGTCCTGCGGGGCGAAGCGCTCGTACTGGTGGTTGTGGCCGGTCAGGATGACCTCGGCGTTGTGGTCGTACAGCGCCTGGACCAGCGGACCGGTCGAGGGGTCACCGGCGTGGCTGGAACTCGACGTCCAGCGGGGCTTGTGCCAGAGGGCCACCGTGCACTGCTTGGTGCTCGCGGCGAGGTCGGCGCGCAGCCACTGTTCCTGCGCGGAGCCCGCGCTCATGGAGACCTCGGAGTTGAGCGCGACTACGTGCCAGGCGCCCAGGTCGTACGAGTAGTAACCGCGGCCCGAGGGACCGGCGTTGGCGCCGAAGTAGTTGAAGTACCCCGAGGCGCCTGAGGTGTGGTAGTCGTGGTTGCCCGGGACGGGCCGGGTACGGGCCTTGTGGCGGCCCCACGTCGGCTCGTAGTACGTGGCGAAGTCCGAGGCGGTGCCGTCGGGGTAGGCGTTGTCGCCGGTGGTGAAGACGGTGCCGGATATGTTGTCCAGCAGGTTCGCCGTCACGCCGTCCCCGGAGCCCGAGGTGGCGATGTCACCGGCGCCGACCAGCACCGGGTCGCCGGTGGGCGGGGTGGTGCTGGGGCTGGGGCTGGGCGTGCTGCCGGTCTCGATCACCAGCTGCGGTGCGGTGGTGCCGGTCTCGCGGGAGTCGTAGTCGGCGCCGTTGCTGCTCGACGAGGTGACGCCGATGCCGAAGGTGCCGTTGCCGGTGACGTACGAGGTCACGTCGACCTCGTACCAGGTGTTGCGGGCGACCGTGCCGAGGGTGCCGAGGGCGGCACCGCTCATGGAGGGCCTGTTGTTGTACGTCACGGACGTCTCGGACCAGCTGGTGTCGGACATCGCGCGGAACGTTCCGCCGCTGCTGCTCTCGGCGCCGGAGACGTCGTCGACGTGGATGCGGAGCGTGGCGCGGAGCACCGGCTGGGTGATGCCGGAGACGTCGAACCTGAGCAGGGTCTGCTTGACCGGGCTGTTGTCCACGCCGAGCTGCTGCGAGGCGCCGTAGTTGGTGCCGGGGTTCTGGCTGTCGACGTGGGCGTCGGCGGTGGCGATGAAGGTGGTGCCGGCCGCTGCCGCCGAGGGGGCGAAGGCGGTGAGGGCGGTGGCGGCCAGGGCGGCCGAGGCGACGGTGCCGACGAGGGCCGCTGTGAGGGCCTTCCGACTGGGCATGCCGAACCTTTCGGTGGGGGACGGGAGCGACACGGAAGGTAGATGCCCAGCGGATCGACCAGATGTTCCAACGGAGTTGGCCGGGTTGCCACGGGATGAACCGCGAACGACACGATCCGGCCGCAGCTGGCCGCAGCTGGCCGCAGCTGGCCGCAGCTGGCCGCAGCTGGCCGCAGCTGGCCGCAGCCGGCCGGAGCCCGGCCGCCGGCCCCCGCCCCCGCTCCCGCTCCCGTCGGCAGGCTGTCACACCGCTCCGCCCCGTCCCACCCACCGGAGCCTGTCGCGGGACGGCACGCGGCAGTCTCTCTCCTTCGTCAGACCCGGCTCCGCCTCTGCAACTGGGCGAGGTGGACGACCACCGTCGTGTAGAAGCGGTCGACCGACTCGCCGACGCTGCGGATGAAGCCGGACTCGGTGTTCCCCCGGGCCCCGCCCATCCCCTTGAACAGCGAGAGGCGGAAGCCGGTGATCGGCGCCCCGTCCCTGGGCAGCAGGTCGCCCGGCTCCGGCCGCAGGCGCTCCAGCGTGCCGCGCGGTCCGTTGTTGGCTTCGACCAGCGTCTCGACGTGCAGGTCGGCAGGCGCCTCGGCGAGGATCCGGACGAGCCGCTTGGCGGCCGTGAGGGGATAGCCGCCCTCGGGCGCCGGCACGTCCATCGACGTACGGAGTTTGCCGGTCCGCAGGTCGGCGGTCAGGCCCAGGATCCCCGGGGAGCCGTCCACCCGGATCTCGGCCGACAGACGGCCCTCGGCACACAGCCTGTCCGCGGCCTCCGCCCGCCGCGCCTCCGGGTCGCCGCCCCGGCGGGCCCGCTGCACCGGCAGTGCCTTCTGCCCGAGTTCCCCGCCGAGCCGCAGGCACAGCTGCCGGACCAGCCGCTCCCAGCTCTCCACCACCTCGGCGGCGCGCGGGTCCCCGGAGGACAGTGTCTCGGCCTCGATGCCGGTCCGCACCGGAACCCATGCCGGGCCCATGTTCTGGAAGCCGTGGCAGCCGGAGTTTTCGTGGTGCAGGTAGTGCAGCAGCTCCTGCAGCAGCCAGGCGTGGGCCGCGCTGCCCACCCCCTCGTGCCGGATGAGCAGCTGCGCGTGCTGCGCGACCTCGGCCCAGGAGAGGTGCCAGAGCCCGACCTTGTGCTTGCGCCGGCCGTCGAGCTTGACGTTGACGAGGGGACTGCCCTCCAGCGCGACGTCGTTGGAGAGCGTGATCACCGCTTCGTAGCCGCGCCGGGCGGCGATGTCCATGTAGTCCTGGACCTGGTCGTCCCTGAGGGGGTTGCCGTTGGTCTTCGTCTCCACGAGGGCCGTCCACAGCTTGCCGGCCCGCTCCACGCGGATCACCCCGTCCGGCCGGCGGGGGGACTCGCCGTGCGGCAGCGCGACCTCGGTGAACGTCTGCATGCGGCCGGCGGGGGCGCCGAATCCGGCCGTGAGCCGGCGTCCGAACTCCGGCACCTCGGCCATGACCGCGAGGAGGACGGACGTGGCCCGGGCCTCGCGTTCCCGGTCGCTCTTGGTGAGGGGCAGGGGGAAGAGGCGGGCGGGCCGCCACGACTCGTTCTCCGCGAGGGACTTCCTCGCGGCCCGCGGGACGGTGATCTTCTTCTTGGCCGTTCGTACGGCCCGGGGCCGGGCCGGCGTGGCGGCGCCGGCCGGTCCCGCCTGGGCGGGGACCGTGGGAGCGCCCGGTGCGCCGGGAGCGGCGACGGCCCCGCCGACCACGGCCGCACCCGCGCCGACCACGGCCGCACCTGCGGCGGCGGTGCCCGAGTCGGCCGTGCCCGTGCCGGTGACGGCCGCGCCCGCGCCGACGACCTCCGCACCGGTGACGGCCGCGCCCACGACGATCGCCGTGACGACGGACCCGCCGTCGCCCGGCCCGTCGCTCCCGGCCGCGTCGGTCCCGTGACCCGCAGAGGACTCGCCCGCACCGGCCCCGTCCGCCGTCACCTCCGCTGCCGCTTCCTCCTCCTCGTCGTCGACGACCGCGATGCCGAAGTCGGTGGCGAGCCCGGCGAGTCCGGAGTCGTACCCCTGGCCCACGGCCCGGAACTTCCATTCCGCGTCGCGCCGGTAGAGCTCCCCGAAGATGAAGGCCGTCTCGGCACCCGCGTCCGGGATCGAGAAGCCGAGGAGCGCCTCGCCCGACCCGTCGGACAGCGTCAGCCGGAGGTCGGCCAGGTCGCCGAAGCGGGCGCCGCCGTACCGGCTGGCCGCGACGACGATCCGCGCCACGTCCGGCGCGACGGCCGTGAGGTCGATACCGATGCGGTCCTCGCTGCCGTCGGGGGTGGGGGTCTTGCCGAGCAGCTGGACGCTGCCGTCCTTCGCCGCGGGCTGGTTGTAGAAGTAGAAGTCGCCGTCGTCGCGGACCTTGCCGTTCTCGTCGAGCAGGATCACCGAGACGTCAGCGTCCCCGTCTCCCGCGGCGCTGCTCCAGCTGAGGCCGGCGACCACCGCGCCGGGCCGCTCTGTGAGCGCGGAGAGCGCGACGTTGGCCCCTTTGGGCATTTCGTGCATGTGGAGTCCCCCCGGACCCGAGGCCGCCGGCGTCGGCTTCCGGCAGCCGTGTCCAGTCGATCGGTTGGTGCTGTGACGTGACACACGTTTGTGGCCAGTGAGTGAACCGTAACTGTCCGCATCCGGAGGGTGGGAGGGCGCTTTTCGGCCACCTCGCACGAGCCCGGTGTGGTGGTCGCACGGGTACGGAGGTCCCCAACTGTGGTGGTCCGCCACATACGCGGGTGGCCCGGGCGCTTCTACGGTGTGGCGACACGACTCGTCCCCCCGGAACCCGCTCGGAAGTGGTGACTATGGCCGCCAAGGCAACCGCTGCAACACCCCCCGGCTCCATCAGGCGCATCGTCGGTGCCAGCCTGATCGGGACCACCATCGAGTGGTACGACTTCTTCCTCTACGGCTCTGCCGCCGCGCTGGTGTTCAACACCCTGTTCTTCCCCGCCGCCGACCCGCTCACCGGCACCCTCATCGCCTTCGTCACCTACGCCATCGGCTTCCTCGCGCGGCCCCTCGGCGGGATCGTCTTCGGCCACTTCGGCGACCGGCTCGGGCGCAAGAAGCTGCTGGTGATCAGCCTGCTGCTGATGGGCGGTTCGACGTTCGCCATGGGGCTGCTGCCCACCCACGCCACCATCGGGTCCGCCGCGCCCGTGCTGCTCACTGTGCTGCGGCTGGTCCAGGGGTTCGCGCTCGGCGGCGAGTGGGGCGGCGCCGTCCTCATCGTGGCCGAACACGGCGGCGACCGGCACCGCGGCTTCTGGGCCTCCTGGCCGCAGGCCGGCGCGCCCGGCGGGAACCTGCTCGCCACCGGCGTGCTCGCGCTCCTCGCCGCCGTCCAGTCCGAGGAGGCCTTCCTCGCCTGGGGCTGGCGGATACCGTTCCTGCTCTCCGGCCTGCTGGTGGTCGTCGGCCTGTGGATCCGGCTCTCCGTCGCCGAGTCGCCCCTCTTCCTGGAGGCGCAGGCCCGGGCCGAGGCCGCCGCGGCCGAGGGCGTCGAGGACCGGGCGCCCGTCGTCCAGGTCTTCCGGAAGTCCTGGCGCGAGGTGCTCACCGCCATCGGCGCCCGGTTCGGCGAGAACATCTCGTACTACGTCCTGACCTCCTTCCTCCTCGTGTACGTGACCGTCCACCTCGGCCTGCCCAAGAGCGCCGCGCTCAACTCCGTGCTCATCGGCTCCGCCGTCCACTTCCTCACCATCCCCGCCTGGGGCGCGCTCTCCGACCGGATCGGCCGCCGCCCCGTCATCCTGATCGGCTCCGTGGGCATGGCGGTGTGGGCCTTCGCCTTCTTCGCGCTGCTGGACACCGAGTCCTTCCCCGTCATCGCGCTGGCCGTGACCGCGGGCCTGCTGCTGCACGGCGCGATGTACGGGCCCCAGGCCGCCTTCGTCACCGAGCTGTTCGACACCCGGGTGCGCTACTCGGGCGCCTCCATCGGCTCGCAGCTGGCCTCGATCGTCGCCGGGGCGCTCGCCCCGATCATCGCCGTCGAGCTGCTGAAGGACTACGGTTCCGCCACCCCGGTCTCCGTCTACCTCTGCCTCGCCGCCCTGGTCACCACCCTCACCGTGGTCCTGGCCCGCGAGACCAGGGGCCGGGCGCTCGCCGAGCCCGGCGCCGTGGCGGCCGCCTCCCCGGCCGCCGAGCGGGTCTGACGGCCGGGCGTCCTACCATCCGGACCATGCACAGCTCTCAGTACGAAGCCCCCGCCGGCGGCGGCCGGGCCGCCCACGCGGCCCGGCTCCTGCTCGACCTGCTCGCCCAGGGCGGCACGGCCGAGGAACTCGGCAGGGTGGCCGAGACCGCCCGCGCCTCCGGAGCCACCCCGGAGGAGCTGGCGTTCATCGCCGGGGCCACCGAGGCCGCCCGCGGCATCCACCGCACCCTCGGCCAGCACCGCCGCCGCGAGGCCGAGCTGGAGGCACTCTTCGACACCGCGGGGGACCTGGCCGGGCTGCGCGACCTGGACGCCGTGCTCCGCGCCATCGTCCGGCGGGCCCGCACGCTGCTGCGCGCGGACGTGGCGTACCTGACCCTGCACGACCCGGCCGCCGGGGACACGTACATGCGGGTCACCGAGGGCTCGGTGTCCGCCGCCTTCCAGCAGCTCCGGCTCAACATGGGCGACGGACTCGGCGGCCTGGTCGCGCAGACGGCCCGCCCGTACGCGAGCACCGACTACCGCACCGACACCCGCTTCCGGCACGTGGCCGCCATCGACACCGGCGTCGCCGAGGAGGGGCTGCGCGGCATCCTCGGCGTCCCGCTGCGCCTGGGCACCCGGGTGATCGGGGTGCTGTTCGCCGCCGACCGGACCGTGCGCGAGTTCACCCAGGACGCCATCGCCCTGCTCGGCTCGCTCGCCGACCACGCGGCCATCGCCATCGACGGCGCCCGGCTGCTGGAGGAGACCCGCGGGGCGCTGGTCTCCCTGGGCGCCGCCAACCAGGCCATCAGCCGGGCCGCCGACACCCACGACCGGCTCACCGACCTGGTGCTGCGCGGCGGCGAGGCCGGCGACGTGGCCCGGGAGACCGCCGCCGTCCTGGGCGGCGCCCTCGTCGTGCACGACGCCGACGGGAGCGAGCTGGCCCGCACCGGTCCCGCAGCCGCCGCGCCCCCGCCCGCGGGGGTGGCCGCCTCCCGGGCGGCCGGCCGGGCCGTCGCCGTCGACGGCGTGTGGGTGTGCGCCGTGCTCGCCGGACCCGAACTGCTGGGCTCCATAGCCCTGTCGGGGCGCACGGAGCTGCCCGACACCGACCGGCGGCTCTTCGAACGGGCCGGCCTGGTCACCGCGCTGCTGCTGCTGATGCGGCGCTCGGTCGCGGAGGCCGAGGACCGGGTGCGCGGCGAACTCCTCGACGACCTGCTCACCCTGGCCCCCGACGCCGGCGCCCGGCAGGTCTCCAGCCTCGCGCTGCGCGCCCGCCGGCTCGGCGTCGACACCACCCGGCCGCACAGCGTGCTGCTGGCCCACTGCGCGCCGGAGGCCCGCTCCCGGCTGGCCACCGAGACGGCCCGGCACGCCCGCGCCCTCGGCGGCCTGGCCGGCCCGCACGGCGGCCACGCCGTCCTGGTCGTCCCCGGCACCGAACCCGGCCCGCTCGCCGCCACCCTCGCCGCAGACCTCGGCCGGGCCACCGGCACCCCCGTCACGGTCGGCTCGGCGGGACCGGCCACCGGCCCCGAGGACTTCCCCACCGCCTACGCCGAGGCCACCCGCTGCCTCACGGCCCTGCACACCCTCGGCCGCACCGGGGACGGCGCGGCGCTGGCCGACCTCGGGTTCGTCGGCGTGCTCCTCGGCGACCGCACCGACCTGGCCGGGTACGTGGACCGGATCCTGGGCCCCGTCATCGAGTACGACCGCAGCCGCGGCACCGAACTCCTGCGCACCCTGGACGCGTACTACCGGCAGGGCGGCAGCCTCACCCGCGCCAAGGACCACCTGCACGTCCACATCAACACCGTCACCCAGCGCCTGGACCGCGTGGCCCGCCTCCTGGGCAAGGACTGGAACACCCCGGCCCGGGCCCTGGAGACGCAGCTCGCCCTCCGCCTGCACCACCTCTCCCGGGGCTGACGCGGCGGCTCCGGGAGCGGCGGCGGATCACCGGCGGCCGCACCCTGGTGTCCGCCGGGGCGGGGTGGCAGCATGCCGCGCATGACGGGGACTGTGGTGAGCGGGACGGAGCAAGGGCCGCGCGGCTGGCCGGTGTTGGGGAACCTGCCGGCGTTCGCGCGCGATCCGCTGGGCTTCTTCGAGGACCTGCGCGACCGGCACGGCGACTGGGTCCCCTGGGCCCTCGGACCGCAGCGCAACCTGCTGGTGTCCCGACCGGAGCACGTCGTGGAGCTGATGGGCGCGGTCGAGGACACCTTCCGGCCGCCCGAGCTCGGCTGGGCCTTCCGCCACCTGCTGGGCGAGGGCGTGGTGCTGAGCACCGGCGCCGACTGGCGGCGCAAGCGGGCGCTGGTGCAGCCCGCCGTACGGCCCCGGCAGGTCAAGGCGTACGCCGCCACGATGATCGACTGCGCCGAGGCGGTGGCCCGCGGCTGGCGCGACGGGGCTCGGATCGACGTCCAGAAGGAGATGGCGGCCCTCACCCAGCGCATCGCCGTCCGCACCCTCTTCGGCACCGAGACCGGCGGCCGGGAGGAGGCGATCGGCGCCGCGATGGCCGTGGCCCAGCGCGAACTCGGCGCGGAGCTGCGCGGCGTCACCGTCTTCCTGCCGCCCTGGGTCCCCACCCCGGGCCGGCGCCGGATGCGTGCCGCGGTCGCGCAGCTCGACGAGGAGATCGCCCGCGTGATCACGGCCCACCGGGCCGCCGCGACGGCCGGCGAGGAGCGCGAGGACCTGCTCAGCCGGCTCCTCGCGGCCCGCGACGAGCGGGGGCTGCCGCTCACCGGGAAGGAGCTGCGCGACGAGTCCATCACGCTCTACATCGGCGGCCACGAGACCACCTCCACCACGCTGACCTGGGCCTGGCAGCTCCTCGCCCGGAACCCCGCCGCGCGCGAGCGGCTGGAGGAGGAGCTGGCGGAGGTGCTCGGCGACCGGCTGCCGGGCCACGACGACTACGCACGGCTGCCCTGGACCCGGCAGGTGGTCAAGGAGTCCCTGAGGCTCTACCCGCCGATCTGGCTGATCACGGCGATCGCGGGGGAGGGGGCCACCCTCGGCGGCCGCCCGGTGCCGGCGGACACCTCGGTGTGGTGCAGCCAGTGGTCGGTGCACCGGGACGCGCGCTGGTTCCCCGACCCGGACGCCTTCCGCCCCGAGCGCTGGACGCCGGGCAGCGAGGACCAAGCCGACGAACGCGCCTGGTTCCCCTTCGGCGGAGGCCCGCGTGCCTGCCTCGGCGCCCGCTTCGCGATGGTGGAGGCGGTGCTGCTGCTGGCCGTGCTCGCCCGGCGGTTCCGGATCGAGCCCGAGGTCCCGATGGGCCGCCCGTTCACCGGACTCACCCTGGTGCCCCGGGCTCCCGTCCCCGCCCGGCTGCGCTCACTACGCTGAGGACACATGCACGTACTGAGCAGCCGGATCCTGCTGACGCCCCGTGACCCCGCCCGCAGCCGCGCCTTCTACGGCGGTGCGCTCGGCCTCGCCGTGTACCGCGAGTTCGGCACCGGCGAGGAGCGGGGCACGGTGTACTTCCTGGGCGGCGGCTTCCTGGAGGTGTCGGGGCGGTCGGCAGAGGGCCCGGCGCCGGGGCTGCGGCTCTGGCTCCAGGTGGCCGACTGCGCCGCCGCGTACGAGGAGCTGCGCGCCCGGGACGTCGAGGTGCTGCGGCCCCCGGTGCGCGAGCCGTGGGGGCTCGTGGAGATGTGGATCACCGACCCGGACGGGGTGCGGATCGCGGTGGTCGAGGTGCCCGAGGACCATCCGCTGCGGTACCGGCCCTGAGGGGCCGGCCGGCGGCGCATGCGGGCGGGCGGCGGCGTGTCCGGTCGGGGCGGTGGATCACGCGGGAGGCCGACGGGCCGTACGGCCGGTCGACGGCGCATAAGGAGCCGGCGGCCCGTACGGCCTGGCCGCGGCCCGTACGGCACCGCCGTCCCGAACGGCCCTGTCCCGGACGGGTGGTGACGGTGGGGCGGAATGCTGAACGGACGGCGCTCCGGGGCGGTCACCGGTTCACGCGGCGGACACCGGCAATTTCCTACTGACCAGTAGACATGGGGGCGCGCCCGGTCCATCTTGGGCGTGAACATGTCATGTCCAGCGGCCCCGCCAGGCCGCCGTCGCGTCCAAGGAGCAACCCCCCATGCCCAAGGCCATGTTGAGAGCCCGCACGACCGCCGCCGCCGCCACCGCGGCCGCCGCTGCCGCCGCCCTGATCGTCTCGGCCGCCCCCGTCCAGGCCGCCCCGGCCCCCGCCAAGGCCCCGGCCGTGATAGCCGCCGCACCGCTCGCCAGTGCCCCCGGCGGCAACGCGGCCATCCTCGGCATCGACTACAACGCCTGGCTGCGCGACGTCGGCGCCGTCGTCGACGTCGCCCGCCCGTACGTGCAGCAGCGCCTCGACGCGTCCCCGGCGGGCGAGAAGCCGGCGATCGTCCTCGACATCGACAACTCCTCGCTGGAGACGGACTTCCACTACTTCTGGACCTGGCCGACCCCGGCCATCTCCCGGGTCCGCGACCTGGTCGCGTACGCCCACTCCCGCGGTGCCGCCGTCTTCTTCGTGACCGCCCGCCCCGGCATCGTCTACTCGCCCACGCTCTACAACCTGAAGACCGTGGGCTACCCGGTCACCGGCCTGTACGTGCGGGACCTGCCGGACCTGTTCGAGGAGGTCAGCACCTACAAGACCGCCAAGCGCGCCGAGATCGAGGCCCGCGGGTACACGATCATCGCCAACATCGGGAACAAGTCGAGCGACCTGGTCGGCGGCCACGCCGAGCGGACCTTCAAGCTGCCGGACTACGACGGCAAGCTCTCCTGACGCGCCGCACGAGCCCGCAGGGCCCGGCGCCCCGGCCGCGCACCGGAATCCGGACGGCGAAACCCGGTTGACGGAGCCGGCCGGGGGCGCTGGGATGGCCTGCCCGTCCCCTGTGAAAGGCAGGCCGTGCGCTCGACTCCCGTGACCCCCGAGGGCGATCTGATCCGCTGGACCGAGTTCCCCGGCCGCGAGCCGGTCCGGGTCTGGCTGCACGGACTGGGCGCGACCTCCGCGTACTTCAACGAGATCGCGCACCATCCACTGCTCGCCGGCCACCGGTCCCTGCTGGTCGACCTGATGGGCCACGGCCTGAGCGACCGCCCGGCCGGGTTCGGGTACGCGCTGGAGGACCACGCCGACGCGGTGGCCGCCGCCATGGCTGCGGCCGGGGTGGCGGACGCCCAGGTGGTCGGGCACAGCATGGGCGGCTCGGTGGCGATCGTCCTGGCCGCCCGGCACCCGCGCCTGGTCTCCCGACTGGTGCTGGTCGACGCGAACCTCGACCCGCTGCCGCCCGCCCCCGGCACCGCCGGGAGCAGTGGCATCGCCGCGTACACCGAGGCGGAGTTCCTGGCCGGCGGCTGGGCCGAGGTCCGCGACCGGGCCGGGGGCCACTGGTGGTCCACCATGCGGCTGACGGACCGTACCGCCCTGCACCGCAGCGCCGTACGGCTGGCCGGCGGCACCCGGCCCACCATGCGGGAGCTGCTGGTGGACCTCGACGTGCCGCGGACCTTCCTCCACCCGGAGGCCGACGGCGCCCCGGACCGGGCCGACGCCCTCGCCGCGGCCGGGGTCGCGGTGGTCCCGGTCGCGGACTGCGGGCACAACATCATGCTGGACAACCCGGACGGCATGGCGGCGGCCACGGCGGAGGGCCTCGGCCGGCCCGCGTGAGGCGCTCCCCTTCTCCCCGGCGGGGATCCGGTCAGCCGGTCAGCCGGTCACCGCCGGCCCGGTGACGCGGGCCGCGATGGTCCGGGCGCAGTCCAGGGCCTCGGTCCGGGTGGTGTCCACCTCCACGTCGTAGGTGACGCCCCGGTGGACGAGGGGGTGCTGCGTGGCGGCCATGCCGGGGGCCCGGTCGCCGCGTGCGATCTCGCGGGCGCCGAGGACCTCCGGGTCGCAGTGCACGCCCACCCAGAGCACGTCCAGCCCCTTGAGGAGGTCGCGCAGGCGCGCCTGCGACGCGGCACCGCCGAGGAACACGTCGTCCACGATGATCCGTGCTCCGGCGCGGGCCATCGCGGCGACACCGGTGTTCCAGGCCTGCTCCAGGTCGCGGAAGCCCGCCCCGACGCTGACCTCGCCGTCCTCCCCGAAGCCGATGCCGAGGCCGCCCTCGCGCATCGCCGCCGGCAGGGTGTCGATCAGGGTGTCCACCCCGATGGCCAGCCAGGGGTCGGGGAGCACGGCCTGGAGGCAGCGGGCGATGCCCGACTTCCCGGCGCTGGAACTGCCGTTGAGTACGATCACATGGGTCATCCGGTCAGCCTAGTGCTGTGGCCGGAAAGGTCTGCCGGGGTCGCGGCGTCCGGTGCGGTGCATCGCAAGGCGGAGGGCCACGGCTCGTACTGGACGTACCTGCGTGGTCCGACAATGCAGCGAGGTGCCGTGCCGGGCGTCGCGAGACGGTGAACCTTTGCGGTCACAGCACTAGGAGCCTCCGGAGGCCCGGCGCCGCCGAATTGCGGGTCCCTGGCACGGCCCTTGGCGCGGCACCCGCTCCGACCCCGCCCCGGGCGCCTCGCCGACCCCGCCCCGGCCGCGTCGTCGCCCCCGCTCCGTGGCCGGTGGCGTGTCGTCTCACCGCTCCCCGGCGGCCCCTGGACACGCGGCACCGTCCGCCGCCTCCGCGCACAGGCTGCCCTCCACCTTGTCCAACAGCCGGAGGAACTCGGCGCGTTCGCCCTCGTCCAGGCCGCGCAGCGTGAGCTCCTCCAGCCGCCGCCACGCGTCGCGCACCTCCTGGAGCAGCCCGCAGCTGGCCTGGGTGGCCTCCACCAGGGCCGCACGCCGGTCCGCCGGGTCCGGCATCCGGCGCACGTGCCCGGCCTGTTCCAGGCGCTGGAGCATCTTGGTGACCGTGGACGGGTCGAGACCCACGGCCTTGATGAGCTCCGACTGGCGCACCGGGCCGTTGTCCCAGAGGTGCATCATCACGAACTCCTGGCCGGGGTAGAGGCCCAGCTCCTTGAGCAGCTTGCCCGCCGCGGTGCGGTGCAGCCGGGCCACCCGGCTCACGGCGTGGCTGACCGGCCCCTCCAGTTCGGCGCCGGGCGCCGCGGTACAGCCGGAGGTCGCGCCCGTGTCGGCGGCGGTGTTCATGATCGCTCCCTGGCGGTTCGGACTCGCTCCCCACATTTTACCTTGGTCGGCCAATGAATGAGTTACAGTGGCTCCCGACGGCATTACTTGGTCGACCCATTATCTTTCTGCGAGGCGACTCATGACCACCGCTTTCGACCCCATCGACCTGTCCGGCGTCCGGCTCGCCAACCGCATCGCCATGGCCCCGATGACCCGCAGCCGCGCCGGCGGGGACGGCGTACCCGGCGAGCTGACCGCCGAGTACTACGCCCAGCGCGCCTCCGCCGGGCTGATCGTCACCGAGGGCGCGCAGCCCTCCGTCGTGGGCCAGGGCTACCCGGACACCCCTGGCCTGCACACCGCCGAGCAGATCGCCGGCTGGCGCAAGGTGACCTCGGCCGTGCACGCCCGCGGCGGCCGGATCTTCGCCCAGATCATGCACACCGGCCGGATCGGCCACCCGGACCTGCTGCCCGACGGCCTCACCCCCGTCGGCGCCTCCGCCGTGACCGCGCGGGGGCAGGTGTACACGCACGAGGGCCCCAAGGACTTCGTCACCCCGCGCGAGCTCACGTCCGACGAGGTACGGGCCACCGTCGCCGACTTCGCGGCTGCGGCCCGCAACGCCGTGGACGCGGGCTTCGACGGCGTCGAACTCCACGGCGCCAACGGCTACCTCATCCACCAGTTCCTCGCCCCCGGCACCAACCTCCGCACCGACGAGTGGGGCGGCACGCCGGAGAACCGGATCCGCTTCGCGGTCGAGGCCGTCAAGGCCGTCGCGGCCGAGATCGGCCCGGAGCGCACCGCCCTGCGCCTCTCGCCCGGCAACGTCTACAACGACATCGACGAGCCGGAGCCGCGCGACACCTACCTGCTGCTCCTCAAGCAGCTGGCCCCGCTGGGCCTGGCCTACCTCCACGTCCTGGAGAGCTCGCCGGAGAGCCGGGAGGTGACGCGGGCCCTGCGCGCCGAGTTCCCCGGGGTGCTCGTCCTCAACCCCGCCACCGAGGGCCCGACCGACCACCGGGCACTGTCCCTGGTCGAGGAGGGACTGGCCGACGTGATCTCCTTCGGGCAGCTCTTCCTGGCCAACCCCGACCTGCCGGAGCGGCTGCGCACGGGCGGCCCGTACAACGCCGCGGACGCCGCGACCTTCTTCGGCGGCGACGCCCGCGGCTACACGGACTACCCGGCGCTCTGAGGACCCGTGCACCCCGGGCCCGCCCTCCCCGCCCGCGGGGCGGGGCGGGGCGGGCCCGGGGAATCAGCCGAATGGCGGCCCGACGTGAATCCTGCGCCGGGAAGATGTGAGGATGGCCCCATGAGCAACAACGTCTTCTTCGACATCACCATCAACGACGAGCCGGCGGGCCGGATCGTCTTCAAGCTGTACGACGAGGTCGTCCCCAAGACGGCCCAGAACTTCCGTGAGCTGGCCACCGGTCAGCACGGCTTCGGCTACGAGGGCTCCTCGTTCCACCGCGTCATCCCCAACTTCATGCTCCAGGGCGGTGACTTCACCGCGGGCAACGGCACCGGCGGCAAGAGCATCTACGGCGAGAAGTTCGCCGACGAGAACTTCGACCGGAAGCACGACCGCCCGGGCCTGCTCTCCATGGCCAACGCCGGCCGCAACACCAACGGCTCGCAGTTCTTCATCACCACGATCGTCACCGACTGGCTCGACGGCAAGCACGTCGTCTTCGGCGAGGTCGTCGAGGGCATGGACCTCGTGAAGAAGATCGAGGGCCTCGGCTCCGGCAGCGGCCGCCTCGCCGCCAAGGTCACGATCGCCAAGTCCGGCATCGTCGAGTAGTCGTCCCCCCACCGGGACACCGCACCACGCGTGCAGGCCCTCCTCCGGAATCCTCCGGGCGGAGGGCCGCCGCGCGTTCCGGCCGGGTGCGGAAACGGGTAGGAACCCTCGTACGGAACCCCAGTCGGCGCCCTCCCCGGTGAGGGAACGGGCGCGTACCGTGGGGTAGGACGGACGGAGGACCCCATATGAGCGCGCTGCCCCACGAGACCCCGCCCCGCACCCTGGGCGATCCGTACCGCCTCGCCGCGGGGGAGGGGCCCCAGAGCATCGCCGAACTGCGTGCCGCGCTCGCCGTCGTCTCCCCGGCCGACCTGACCGCCTTCGACGCGCGCCTCGGCGCAGCGCGGCTGGACGAGGTGCCGCTGGTGCTGACCGAGTACCGGCACGTCTGGGCCCTCCGGGCCCGCCCCGAGGTGGCGGAGGCCATCGGCGCGTCGCTGGAGGGCAGCGAGAAGGCCAGCGGCCTGGACGAGTTCTTCGCACAGTTCGACGGCGCGGGCTTCGACGGGCCCGGCTTCGGTGAGGGGGGCCGTTGAGCGACTGGCACATCCTCCTGCCGGAGCGGCTCAACCGCGAGGTCGCCGAACTCACCCCGGGCGAACGCCAGGCGCTCTACCGCGCGCTCAAGGGGCTGGCCGACGACCCGCGCGCGGACAGCGCCGCCGAACCCGTCGCCAGCGCCGAGCTCCGGCGCGTGCTGGCGGGCCCCGCCACCGACACCGGACGCCTGGTCACCGTGCTGTACCGGGTGATCTCCGACACCCGCACCGTGGCCATCATCTGGATCATCAGCGGCCCCTGAGCGCGAGGACCCGCGCGCAGGGGCCGCCGGGCGGCCCGCGCCCGTACGGAGACGCGCGGCGACGCGCGCGGCCCCGGCCGGCTCCGCGGGCGGGCCCTAGGAGACGAGGCGTACGGCCTGGTCGCGCAGCTCGTAGCGGGCGCCGACCACCGCCAGCCTCCCCGCCGCGATGCGCTCCGCGAGGTCCGGCTCGCACCTGAGCCGGTCGCGGACCAGCCGTACGTGCGCCGTGACCGTCGCGTCGACCCGCGCCTCGCCGTGCTGCGTGCGGTCGATGGCCGGCCGGATCTGGTCCGCCAGGTACTGGATGTGCGCCGGCAGCCGCTCGCCGGTCTCGTCGGCGTGCACGGCCGCCTTCACGGCGCCGCAGGACTGGTGCCCGAGCACCAGCACCAGCGGGACCTCCAGCTCCAGCGCCCCGTACGCGACGCTGCCGAGCACCGCCTCGTCGAGCACCTCGCCGGCCGAGCGTACGGTCATCAGGTCGCCCAGCCCCTGGTCGAACACCAGCTCCGGGGGCACCCGGGAGTCGATGCAGGCCAGCACCACGGCGAACGGGGCCTGTCCGAAGACCAGTTGGCGGCGCACCGCGGGCGACTCGTGCGGGTGGCGCTGCCGGTTCGCGCGCCAGCGCCGGTTGCCCGCGGCCAGCTCGCGCAGGGCCTCGGCGGGCGTGCCGGGACGGGGGCCGGAGCCCGCCGGCGCGGCGGCCGCGGGCAGCGCCCCGAGGGTCAGGCCGCCGCCGGCGACCGCGGTGCCGGCCACGGCTGCACGGAGCAGGCCGCGGCGGCTCGTACCGCGGCGGCCGGCGGGTGCGGAGGACGTGCCTGCCCCGGCGGGGGCGAGGGATATCGGGGGAGTGTCTCTGCTGTCCGTCACCGGCGGACGGTAACCCTTGGCCAGAGGTGAGGGCCCTCAACTCCCCGATGTCGAAGGGGAATCGGACAGACAACGACGGAAAGCAACCGCCTTTCCCGTCCACCGGCACCCCGCCAGCCCAACCCCCGGGGCCGGCCGGCACGGCTCTCCGCCCTCACGGCCCTGCCGGAGACCGGCCGGCCCCTGCCCGAGCCCGTCGCCCGACCGCCCGCGGGCCCCCGGGCGGACCCACTGTGCCATGCTGGGAAGGGCCCTTCCCATCGGGTGTGCGAGGCGTGGCCATGAGTACGGACAGTGGTACGGCGGCGAAGGTCATCGACGAGGCGTACGACACCCTCGCCAAGGAGTTCCGGGGCCCGCTCGTGCGCCCCGACGACCCGTCCTACGAGACGGACCGCAGGATCTGGAACGGCGCGGTCGACCGCCGCCCCGCCCTCATCGCCCGCTGCGCCGGGGTCGCCGACGTGATCACCGTCGTACGCTTCGCCGCCTCCGCCGGACTCCCCGTCGCCGTGCGCGGCGGCGGCCACAGCTTCCCCGGGCACTCCGCGTGCGACGACGGCATCGTCGTCGACCTCTCCCCGATGCGCGGCATCCGCGTCGACCCCGAGCAACGCACCGCCCGCGCCCAGGCCGGCGTACTCCTCGGCGAACTCGATCACGAGACCCAGGCGTTCGGCCTGGCCGTACCGGCCGGCGTGGTCACCCACACCGGCCTGGCGGGCCTCACCCTCGGCGGCGGCATCGGCTGGCTGATGCGCGCGTACGGGCTGACCGTCGACCAGCTGCTCTCGGCCGACCTGGTCACGGCCGACGGCACCCTGGTGACCGCCGACGAGAACCGGAACGCCGAGCTGTTCTGGGGCCTGCGCGGGGGCGGCGGGAACTTCGGCGTGGTCACCGAGTTCACCTTCCGGCTCAACCCCGTCGGCCCCGAGGTGCTGGCCGGCCCCCTGATCTGGCCCATGGAGCGGTCCGCGTCCCTGCTGCGCTTCTACCGGGACTGGATCACCGACGTGCCGGACGCGCTGACCACCGTCGTCATGCACCGCAAGGCCCCGCCCCTGCCCTTCATCCCGCCCGAGCTGCACGGCGCGCCCGTGGTCATGGTCGTCTGCTGCCACATCGGACCGGTCGAGGAGGGCGAGCGCGTCCTGCGGCCGCTGCGCGCCCAGGCCCCGCTGCTGGACCTCTGCGTGCCCAAGCCCTTCACCGCCCACCAGGCGATGTTCGACCCCTCCTTCCCGCACGGCCGCTGGTACTACTTCAAGGCGCTGGACGTGGCCCGGCTGACCGACGAGGTCGTCGACGTGGTCGCCGAGCACGCCGCCCGCATCCGCTCCCCGTTCACCAGCTTCCCGATCTTCCAGCTCGGCGGGGCCGTCGCCCGGACCGGCGACGACGAGACGGCCTTCACCGGCCGGTCCGCCGGCCACACCGTCAACCTCAACGCCATCACCGAGGACGCCGAAGGCTTCGAGGAGGAGCGGGAGTGGGCCCGGGAGTTCTGGTCCGCGCTCGCCCCGCACCAGACCGGCGTCTACGTCAACTTCCTGATGAACGAGGGTGAGGACCGGGTGCGCCAGGCCTACGGACCGCAGAAGTACGACCGGCTGCGCCGCCTCAAGGCCCACTACGACCCCGACAACCTCTTCCACCTCAACCAGAACATCCCCCCGGCCGCCGCCTGACACCCCCGGCCGCGTCCGGCGAGGCCCGCTACGGCTCCTCCTCCCCGGCCGCCAGCCCCTCCGGCACGGCCGCCCGCAGCGCCCGCGTCACCGCGGCCACCCCCGGGTGTGCGGCCCCGCCGCTGCGGTACGCGACCTTGGTGCGGCGCCGCACCGGCAGCCGGGCCAGCGCCACGCCCGCCGGCGGGTCCACCACCCCGAGCTGCGGCACGACCGCGACGCCCTGGCCCGCGGCCACCAGGGCCAGTACGGTGCCGAACTCGTCCACCCGGTGCCGTACCCGGGGAGAGAACCCGGCCGCCTGGCACGCCCGCACCGTCACCGCCTCGCACAGCGTCCCCGGCGTCGCCGTGATCCACGCGGCGTCCCGCCAGTGCGCGAGCACCCGCAGCCTGGCCTCCGCCGGCACGGCTGCGGCGGCGGCCCCGGCAGCGGCGGCGGGGGTGGGGGTGGCCAGGTACATGGACTCGCCGCACAGCGGCTCGGTGTCCAGGCCCGGCTCCCGCAGCGCCGGCACGAAGTCGTAGTCGTGGATCAGGGCCACGTCCAGGTCGCCGGCCCGCAGGGCGTGCGCCACCCCGGCCGGGTCGATCTCCGAGACCATCGGTTCGAGGTTCGGGTGCCGCACGGCCAGCTCCGCCAGGGCGGCGGGCACGATGGACCGGGTCGCCGTGGGGAACGCGCCGATCCGCAGCGGGCCCGCCGGCCCGTGCCGGACCTCCGCCAGCTCCGCGGCCGCCCGCTCCAGGCGCTCCAGCACCGCCTCCGCGTGGCGCACCAGGTTCTCGCCGGCCGGGGTGAGCCGCACCCGCCGCCCGGTCCGCTCCAGCAGGGGCACCCCCGCCTCGCGTTCCAGGGCGGTGAGCTGCTGGGAGACGGCCGAGGGCGTGAAGGCCAGGGCCTCGGCGACGGCGGCGATGGTGCCGCGGAGGGCGAGTTCGCGCAGCAGGCGCAGGCGGCGTACGTCGAGCATCAGTACAGCTTACGTTTTGCCTCAGAAATGCGAACTGGACCTGAGCATTCGGTCGGGGCGAGGCTCGGGGCATGGCACTCGACTTCTTCCCCCAGGGGATCCACGTACCGCTCGTCACCCCGTTCGCGCCCGACGGCGGGATCGCCCTCGGCCCGCTGGAGGCGCTGGCCCACGCCGTCCTCGACGAGGGGGCCGCCGGGCTGGTGGCCCTGGGCACCACGGGCGAGGCGGCCGCCCTGGACGACGGCGAGCGGTCGGCCGTGGTCGACCTGTGCGCCCGGGTCTGCCGCGAGCGCGGGGTCCCCCTGACCGTCGGCGCGGGCGGGTCCGACACCCGGTCCGCCGAGCGGGCGCTGGCCGGGCTGGCCCGGTGGCCGGACCTCGCGGCGGCCCTGGTGACCGTGCCCTCGTTCGCCCGGCCCTCGCCCGAGGGTGTGGTCGCCCACTTCACGCGGCTGGCCGCGACGAGCCCGGTGCCGCTGGTGATCTACCACATCCCGTACCGCACGGGCCGCCCGCTGGACGCCGCGACCCTGCGGGAACTCGGGCGCATCCCGGGCGTCGCCGGGGTCAAGTACGCGGCGGGCGGCATCGACCAGGACACCGTGGACCTGCTCGGCGACCCGCCGGCCGGGTTCGCCGTGCTGGCCGGGGACGACGTGTTCACCTCGCCGCTGCTCGCCCTGGGTGCGGCCGGCGCGGTCCTCGCCTCCGCGCACCTGGCCACCGCCCGCTTCGTCGAGCTGGCCGGCGCCTGGCGGGCGGGGGAGGCCGGGCGGGCCCGGGAGCTGGGACACCGGCTGGCCCGCCTCTCGGCCGCCGCTTTCGCCGAGCCCAACCCGGCCGTCGTCAAGGGGGTGCTGCACGCCCAGGGCCGCATCCCGACCGCGGACGTGCGGCTCCCGCTGCTCCCCGCCCGGCCCGAGTCGGTGGACGACGTCCTCAAGGTACTGGCCGAGCTGGGGGCGTGAGACGGGGGACGCCGTGCGGGCCCGCTCGTCGTGCGACGGCGGGCCCGCGGGCGGGGGTCGCCGGCGCGTGGGGCGCCGGCCCGTGTCCCCTACTCGATGACGAGCTCGACCGGGATGTTCCCGCGGGTCGCCTTGGAGTAGGGGCACACCTCGTGGGCCTGCTTGACCAGCAGCGTGCCGGTCTCGCCCTCCAGGGCCTCCGGCAGCTCGATGCGGAGGGTGACGGCGAGGCCGAAGCCGCTGCCGTCCTGGCCGATGGAGGTCTCGGCGGTGACGGACACCTCGCTGGTGTCGACCTTGGCCTGTCGGCCGACGAGGCCCAGGGCGCTGGAGAAGCAGGCCGCGTAACCGGCCGCGAAGAGCTGCTCGGGGTTGGTCCCCTGGCCGTTGCCGCCGAGCGCCGGGGGCATCGCGAGCGGCAGGTCCAGCTGGCCGTCGGAGCTGACGGCGCGGCCCTCGCGGCCGTTGGCGGTGGCGACGGCGGTGTACAGCGCGTCCATCAGGGGGCTTCCTCTCGTGGCGTGGGCACCCCCCGGCTGCGGCTCGGGGAGCGGCGGCCTGTCCGGCCGTGCCACTAATAGAGCACACAATTCAGTTGTGCACAACTGAATGGCTCCCGAGGTAAGCTGGAGCACATGAGCGAGCACTGGACCGAGAACGTTCCCGACGAGGCCTTCCTCCGGCTGGACGGGCAGATCTGCTTCTCGCTCAACGCCGCCTCCCGCGCCTTCGGCGGGCTGTACCGGGTGATCCTGAAGGACCTCGACCTCACCTACCCCCAGTACCTGGTGATGCTGGTGCTCTGGGAGCGCGGTCCGATGCCGGTCAGGGACCTCGGCCATCACCTGCGCCTCGACTCCGGCACGCTCTCGCCGCTGCTCAAGCGGCTGGAGGCGGCCGGCCTGGTGCGCCGGGAGCGGAGCACGGAGGACGAGCGGTCGGTCTCCGCCCACCTGACCGAGGCGGGCTCGGCGCTGCGGGAGCGGGCCGCGGCCGTGCCCCGCCGGATCGCGGCGGCCACCGGGTACGGACTGGCGGAGATCCAGGACCTCCAGGCGCGGCTCGACCGGCTGACCGCAGCCCTGGACGCGGCGGCCCTGTCCGAAGCCTGAGCCGTTTTGCCTCAGAGGCAAGAAGGATTGCCGGGCAGGCAACAATCTGGCTCAATCGGGGCATGGAACCCGCCCCCGAAGAGGGCCCAGGCCAGGGCCCTGCCGCGCCGGCCGAAGAGCTTCCGGCCGTCGCCCCGCAGCTGCGCGAGCTGCGCCGCCGTACCGGACTGACCCTGGAGGCCGCGGCCGCCCGGGCCAGGCTCTCACCGGCCCACCTGTCACGGCTGGAGACCGGCCAGCGCCAGCCCTCGCTGCCGATGCTGCTCGGGCTCGCCCGTACCTACGGTACGACGGTCTCGGAGCTGCTGGGCGAGACCCCGGCCGCCCCCGACCCGATCGTGCGGGGCGGGGGAGCGGGGGCCCGCGAGGCGGACGGCTGGACGTACTGGCAGGCGGGCGGCTCCGGCCGCGGCATGCAGGCGCTGCGGGTGCACGTCCCGTACGGGCGGTCGCAGGGCGAGCTGGTGCGCGTCCACCCGGGCGAGGAATGGCTGTACGTGCTCACCGGGCGGCTGCGCCTCCACCTGGGCGAGACCGAGTACCTCCTGGAGCCGGGCGACAGCGCCCACTTCGACTCCCTGACGCCCCATCGCATCGCCGCCGCCCAACAGGGCGGTTCCGACCTGCTGTTCGTCCACACGCTGCTGCAGAGCGCCCTGGCCGGGCTGTGCCTGGGCGGCACGCCCCGGCCCAAGATCTGAGGAGACCGCCATGCCGGACAACGTCACCGCCGCCGCGGCACAGGAAGCGGCCGGGCCCGCCGGGGCGCCCACGGGGGACCGGGTCGAAACGAAGTTCCCGCGGGGGCTCGTGATCCGCCTGTTCGCCTACCTCTTCGCGGGGCACGCCTTCGCGGCGTTCCTCTACCTGCTCTTCGAGCTGGGCTCCCGCTCCAACCCCTGACCCTTCGGCCCCACACACGCGAACGCGGCGGCCGGTGCGCACTGCACCGGCCGCCGCGTGGCGTCCCCGCCCCTGCGGGGAGGCCGGAACGGGGACACGGAAGGCGGGCCCGGCCTCGCGGGGGCCGGGCCGGCGGCCTCAGAAGGAGAAGACCGCGTCGCTGCTGTGCTCAAGCGCGCAGCGGTTCGCGAACGTGTGCCGGAAGGACACCCGGGTGCCTTCCCAGATGCCGTCCGCCGTCACGCTGAGCGGACGCCACTCGCGGGTGCACATCGCACCCGAACCGGTGGCGGCGAGGGTGTCGAACGCCGCGTTGGAGGCGCGGAGTTCGGTACAGGCGCCGGAGGGGTCCGGGTGGGTCCCGGTGGCGGTGGGCATGCAGCTGAGCGTCACGGCGCGCAGGACCGTTCCCTCCTCGACGTCGTCCCCGTCGACGAGGGTGAGTACCAGGGCGGACGGCGCGTACAGGCGGGCCGCCCCGGTCTGGGCGGCGTCGGCGGGGGCGACGCCGCTCAGCGCGGTGAGGGCGGTGAGCGCCGTGGTCGTGGCAGCCAGCCCCAGGACCCGTGTCATGGACCGCATTTCGAACACTCCCTGTGTGTGGATTCGGATTGCGGACGTGAGTCTTGCCGAACCCGGCGCCTGATGCCCGGTCATACCATCAGTTTCAGTCGCTGGTTGTGACCGTTTGAGTGCAGGTTGTGCTCGTTTCAGCGCGCTGACCAGTACGAATGCGATCGGGGGATTCGGCCGAAGAAAGCCGTACCCGATTGTTGATCAAGCAAATTTAAGGTGAATAAATCCTTGCGCCATCGAATGGAAGGGCTGAGGGCTCAACTCGGCTGCGGTGAGGGTGAGTTGAGGGATTCCGCTTTCTGGTCTAGACCTTGACAGGTCCAGACCATTTCGGTTCAGTGGGCGGCAGCCCCCCCACGGCAACTCCCCCCACGCAAGGAGCAGTTACGTGTCCCGAGCGCCGTTCCTCCCCGCCCTCGCCACCGTCACCGCCATCGCCGCGGCCGCCGCCTCCCTCGCGATCGCCCTCCCCGCCGCCTCCGCATCCGCCGCCGCGCCCTGCGCCGCCCCCTGGGCCGCCTCCGCCGTCTACACCGGCGGCGCCACCGTCTCCCACAATGGCCGCAACTGGGGCGCCAAGTGGTGGACCCAGGGCGAGACGCCCGGCACCACCGGAACCTGGGGCGTCTGGGCCGACCAGGGCGCCTGCGGCGACGGCGGCGGCACCGATCCGGGCCCCGGCCCGGTCGACCCGTCCGGATTCGTCGTCACCGAGGCGCAGTTCAACGAGATGTTCCCGAACCGCAGCGCCTTCTACACGTACGCCGGCCTCAAAGCCGCCCTCGCCGCCTACCCCGGCTTCGCCAACACCGGCAGCGACACCGTCAAGCGCCGGGAGGCGGCCGCCTTCCTGGCCAACGTCTCCCACGAGACGGGCGGGCTCGTCCACGTCGTCGAGCAGAACACCGCCAACTACCCGCACTACTGCGACGCCGCCCAGCCCTACGGCTGCCCCGCGGGTCAGGCCGCCTACTACGGCCGCGGCCCCATCCAGCTCAGCTGGAACTTCAACTACAAGGCGGCCGGCGACGCGCTGGGCATCAACCTGCTCGCGAACCCCCACCTCGTCGAGCGGGACGCCGCCGTGGCCTGGAAGACCGCCCTCTGGTACTGGAACACCCAGAACGGCCCGGGCACCATGACCGCCCACGCGGCCATGGTCAACGGCGCCGGCTTCGGCGAGACCATCCGCTCCATCAACGGCTCCCTGGAATGCAACGGCGGCAACCCCGCGCAGGTCCAGAGCCGCATCGACGCCTACCAGCGGTTCACCCGCGTCCTGGGCGTCGACCCCGGCGGCAACCTCGGCTGCTGACCGCCGCCCCGAAAGCCGCGTGGGGGCGGCGGTGCCCGCCCCCCACCGCCCCCACGCGCCCCGAGCCCACCGCGCGGCTTACTGTCCGAGCTCCAGCACCCGGCCCGTCTCCGTGCCCTCGACGGTCCGGACGTACGCCTGGGCCACCTCGGCCAGCGGCACCGGCGGGAAGCCGGGGAAGAAGTCCCCGTACGCGTCCAGCGACTCGGTGAACACCGTCGGGCTGACCGCGTTGATCCGCCGCGGCGCGATCTCCGGGGCGGCCGCCTGGACGAACGCCTCGACCGCACCGCTCGCCATCGCCGCCGCCGAGGCGGTCGGCACCGGCCGGCGCGCCGTGATCCCCGTGATCAGCGTGAAGGAACCGCGCGGCGCGATCACGTCCAGGCCCTGCCGCACCAGCTCCAACTGCGCCAGCACCTTGCCCCGGAACGCCGCCGTCCAGTCCTCCGGGGTCATCTTCCCCACCGGCTTGTACGGGACGTCCCCGGCCGCGCTCGCCACCGCGTCCAGCGGGCCGGCCGCCGCGTACATCGCCGCGATCTGCGCCGGGTCGGTCACGTCGTACCGCAGGGCGCCGCCGGAACGCCCGACGGTCACCACCTCGTGGCCGCGGCCGGACAGGGTCTGGTGGACGGCGGAGCCGAGCGTGCCGCCCGCGCCGATCAGGAGGATTCGCATGCCCCGACGCTAGGCGAGCCGCCACGGGCGAGGGAAATGCCTCTCGCGCGGCATTTATGCTTGGCGGTCATGAATGTGGATCTGCGGCACCTGCGGGCCCTCGTGGCGATCGGCGAGGAGGGCACCATCACCGGCGCGGCGGCCGCCCTCCACATCAGCCAGCCCGCCCTCTCGCGCACCCTGGAGCAGCTGGAGAGCCGCCTCGGCACCACCCTCGTGGAGCGCACGACCCGCCGCCTGCACCTCACCCCGGCCGGCCTGCGGCTCCGCGAGCACGCGCACCGGATCCTGAACCAGCTCGACGACGCCCTCACCGAGGCCGCCGCCGGCTCCCGCCCCCTGCGGATCGGCTTCGCCTGGGCGGCGCTCGGCGAGCACACCGTGCGCCTGCTGCGCGACTGGCGCCGCGACCACCCCGCCACCCCCCTCCGCGTCCACCGCGGCGAGGACCCCGCGGCCGCCCTGCGCCGGGGAGAGCTCGACGCCGCCTTCGTCCGCGTCCGCCCCGACGACCCCGGGACCGCCTCCGTCGCCCTCTACCAGGAGCCGCGGATCGCCGCCCTGTGCGCCGACGACCCCCTCGCAGACCGCGACGCGGTCACCCTCGCCGAACTCGCCGCCCGCCCCGTCGTCCTCTGTTCCACCGCGGCCACCACCGACGCGCTGTGGCCCGCGGGCCCGCCCGCCGCCCTGGAGGTCGCCAACGTCGACGAATGGCTCACGGCCATCGCCACGGGCGAGGCCGTGGGCGTCACGGCGGACGCCACCCGCCACAGCCACCCGCACCCCGGCGTCGTCTACCGCCCGCTCGCCGACGCCGGACCCGTGACCGTCCACCTCGCGTGGCCGCGCACCGGCGCCCACCCCGCTGTCGCCGCCTTCCGCGACCACGCCCGCCGGACCCTGGCCGCCAGGCCCTAATTCGGTTGTCCGGCCCGTGCCGGGCGGCCTAGAACTACCGGGTGATACGAGGAGAGAAGACCGGGCTGCGCGCCCGGCACGCCGAGGACGTGCCCCTGCTCCACGCCGAGCTCTACGACGACGTCCCCGGCCACGCACGCGCCGACACCCGGCCCTGGGTGCCCTGGCCCGCCGCGCACGACGAATCGCCCTACGCCGTACGGCCCCCGGGCGAGCGGGACGCCTGCTTCTCGGTGGTCGAACTGGCCACCGGCGAGCTGGCCGGCGAGGCCGTCCTCTGGGACGTCGACCTCCACAACCGCGGCGCCCACCTCGGCCTCGCCCTGCGCCCCGCCTTCCGCGGGCGGGGCCTGGGCGGCGAGGTCGTCCGGCTGCTCTGCCACTACGGCTTCACCGTCCGCGGTCTCCACCGTCTCCAGCTGGAGACGCTGGCCGACAACGCCGCGATGATCGCCGCGGCCAAGCGGAACGGCTTCATCCGCGAGGGCGTGCGCCGCAGCGCGGCCTGGGTGCACGGCGAGTTCCTCGACGAACTCGTGCTGGGCCTCCTCGCCGACGAGTGGACCCCGCCGGCCGCGTAGGCCGCACGGCGGTCCGTACGCGAGCGGGCCCGTACACGAGCGCCCCCTACGCGGACGCCCCGTACGCGGACGCCCCGTACACGAGCGGCCCGGCCCCGGGACCAGATCCCCGGGGCCGGGCCGCTCGCGTGGAGCCGTACGGGCGGCTCAGGCCAGGATCAGCCGGCCCCCGCCGCCGTCCTGCCCCAGGCACTCGCGGTCGATCGCCCGGTTCAGCGCGGCCGGGGAGGCCGCCGCGGCCAGCCGCAGCTCGATGATGGCCCGCACCGCGGGCCACTCCTCGTCCAGGATCGAGTAGAAGGCCGTGCTGCGCACCGCGCCGTCCAGCCCCCGCGAATGCGCCCGGCGGACGCCCTCGCAGGTGGCCCCGAGACGCTCGATCGCGGCCCGCGACCGCGTGTTCCGGGCATCCGCACGCAGCGAGATGCGGCGCACACCCCAGGTCTCGAAGGCGTGCCGCAGCATCAGCAGCTTCATCTCGGCGTTGATCCCCGTCCCCTGGGCGCGGGGCGCCAGCCAGGTGTTGCCGATCTCCGCCGCATCCGGCACCGCCGTCGCCGGATCGCCGTACGGCACGCCCGGCACGGAGGGCCACACCATGGGGCCCTTCCAGTAGTCCAGCTCCAGGAAGCGTGTGGAACCGACCACCCGGCCGTCCGCGGCACTGATCACCGCGAACGGCAGCATCCGGCCCGCCGCCTGTTCGGAGAGGGCATGGTCGATATACCGCTCAGCCGCCTCCAGGCCGTGGGGCACGGGAGTGAAGGCGTACGACGTACGGTCCTCGGCACCGGCCTCGGCGAGCGCGAGGGCGTGGTGGGGTGCGAGGGGCTCCAGCCGCGCGATGCGGCCGGTGAGGGCTACGGGTACAGGCACGGGCCCTTCGGTCCTTCGGATGTCGGAGTGTGCCCCGCACCCTGGTCATGGTGCGAAGGCGGTGGTACAGCATGCGACCGAGGCATGGCTGGGGTGGGAAAGGAAGGGTAAAGCGAGAGGGGCGGTCAGGTGAACGCGGGGCTCTACCTGCCGGGGTGACGCGGAGCCGCGATTGGAATTCGCGGATCGGCGACGGGCTCACCATAAGGCCTAGCCGGTCTTTGGAGAAGGTGGTGGGAGCATGTGGCTGACCACGTTCTCGCCGCGCCCCCCGACAGGCCCCTGACCTGGGGCGGGACACCTCCGGACCAGGCCCGGGCGGCGCGTCGCGGACGCCCGGGTCAAGGCTCGGTCAAAGGCCCCGGCAGCACCCCCGCGCGGCCCCTCCCGCGGCCCCCGAGGGACCTCGTACGGGGACGCGCGCGCTGCCGCTCAGCCGAGGAGCGACGAGGCCTGGCGGACCGCCGTCGCGAGGCGGCGTACGTCCTCGTCCTCGGTGCCGCGTGCCAGCCGCTCCGCATGGCCCGCGAGCGCCGCGGGCGCCACCGCGCCGGGCAGCGGCTCCCAGCCGCCCGAGCGGGCGCGCAGGGCCGACGCCAGGTACGCCGCCACCGCCGAGACCTGGAGACGCGGGTCCGACTCCGACCACAGGGGCGCGGCCAGCGAGGACGCCTCCACGCGGCCCGACTCCTCGTGCGGGGCCCGCGTCCGCGGATCCAGCCAGCGCACCGTCGCCGTCGCCACGTGCCCCGAGGCGCCGGCCCGCAGCCGTACCGCGTACAGCGCCGTCACGGTGTGCCCGGCCCCCACCTCGCCGCCGTCCACCCCGTCGTTCCGGAAGTCGCCGTCGGCCACCTTCCGGTTCTCGTACCCGACCAGCCGGAACCGCTCCACGGTCGCCGGGTCGAACGCCACCTGGGCCTTCGCGTCCCGGGCCCGCAGCTCCACCTGCGCGGGCAGCTGCTCGCAGAACACCGTGCGGGCCTCCTCGGTGTCGGAGACGTACGTGGTGTGCCCGTCGCCCCGGTCCGCGAGCCGCTCCATCAGCTCGTCACCGTACTCGCTGCCCACGCCCACCCCGGACAGGGTGATCCCGTACGCGCGCCGCGCACCCTCGATGCGCTCCAGGATGGCGTCGGCCGAGGTCGCCCCGGTGTTGGCGAGCGCATCGGACAGCAGCACCACCCGGTTCGTCGCCCCCGCCCGCCGGCCGGCCACCGCCACGTCGTACCCGCGGGCCACCCCGGCCTCCACGTTCGTCGAGTCCGCGGTCCGCAGCGCGTCCACGGCGGTGCGGATCCGCTCGCGAGCGCCGGCCAGCCGGGTCATCGGCAGCAGCGTCTCCGCCTCGGAGCTGAAGGTCACCAGGGCGACGGAGTCGTCGTCGCGCAGCCGGTCCAGCATCAGCGCCAGCGAGGAGCGGACCAGGTCCAGCCGCCCCGGCTCGGCCATCGAACCCGACACGTCCACGACGAACGTCAGCGCGGCGGGCGGCCGTTCGGACGCCGGCGCCCCGTCCCGGGTGGCCAGCCCCACCCGTACCAGCGACCAGCCGGGCTGCGCGGTGGCCGCCCCGTCCACGGTCACCGAGAAGCCGTCGCCCTGCGGTCTCGGGTAGTCCTGCCGGAAGCTGTTGACGAACTCCTCGGGGCGCACGGTCGCCGCGTCCGGCAACCGCCCCTGGCCCAGGGCCCGGCGGGCGTAGCCGTACCCGGCCGTGTCCACGTCGAGTCCGAAGGTCGACAGGTAGTCGGCGGGCGGAGCGGACGGCCGCAGGCCGTCGTCCTCGCCCTCCCGGGCGCCCTCCGTCGTGCCCTGCGCCGCGCCTTGGGCCGCGCCTTGGGCCGCGCCGCCTGCGCGGGCACCCCCGCCGGTGGCGCCGCCGCCCGTCACGCCGCCGCTCTCGGGCGCGGCGTAGCGCGGCGGCCGCTGGTACGAACCGTTCGGACCGTCCACGGAGGAACCGCCCCCGCAGCCCGTCACCAGCAGCCCGCCCGCCAGCGTCACCGCCAGCACCTGCCCGTACTTCCTTGTGCAGAGCTCCACTTGGCCCCTCCTCGGTCTACGGCACTTGTGAATGTGACGTCTGCGAAGGCGAAGCGGAGCGCGCGGCAGGGTTGCGAATCGATCTCGAAAGGACAACGCCAGGCGGAATGTAAAGGTCAGGACACGGCCGCCGCCCGCGACCACCGGGATGGGGTCACCAGCGCCAGACGAGGCTCCCGCCTTCGGGGACGGCCGCCCACCGGGCGGCCGCCTCGTCCAGGGCCGCCCCGGTACGGGCCAGCTCGGCCTCGCCGAGCGGCGGGCGGCCCACGCCCCGGCCCGAGGTCGGCAGCCCCGACCACACCCGGTACGCCCAGTTCACCGACAGCTCCGCGGCCAGCACCGCGTCACCGCCGCGCCGCAGCACCTTCAGCCCCGAGCGGCGGTGCCGCGACGGCTCGACGGGCTCGAACCCCTGGAAGGTGGCGCCGCGCGCCACCGCGCCCCAGAAGCCGTCGTCGAGGCCGAGGGCGGACTCGACGACGGCGTGCACCAGGTCGTGCGGCATGGTCGGACCGGTCGGCTGGGCGGGCAGCCGGACGTCCGGCCCCCTGCGGTCGCGGACCAGGATCTCGTGCTGGTTGTCCGGCAGCTTCCGGAAGGACATCTCCATCACGCGCGACGGTAGGCCGCCCGGCCGCCGGGACCAACCGGTTTTCAGGAGCGCGGCAGCAGCCGCTGCACCTTGCCCTTCAGGTCCGCCTGCAGGTAGCCGCCGCCGTACTCGTCGGAGACGTACACCCGCATCGTGGCCTCCTTGTCGATCAGCCCCCGGTCCACGATCACGTAGCGCATGGTGGGCTTCTCGACGCCGAGTTCCGAGTCCGCCCGCTTGATCAGCCCCGGCAGGGCGTCCCAGTTGACCGTCGCCAGGTCGATCGGCTCGTCGTCCGCGTCCAGCGTGCTGCCGGGGCCGGTACGGCGGGCCGAACCGCCGATGTCGTAGCGGTAGTCGTCGTACACGCCCTTGCGGCCCTTGGGCGTGATGTCCGCCATCGCGTACTGCTCGTAGATGGTGATCTCGACGACCTTGTCCGTGCCCGCGGCCTCCTTGAACGAGGCCACGGCGGCCCGCACGTTCGCCGGGGTCAGCAGGGTGCCCTTGGTCACCACGCCGCCCGAGCCGGTCCCGCCGTCCGTCGCGTCCTTGTCGTCGGTGCCCGTGGTGGCCGGGACCGTCGGGCGCACCGACGACCCGCCCGTCGCCCGGCCCCCGCCGCCCCCGGCGTTCGAGTCCTTGCCGTCCGGGATCAGCTGCGTGAGCGCCACGGTCGCCGCGATCAGCGCCCCGCAGATCGCGATGGCCAGCACCACCGACCGCCGGCCGCCCGGGGGCCGCGGTGCGGGCACCGGCGACGGCGCGGTGGGCGCGCCGCCGTACCCGCCGGGGGCGGACACGGGCGGGTACGGGGTCGGCGACCCGTACGGGCTGCCCCCGTACGGGCCCTGCCCGTACCCCGGCTGCCCGAACTGGCCCTGCCCGTACGGGGAGGCCCCGTACGCCCCCGCAGCGACCCCGGGCTGCGCCACCGGGGTCACGGGCGTCCGCGGCACGGGGGGCGCGTCCTGCTTGGCGAAGCCGCCGAGACCGCCCGGCGCCGTCGGCGCGCCGGCCGCCTCCCCGGCCGCCCGCAGCAGCTCCTCCAGGCGCTCGGCGTCGGGCCGCGCGGCCGGGTCGCGCACCAGCAGCGCGGCCACCACGGGCCCCAGCGGGCCGGACCGGACCGGCGGCGGCACCGGGTCCTCCAGCACCGCGACCATGGTGGCCATGGTGGTCGCCCGGCGCAGCGGGTGCATGCCCTCGGTCGACACGTACAGCATCATGCCCAGCGACCACAGGTCGGAGGCCGGGTGGCCCTCCTCGCCCCGGATCCGCTCGGGCGCGATGTACTCGGGGGACCCGATCAGGTCCCCCGTGGCGGTCAGGCTGGTGGAGCCGCGCAGCGCGGCGATGCCGAAGTCGGTCAGGACCGCGCCGCCGTTGGGGCGCAGCAGTACGTTCGCGGGCTTCACGTCGCGGTGGTGTACGCCGGCCGCGTGCGCGGCGCGCAGGGCGGCCAGCACGTCCAGGCCGATCCGCACCGCGTCCGCCACCGGCAGGGAGCCCCGGTCCAGCCGGTCCGCGAGGGAACCGCCCTGCACGAGCTCCATCACGATCCACGGGTGCGAGCCGTCGGCCGGCTCGATGATCTGGTGGATGGTGACCACATGGGGGTCGGCGAGCCGGGCCAGCGCCCTGGCCTCCCGCACCGCCCGCTCGCGCAGGGTGCGCGCCAGCGCCGGGTTGGCCTCCGCCACCGCGGGGTCGGGCGGCCGGACCTCCTTCAGCGCGACCTCACGGTCGAGGGAGATGTCCCGGGCCCGCCACACCGTGCCCATGCCGCCGCTGCCCAGCCGTGCCAGCAGTTCGAAGCGGCCGTCGATCAGCCGTCTGCCGGCCTCACTCGTGTCCATGGCAGGTCATAGTAGGAGCATGAGAGAACGCCGGATGACGGGCGTCGGGGGGATCCGGCTCTCGTACGCGGCCTGGGGCCCGCCGGAGGCCCCCGCGATGGTCCTCCTGCACGCCACCGGGGAGGGCGCCGACGACTGGGAAACGGTCGCGCCGGCGCTGGCAGGGGAAGGCGCCGGGAGCGGCGCGGCCGCCGCACCCTGGCGGGTGTACGCCCCCGATCTGCGCGGCCACGGCCGCAGCGACCGCCCGGGCACCTACTCGCTGGAGCTGATGCGGGACGACCTGCTCGCCTTCCTCGACGCCCTCGGGCTCGGCGAGGTCGTGCTGGTCGGGCACTCCATGGGCGGCGTGGTGGGCTACCTGTTGGCCCAGGACCAGCCGGAGCGCGTCCGCGCACTGGTCCTCGAGGACGTGCCGGTGCCGCGGCCCCGGAAGCCGGTGGCGCCCGTGCGCCCCGAGGGCGAACTGGACTTCGACTGGGACATGGTGCTCGCCGTACGGGCCCAGATCGACACGCCCGACCCCGCCTGGGCGGGCCGGATGGGGCGCATCGGCGCCCCCGCCCTGCTGCTCGCCGGCGGCCCGGCCAGCCATGTGCCGCAGGACGGGATCCGCGAGATGGCCCGCGCCCTGCCCGACGCCGAACTGGCCGACGTACCGGCCGGGCACCTGATCCACGCCGCGGAACCCGAGGAGTTCGTGCGGCTGGTACGGGACTTCCTCGCCCGGCGGGTGCGGGGCGGCGGGCGCCCGTAGCCGGCCGGGCACGGCGGTGCGCGGGACGCCGGACGCACGCCGTGCGCGTCACCGCGTCCCGTGGAGCGCCACCTCGGGCGGCGTCACCGCGCCCCGGGCGGCCTCACCGCACCCCGCGCGTGCGGAACTGCACGCTGACCCGGGGGCCCACCGCCCGCGTCGACTTGGGGACCGCGTGCTCCCACGTGCGCTGGCAGGAGCCGCCCATCACCACCAGGTCGCCGTGGCCCAGGGGGAGGCGTATCGCGGTGGGGCCGCCGCCCCGCGGCCGCAGGGCCAGGTCGCGCGGGTCGCCGACGGAGACGATCGCGACCATGGTGTCCTCGCGCGAGGACCGCCCGGTGCGGTCGCCGTGCCAGGCCACGCTGTCCCGGCCGTCGCGGTAGAGGCAGAGCCCGGCCGTGGTGAACGGCTCCCCGAGCTCGGCGGCGTAGTGCGCCGACAGCGCCTCGCGGGCCTCGGTGAGCGACGGGTGGGGGAGCGGGGCTTCCTCGTCGTAGAAGGCGAGCAGCCGCGGCACGTCCACCTCGCGCTCGTACATCTGCCGCCGCTCCGCCCGCCAGGGGACCTCCGCCGCCAGGTGTTCGAACAGCGCGTCCGCCCCGCTGACCCAGCCGGGCAGGTGGTCGATCCAGGCTCCCGAGCCCAGCCCGGTGCGCCGCAGCCCGGTCAGCGGGCCGAGGCGGATCTCGTCGGTCTGGTCGAAGAGCGAGCCCTGGAGGTGCGCGTGCATGGTTCCAGCGTACCCCCGGTGCTCGAATGCATGTACGAATCCGGGGGTGAGTCCGGGGAACGCCCCCGCACGGCCGCGCGGCGGGGCGCCGCCGCCGTCTCCCTGCCGCCGTCGTGATGCGCCCCCCGCCCCCACGCGGCAGGATGAGCCGCATGCTGCTGGCCGAGGTGGCGCGGGTGTCGCGGGAGGTCGCCGCGACCTCGGCGCGCTCACGGAAGAAGGAACTGCTGGCCGGGCTGTTCGCCGCCACCGACGCGGACGACGCCCCGCTCGTCATCGCCTACCTCGCCGGACGCCTCCCCCAGGGCCGGCCGGGCGTCGGCTGGTCCACCCTCCGCCACCCCGTCCCGCCCGCCCCGGAACCCACCCTCACCGTCCGGGACGTCGACGCCGCCGTCACCGCCCTGGCCGCCGTCTCCGGCGCCGGCGCGCAGGCCGGGCGCCGCCGCGTCGTCGCGGAACTGCTGGGCGCCGCCACCGCCGACGAGCAGCCCTTCCTGCTGCGGCTGCTGGGCGGCGAGGTCCGCCAGGGAGCGCTCGACGCCCTCGCCCTGGAGGGCGTGGCCGTCGCCGCCGGCGTCCCGGCCGACGCGCTGCGGCGGGCCGTCATGCTGGACGGCTCGCTGCCCCGGGTGGCGCGCGCCGTACTGGCCGGGGGCGCGGACGCGCTGGCCGCGTTCACGCTGCGGGTCGGGGTCCCCGTACAGCCGATGCTCGCCCACACCGCCAAGTCCGTGGCCGAGGCCCTGACGGCGCTCGGGCCGTGCAGCGTGGAGGAGAAGCTCGACGGGATCCGCGTCCAGGTCCACCGCGACGGCGCCGACGTACGGGTCTACACCCGCTCCCTCGACGAGATCACCGCCCGGCTCCCCGAGGTCGCCGCCCTCGCCGCGGACCTGCCCGGCGACCGGTTCATCCTCGACGGCGAGGTCATCGCCCTCGGCCCCGGCGGCCGACCCGTCGCCTTCCAGGAGGTGGCGAGCCGGGTCGGGTCACGCGTCGACGTGGCCGCCGCACGGCAGGCGCTCCCGCTGTCCCCCGTCTTCTTCGACGTACTCGCCGCAGACGGGCGGGAACTCCTCGACCTGCCCGTACGCGAAAGACAGGCCCGCCTCGACGCCCTCGTGCCCGAGCCCTCCCGCATCCGGCGCCTCGTCGTCGAAGACCCCTCCGAACAGGCCGGCAGCGCAGAGGAGTTCTGGGCCGAGACGCTGCGGCGCGGCCACGAGGGCGTCGTCGTCAAGGCCCTGGACTCCGCCTACACCGCCGGCCGCCGCGGCCGCTCCTGGCTCAAGGTGAAACCCGTCCACACCCTCGACCTGGTCGTCCTCGCCGCCGAATGGGGCCACGGGCGGCGCACCGGCCTGCTGTCCAACCTCCACCTCGGCGCCCGGGCCGCCGACGGCGGCTTCGTCATGCTCGGCAAGACCTTCAAGGGGCTCACCGACGAGATGCTGCACTGGCAGACCGGCCGGCTGCGCGAACTGGCCGTCGAAGACAGCGGGTTCACCGTCCGCGTTCGGCCCGAACTGGTCGTCGAGGTGGCCTTCGACGGCCTCCAGCGCTCCACCCGCTACCCGGCCGGCGTCACCCTCCGGTTCGCCCGCGTCGTCCGCCACCGGCCGGACAAGAGCCCCGCCGAGGCCGACACCGTCGAGACCGTCCTGGCCACCGGAGGACCGGCGGCCGAGGCCTGAACCCCCGCCCGGGCGGGGACCCCGTACGCCGGCCCTTGCCCGGGCGGGACCCCGTACGCCTCCCCTTGCCCGGGCGGACCCCGTACCCGCGTCACGGCGGGCGGGAAGGGGACCCCGTACCCCCGTCACGGCGCGCGACGGCACCGGACGGAACCGGAGAACCCGGCACACCTTTGGTACACGTGACCCATGGGACTCACCAGCACCTCGTTCCTCGTGCTCCTCGCGGTGCTCACCGCGCTCGCGATGCTGGCCACGCTCCTCCTCTGGGCCCGCGTGCCCGGCCCGGGCCCGCTCCGCTGGACCGGCCGGCTGGCCATGATCGCCCTCTGCCAGCTCACCGCGGTCGCCACCGTCGGGGCCTGGGTGAACAACGGCTACGGCCTCTACGCCTCCTGGAACGACCTGCTCGGCACCGACGCCTCCGACACCGTCGACGCCTCCATGCCCGGTCCCCCCGCCCGCCGCGCCCAGTTCACCCCCGGCGCTTCCGGCACCCTCAGCACCTACTTCCGCGGCACCCGCTCCCGCCTCTCCGGCGAAGTCCTCGTGTGGACGCCACCCGGGTACGACGACCCCGCGCAGCGAACCACCCGCTACCCCGTGGTCATGCTGCTCCACGGCATCCCCGGCGCCCCCGAGTCCTGGCTCGAACACGGCGGCATGCCCGACGCCTACCGGCGCTTCGTCGACGACGGCACCGCCCGCCCCGCCCTCCTCGTCATGCCCACCATCGACCCCGGCGGCATCGACACCGACTGCGTCGACACCCCGCTGCGCAAGAACGCCACCTGGCTCGCCGACGACGTCACCGAACTCGTCGCCGGCCACTTCCGCACCCTGCCCGCCCCCGGGGGCTGGGGCCTCATGGGCATCTCCACCGGCGGCTACTGCGCCGCCCGGCTGCCGCTCCAGTACCCGGGGACCTTCGCCGCGGGCGTGGCCCTGGACCCCGACCCGCTCGCCGGGGACCCGGACGTCATCCCGGACGCCGCGCTGCGCGCCCGCACCAGCCCCCTCGCGCTGGTCAAGGGCACCAAGGCCGACGTGTCCCTGTTCCTGGCCACCTCGCGCCAGGACCGCGACAGTCCGGTGGGCGCCATCGAGGAGTTCGCCCGCGCCGCGGCGGGCACCCCGGTCCGGCTGAAGACGCTTGTCGTCCCCGAGGGCGGGCACAACTTCCGGACCTGGACCGGCATGTACCCGTCCGCACTGCCCTGGCTCAGCGACCGGCTCACCCCGCCCGCCGGGCCGGATCAGCCGACGACGAAGTCGAACTCCGTGCTCTCGCCCACGGTCCCGTACGCGCCGACCGTCCAGACCTCCATCCAGTAGCCGCCGCTCGCCGGAGGTGTCCAACTCGCCCGGGTGCCGGTCGTCTTGTGCACTCCGCTGTCGTACGTGGTGTTGTCCACGCGCCACGCGCCACGCGCCACGCGCCAGGTCGGCGGGCGCGGGCGGGTGGCCGGGCCGCCCGTCGCGACCGGCGAGACGTTCCCGTAGTGGTCGACGGCCTGGACGCGGTAGTGGAGGGCCGTGCCCCACCAGGAGCCCGCGTCCGTGTACGAGGCGCCGGTGACCTTCGCGGGGCCGTCCGGGTCCTCCTGGCCCAGGGGCGCGCCCCAGACCGGGTAGTGGTGGGTGTCGTCGGTGTTCGCCGTCCGGCGGACCACGTTGCCGGCCGTCGTGCCGGCGGCGGTGATGCCGGTGACCCGGGCGGGCGGGGTGACGTCCGGCGCGCCGGTGTCCGCCGTGGCCGAGTGCGCGGAGACGTTGCCGGCCGCGTCCACGGCCCGGACCCGGTAGTACCAGCGCCGGTGGATGTCGGCTGAGATGTCGCGGAACACGTCGGAGGGGGCCAGGGTGGCGATCCGCGTGAAGGTGCCGGACGCGGAGGACGCGCGGGAGAGGCGGTAGGAGGCCACCCCGCTCGCGCGGGTCCAGTCGGTCTCGACGGCACCGCCGCGCACCCGGGCCGCCAGGCCGGTCGGCGCCGCGGGGGCGGTCCGGTCCACCGTGGTCACCTTCGCGTCGGTGCTGTCCGGCGAGACGTTGCCCGCCTTGTCCACCGCGCGGACCTCGCAGGCGTAGGCGGCGCCCGTCGCGGGTGGCGAGCCGACGTACGAGGTGGTGGTGCGGAGCGTGTCGGTCAGCCGGGTCCAGGCCGTGCCGCCCGCCTTGCGCCGGTACACGTGGTAGCCGGCGAGGTCCATCTCCGGGGAGCGGTTCCAGCGGAGCGGTGCGGGTGGTGCTGACGTCGGTCCAGGCGTCGATCTTCCGGACGCCGTCGAGGTACACGCGCACGCCGTCCCGGGCCTTCGCGGTGAGGGTGAACGGCCCGCCGGAGCCGAAGTCCCGGGTGACCGTCCAGCGGACCCGCAATGTCACATGTCGAACTGCAGGTTCGTCAGCCCCTGCGGGCGGGCGCCGGACAGGAAGGTGCGACCTCACGTGTCGTCGTGCTCGAACCCCAGCCGGTCGATCACGTCGATCACGCCGTCGACGCTCTCGCACAGCCGGACGGTGATGGGGACCAGGCTCTTGCGCTCCACCGTCCCGCTCAGCGTCACCCGCCCGTCGACGACCTCGACGGTGAGCGCGGAGGGGGAGAGGTTCAGGGTGCGGGTCAGCACGTCCTCGAGGATCTCCTGCTGGATCGACCGGTCCCGCCGCAGGAACACCCGCAGCAGGTCGCTGCGGCTGATGACGCCGATCAGGAAGCCGCTGCCGTCCACCACGGGGAGCCGCTTGATGCCCCGCTCCTCCATCACGCGGGCCGCCTCCACCGCGCTCCACTCCGGCCGGGCCACCACCGCGGGACTGGTCATCAGGCCCTCGGCCGTGCTGGCCCCCGTACCGTTGCTGCGCTCGCCGTCCGGAGTGTGACGGCGCAGCAGGTCCGCCTCGGAGACGACGCCGACGGGCTTCCCGTCGTCCACCACGGGAACGGCCGTGATCCCGTACTCGTCCAGCAGCCGCGCGATCTCCTTGAACGTGGTGCCCCGCTGCACGCTCACGGAGGCGGGAGTCATCAGATCGGCCACCCTGCGGTGCCTCATGGTGTGTCCAGTCCTCTACGGAAGGTGTGGTTTGTCCACCCTTGTCTATCAGGACCGGCTCAGTACCGAACCCCGAGGGTCGTCGCCAGGCACCCGCCGCCCACCGCGCGGCCAGGGCCGGCGGCCGTGCCCGTAGCGGTCACCTTCCACTCGCCGACGTCCTCGGCGTAGCCGCTGTTCAGCGCGAACTGCACGGTCACCGGCTTGGAGCCGTCGGGCAGCTGGAACGTCAGGTAGCCCAGCGCGGTGTTGCCGGCCGGGATGGTCAGCGCGACGGGCAGCCGCGGCCCGGCCGTGGTCTTCGCCACGACGTCCGCGTCGAACTGCTGCCCCTGGGCGTCGACCAGTGTCGCGCCGTTCACCGGGCTGTCGCGGTACGGGCCCCTCCCGATGTTCTTGAGCCGGAACTGGACCGAGACGTAGCGGTTCCCCTCGTCGGGCGTGAAGAACTCGTCGGAGGAGGTGGCCGGGTCGACGACCTTCAGGACGGTCACGGCGACCTTCTCGGACCGCTGGCCGGTCAGTGTGACAGTCGTCCCCAGCGGGACGGGCTCGGCGGGGGCGGCGGACGCCTGCGCGCCCAGTCCGCCCGCGACGAGCGCGAGCGCTGCCAAGAGCGAGGCCGGTAGACGGCGCATGGCTCCTCCCGGTGGCTGGTCCCCGAGGGCGCGTGCCGGAGCTACCTCCACGATGCTCCCGGGCCGCGCCCGCCGCCACCCGGTCGGCGCAGTGCCGTGGCGGCGCAATGTCACAGGTGACCGCACAACGTCACAGGTGACGCCTTCGGGTGACCGGAGACCCGGCTCAGGACGTCACACCGTCCAGCCCCCGCGCGTCCAACGGCAGCCCCCACACGTTCCGCCGGTGTACGGCACCCAGCTCGGCCAGCAGCGGCGAGGGCGGCACCACCAGCACCGGGCAGGCCGCGCGCGCCACGCAGTACCGCGCCACCGACGGCCGCAGCAGGCGCCGCAGCGGTCCCCGCTGCCCCGCGCCGACCACCAGTACGTCGTCCGGCGCCCGCGCCACGTCCACCAGCACCGCGCCGGGCGTTCCCACGGCCGTCAGGCCCGCGAGGGTCACGCCGGGCCCGGCCGGGCCGAAGGCCTCGTCCAGGATCTCCCGCAACCGGGCCACGGCCGCCTCCCGCCAGGTGTCCCGCTGCGTCCGGTCCCGCCCGGGCAGCTGCCAGGCCAGTACCGTCCACAGGTCCGCACCCCGCTGCCGGGCCTCCGCCGCGGCCCGGTGCAGCGCCGCCGCACCCGCCGGAGTGCCGCTGACCCCGACCACCACCCGCATCGCGTCCCCTTTCCCCGCCGGGCGACGTACCCGGCCCTCCCATCGAACGCCCGCCCGCACCCGGCGGGAACCGGCCATGACGCATTCCTGACGCCCCCCTGACGTGCCCGGGGCGAACCCTGACGCGCTCCTGACGTCGCCCCCGGGACCGTCCCGCCCCGGGCGGATGACCACCCGTCAGCGGACGCCCGGCATACGGGTGTCCGCGCACGGCCATCCGGCTGGCGGCGGCGCGCCCCGCGGCCGGAAGGCCCCGTTCGTGTCGCCTGGGGTCGGACGCACCGGTTCTCCGCACGGGGCCCGCTCGTCACCACCAGTGAGGCAGTTCCATCATGAGCCTGAGCATCCGCAACCAGCTCGCCGGCACCGTCACCTCCGTCACCTCCGGCGATGCCATGGCGACCGTCGCCGTCCGGCCGGCCGGCGGCCAGGACATCACCGCCGCCATCACCGCCGACGCCGTGAAGGACCTCGGCCTCGCGGCCGGCACTCCCGTCATCGCGCTGGTCAAGGCCACCGAGGTGGCCCTCGCCACCGCCGAGGTCCCGGGCATCAGCATCCGCAACCAGCTGCCCGGCACCGTCACCGGGCTCTCCACCGGCGCCGCCATGGCCAGCGTGAAGCTCACCGTCGCCGGCGGCGACCTGACCGCCGCCATCACCAGGGACGCCGTCGAGGCGCTGGGCCTCGCGGCCGGCTCCTCCGTCGTCGCCCTCGTCAAGTCGACCGAGGTCTCCCTCTCGGTCGCCTGACGCACCGCGTGCCCCGCCTCCCGAGGGAGCCGGGGCACGCCCCTGTCCGTGTCCGCCGGCCGAGGTACCCGCGACAGCCACGCGGCGGGAAACCGCCGTCCCGCTCGCTACAGCCGGTCGATGAAGACGCTCGTCGACTTCACCCGGGCCGTGGCCCGCTTGCCGACCTCGATGCCCAGTTCCTCCACGGCCTCCCGTGTCAGCAGAGACACCAGCCGGTGCGGCCCCGCCTGGATCTCCACCTGCGCGGCCACGTCGCCGAGCTTGACGGCCGTCACGATCCCCGGGAACGCGTTGCGCGCCGAGGTGTACGCGGACTCCTCGTCGGAGTCCCCGTCCTGCGCGACCTCCACGCAGAACGCCGCCAGGTCCTTCCCCTCCACGAAACGCCTGCCACCCTCGCGCCGGGTGGGGAAGCGCCCCGCGTCGGCCCACCGCCGCGCCGTGTCCACGCTGACGCCCAGCAGCCGGGCCGCCTGCCCGATCGTGTAAGACTCCATGCCCTCACCCTAGGGGGCCACCCGCGCCCGGCCCGATGCGCCCCGCGCCACCCCCTGGTGACCCCCGGGGTCCGAGACGGTCGCGCGGCGCGGAGGCGGGCGGGCAACCGATTTCGCGGAAACGGTGGTCAGTGGGGTGGAAGGGGGATGCGGGATGCATGCCGAGGAGGAAGAGGAGTTCCAGGCGTTCGTGAGGACGCACTGGACCCGACTGGTGCGCACGGCGTACCTGCTGACGGGCGATCCGCACGACGCGGAGGACCTCACGCAGACAGCGCTGGCCAAGGCGTACCGGTCGTGGCGGCGGGTGTCGCGCAGCGAGCGCCCGGAGGCGTACGTGCGGCGGATGCTGGTCACCTGCAACAGCGACCGGTTCCGCAAGCGGCGGGTGCCGGAGCGGCTGACCGGCGCCCCGCCGGACACCGTGGCGCAGGGGGACGCGGCCGGGGAGTGGGTGGAGGAACGCACCGCCCTGATGGCCTCGCTCGCGATACTGCCGGCCCGGCAGCGGGCCGTGGTGGTGCTGCGGTACTGGGAGGACCTCGCCGAGGCGGAGGTCGCGGAGGTGCTCGGCTGTTCGGCGGGCACGGTCAAGAGCCAGGCGTCCAAGGGCCTGGCGAAACTGCGGGCCTGTCCGGGCCTCGCACGGATCACGGACCGGCGCGGCCCGGTGACGGCGGACCAGGGGGTACGGGGATGAGCGAGCGGTACGAAAGCCACTTCGAGGAGGCGCTGCGCGACCTGCTGGCCGAGGACGCGGCCGAGGTACAGCCCGCCCCGGTGCCGTACGCGGCGATCGTCCGGCAGGGCCGGGTCGAGCGGCGCCGCAGGGCGCTCGCGGTCGGCGCCGCCGTGATCGCGCTGACGGTGGTGCCGGCGGGGGCGTTCGCGCTGGCCGACTTCGGCGGGCACGGCTCCGGCAGGGTGGCCGCCCCGGCGCCCACCGCCGTGAAGCCGAGCGCGGACACGGCCTCACCGGAGCCGGGGGGACCCGCCGCGCCCGCGACGCCGGGGCAGTTGGCCGACGGGATCACGCTGGAGCAGGCGGCCCAGGGGCTGACGGACTGCCTGGCCGTGAGCGGAGCGCACGGCGCGAAGGGCGCGCAGCGGGGCACCGCGACCGAGCGGGACCACGGACAGGCAGGGGACTACCGCCTGCTGCTCGCCGTCCGGTCCACCGGGGACGACAACGCCCCGGGCGACGGGATCCACGTCGTCGCCGTGAAGGAAAAGGCTCCGGCCACCCGGCTGATCTGCACGGTCAAGGACGGCAAGGCGGTCGGGATCAACGCCTCGGTCGGGGGAGGACCGGTGCCGGGCGAGGGCAGGGTGGTCCCGGACATCAACGGCCAGAAGCTCTACCGCCAGGCCGTCATCACCAGCCCCGGCTACCGGCTGCCCTTCCGCTGGGGCGCCATCGGCACGGTCGACCCGTCGATAGCCAGGGTCACCGTCGCGTACGGAGACGGGCCGGCCGCGGAGGCGGCCCTGGACCACGGCTGGTACGCGGCGACCGGCGTGCTGACGGAACAGCCCGGCAGGGCTCCGCACGTGGTGGGTTACGACGCGGCGGGCAAGCGGGTCTATGACTCGGACGAGGACCGTATGTACGACCGGGCCCTCTAGCCGGCGGCGGGCCGGGCGGGGGCGGGGCGCCGCCGCACCCAGACCAGCACCAGCACGGAGGCGACGGCGGCGAAGGCGCACCAGGTGGAGGCGAATTCCAGCCGCCACAGGGCCACGCACAGCACCGCGCCGACGGAGAGCAGCACGCCCAGGAGGCGCAGCAGCCGGTCACCGGAGAGGAGGAGGGCGCCGAGCGTGGCGCACAGGTAGAGGACGACCAGGACACCGGCGCCCGGCAGGTCCAGCAGGTAGCCGACGGTGTGGCCGCGCACCTCGGCCACCGGCTCGCGGCGGGTGAGCCCGTACGCGAGCACCCCGGCGGCGGCCAGGCCGGCCGCGAGCGGGGCCAGGAGCCGGCGGGGAGCGGCCGGGCCGGCGGCGAGGAGCACGCCGAGCGGAACCCAGAGGGCGGCGACCGGGAGTGCGATCACCGCCCAGGCGGTGGTCGCGGCACCGGAGCCGCCTCCCGACCGCCAGACGGCGGACTCGACGATCTGGTGGGCGCCGAGCAGTGCGGGCAGCGCGGCGACCATCAGGTCGCGGGGCCTCCGCACGGACGCCAGGCAGGCCACTCCGACCGCCGACACGGCCGTTCCTGCCACGAGGTCCGCCGTCGCGCTCCAGCACATACGGGGGAGTGTGCCCGGTGGCCGAACTCCGCTGCCGTAACCGGACGGTCTGGTAGAAACGCGTCGTGGCCGACCTTGAGATCGCGAGCGCGAGCACCGCGGACCTGCTGCTGATGCGTGACTGGGCCGAGAGCGAGGGGTGGAACCCGGGGGAGGGCGACCGGTTCGCCTTCGCCGTCGCAGATCCCAGAGGGTTCCTGATCGGGCGCCACCGGGGCACTCCCGTGGCGTGCATCTCCGCGGTCCGGTACGGCGCGGGGTTCGGGTTCATCGGCTTCTACATCGCCCACCCGTCCGTACGGGGCCAGGGGTACGGGATCCAGCTGTGGCGGGCGGGGATGGCGGCCCTCGACGGGCGGCTGGTCGGCCTGGACGGTGTGGTCGAGCAGCAGGACAACTACCGCAAGTCCGGTTTCCGTCCGGCCTGGACCAACCTCAGGTACGAGGGCGTCCCGGTGCCCGGGGACCCGTCGCTGCCGGCGGGGGTCGAACTGGTCGACGCCCGGGAGGTGCCCTTCGAGCGACTGGCCGCCTACGACCGGCGGTTCTTCCCCGAGCCGCGCGACGCCTTCCTGGCGGCCTGGACGGGACTCCCGGGCCGCACGGCGTACGTCGCCCTGCGCGACGGGGCCGTCGAGGGCTTCGGTGTGATCCGGCCGGGAGTGACAGCGGACCGGATCGGCCCGCTGTACGCGGCCGACCAGCGGATCGCCGTGGCCCTGCTGCACCGCCTGGCCTCCGCGGCGGCGGGCCGCCCGGTCTCGGTCGACGCCCCGGACGTCAACCCGGCGGCCCTCGCCCTGATGGCGGGCGCCGGCCTGACCCCCGTCTTCGAAACGGCCCGCATGTACACCGGCGACACCCCGACCCTGGACTTCCCGAACCTGTACGGAGTCACGAGCCTCGAACTGGGCTGAGCCCGCCGCAGGCGCCGTGCCCTGGGCATCCGGTGGGGGACGGCTCGTGGCCGACCACGGGGCCGAACAGCGCGCTGACAGGGGAGACCGGCTGCCACCGTCCGCGATGTGCGGACCCTCGCGCTCTGGTGGTTGCGGGGGCCGGGTGCCCGGGGCGGGGGAGGCTCGGGCACCCGGCGGTTTTGTGGGCCGGGGGTTACGCGGCTGCCGGGAGGGTGCCGGAGGCGGCGGCGCCGGCGATGGCTCGTACCGCGAGGGGGATCTGGTCGGCGGTGAAGTCCAGGTGCGTGACCACGCGTACGGTCGTCGGGCCGAAGACGCTGACCCGGACTCCGTACTCGTCCATGGTGTGCCGGCCGAACTCGGCGGCGGTCAGGCCCGTCGCGGCGACGTCGAAGAGCACGATGTTGGTCTCCACGTGCTCCGGGTGGATCACCAGGCCGGGGATGCCGGCCAGCTCGGCGGCGAGGCGCCGGGCGTTCGCGTGGTCCTCGGCCAGCCGCTCGACGTGGTGGCGGAGCGCGTAGACGCCGGCCGAGGCGACCACGCCGGCCTGCCGCATGGCGCCGCCCCAGCGCTGCTTGAGCCGCCAGGCCTCCTCGATGAACGCGTGGGAGCCGGCGAGGAGTCCGCCGACCGGCGCGCCGAGGCCCTTGCTGAGGTCGATGAAGACGGAGTCGAAGTGCGCAGCGTAGGTGACCGGCTCGATGCCGGAGGCCACCGACGCGTTGAGCAGTCGGGCGCCGTCCATGTGAGTCCACAGGCCGTGCTCGCGGGCGATGCCGGTGATCCCGGCGACGGTCTCCAGCGGCCAGACGGTGCCGCCGCCCGCGTTGGAGGTCTGCTCGATGACCACGCCGGAGGTGCGCGGCGCGTACCGGCTGGGGGTGCGGATCGCGGCGCGGAACTGCTCGGGGGTGAAGACACCGCGCTCGCCCTGGAGGGCGCGGACGTTGATGCCGCTGATCGCGGCGGGCCCGCCGACCTCGTAGTTGATGATGTGCGCGGTCGCGTCGGCGAGCACCTCGTCGCCGGGGCGCGAGTGCAGGGCCAGGGCGATCTCGTTGCACATGGTGCCGGAGGGCAGGTAGACGGCGGCTTCCTTGCCCAGGAGCTCGGCCGCCATGGCGGTCAGTTCGTTGACGCTGGGGTCCTCGCCCTTCTGCTCGTCCCCGATCGGGGCCTGGGCCATGAAGGCGCGCATCTCGGGGGTCGGGAGCGTGATGGTGTCGCTGTAGAGGTCGACGACGGGGCGCTTGACCGGGGTGATGGCGGCAGGAGTGCTCACGGGTCTTCTGTCTCTCTGGTCAGGGTGTGACGTGTGACGTTGTACGGGTTGCGGTCCGCTTGTGGCGGAGTGCGGCCCGAGTCGGCCGTGCGGGCGCGGGTCAGCCGCGGCCGGCGAAGACCGGACGGAGGTACGTGGCGGCCGAGGCGGCGCGGATGCCGGCCTCGTCGGCCGTCGCGCCGGTGCACCAGAGGGTGCCGTACTCGCTGCGCTGGTCCTTGGCGTCGGCCAGCTCGTCGCCGGGCCGCGCCGTGATGCGGATGGACTCCAGCCCCGGCACCCGCTCGGCGAGTTCGCGTCCGGCGACGCCCTCGAAGCGGCCGCCGCCCCGGGCGTACAGTGCCTGCTCGGAGGCGGCGCGCACGGGCGCCGGCACGGCGACCGGCTCGCCCAGGTAGGAGGCGACGATCCCGTCGAAGACGTTCCAGTCCAGCGCGGCGGAGACCATGGTGGAGACGTTGCGGCCGGCGAACCGGGGGTTGAACTCCACGATCTTCGGCCCGTCGGCGGTGAGGGCGAACTCGATGTGCGCGGGACCCTGGTCGTACGACAGCAGTCCGGCGAGGTCGGCGCAGATCCGCTCGATCGCGGCGTGCGCCGCGGGGGCCAGGTCCACCGGGAAGCGGATGGCCAGCTCCATGAAGTACGGCAGCTCGCTCATGATCCGGTCGCTGATGCCCAGGACGTGCGGGACGCCGCCCGCGTACAAGACCTCGGCGCTGACCACCGGGCCGATGAGGAACTCCTCGACCAGCGGCACGCCGCCCTGCGCCTCGGACTCGGCCAGCACGGCCGGGAAGTGGGCCCGCACCTCGTCGGCGTCGGACGCGGACACCACGCCGTAACTGCCGGTGCCGATGGAGGGCTTGAGGACCACCGGGTAGCCGGTCGCCTCCGCCGCCGCGAGCGCGGTGGCCAGGTCGGCGGCGGCCGTGCTGCGCGGTGCGGGGATGTCCCGCTCGGCGCAGGCGACGCGGAAGGCGTGCTTGTCCTGGGTGAGGCGGACGGCCTCGGTGGGGAGGAAGGGGATGCCCAGCTTCTCGGCCGCGGTGGCGGCGGGCAGCAGGAACTGCTCGTTCGGCGCGATGAGCGTGAACGGGGCGTCGTCGAGCAACTCGGCGAACAGCTCGGTGAGTTCCTCGGTGGAGCGGGTCTCGCGGACGCGCACGTCGACGGCGCCGGTCTCCAGCAGGGCGCGCAGGGGGTCGTTCGCGTAGCGCCCGGTGTCGCGGGTGACGAAGGTGACCCGGTCGGCCTTGCGGGTGGCGGCCTCGACGAGCCGCAGGCCCGTGCCGCTGGTGAGTGCTTCGACGATGACGAGGTGGTCGGCCATTGGTGCGGTCGTCCGTTTCTGGTACGGGAGGGGTGGGGTTTACGAGGTCTTCGCCGGGGCGGGGGCGCGGGCCGCGCCCGGAGCGGGAACCGGGGCACCGTCCGGCACCGCAGCCCCCCGCGAACGAGCGCGCAGGCGCGGCACGACGACCACCAGCCCGGCCGTCAGCAGGCACAGGGCGGCGGCGCCGGCGAACGGGTACCAGCCGGTGTCCGAGCCGGTGTCGCCGGCCAGCGCGGTGCCCACGGACCCGCCGAGGGACTCGGCGACGCCCCAGATCAGGCCGGCGAAGCCGAACGCGGTGAACGAGTCGCCCGCGGCCTTCTTCGACAGGATGCTGTCCGCTGCGGGGGACCACACCAGCTCCGAGAAGGTGAACACGGCCACGCCGACGAACACCACGGGCCAGGCCGCCCCCTGCCCCGGTACGAACAGGACGAGGGACAGCGCCAGCAGCACCAGCCCCAGCGCGATGACCGCCCGGTCGCCGCGCCGCCGCGCGATGCCGTCGGTCCAGCGCGCCACCAGCGCCTGGAACAGCACGATGAGCACCGCGTTGACCAGGAACAGCAGGCTGATGACCCCGGTGGAGACGTGGGCGGCGACGTACACCGGCAGGACGTTGGCGAACTGCGCGTACGCCACCCACAGCGTGGCCATCACGCAGGCCCACAGCAGCACGTCCCGGTTCGGGAGCCCGAACCGCGGCCGCCCGCCTCCGGGCGCGGCCGCCCGCACGTCGCCGGGGGCACCCCAGGCGAGGGCCGCGGCCACCAGGAAGCCGGCCACCGGGACCAGCGGGAAGGCCCGCCCCGTCGCGGACATCAGCCAGCCGCCGGCCACCGGGCCGAGGGCCGCGCCGCCGTTGACGGCGGCGTTGAGCCGGCCGAAGGCGCGCAACCGGGTTTGCTCGTCACAGCCGTTGGCGATCAGCGCCTTGGTGCCCACGTTGGCGCAGGACACCGCCGTGCCGTTGACCGCGAGGACCGCGAGCCAGGCCGCCGCGCTCCGGAGGCCCAGAGCCACCGGCACCACCAGGACCGCCGCGGCGAGGACGTACCCCGCCACCAGGACCAGCCGCAGGCGGAACCGGACCACGACGAACTGCATGGCCACCGCGCCGGCGCGCATGCTGAGCAGGTGCACCCCGACGGCGGTGGCGGCCACGGGGACCGGCATGCCGAGCGTGGTGTGGAGCCAGATGGCCAGGAAGGGCGAGATCACGTAATAGGCGCTGCTGCCGAGCGCTCGTGATGCCAACGTGGGCCACAGCCCTGGCATGTGCGGAGACATCAGAGGGATTCCTTGCGTGGATCGATGTGCGTTACACAAACACACGGACCCAGTGAAGGCAATCAAAACCAGTCAGACCTGACATATTCCCTGGGAATCCGAGGGAAACCTAAAGAACCGCCCCGCAATCCCTCGCTGCCCGCGCAATCAACCCACCGGCAGCGGACGGGTGTTCCACCCCGCGATCACCGGCTCCCCGTGCTCCGTGGACAGCCTGCTGACCGTCCCGGTCCGCAGCAGGAACAGCCTCCCCTCCGCGGGCGGCAGTCCCAGGTATCGCGCCGTCAGGACGCGCAGGAAGTGACCGTGGGCAACCAGCACGGCATCCCCGTCGGCGCCGTCGAGCGCCGCCGCCACCCGGGCCAGCACCCGGTCGGCCCGCGCCCCGACCTCCTCCGGACTCTCGCCCGGGTGCTCCGCGTCGCCCGGCGGCACCCCGTCCCGCCAGAGCGACCAGTCAGGCCGGGTGCGGTGGATCTCCGCCGTGGTGACGCCCTCGTACGCCCCGTAGTCCCACTCGTGCAGGTCGGGATCGGTCTCCCCCTGGGGCAGACCCGCCAGCCGCGCCGTGCTGCGGGCGCGGGTGAGCGTACTGGTGAGCACCAGCGCAGGGGAGAGGCCGGTGAAGTACGGGGCGAGCGTGATCGCCTCCTCGACGCCCCCGGCCGTCAGCGGCACGTCCGTCAGCCCGGTGTGCCGCCCCGAGGCGCTCCACGCCGTCTCGCCGTGCCGGACCAGCAGCACATCGCCCATTCCCGCCCCGCCTCCTCGCGTACGCCGGTCCGGGCACCTCCCGGACCCCCCTACGGTGCGTCAGCCGGAGCCCGGCACCCGCCGGGACGCGCCGAGAACGGTCCACGCTCGGCCGGGATCCGACGATCACGCAGGAGGCGTCGAAGCTGCGCTGTGCGGTACTGGACGACTACCAGGGGGTCGCCGAGGGCCTGGCCGACTGGACCCGGATCGCCGACCGGACCGAAACCCGTTTCCTGGGGCGGCCCGTCTCACTCCGGACCGCACGCACAGACGCCGGGAGGGCTCGGCCCCGGCACCGATGGCTGTGTGGGCGGCCTGACTCGGCCCGACGGCCTGTCTGCCGCCGAGACGGCGGGAGCGCGTAGCGATCTGTGGCGGCTTATGAAGGGGCACAGGCGGCCCGGAGGCCGCCGAGCCGACCGCGTGGGCCTGCGGACGGGGACGCGTGCCCCGTCGGCCGGCGGCTCGGCAGCAGCGTCGGTCGCCGGAGGCGGTCCCCCCGACCCCGGTCACGACCATCAGGGAGGGCTGTGGCCTGTGTTCCTCCGGGGCGTTCTTCGGGGGTTGTCCGCCGAGGGTCTTTGCCTTCCGGACCGGGGTGGGCGGTCAAGGGTGCCCCGAAGGGTCATCGCGCAGCGACGCGGAGCGCAGCGCAGCGCCCTTGAGGGCCCACCCCGGTCCGGAAACCCTCGGTCGGCGGACAACCCCACACCGGGCGGCATCCAGACACCGGACCCGGGGCGGGGGCGGCTGTGCACAGGCCCGCCAGAGCTCCGCCGAACCCCCCCAGAGCCGCCCCGGATCAGGACCGGACGAGCAGCAGTACCGCCGCCGCGACCACGCCGACCAGCAGAGCCAGGGTCCGCGGGCGGCTCCCGATGCCGCGGAGCACCGGAACGAACGCGTCGACCGCGTACCGGCCGGGCCCGGTCAGGGTGAGCGCGGCCGCCGCGGCGGCGAGCAGCAGTTCGTACTCGACGCCCTTGGGGGCGAAGAAGGACCCGCTCCAGACCACGGCCATGGCATTGATCATGGTGCCGGTCACGGCCGCGCCGGCCAGCGGGGTGAGCAGGCCCAGCGCGAGGGCCAGGCCACCGAGGGTCTCGGTGAGGCCGGCCAGGACGGCCATCGCCTCGGGCGCCGGGTAGCCGCTCATGCCGAAGAACTGGCCGGTGCCCTCGACGCCCCCGCCCCCGAACCAGCCGAAGAGCTTCTGGGAGCCGTGGGCGGCCATGGTCAGGCCGAGGACGAGTCGCAGCACCAGCAGCCCGGCGTCACGGGCCGCGCCGCCGGCGTGGGGGCCGGCGGCAGCGGTCTCGGCAGCGGTCTCGGCAGTGGTCTCGGCGGTGCGCAGGGCCGCGGACGGGGAGGCCATGAGGGGTCCCTTTCGTTGGGGAGCCGAAAGTGCTTCGAATTTGAACTTCACGTGCAGCCCCGACCATAGCCCGTCGTTCAAATTGGAACAACTGCCGTACGCTGGCCCCATGGGTGACACGCGATGGCTGAACGACGACGAGATGCGGGCGTGGAGCGGCTTCCTGGCCGCTTCGGCGCTGCTGAACCGGCGCCTGGACCAGCAGCTCAAGGACGACTCCGGCCTCTCGCACCCGCAGTACGAGATCCTCGTCCGCCTCTCGGCCGCCCCCGGCGGCGAGCTGCGCATGACGGAGCTGGCCGACGGGCTGATCAACTCGAAGAGCGGGCTGACCTACCAGGTCACGCAGCTGGAGAAGGCGGGCCTGGTACGGCGGCGCAGCTGCCCGTCCGACGTACGGGGAATCTTCGCCGTCCTCACCGAGCAGGGCCGGGAGCGGCTGGAACAGGCGGCCCCGGGCCACGTCGAGGCGGTGCGCCGGCACCTGATCGACGTACTGACGCCCGACCAGATCGGCGCCCTGGCCGACGGCCTGGGCGAGGTCACCCGCCGCCTGCGCGCAAGCCGCTGACGAAGCGACTCCCCTGGCGCCGTCGCTCGCCCCGACGCGCTCAGCGCAGCGCAGCGACCTCCACATAGCGCCGGTGCCGTGGCCCCCGGTACAGCAGGGCGTCCCAGCCCGCCCGCTCCAGGACCGAGCGGCACTCCGCCAGCCGGGCGGCCTCCTCCTCGGCGGCCCGGCCGCCGGGCGGCCCGAGCCAGCTCACCCGTACGGTGCCGGGCTCCTCGCCGGCACGGACCACGTACCCGGTCTCCGACCGCCGCCCGGCCGCGTCCACCGCGGAAGCCGGCACCCCCGCAGCCTCCAGGGCCAGGGACACCGCCCGCAGCGGCCGCTCCCGCTCCCAGGGCGCCGGGCGCTCCGCGGGATCCCCCGGACGCCCGTCGTCCCCCGCGTTGACGAGCCGGCGGATCTGGCGCAGCCCCTCGTACGCGGTCCGCACCTCGGCGGCCCGGGCCCGCGCCCGCTCCGGCGGTACGGGCGCCCCGTCCCCCGTAGCCGGCTCGAAGGCACCCGCCCCCGCCCCCGCACCCGAACCCGCACCCGAGCGCGCACCCGCACCCGCACCTGAGCCCACCCCCGAGCCCGAGCCCGCACCCGCCACAGTCATCCCTGCCTCCCACACCCGCACCTCATGGGCCACCACCGGACCGGCCAGCACGCCCCGGTCACCACCGTCCCGGTCACCACCGTCCCGGTCACCATCGGCCCCGGCCACCACCGCCCCGGCCGCCCCCACCAGTGGACCACCACTCCCACCCCACACGCCCCACCCCCGTTCTGAGTACGTGAGGCCGAACGACCTGAGTACCAGGCCCGATTCCCGCCCCCCACCCGCCGCGATCGAATGGGCCCATGAACACCGACGCCCCGCGCCGGCCCGCCGCACTCCGGCAGGTCACCCTCACCGGCTCCGCCCTCGCCACCGCCCTGCTGCCGCTCGTGGTGGGCGTGCTGGCGGCCAAGGCGCTGGCCGCCGACCCGCTGACGCCGGTGAACGCCCTGATCACCACGGGGGCGCACCGCCCCCGGATCACGCCCGCCCACTGGCGCACCTGCGGGCGCAGCGCCCTCGGCCGGGTGCGGGGAAGCGGCCGGGCGCTGCGGCGCTACACGGGGTCGTGCACGGTCTCGCAGTCGCGCACGGGGTTCTCCCGCAGCCACTCCACCACCTGCCGGGCATGCCCGTCGGGCGGGAAGACCGGATAGAAGACGTGCTCGATCAGGCCCTCCCTGACGACCAGGGTGATGCGCCTGAAAAGGGACCGGCCGTCGAACTCGAAGACCGGCAGCCCCAGGGCCGAGGCCAGTGACAGCGAGGGGTCGGACAGCATCGCGAAGGGCAGCCGCAGCCGCTCGGGCAGGACGGCCAGGTCGTGCACGGCCTCCCCCTCCCCGGCGGCACCCTCCTCCACCGCGGCACCCTCCTCCCCGGCGGCGCCCGCCCCCGTGGCGGTGCTGTTGCGGTACGCCGCCTCGCGGAGGTGCGCGCTGAGCACGGCCCGGCGCTCGGCGAGCGCCTCGATGCGGGCCGTCAGTTCGCCGATGGCCTCGCGGTAGCCGGCGAGGGCGGCGGGGCAGTCGTCGCCGTGCGTGCCGCCGGCCGCCAGACAGTCGAGGAACGGCCGGGTGCGGTCGACGGGGATGCCGAGGGCGCCGAGCGTGCGGATCTCGCGGACCAGGCGTACGTCGTGCTCGCCGTAGTCGCGGTAGCCGTTGGCCAGCCTCGCCGGGCTGACCAGGCCCATCGCCTCGTAGTAGCGCACCGCCTTGACCGTCGCTCCTGCGCGACGGGCCAGCTCACCGATCTTCATGCGGACCTCCCGACCGGCAACCTAAACCCTGCCCCGAGGGTCAAGGTCAACCTCGGCCCCGGATGCGGACCCGCCCGGCGCGCCCCAGGCTGGAGCCATGCATCACGCGCCGATCGTCGTGCACCGGCTGTCGCCCTCCGGCGGACGCCGGGTGACGCTGCGGGTCGAGGGCCACGAGGACATCCTCGGCCTGGCCAGGAACGACGCGGACGTCATCGAGTTCCTCCGCCGCGCCGGCGTCCCCGACCCCGACGAGCTCGTGCTCGGCGACTCCGGGCTGATCGACTGGGTCGGCGCCGAACCGCACGTCTACGACACCGAGCCCTCGGACACGGACATCCCCTGACGCGCACCTGCGCTGCCCGGTACTCAGCCCTCAGTACCGGCGGACACGCCCGAGGGTTTCCTGACCGCGCCCCACCGCGCCACCGGCAGCGGGCACGAGGCGCCAGGCACGAGGCGCCCGGCGCAGGGCGTTGGGAACCGGAACGGCAACGTGAGTCACCAAGTTCCGGGCCACCGACAGAAACTGTTTTTGCGTCACCCCGCGCCTGCGGCGCCCCGGGCCGGGCGAAGACGCTGCGCCTACCCGGTCCGGCCGCTCAGCGACTCCGTCAATCCGAGTGGGTCATGCCGGGACAAGCGCATCGTGCCGTCCCGGGGCGAGCGGCGGCAGCGCACCGGATCCTGGACCGCGACAGCCGAGGTGGGGGACCTCACTCTTCAGTGAGCGTGATCAGATCACCTTCGATGATGCAGCCCAGCAAGTCGGCGCGGCGGCACTCCGGCGCACGGTCCAGGTCAAGGATGAGGTCTGCCGAGCCGGGCGGCGAGATGACCCCCAGCTGCACGCGCTGTTGGCGGAGGGTGTACTGGGCCGCGTCCCCGCTGTTGATGCGCAGGATCTCCTCGACGGGAGGGACGTTCTGAAGGATCCGCACATCCCTGTTCCGATTGTTCCTGATGGTGAAGGTCCGCTCCGCCCTGAGGGCCGCAACGGAGTGGCCAGTCCCCGCGACGTGGCCGCTGCCGACCTGAAGGTCGCGCCCTGCCACGTTGTTCCCGTTGCCGATGACGTTCCCGTCACCCTGGCTGAACACCACACTCACAGCCGGTGAGTCAAGAGCATCCGCGGCCGCCACCGGAGACGACGAGACCATCCCAGCCACCACGGAAACCGCCACCATCACCGCACGAAGACCACGCATACACCACTCCCAGAACGGACGACCCCCACCAGGCGCTCACACCATAGACGGCACGAGCCATGCAAATGGTGAATAACGTATGCAACACCGCAAAGCACAGGTAAATGCGCAATGTGTCTCTAAAGAGGCGATCTTCTGGTGGCTGGTGCCGGAACTGTGATGCAGGCCCATCGGCCGCCTGGGCCCATGGGTGTGACGGAAGGTTTCGCTGCTCGGAGGTCCGTGACGGTATGTAGGATCAGCTGTGTGACTGCCGGGTCGGCCTTGGGCCACACACGAAACGGGTTCCCGGCCTCGGCGTGAGCACGGGGCGGGCACGAGCCCCGCCACCCCTCCGCGTCTTCATTCCGGCGCCCCCTGAGGCGTCCGTCCACTTCACATCCCGAAGCCCGAAGACCGGAGATCCTCCACCCCATGACGCATACCCAGCACCACCCGCAGCAGCCGCACGACCCGCGGCACCCGCAGGACCAGCCCGCATCCGGCGGCCACCCGCCCACCCCCGTGGCCCGGCTCGACCACACCGTCGTGTACGCCAGCGACCGGAGCCGGTCGGCCGAATTCCTGGCTTCCGTCCTCGGCCTGGAGGTGTCGGCGCCGTTCGGGCCCTTCCTCCCCGTCGACCTCGGCAACGGCGTGACCCTCGACTACTACGCGCTGGCCGACGAGCCGATCCAGTCCCAGCACTACGCCTTCCTGGTCGCCGAGGACGCGTTCGACGGCATGATCGACCGGCTGACGGCGGCCGGGGTCACCTACTACGCGGACCCCCACCACACCGAAGCCGGGCAGATCAACCGTCTCTTCGGCGGCCGCGGCGCGTACTTCGAGGACCCGGACGGCCACAACATGGAGATCATGACCCGCCCCTACGTCCGCCCCGTCCGCCCCCACGTCCGCCCGTCCGACCGCCCTTAGGGTCGAACGGCCCCGGGGTACCGGACAATCCCCGGGGACCCGGACAACCCCCGGGGCCCCGCCCAACCCCCCGGCGGTACGGGCGCTACGCCGCCTCCCGCCCCAGCGTCTCGCCGACCGCCTGGGCGAAGGCCTGGGCCTGGGGGGTGGCGTGCTCCCGGTGCCTGACCAGGCCCAGGAGCGAGTCCGGCAGCCCCTCGACCGGCACGAAGGCGATGGAGCTGCGCCGGCCGTGGTACTCCGCGGTCGACCGGCACAGCAGCATCGCGCCCCGGTCCGCGGCCGTCAGCGACAGGCCCTCCTGGAGGGTGTTCACCAGCGGCCCGGCCGGTACGGGCAGGCCGCCCGGGGTCTCCCCGGGGGCCTGCGCCCGGCGCCAGTACTCGGGCGCCGAGCCGCGGATGCCGATCAGCCGGCACCCGGCCAGCTCCTCCGCCGACACCGACTCGCGCCCGGCGAGCGGGTGCCGGGCGGACACCGCGAGGGTCTGCGGCTGCCGCGAGAACACCGGGCCCAGCACCAGGTCCTCCTCCGCCACCGGCAGCAGCACCACCGCGCAGTCCACCTCCTTGCGGCGCACCGGCCCGAACGGGTCCGACAGGGCGATCTCCGCCACCTCGATGGCGCACTCCGGGTACCGGTCCTCGAACAGCGCGATGGCCTGCGCCAGGTAGTCGTCCACCGTGCCCTGGAAGCCGATCCGCAGCACCCCGCCGAAGCCGCGGGCGGCCGCCCGCGCCTCGTCCACCGTCGCGCGCAGCGCCTCGTACGCAGGACGCAGCGATGCGAGGAACGACTCGCCGAGCGGCGTCAGGCCGACGCGGCGGCTCGTACGCTCCACCAGCGGGGCGCCGATCCGGCCCTCCAGCGACCGGAGGAGCTGGCTGACCCGGCTCTGGGACACGTACAGCCGCTCGCCCGCCCGGCCGAAGTGCAACTCCTCGGCGAGCACGAGGAACGCCTCCAGCTCGCGGAACTCCAGACTGCTCATGGGTCACCTTTCTACCCCGCGTTCGGACCCCCGCTGTCTACCGGGCGGAGGCCCGCGCCCGCCAGCCGCGCCCGGGCAGTCGATCAAGTAGCCCAGCTCATCGAAGCATGAGGGATTGGCCGTTGTTCCCGCAGGTCATCGCGGGTTGGCTGAACTCATGGCACAGACAGAGGAAATCGCAGGGGTGACGCCGCAGGCCTCCGGCCCCCGCGGCGGCTGGCCCGCCGTGGCGGCCGTGGCAGGCGCGACGTTCACCGTGGTCACGTCCGAGATGCTGCCGGTGGGCCTGCTGACGCCCATCGGCGACGCGCTGCGGGTGACCGAGGGCACGGCCGGACTCACGCTGACCATCACCGGCCTGGTCGGGGCGGTGTCCGCGCCGCTGCTCACCCCGGCGCTCGGCCGCTTCGACCGCCGCCTGGTGCTGTGCGGTCTGATGGCGGTGCTGGTCGCGGGGAACCTCCTCGCGGCCTGGTCCCCGAACTTCGCCGTCATGGTGGCCGCCCGCGTGCTCGTCGGCATCGGCATGGGCGGCGTCTGGGCGATCGCGGCCGGACTCGCGGTACGACTGGTGCCGGGCGGCTCCGTCGGACCGGCCACCTCGCTCGTCTTCAGCGGGATCGCGGTGGCCTCCGTGCTCGGCGTTCCGGCCGGCACGTACATCGGCGAACTGGCCGACTGGCGCACCGCGTTCGTCACCATGGCCGGGCTCGCGCTGCTCGTGCTGATCGCGCTGGCGGTGCTGCTGCCGAAGCTGCCCGCGGAGCAGGAGATCCGGCTGGGCGGCGTGCTGAGGCTGGTCGGCAACCCGCGGGTCGCGACCGGGCTGGCCGTCGTGGCGCTGCTGGTCACGGGCCACTTCACCGCCTACACGTACGTACGGCCCGCCCTGGAGGAGATCTCGGGGGCGAGCGCCTCCATGATCGGCACGCTGCTGCTGGTGTACGGAATCGCGGGCGTGCTCGGCAACTTTGCCGCGGGCGCCGGTGCCGCCCGCTCCCCGCGCGGCACGCTGCTGGTGATCAGCCTGGTGCTGGCGGCGACGGTCTGCCTGCTGCCGGTGGTCGGCGGCTCGGTGATGACGGCGGCGGTGCTGCTGGCCGTCTGGGGCCTGTCGTACGGCGGGGTCTCGGTCTCCACGCAGACCTGGCTGCTTGGTTCGGCCCCGGAAGCCCGCGAGGCGGCCTCCGCGCTGTTCGTCGGCGTGTTCAACGGGGCCATCGCGCTGGGCGCGTTCGTCGGCGGCCTGGCCGCGGACGGGTCCGGCATCGAGGCCGTGATGTGGCTCGGCGCGGCCCTCGCCGCGGGCGCCCTGGCGGTGACGGCCCTGGGCCGCGGCCCCGCGCGAGCCACCCGAGGCTAGGCGAGCCACCCGAGGCTAGGCGGGCCGCGGCTAGGCGGGCCGGGCCCCGGGATCCTCCGGACCGGACCCGGCGGACCCCCAGACCCGCCCCCGACGGGGGCGGCGGTGGAACGGCGCTCCGGGGCAAGCCCCCGCCCCCGGAGCGCCGCCCCCGGTGGCCGGCGGTACGTGCCCCAGGCCCCGGCAGCGGTACGTGCCCCAGAGCCCGGCAGCGGGAAGCGGCCGACCCGACCGCGACCTGACGGCGGCCCCACCGCGGCCCCACCGGCGAGCCGGCCGGGCCGCCGGTGCCCGCCCCGCTCAGCAGCCGACGCCGTCGAGGAACTCCCGGATCAGCGCCGCCCATTGGGTCGGCCGCTCGGCCGCGATGGCGTGCCCGCAGTCCAGGGCCGCCAGCCGGGCGCCCGGAATGCCCTCCGCCAGTTCGCGGGAGTGAACGGGTGTGGTCAGCAGGTCCCGGGTCGGCGACACGACCAGGGCGGGCACCTCCACCCGGGCCAGGTCGGCCCGCACGTCGAGGTGGTCGAAGAGGGCCAGCTGTGCGTCGGTGCCGGCCGGCATGCCCGCGGCGAACAACCCGAGCTGCTCCTCGATCTCGGCGCCGGACCGCGCCTCCAGCCACTCGGGCCCGCCGACCATCAGCGACAGGTACGCGGCCAGCTCCCGGCCCCGGGGGTCCCGCCGCCCCAGCGCCCGCCAGGTCTCGACCGCCAGCAGGAGCCGCGGGCTCGGGCGGGCGAAGCCGGCGGAAAGGACCAGGGCGGTGACCCGCTCCGGATGGCGGACCGCGGCCCGCACGGCGACCGTCGTGCCCATCGAGAAACCGGAAATGGCGAAAGTCCCGAGACCGGATTGCACTGCGCTTTCCACAATGCCGTCGGCCAGCTCGTCAAGACTCAGCGGGCCGTCCGAGAGAGGGGTGGAACCAGAGCCGGGAAAATCGGCGCCGACCACCGTCCTGGATTGGGCGAGGGATTCGATGACGGGGCCGAAACTGTCCCGCACATCGCTGCCCGCACCATGCGCGAGCAGCAGTCCGGGGCCGCTGCCCCACACGGAACGCGATAACGCGGAAGGAAGTGAAGAGGTCATGGCGGAGATGCTAGCGAAACGTCCGGCCATTTCTTCGGGTTCCCCGTCCACATTGCGCCATTCCTGCCGATGACTACTTGATCGAGTGGTCTCCGGCTACTCACTCAGGTAGTGGTGGACCGGTTGGCGTGAAACGTAGGCTCACGAGCATCGGGCAGTGAAAATTCCCTGCGCCCGAATTATCGAAGGAAGGCCGATGCTCGCTTCACGTCAGCTCCCGCTGTCCGCCTATCAGCGCGATATCTGGGCTGCCGAATCAGCCACCGTCGCCGACCCCCAGTTCAACGTGGTCATCCACGAACGGCTGGACGGCGACCTAGACACCGACGCACTGCGGGACGCCCTCCGGCACGTCCTGGAGACCAACGACGCGTTCTCCCTCCGGTTCGACGACCGGGACGGCGTCCCCTTCCAGTGGTTCGCGCCCGAGGACGGCGGACCCGAGGTGGAGTACGTCGACCACTCCGGCGCGCCCGCGCCCGCCGCGGCCTGTGCGCGGTGGCAGCGGGACTCCTTCAACCGCCCCTTCACGCTGCGTCGTTCGCGTCTGTTCACGGCAGCGGTGCTGCGCGAGAGCGAGCGGGTGGTGCACCTGCACCTCAACGTCCACCACCTGATCGCCGACGCCTGGGCGCTCAACCTCGTGCTCCGCCGGGTCCACGACGAGTACGCCCGCCGCACCGGCACCGCCGTCCAGGCCGGCACCGGCTCCGGCACCCCCGACGCCACCGCCACCCCCGGTGCGACCACCACTCCCGGGGCGACCCCCGCCCCCGCCCCCGCCCTCGTGCCCTCCGTGACCACGCTGCTGGACGCCGAGGCCGCGTACCGTGACTCCGCCGCATACGACGAGGACCGGGCCCATCACCGGGAGGCACTCGCGGGCATCACCCCCGCCCTCTTCCCCCGGACCGTGGCCGCCGAGGACGCCCCCGTGCTGCGCGGCCGCCACACCTTCACGGTGGACGCCACGCTGGTCCGCCGCATCCGGGAGGGCGGCAGCTCCCCCTTCGCCTTCGTGGCCGCCGCCTTCGCCACCTACCTCGCCCGCGTGCACAACGCCGACGAGGCCGTCCTCGGCGTCCCCTTCCTCAACCGCCGTTCCGAGGCCGAGAAGGCCGCCGTCGGCCAGGTCGCCAACAGCCTCCCGGTCCGCGTGGCCGTCGACGCCGCCGCCACCCTCCCCGAGCTGGCCGCCCGGGTCCGCGCCGGCACGGACACCCTGCGCGGCCACGAACGGCTCGCCCTCGGCGACGCCGTGCGCGAACTCCCCGCCACCGGGGCCGGATCCCGCCGCCTCTTCGACGTCACGCTCTCCTACCTCCGCTTCCCCCGCCCGGCCGCCCTGCCCGGTGTCGAGACCGAGACCGTGATCAAGGCGCCGGTGCACGCCCAGGACGCGCTGTCGGTGATGGTGCACGCCTTCGACGACGACGCCGACCTGCGCATCGACCTCGACTACGCCCTCGACGTCTTCGACGACGACCTGCCCATCGCCTCCGTCGCCGGCCACCTGCTCACCCTCATCCGGGCCGGCGTGGACGAGCCCGAACGGCCGGCCGTCACCCTGCCCCTGCTCGACGCGGCCGGCTACGCCGCGCTCGTCCGCGACTCCCGCGGCCCCCGCGTCCCGTACGCCGACGGCACCACCGTCCACGCGCTGATCGCCGAGCAGGCCGCCCGTACCCCCGGCCGCACCGCCGTGACCGGCGCGGACGGCACCGAGACCCTCACCTACGCCGAACTCGACGCCCGCTCCAACCAGCTGGCCCGCTCCCTGCGCGAGCGGGGAGTCGCCACCGGCGACCGCGTCGCCGTGCTGATGGAGCGCTCCCCGCAGCTCCTCGTCGCCCTGCTCGGCGTGCTCAAGGCGGGCGCCGCGTACGTGCCCGTCGACCCCGGTTATCCGGCCGAGCGCATCGGCCTGTTACTGGAGGACAGCCGCGCCGCCGCCGTCCTCGCCGACCCCGGCACCCGACTCCCCGAGGAGGCGGGCGCCCTCCGCCCGCTGACCGTCGAGGAACTCCTCACCGGCCCGGACGGCCCCGTCGGCCCGCACGCCGGGCCGCGCGACCTCGCGTACGTCATCTACACCTCGGGCTCCACCGGCCGCCCCAAGGGCGTCATGGTCGAGCACCACTCCGTCGTGAACCGGCTGGCCTGGATGCAGTCGGCCTACCCGGTCGGCGCGGACGACGTACTGCTCCAGAAGACCCCGATCTCCTTCGACGTGTCCGTCTGGGAGCTGTTCTGGTGGGCGATCGAGGGCGCCGGCCTCGCCCTGCTGCCCGTCGGCGGCCAGAAGGACCCCCGCGAGATCCTCGCCGCGATCGACGCCCGCCGGGTCACCGTGCTGCACTTCGTGCCGTCCATGCTCGGCCCCTTCCTCGACCTCCTGGAGGTCTCCCCGGAGCTGCGCGCCCGGGCCGGCTCGCTGCGCACCGTCTTCTGCAGCGGCGAGGCGCTGCCCGCCGCGCGCGTCGAGCAGTTCGACCGCGTCTTCGGAGCCGGTCCCGGCGGCCCGCGCCTGGTCAACCTGTACGGGCCCACCGAGGCGACCGTCGACGTGTCGTACCACGAGTGCCCCGGCGCCACCGGCGGGCCGGTCCGGCGGGTGCCCATCGGCCGCCCGATCGACAACACCGTGCTGTACGTGGTGGACGCGCACGGCGGGCTCCAGCCGGCCGGCGTCCCCGGCGAGCTGTGCATCGGCGGCGTCAACGTGGCCCGCGGCTACCTGGACCGGCCGGAGCTGACCGCCGAGAAGTTCACGGCGGACCCCTTCCCGGGCCGTCACCTGCCCGACGGGGAGCCCTTCACCCCCGAGAACCGCATCTACCGCACCGGCGACCTCGCGCGCCGGCTGGCCGACGGCTCCATCGAGTACCTCGGGCGGATCGACGGCCAGGTCAAGATCCGCGGCAACCGCGTCGAGCTGGGCGAGGTCCAGAACCGGCTCGCCTCCCTGGACGGGATCCGCGACGCCGTCGTCGTCGACCGCGACACGGCCGCCCGGGGCACCGTCCTGGTCGGCTACTACGTCGCCGACGCCGGGCGCGACCCGGCCGCCCTCCGCGCCGAACTCGTTTCCCGGCTGCCCGAGTTCATGATCCCCTCGTACTTCGTGCGGATCGACCGGGTGCCCCTGACGCCCAACGGCAAGGCCGACCGGCGGGCCCTGCCCGCCCCGGCGGCCAGTGCCGCCGGCGCCGCCGAACCGCCGCGGAACCCCGTCGAGGAGACCCTCCACGGCATCTGGGCGCGGGTCCTGGAGACCGAACCGGACCGCCTCGGCATCCACGACGACTACTACGCCCTCGGCGGCGACTCCATCACCATGCTGCGCATCCACGCGCAGGCCGAGAAGGCCGGCGTCCGCTTCTCGCTGACCGACCTCATGAACCACCCCACCGTCGCCCAGCTCGCCGCCCGCGCCGCCACCGGCACCGCGGCCGGAGCGCCGACGGACCTCGCGCCGTTCGCCCTGGTCTCCCAGGTGGACCGGGCCCGCCTCGAAGGCCGGGCCGACGCCCACCCCCTCACCCGCCTCCAGCTCGGCCTGCTCTACCACAGCCGGGCCGAGGAGCACTCGGCCGTCTACCACGACGTCTTCCAGTACAGCCTGGTCCTGGACTGGGACGAGGACCGCTTCCGGGAGGCCTTCGCGCGGCTGACCGCCCGCCACCCCGTGCTGCGCTCCTCCTTCGACCTCGGCTCCTTCTCCGAGCCGCTCCAGATCGTCGACCACACCGTCGAAGGCGGCCTGGAGACCGCGGACCTGCGCGGCCTCCCGGACGCCGAGGCCCGTGCCGAGATCGCCGCACACATCGAGGAACGCCGCTTCCACCGCTACGAGTTCGAGCGCGCCCCGCTCTACCTCTTCCGCGCACACGTCCTCGACGACACCGTCGAGCTGGTGCTCAGCTTCCACCACGCCATCCTCGACGGCGGCAGCGTCGCCACCCTGCTCCGCGAGCTCCTCCAGGACTACCTGCACGCCCTCGGCCATCCCATCGGGGCCGTGCCGGACACCGTCCTGCCCTCCGGTGCCCACCACGTAGTCGCCGAGCGCCGGGCCCTGGAGTCCGCGGACACCCGGCGGTTCTGGCAGGAGAAGCTGGCGGACGCGCCGCTGCTGCGGCTGGAGGCCTTCCGGCCGCACGAGACGCCGCGCGGCGCGGAGCAGCTCACCCGGCTCGTCGACCTGCCGAAGGAACTGACCGACACCGCCCGCGAGTTCGCGGCCGACCGCGGGCTGCCGCTGAAGTCGGTGCTGTTCGCCGCCCACGTCCTCACCCTGAGCCTGTACTCCGGCTCGGCGGACGTCACCACCGGCCTGGTCACGCACGGCCGCCCCGAGATCGAAGGCGCCGACCGCACCGCCGGCCTCTTCCTCAACACCATGCCCGTGCGCCTCGACACCGGCGCCCCCGCCGACTGGGCCGGCCTGGTCCGGGCGGCCTTCGACGAGGAGCGCCTCAGCCACGACCACCGGCGCTACCCGCTGAGCGCCGTCCAGGAGGACCGGGGGGCCGCCGTCCTCGAAACCGCCTTCAACTACATCCACTTCCGCCAGCTCGCGGCCGTGTTCGAGCTGCCGGGCGTGCGCCTGCTCGACTTCCGCACCTGGGAGGAGACCAACTTCCAGCTGCTGGTCAACGCCATGACCGACCCGGTCGAGGGCACCATACGGCTGCGGATGGACTTCCACGGCCAGACCTTCACCCCGGCCCAGGCGGAGCTGTACGCCGGCACCTACACCGCCGTGCTCGACCGGATCGTCCGGCACTTCGGCGAGGCCCCGGACCTCGGCTTCCTCACCGCGGTACGGGCCGACGCACCCGGTACCGACCGGCCCGCCCCCGCCCAGGCCCCCGCCTCGTCCCCGGCCCGCCCGTTCACCGACGTGGCCCGCGCCGTGGCCGAGCGGACCGCGCTCACCCCCGACGCCGTGGCCGTGGCCTTCGGCGCCCGCCGGTGGACGTACGCCGAACTCGGCCGCGCCGCCGACCGGGTGGCCGCCCGGCTGCTGGCCCTCGGCTCCCGCCCCGGCGACCGGGTCGGCATCGCGATGCCCCGCTCCCCGGAGACCGTCGCGGTGATCCTGGGCGTGCTGCGGGCCGGCGCCGCGACCGTGCCCCTGGACGTGAGCTACCCGGCCGAGCGGCTGACCTCCATGGTCGAGCAGGCCCGGCCGTTCCGGATCGTCGCGGACGCCGAGCACGCCGGACCGCTGGGCGGGCTGGCCCCCGTACTGCCCGCCGAGGAGCTCTTCGGGGACCCTGCCCCCGGGACCGGGCCGGACACCCCGCTCACCCCGCCGCCGGTCGCCCCGGAGGACATCGCGTACGTCCTCTTCACCTCCGGCTCGACCGGCGCGCCCAAGGGCGTGGCCATGCCCCACCGCTCCCTCGCCAACCTGGTGGCCTGGCAGAACGCGGTCCCGAGCGGCGTCGTCGGCGGCACCACCGCCCAGTACGCCCCGCTGAGCTTCGACGTCTCCTTCCAGGAGATCTTCTCCACGCTCTGCGGCGGCGGCACCCTGCTCCTGCTCTCGGAGGACGAGCGGCGCGACATGCCCGGCCTGCTGCGGCTGCTCGACCGCGAGGGCGTCGAGCGCCTCTACCTGCCGTACGTCGCCCTCCAGCAGCTCGCCGAGGCGGCCGCCGCCCTGGACCTCGCCCCGCGGAGCCTGAAGGCGCTGCTCTCCTCCGGCGAACAGCTCCGCGTCACCGACGAGATACGCCGGCTGTGCGCGGCCGTCCCCGGGGTGATCCTGGAGAACCAGTACGGGCCCACCGAGTCCCACGTGGTCACCGCGCACACCATGCAGGGCGACCCGGCCGGCTTCCCCGCCCTGCCGCCCGTCGGCCGGCCCGTCGACAACTCGGCGGTCCGGGTGCTCGACGCGCGGATGCGCCCGGTGCCGCCCGGCGTCAAGGGCGAGCTGTACCTCGCCGGCGACTGCCTCGCCGAGGGGTACGTGGGCCGGCCCGACCTGACCGCGGAGCGGTTCGTCACCCACCCGGTCACGGGGGAGCGGCTCTACCGCAGCGGCGACCTGGGCCTGGAACTGCCCGGCGGCGACATCGTCTGCCTGGGCCGCGCGGACGCGCAGGTCAAGGTGCGCGGCTACCGCGTGGAGCCGGCCGAGGTGGAACTGGCCATCACCCGGTTCGCCGCCGGCCACCCCGGCATCCAGGAGGCCGCCGTCGTCGCCCGCCGGCGCGAGGGCAACGACTCCTTCCTCGCCGCCTTCCTGACCGGCGACCCCGACGGCGCCGATCTGGCGCTGCTGCGCAAGCAGCTGCGCACCGTCCTGCCGGACTACATGATGCCCTCGCACTTCGAGTGGCTGACCGCCCTCCCGCTCACCCCGAGCGGCAAGCGGGACGACGCAGCACTGCGGCGGGCCGGACTGACCGCCGGCACGGCCGACGACGCGGCCGAGCCCCTCGACGCGTACGAGCGGACGCTGACGGAGATGCTGGCCGACCTCCTCCAGCTGCCCGCCGTGGGCCCGCACCAGAACATCTTCGACCTCGGCGGCACCTCGCTCACCGCGATGCGCCTGGTGGTCCAGATCGAGCAGCGGTACGGGACGAACATCCCGCTCTCGGAGTTCGTCGCCGCCCCCACGGCCGCGGCCCTCGCCGCCCGGCTCCGCTCCGGGGAGGCCCGTACCGCCTTCGACCCGCTGGTGCCCATCCGGACCGACGGGGACCGCCGGCCGATGTTCTTCGTCCACCCCATGGGCGGCAACGTGCTCTGCTACGTCCGCTACGCCCGGCACCTCCCCGAGGACCAGCCCTTCTACGCGCTCCAGGCGGCCGGTGCCGACCCGGGCACGGAGGCGCTGCGCAGCGTCGAGGAGATCGCGGCGAGCTACGTCGAGGCCATCCGCCGGGTGCAGCCCGCCGGCCCCTACGTGATCGGCGGCTGGTCCTTCGGAGGCTTCGTGGCCTTCGAGATGGCCCGTCAGCTGCGGGCGGCGGGGGAGGAGATCCGGCGCCTGGTGCTGCTGGACACCACCGCCCTCAACCCCGGACGGCGGCTCAACACCGGGGACGAGGCCCTGCTCGGCTGGTTCTTCTGGGAGCTGCTCTGGCTGCGCCGCGGCGGGGACTCCCCGCTGGAGCTGATCCCGGCCGGACTCGGCACGCTGGAGGAGAAGTTCGACTTCATCGCCCAGCTCGCCGTAGACGAGGGCGTACTGCCCGCGGGCAGCACCGGCGCGGTGGTCCGGCGGCTGTTCCACGTGTACGAGGCCAACTGGAAGGCGGCCTTCGCCTACCGGCCCGAGGTGGTCGACCAGGACATGGTCCTCATCCACGCCTCGGAGCCGCTGCCCGAGGTCCTCAACTCGATGCACACCGCGATCGAGAGCATGCACAAGGACCCCACGAACGGCTGGCGCGAGCGGACCAGTGGCCGCCTCGACGTGGTCGACGTACCCGGCGACCACCTCACGATCATGGAGGAGCCGTACGTGGGCCACATGGTCAAGGTCGTCGACGAGCTGATCGGCGACTGACATGAGCACCACTCACGTCCCGGACGACCACCGGGACGACACCTCCCACGACACATCCGACCGGCACCACGGACGAGGAAAGAGCACGGGCAGCGGCATGGAGCGGAACGGCGGGACGGCCAAGGCCATCGTCCTCGGCGCGGGCATCGGCGGGCTCACCGCCGCGATCGCCCTGCGCGGGGCGGGGCTCGACGTCGAGGTGTACGAGCGGGCGGGCGAGCTGCGCGCGGCCGGCTCGGGGCTGTCGGTGATGAGCAACGCCGTCGGCGCCCTGGACTCCCTGGGGGCCGGCATCGACCTGGAGCGGCGCGGCACGGCCCTGGAGTCGTACCACGTCAGGACCGGCCGCGGGCGGCTGATCAGGGAGTTCCCCTTCCCGGAGATCATCGGACGGCTGGGGGTGCCCAGCGTCCTGATCACCCGCGCCGACCTCCAGGCCGCGCTGCTGGAGGCCGCGGACGGCATCCCGCTCACCCTCGGCGCGGCCGCCACCGGCTTCGAGAGCGGCGAGGACCCGCGCGACGGCGTGCGGGTGCGGTTCGAGGACGGTTCCGAGGCGCACGGCGACGTGCTGATCGGCGCCGACGGCTTCAACTCCGTCGTCCGCCGGCAGCTGGTCGGCCCCGAGGACTCCCGGGACAGCGGGTACATCTGCTGGCTGGCCGTGGTCCCCTTCTCGCACCCGCGGTTCGCACCGGGCTCGGTCACCCACTACTGGGGCAGCGGCAAGCGCTTCGGCATGGTCGACATGGGCGGCGGACGGCTCTACTGGTGGGGCACGAAGAACATGCCCGCCGAGCGCTCCGCCGACTGGCGGGGGGACAAGTCCGAGATCCTCGCCGCGTACGCGGGCTGGGCCGACGAGGTGCAGGAGGCGATCCGGGCCACCCCCGAGGAGTCCGTCATCGCCGTGCCCTCCCGGGACCGCGCCTTCCTGGAGCGCTGGGGCCGCGGCCCGGTCACCCTGCTCGGGGACGCCGCGCACCCGATGCTCACCAGCCTCGGCCAGGGCTCCGGCATGGCCATCGAGGACGCGGTGGTGCTCGGCCGGGCCCTCAAGGGGGCGGCCGACCTGCCGCGCGCCCTGCGCCGCTACGAGGACGAACGCCGGGAGCGGACCCGGGCCATGGTGGCCGCCTCCCGCGGCATCAGCACCTTCGAGCAGTCCGAGGACCCGGTGCGCCGTCCCGTCCGGGACGCGTACTTCCGCTTCATGCCGGAGCGGAAGCTGGTCCGCACCCTGGAGGACTCGCTCACCTTCCCCCTCGCCGGCCCGGGTGCCCGCACCCCGGCCGCTGCCTAGCCGCACCGCACCGCACCGCTCAGGACCGAACGACTCAGGAGAGAACCACATGTCATCCCCTCTCGGCGCGCTCGCGCCGCACGGCAGGTCCGTGCTGGTCACCGGGGCCTCCTCGGGACTCGGCCGGGTCTGCGCGCTCGAACTGGAGCGCTCCGGCTTCCGGGTGTTCGCGGGCGTGCGCAACGCGGCGGACGGCGAGGCCCTGGCCCAGGAGGCCGCGTACGGGCGCATCACCCCCGTCCGGGTCGACGTGACCGAGGAGAAGAGCATCGCCGAGGCGGCCGAAAGGGTCGGCGAGGCGGTCGCGGACCGGGGCCTGTGGGGCCTGGTGAACAACGCCGGCATCTGCGTCTCGGCGCCGCTGGAGTGCGTCGCGCCCGAACAGCTGCGCCGCCAGCTGGACATCAACGTGGTCGGCCAGCTCGCCGTCACCCAGGCGTTCCTGCCCCAGCTGCGCCGCGCCCGCGGCCGCGTCGTCAACGTGACCTCGGGCCTGGGCAGCGTGGCCATCCCGTACCTGGGGGCGTACGCGTCGGCACAGTTCGCCAAGGAGGCGCTGACCGACGTGCTGCGGCGCGAGCTGCGCCCGCACGGGGTGGACGTCAGCGTGGTCCAGCCCGGGGCGATCATGACCCCGATCTGGGGGAAGGTCACCGAGACCGCGCGGGCCGCCATGGACGGCGTGCCCGAGCACGTCGCGGACCTGTACCGCATCCCGTTCCACCGCTTCCTGCACGCCAACGAGCGCCAGGCCAGGGACAGCAGGACCCGTCCCGAGGACTTCGCCCGCACCGTCGGGCAGGCGCTCACCGCCCGGCGACCCCGGTCGCGCTACCGGGTGGGCGCGGACGCCCGCACCGTGAGCGTGCTGGCGCGGGCCCTGCCGGACGCGGCACTCGACCGGTACCTGCGCCCGATCACCCGGTAGGAACCGGCATTCGGGTCGACCGACCGGTATGAAACAGGCCAGTCGGCGGGCCCGCCCGGCATCGATCCCGAAGGGAACGCGCCATGATCGTGACCGGAACTCTTCGCTCCGGGCGTGATGTGGCTTTCGTTCTCCATACCCCGGGTATGCCGGACGGGCCCGCCGCGGCCACCCCACGGCCCGGCAAGGGCCCCTGGTCCCACGAGATTTGAACACCTCCCACGCCCCGCGGCGTGCGGCGGGCCCGCGGTGCGCGACACGGCGGATGTGAACGGACCGTCACGTCGCCGCAGTGACCGAGTTTGCTGTGGAACCCGTGACCCCGCACGACAAGGATGAAGATCATGGCACGAAGCACTCAGCCCGCTCCCGCCGGCGCGGGCGGCTCCCTGGCACGGCTGATCACCCGGCACCGGACCACCCTCGACCGGGCCCTGGAGGTCATCCACACCCGCGAGCACTGGTCCCCGTACCCCGAGGAGACGGGGGCCTACGGGCCGGACGCGGCGGCCGACGGCGAAGCCGCCTTACGGGCCCTGCTCGGCCGCCCCCTGGACCTCGGCCAGCCCGGCCGGGACGGAACGGTCGGCCCGGCGCCCGACCAGGGCGGCGAGCGCTCCCCATACGGCCTGGATCTCGGCATCTCCTACCCCCACCACGACCCCGCGGTCCTGCTCCCGGCCATGACCGCCGCCCTGCCCGCCTGGCGGGACGCCGGGCCCGAGGCGCGCGCCGCGGTCTGCCTGGAGATCCTGGACCGGATCAACGCCCGCAGCCCGGAGTTCGCGGCCGCCGCCGCGCACACCAGCGGTCACAACCCCGTGATGGCCTTCCATGCCGGCGCCGTCCACGCCCAGGACCGCGGCCTGGAGGCCGTCGCCTACGCCTACTTCGAGCAGAGCCGGCTGCCCGCGGGGGCCCGCTGGCGCAAGCCCCAGGGCCCGGACCGGGCCGTCAACCTCAGCAAGCGGTACGCCGTGGTGCCCCGGGGCGTCTCCCTCCTCGTGGCCGGCAGCGTCTTCCCCGCCTGGAACGGCTACCCCGGCCTGTTCGCCTCCCTGGCCACCGGCAACCCCGTCCTGGTCAAGCCGCACCCCGCCGCCGTCCTCCCGCTCGCACTGACCGTCGCCCAGGCCCGCGAGGTGCTGGCCGAGGCCGGCTTCGCCCCCGACCTCGTGTGCCTGGCCCCCGAGTACCCGGGCGAGCGGCTCGCCCGGCGCCTGGCCACCGCCCCCGAGGTGCGCCTGGTCGACTACACGGGCCGCACCGCCTTCGCGGACTGGCTCACCGCCAACGCCCGCCAGGCCCGGGTGTTCACCGCCGCCTCCGCCGTCAACACCGTCCTCGTCGAGTCCACCCACGACTACCGCGACATGCTCGCCAACCTGGCCTTCTCCGTCTCCCTCTACAGCGGCCAGCTGTGCACGAGCCCGCAGAACCTGCTGATCCCGCGCACCGGCATCGCCACCGACGAGGGCCACAAGGGCTACGACGAGGTGGTCGCCGACCTCGGCGGCGCGCTGCACGCGCTGCTGGGCGACGACGCGGACGCCTGCGCGGTCCTCGGCGCCCTGCTCGGCCCCGAGGTCCGCTCCCGGGTGGACCTCGCGATGTCCGGCGCCCTCGGCCCGGTCGGCGTGGCCTCGCGGAGGGTGCGGCACCCCGGACACCCGGACGCGGAGGTGCGCACCCCGGTCGTCGTGAAGCTCGACGCGGAGCGCGGCGGGGACCGGGCCACCCTGCTCTCGGAATGGCTCGGCCCGGTCTGCTTCGCGGTGGCCGTGGACTCCGTGGCCTCCGCGCTGGAACTGCTCGCGGAGACCACGCGGGAGTGCGGGGCGCTCTCCGCCGGCCTGTACTCGGTCTCGGGTGAGGTGGAGACGGCGATGGAGGCCGCCTGCGCCGAGGCCGGGGTGATGCTCTCGATGAACCTGATGGGGGACTGGTACATCTCCCAGTCGGCCGTCTACTCCGACCTGCACGGCACCGGAATGAACCCCTCGGGCAACGCCGTCCTCACCGACGGCGCCTTCGTGGCGGATCGTTTCCGCACGGTGGTGGTACGGCGCTACGGCGGTGCCGAGTGAACACCGTCCTGGCCGCCGAGGTGCCGCTGCGCGGCCGGGAACGCGAACTCGCCCTGATCCGCGACGTGCTGGAGCACGGCCGCCGCGAGGGCGGGGCCGTCCTGGCCGTCGAGGGCATGCCGGGCATCGGCAAGACCCGGCTGCTGACCGAGGCGGCCGCCCTCGCCCGGGGGCTCGGCTACCTGCCCCCGCGCCGCCCCCACGGGCGCGAGAGCAGGGCCCGCCGGGCCTCGGCCACCCTCACCGGCGGCCGGACCGGCGACGGCCACGGCCGCTGCGACCAGCCCTCCGGCCCGCACCTGGTGATCGTCGACGACCTCCGCGGGGCACCCGACCGCACCCCGCACCGGACCCGCGCCACCGGCCCCCGGGAACGCTCCGGCGCAGGCCGGGCCGTCTGGCTGATCGCCCACCGGCCCGGCGAGGCACCGCCGCTCACCGGGCCGCTGCTCGCCGACCCGGCCGCGCGGACCGAACGGCTGGTCCTCGGCCCCCTGGGACCCGCCGCCACCGCCGACCTCGCGCACGACCTGCTGGGCGCCCCGCCCGACCCGGCCCTGCGGCGGCTCATCGGGGACGCCGCGGGCCACCCGCGGCTGCTGATCGAACTGCTCACCGGCCTCCAGGAGGAGGGCGGCGTCCGGCTGTCCGGCGGCGAGGCGGAGCTGCTGGCCGAGGGCCTGCCGGCCCGCCTGTCCACGCGCGTACGGACCACCCTGGAGCGGTACTCGGTCGCCTGCCGCCAGCTGCTGCGTGTCGCGGCGGTCCTCGGCGACGAGGTGGTCTACGAGGAACTCGCCCTGATGCTGCGCACCTCCGTGTCCGCGCTGCTGCCCACCCTGGAAGAGGTCTGCGCCACCGGGGTGGTCCGCAACGAGGACACCCGCGCCGTCTTCCAGGGCCCGCTGCTGCGCCGGCTGATCGCCGAATCGGTGCCCGCCTCGGTACGGCTGGCCCTGGAGCAGGAGGCCGCCGCGCTGCGCTCGGTGCGCCGCGGGCAGCGCCGCGGCGTGCCGGTGCAGCCGGGCCCGCTCACGGCGGACTGCCCGGCGCGCGGCGGCCGGCTGAGCGAGCAGCAGCACGCCCTGGTGGCGCTGGTGGCGGAGGGCCTGACGAACCAGCAGATCGCCCGCCGTCTGGCGCTGTCCCCGCACACCGTCAATTACCACCTCCGCAAGCTCTTCAAGATCTACGGGGTGAGCTCGCGGATCGACCTGCTCCAGGCCGCCCGCTGCAACTGACCCGCCGGCATCGCGCCCACGAGATCCGACGTCCCCGCCCGGACCCCGCAGCACCGGCGCCCACACCCTCGTCCGGCCCTCACGGCCCCCGCCCCCGGTCCCCCCGGCCGCCACGTCCCCCCGGCCGCCACGTCCCCGCCCGGCCCCCACGTCCCCGTCCTGGCGCCCCCAGTGCCCGACCCCACACCCCTGTGCCAGGGCCCCCAGCGCCCGCGCCCGACCCCCCTGCCTCTGGAGACCCCGCACCGTGACCGAACTGCGCCTGCCCCCGACCTGGCCCCACCTCGACACCCCGCCCCCCGCCCGCCGCACGCCCTGGCTGCGCGACGCCCTGGCCGCCGAGCCCGAGGACGGCCGCACCCCGCCCCTGGCCGGGGAGCTGCGCGCCGACGTGTGCGTGGTGGGCGGCGGCTTCACCGGCCTCTGGACCGCCTTGGAGATCCTGCGCCGCGCCCCCGGCACCGACATCGTGCTGATCGAGGCCGACGTGTGCGGCGGCGGCGCCAGCGGCGCCAACGCCGGCTACCTGATGCCCATGTGGGCCCGGTTCAGCAGCCTCGTCGCCATCGGGGGCCCGGAGGAGGCCCGCCGCATCGGCGAGGCCTCCGCCGCGGCCGTCGACGAGATCCTCGACTTCGCCTACGCCCACGCCATCGACATCGAGCACCGCCGCGGCCCCTGGATGTGGGCCGCCTCCTCGCCCGCCCAGCGGGGCGCCTGGCAGCAGACCCTCGACGACCTGCACCGCGCCGGCATCGAGCCCCTGCGGCAGATCACCGCCGCCGAGGCCCGCGCGGCCGTCGGCACCCGGGCCCACCACGGCGCCGTGCTCGACCCCGGCTGCGCCACCCTCCAGCCCGCCAAGCTGACCCGGGGCCTGCGCCGCGCCGCCCTCGACGTCGGCGTCCGCATCCACGAGCGCACCCCGCTGACCGCGCTGCGGGCCGCGGAGGGCCGTACCGTGCGCGCCCACACCCCGTACGGCAGCGTGCACGCGGACCGGGTGGTGCTCGCGATCAACGCCTGGGCCGGGCAGCTGGAGGACCTCGGCCGGCGCATGGTCACCGTGGCCAGCGACACCCTGCTCACCCAACCGGTGCCGGCGGAGCTCAAGGCCCTGGGCTGGGACGGCGAGACCTCCGTCTGCGACTCCCGGCGCCGGCTGAACTACTACCGCACCACCCCCGACGGCCGGCTCCTCTTCGGCAAGGGCGGCTCCGGCGTCGCCTTCGGCGGCCTCGGCCCCAGCACCCTCTGGGGCGACGCGCTGCGCCCGGCCGAACTCCGCGCCCACCTCGGCCGCCTCTTCCCCGGACTCGCCTCGGCGCCGGTCGACATGAGCTGGACCGCGCCCGTGGAGTACTCGGTGACCTCGCTGCCCTTCGCGGGCTGGCTGAAGTCCGTGCCGGGGGTCTGCTACGCCACCGGGTACTCGGGCGACGGCGTCGGCCCGTCCCGGCTGATGGCCCGGGTGCTGGCCTCCTTCGTGCTGGGCACGGACGACGAGTGGTCGCGGTCCGCCTTCACCCGCCCGCCGGCCGGCTGGTTCCCGCCGGAACCCCTCCGCTACCCGGGCTCCCGCCTGGTCCTCCCCGCACTCCGCGCGGTGGAGGCCCGCGAGGACCGCGGCGGCCGCGTTCCGCCCGCCGTCAAGCGCCTGCTGTCGGTGTTCTGAGTCATCGTCAGGTGACGTGCGGCGGGCGGCGATCGGGCGGGGGAAGCGGCCCGCGGCCGGAAGCGGAACGCGGGCTGCTCTATGCGCGCTCCGTAACGGTCGGGGGCGGAGGGGCGTACGCAGCGTGGCGCGGAGCATAACCACCTGGTCAGCCGCACGAAGCGGAGCACCTGAAGCCATCACGGGGGACCATCATGCGCAGCACCCGGAAGGGCGGGAGGAACCTCGCCCTCGGAGCCGTGGCCGCCGCCGCGCTCTTTTCCACCACCGCCTGCACGGACGGCGCGAAGGACGACGCGCGCCCCGGCACCCGGCCCGCGACCCAGAGCCCGACCGCACCCGCGGGCGCCGGGGGCCGGACCTCCGCGCCGCCCGCCGACCCCGGGGGCCCGGGCCCCTCCGCGTCCGGCGGGCCGGGGCGCCCCACCACCCCGGCAGGCTCTCCCCGGCCCGGCGGCAGCGGCGGGCCCGGCGGGGGCAAGGACGGCACCGCCGCCTGCACCTCCGCGAACATCTCCGTCGCCACCACGTTCTACCGGCAGGACTCGGGCCGGCACGTGCTGCTCACCGCCACCAACACCGGGAAGACGCCCTGCACGCTCTACCGCTACCCGTTCGTGCGGTTCGGCGACGGTGCCCAGGACCCGATCGGTCCGCTGGAGTCGGACTGGCACGCGGTGGCCACGATCCGTCCCGGCGGCAAGGCCTACGCGGGCATGCGGCTGTTCCGCGCCGGTGAGCAGGTCGACCTGAAGAAGAAGATGACCGTCGGCTTCGTGGACCGGGACGGCGAGGTCGGCACACCGCTGAACGTGCCGCTGCCCGAGCCTACGTTCGTGGACGTGGGCCCGACGCCGGGCGTCACCTACTGGAACACGAGCGAGGCCGTGGTGAGCAGGTACATGTTCGCCACCTGACGGCCGCCGGCGGCCGAACGGCGGGCCTGCAGGCCGTGCGGGCCGGCTCCCGGGCCGGCCCGCACGCGCGGAGCCGGCCCGCACGCGCAGAGCCGGCCCGCACGCGCAGGGCCGGCCCGCTCGCAAGGTGCCGGACCGTCTCTCTCGGACCGGACCCGACGGCAGGAGCCGAGGAAGACGGTCTACCGCGCCGACGGCGCCGTCAGGGTGCTGAGGATCTCCGCACAGATCGCGAGGGCCGTCTCGGCGGGGGTACGGGCGCCCAGGTCGAGGCCGATCGGGCCGTGGACGCGCGAGAGTTCGGCCTCGCCGGTGCCGCCGGCCAGCAGCTCCTCGCGGCGCCGGGCCTGCGTACGGCGGGAGCCGAGGGCACCCACGTACGGGATGCCGATCCGCAGCGCGTGCGCGAGGGTCGGCACGTCGAAGGACGGGTCGTGGCTGAGCATCGCCAGGCAGGCGGAGCCGCGCCGGTCCGTCAGCAGCTTCTCCGCCTCGGGGCCGCTCTCCGTGGTGGTCCACTCCCAGCCCAGCAGCCCGGCCTGACGGCCGATCAACTCCGCCAGCTCGCCGCCACCGCCGATCACCAGGTACGGATCGGCGGGGAAGACCTCGATCAGTACCAGCCCCTCGTCGTCGTACCGTGCCTCGTGCCCGGCGCGGTGCCGGGCCAGCAGCTCCCGCGCGTCCCGCCCGGCCTCCGTGCCGTCCTCGTCGCCCGCACGCACGACGGTGCTCGCGACCCGCGTGCCGTCCTCGGCCAGCCGGGTCACCAGCGCCGCGCTCTCGCCCAGCGCCAGGGACTCCCACCACTCGTCCGGCACCGACGCCAGCGGCTGGACCAGGATCTCCGCCTGGCCGCCGCAGGTCAGCCCCGCTCCGGTGGCCTCGGAGCCGTGCACCGACACCCGGCACACCCGGGCCCCGCCCTCCCCGATCGCGGCGGCCTCCGCGACGAGCTGCTCGTCGAACACCCCGCGGTACAGGCTTCCCGCACACGCTCCGCGCGGATCGACGAGCAGCGCACCCGCGGGGTCCCGGGGACCGAAGCCCTGCTCGGCCACCGGCCGCGCCAGGAACGCCCCCCGGCCCTCGGCCACCCACTGCCGCGCCGTCTCCACCAGCTCGCGCATCACACGCCGCCCTTCTCGACTCCGCCCGGTCTTCCCAGGCAGCCCCCAACGTATGCCCGCTCCGGGCCGTGGGACCCCGTCCGCGCCGAGTTTCGGGCGGACCACCAACCCACCCGCTTGGACGATCACCCCAACCCTGCCGGCGCCCGTCCTCGTGAATGCCGCCGTGCCCCGCGCGGCGCCGACCCCTCGCCGGCCCCGGTACGACGACGATGCCCGGAGGCGGGGCGCCGCGGAACCCGGGACACCGGGGGCGGGCGGCCGGCGCGGGCTACGGAAGGACACACCCGATGGACTGGGTCGTCACGGCGGTGGGCGCGGTGCTCGTGGCGGCCATCCTGCGCGATGTCTTCCACACCCTCTGGCACCCCACCCGGCACGGCGGACTCAGCAGGCTGGTGATGACCGCGTTCTGGCGGTTCAACCGGACCCTCCACCTCCGCCGCAGGACGGCTGCGGGACTGGCCGGCCCGCTCGGCATGGTCAGCGTCGTCGCGCTCTGGGCCGCGGTCATCGGGGTGGGCTGGGCGCTGATCTACTGGCCGCACATGCCGGACGCCTTCTCGTACAGCTCCGACCTCGCACCGGCCGAGCACGCCGGACCGCTCGACGCGCTGTACGTCTCCCTGGTCACCGTCGCCACCCTGGGCCTGGGTGACATCGCCCCCATCGACGGCTGGCTGCGCGTCCTGGCGCCCGTCGAGGCCCTGGTCGGCTTCGCGCTGCTCACCGCGACCGTCTCCTGGGTGCTCGGCATCTACCCGGCCCTGGCCCGGCGGCGCGCGCTGGCGATGCGGCTGTCGCACCTGGCGCGCACCCGGCCCACGGGCGAGGGGTTCGACTCGCCGTCCGGCGCGGCGCTGCTGGACGGCCTGGCCGCCGGGTTCTGCGTGACCTGCGTGGACTTCCTCCAGTACGCCGAGTCGTACTACTTCTCCGACGGCGCCCCGCACACCACACTGGCCCGCCAGGTCCCGTACGCCGCCCGGCTGGCCGCGGCCGCCGAACGTGCCCGGGACCCGGACGTGCGGATGGCCGGCAGAGCGCTGAGGGCGGCCCTGGACGACCTCGCGGCCGTGCTGGACGAGCAGTTCCTGCGGACCGGCGGGCCGCCCGACCGGGTCTTCGCGGCCTTCGCCGAGGACCACGGCCGCCGCGGGGGCCGCCGGTCCGCCCCGGAGACGTTCTAGTGCTGTGACCGCAAAGGTTCACCGTGTCGCGACGCCCGGCACGGCACCTCGCGCGTTGTCGGACCACGCAGGTACGTCCAGTACGAGCCGTGGCCCTCCGCCTTGCGATGCACCGCACCGGACGCCGCGACCCGGCAGACCTTTCCGGCCACAGCACTAGGCAACGGTTCCATACCGGTGGGCGGGGGCGCCGTTTCCCCTTCCGCCGGGCCCGGTTGAGAAGGGCGTGAAGACGACATCGACACCCGGGCCGCTCGCCGCGCTCCAGGGTGCCTACTGGCTCGACTCCCCGTCCGCGCACCAGGGCGAGGACTGCGGGCGGTGTGCCGCCCTGCGCACGGACGCCCCGGCTCCCGTGCCGCCCGCCGCCGAACCGCCGTGTCTGCGCGCCCCGTTGGTGCTGCGCGCGGCGATGACGGTGCTGGCCGCCGCCTCGATCGTGACCGCGTTGCTGCTGACCGGCCTCGACGTGGTGCCCTGAGGGCGGGGCCGCGCCGGTCAGTCCTCGGAGCGTTCGGTGACGGGGGCGTCGGTGCGGTCGCCGAGGAACTCGTACCAGCGGCGCTGGAGGCACACGTACCGGGTGTCGGCCTCCACGAGCCGGAGGAAGGCGCCGACGGTGTCGGCCAGCCGGCCCTGGAGGGCGCCGTCGGCGAGGTCGCCGGTGCCGGTGAAGCCCTCGTGCGCCTTGGCCAGGCTGAACATGTCCGGGTAGACGCGGCAGCCCAGGTGCTCCAGGGGGACGCGCAGGGCCCAGAGGCCGCGGTTGCCGCCGACCATGGACGGCGAGGCGGAGACGAGCAGCGCGTGCTTGTCCTTGAAGGGCTGCGGCCGGACCCGGGACACCCAGTCGACGGCGTTCTTCAGCACCCCGGGCACGGAGGCGTTGTACTCGGGCGAGGAGATCACGAAGGCGTCGCAGGAGGCGATCCGCTCCCGCAGGGCCAGCGCGCCCTCCGGCAGCCCCGTCTCGGCCTCGATGTCGCCGTCGTAGACCGGCATCGGGAAGTCGGCCAGCCGGGCCAGGTCGACGGCCGCACCCGCCTCGGCGGCCAGCCGGGCCACCAGGGCGGCCAGCCGTGTGTTGAGCGACCCGGCACGCAGCGACGCGCCGAAGACCAGCAGACGCACCGGCTGGCGCCCCTCGTCGGGGACCGGCATGCGGGCCGCTTCGGGGACCGCCGCGGGTCCGGGGTCAACAGTCATGGTCCGCTGCCTCCAGTGCGGGGGGTGTGACCACGAGCCCAGCACAGCGGGAGAGCGGCGGACGGGTGCCGGGGCCGTGCCGTGGGGGAAGTCACCCGGGCGGCGGCGGCCTCTCCGACCACCCTCACCAGAACGGACTAAAACGGACAAAAATGAGCGCTTGCGGCGCATCCTGTTTTTCCATGCCGCGCCGGTATTTCGCACCCCTTGTGATGGCCGGTGATATGTGTCACGCGCGGCTTTCGCGCGACGGGTCGCGACGGCCCCGAAAGTGGTGCCGCGACTGGAAAGTTGGGGTGTGCCGAAAAATCGATCTTGTCCTTTTCCGGCCCGAATTCCCCCGCTCGCTTTCCTTTAGCGAATTCGGGGCTTGTTCCGTCCCGCGGCTCTCGCCTACGGTCACGCTCATTCCGGGTGGAACGCCGAATCCTGCCGCCGCCCGGACCGCACCGTCCCCATTCAATTCACGTACGGCAGGAGCGGGGGAACCAGGTAGGCCGCCGTTCCGCGATCTTTCGCGGAACGGCTAGGGGTGAAGTCACCGCGTGTGGCCGGTCAACTCCAGTCCGAACCCGACAGCTCACCTCGCAGGCGACGGAGAGGAATGCGCCATGCCCGGAAAAGGCAAGCACCGCCGCCCCAAGAACACCCGTCTGACCCGCGGTTTCGTCGCCGTCGGCACGGGTGGAGCCGCCCTGGCCCTGCCCGTGCTGGGCGCCGCCACGGCCAGTGCCGCGGCGCCCGCCGCAGCCGGGACCGTCGCCCCGCAGGCCGTCGCCGCCGCCCCGGCCGCGGCGCAGAAGGCCGCCGTGACCTATTCCGTCAAGGCCGGCGATTCCCTCGTGAAGATCGCCGAAAAGCATTCCCTCGCCGGCGGCTGGAAGAAGCTCTACCAGGACAACAAGACGATCATCGGTGACGATCCGTCACTCATTCGTCCGGGCCTGAAGCTTTCTGTCGGAGCGGCCGCCAAGAAGGCCGCGCCGGCCAGGAAGGCCGCCCCCGCGCGGGCCGACCGTTCCGCCCGTACCACCACCCTCAAGGCCGTGGCCCCCAAGGCGAAGACCTACGCGAACAACCTCGACGGGTGGATCCGCGAATCCCTCGACGTCATGGCCAAGCACGGTATCCCCGGTACCTACAACGGCATCTACCGCAACGTCATGCGGGAGTCCTCGGGCAACCCGCTCGCCATCAACAACTGGGACTCCAACGCCGCCGCGGGCATCCCCTCCAAGGGCCTGCTCCAGGTGATCGACCCGACGTTCCGCGCCTACCACGTGCCCGGTACCTCGACGGACTCGTACGACCCGGTCGCGAACATCACCGCCGCGTGCAACTACGCCGCCGCGCGCTACGGCTCCATCGACAACGTCTTCGGCGCCTACTGATCCCTCTCGGGTGTGCGACACCGGGACCGGCGGCCACGGCCGCCGGTCCCGGCCGCGTTCGCGGGCGGGATTGCGGGTGCGATTGCGGGGGAGTGCCCCGACACGCGCCGCGTCAGGTGCGTGTGTACCTGACGGACGGCGGGCGGCAGCGTTGAGCGCGTGGCCCGGGCTGCCGAAGCTGGCCGGAAGTGGCCCCCGGCCCCGGCGTCGCACCCCGCTCCGCCGTGGCCCGGGGCGTGATGTCGCGCCGACCGGATGAGGAACCACGTGATCGACCTCGATGGACAAGTCGCCCTGACCACGGAGCTCTTCGGTGACCCCGAGGCCCTGTTCGGCACGCTCGGCGGGCGCGGCCCGGTCCACCGCGTCGCCCTGCCGGACGGCATGCCCGCCTGGCTGGTGACCGGCCACCGGGAGGTGCGGGAGGCCCTCTCGGACCCCCGCCTCGTCCGCGGGGCGCACGCCGCCGCCCCCGAACTCAGGCAGTACCTCGGCATGTACAGCGACGAGTTCGTGCTCACCCAGCACATGATGCTGAGCGACCCGCCGGACCACACCCGGATGCGCAAGGTGGTCGCCAAGGCCTTCACCCCCCGCCGGGTCGAACTGCTGCGCCCCCGCGTCCAGGAGATCACCGACGGGCTGCTCGACGCCGTCCTGCCCGCAGGCCGGGCCGACCTCGTCGAGGCCCTGGCGCTCCCGCTGCCGATCGCGGTGATCTGCGAGATGCTCGGCGTCCCGTTCGGCGACCGGGACGAGTTCGGCCGCCACGCCGAGGTGATCACCGGCATGAACGCCTCCTCGGGGCCCGGTGAACTCGCCGCCGCGGGGCAGTGGTTCAACGCGTACCTCAGCGAGCTGATCGCCCGCCGCCGCACCGAGCCCGGCGACGACATGATCTCCGGGATGCTGGAGGCCCAGCGGCACGGCGACACGCTCTCCGACCTGGAGATGCGCTCCAACGTGTTCATCCTGCTGGTCGGCGGCTTCGAGACCTCCGTGAACCTCATCGCCAACGGCGTCCTGGCCCTGCTCCGCCACCCCGAGGCCCTGGAGCGGCTCCGCTCGGACGAGAGCCTGCTGCCCGGCGCCGTCGAGGAGCTGATGCGCTTCGACAGCCCGGTCTCCACGGTCACCTACCGCTTCGCCACCGAACCGCTCACCATCGGAGGGGCCGACATCCGGCCCGGCGACCACGTCGCGGTCTCCATCGCGGCCGCCAACCACGACCCGGCCAAGTTCACCGATCCGGGCAGGCTGGACATCACCCGCCGGACCAACGGCCACCTCGCCTTCAGCCACGGCATCCACTTCTGCCTCGGCGCCCCGCTGGCCCGGCTGGAGGGCGAGATCGCGCTCCGCGAGGTGCTGCGCCGGCTGCCCGGCCTCGGCCTCGCGGAACCGGCCGAATCCCTCACCTGGAAGCAGAACTTCATCGTGCACCGCCTGGACCGGCTCCCGGTCACCTTCACCCCCGGGCCCGCGTAGGCCCCGGCCCGCACAGGCCCGGGCCGGCACCACCGCGGCCGCGAGGCCGCTCCCGGAGCCGGGCCCCGCTCAGAACCCCGGGAGCGGCTCCGGGGCCGGCTCCGCGGAGGCGTCGGTGCCCGGCAGCGGCAACTGGTGCAGCAGCCGGTCCGCTTCCACCGCGCGCAGCGAGGCACTGCAGCTCACCAGCGCGCCCGTGGCGTCGCGCTGCATTCCGGGGTGGTCGTGGCGGGCGGCCTTCCACTGCCCGACGCCGACCGGCATCGCGGCGACGTTCCGCCCGCAGGCGGGACACTGGACACGCGGCATCTTCATCCCCTCAGGATGGCGCATCCCGCCGACACCACGGCCGGCCGCCCTCCCGCCCTCCCCGCCTCCCCGCCTCCCGGCCGCCCCCGCCGGCGCCGGCCGTCCGGCCCGGGAGGTGGCGGCCCGTCAGACCGCGTGCGGAAAGCGGAACAGCCGGTCCGGGTCGTAGCGCCGCCTGACCTCCTCCAGGCGGGGCAGTGCCGGCCCGTAGTAGGCCCCGCGCCAGTCCGGCAGCCACGGGTCGGCGTAGTTCTGGTACGCCCGCCCGCTCGCCCAGGGCCGCAGCCGCGACCACAGCTCCCGCAGCCACCCCTCGTGCCGGGCGACCTCGGCGGGCGTGGCACTGCCGGGCCACAGGGCCAGGTACTGGGCCAGCAGCTCCTCGCCCCGGTGCACGAAGGCGGTGTCGCCGACGGCCACCCGGTTCAGGGCCCCGCCGCACACCCCGTCCAGCTGGACGACGCCCCGCCCGCCCGGCGGCACCGCCGCCGGGTAGCCGGCTACCGCGTCGAGCAGCACGTCCACCGCGGCCTCCGACAGCCCGCCCGCGCGCCAGAAGTCCGAGCGCGCCGCGTACGTCTCGCGCTCCAGGCTCCCGCGCGGATCCTGGCCCGGCAGCCCGCCGGGCAGGTGGCACTGCGGCACCGTGCGTTCCCCGCACCCCGCCATGACGCGCATCGTCTCCTCGTACCCCCGCACCACGAAGTGGCGGTCGCGCGGCTCCGATCCGGCGAGCGCCTCCAGCCGGTCCAGCAGGCGCTCCGTCTCGCCCGCGCCGTCCAGGCACACCACGCGCACGGCCGGCCCCGGCGTGCTCCCGTCCGGCCCGGCCCCGTACAGCTCCACCTGGCTCCAGTACGGGTCCGGCAGCTCCGCCAGCCACCGCCGCCAGCCCAGCACCAGCGCCTTCGCGTCCCGCCACGCCCAGTTCAGCTCCGCGAAGGCGCAGTCGGCCATCGCGTGGGTGCGGAAGCGGAACTCGGTGACCACGCCGAAGTTCCCGCCGCCCCCGCCGCGCAGGGCCCAGAACAGGTCCGGCTCGTGGCCGGCGTCCACGTCCCGCACCACCCCGTCGGGGGTGACGATCCGGGCTCCGGTGAGCCGGTCGCAGGTCGCCCCGTACGCCCGGCCGGACACGCCCAGCCCGCCGCCCAGCGTGAGCCCGGCGATCCCGACGGACGGGCACAGCCCGGTGGGCAGCGCCGCCCCGACCGCCCCCAGCCGGGCGTGTACGTCGGCCAGCCGGGCTCCGGCACCGATCCGGGCGCTGCCGGCGCCCGGCGTGACCCGCGCCAGCGCTCCCACGTCGAGCACCAGGCCGGGGCCGGTCGACCAGCCCGGGTAGCTGTGCCCGCCGCTCCGGGGCACGACGGGCAGGCCCTGGCGGCGCGCGAAGTCCAGGCACGCCGCCACGTCGGCCTCGTGCGCCGGGTAGGCGACGGCGGAGGGGGCGGTCCCGTCGTGCCGCGGCTGGTACAGGCGCTTCGCGGCGGGGTAGTCCGGGTCCCCGGGCAGCACCAGCCGCCCGTCGAGCCCCCGGGCCAGCGCGGCGAGGTCGGCGTCCCGGCGCCCGGCGCCCCCGGCCCTCCCGCGGCCGCCGGGCCCCTGAGCCGGGCCGCCGGGCTTCCGGTGCCCGGCCGCCTCCGCCCGGCCCGGCACGGCGAAGGAGGCGAACAGGGACGCGGCCAGCAGCCGCCGCCGGTGAAGGGTCATACCGCCCACTACGCCGCGTACCGGCCCCCGGCCCGCCGCGGCACGCCGCCGCCCCGCCGATCTCCGCCCGGCCGGCCCCGGCAGTCCGGGGCCTACCGCCGGTAAAGGCCGGGGAAATTCCTGTCGGCCGCCCTGCGCTTCCCGCACCCGGAGTTTTCGTTGCCTTGACGCGTCCTTGACGCGGATCCATGCGTCCGGACCCACCCCGCACAACGGAATCCGCATCCCTGCGGCCATTGACCGGTGCCCACCCGGAGGCTTCCATTCCTCCCCGGGAGCACCGGCACCCCCATCACCAGCCGCCCCGGAGGCGATACCGCTCCCGCCCCAGAGACACCGCAAGCCGATCGGAACCCGCCTGATGACCGACACCCTCAGCGCCCCGCACGCGCTGGCCCCCGCCACCGGCCCCACCCCGCAGAAGCTCAAGCGTTCCATCGGCGTCGTGGGCGGCACGCTGCTCACGCTCTCGTGCGTGACGCCCGCCTCGACCCTCTTCGTCGTCGTCCCGGACCTGTTCTCCGGCCTGGGCACCTTCACGGCCCTCACCATCGCCATCGGCTCGCTGCTCTGTATCGGCGTGGCGTTCTGCTACTCAGAGCTGGGCACCCTGATCCCCAGCGCGGGCGGCGAGTACGCCATGGTGTCGACCCTCGCCGGCCGCCTCGCGGGCTGGCTGGTCTTCGTGCTCTCGCTGCTCGTGGTGATGATCGTGCCGCCCGTGATCGCGATGGGCACCGCCGACTACCTCGCCCCGGTCGTGCACGTCCCCGCCGCGCTCGCCGGCGCCGGCGTCATGCTGCTCGCCACCCTCGCGGGCCTGCTCGACCTGCGCGCCAACGCCTGGATCACCGGCGTCTTCCTGGTGCTGGAGGTGGTGGCCGCCGCCGTGGTCGCCGTACTCGGCTTCGCACACTCCGAGCGCGGCACGGACGCCCTCACGCACGGCCAGGTGGCCGCCGAAGGCGGCGGCCACTCCGCCGTCACCGCGGGACTCGTGATCTCCGGCCTGGCCATCGCCCTGTTCATCACCCAGGGCTTCTCCACCGCCGTCTACCTCTCCGAGGAGCTGGAGAACCCCCGCCGCAACGTGGCACGCACCGTGCTCGCCACCCTCGCCATCTCCACCGCCGTGATCCTGGTCCCGGTCATCGCGATCACCGTCGGCGCCCCCGACCTGGAGACCCTGACCAGCGGCGACATCAGCGGCATGGTCACCGCCTGGTCCAACTCCGCGGTCGGCACCTTCGTCAGCCTCTGCGTGGCCCTGGCCATCGTCAACGCGGGCATCGTGATGGTCATCCAGAACTCCCGCGTGCTCTTCGCCTCCGCCCGCGACAAGGCCTGGCCCGACCCGGTGAACAACGCCCTCTCCCGTCTCGGCCGGTTCGGCTCCCCGTGGGTCGCCACCCTCGTCGTCGGCGTCCCCGGCGCGGCCCTCTGCTTCGTCAACCTCGACACCCTCTACGGCGTGACCGGCGTCTCCGTCACCGGCATGTACCTCCTGGTCGCGGTCGCCGCCCTGTTCAGCCGCCGGGGCGCGCACGGCGGGACCCGCGCCTGGCGGATGCCGCTCTGGCCCGCCGTGCCCGCGGTGCTCATCGCCGTCCTCGGCTACGTCCTCGTCCAGCAGGACACCGCGTACCTGCTCTGGACCGGCGGCATCACCGCCGCGGCCACCCTCTACTGGGCGCTCTACCTCCGCCCGCGCCAGGACTCGCGCTGGCTGGTCAGCCTCCCGGAGGACGCCGGTCACTGACCGGGACGGGAGCGTCCGTACGACGGGGCCGGGGGCGGCCGGGACGACGCCCCCGGCCCCCGCGCGTGCCCCATCCCCCGGTGCCATGCTGGGAGGAGACAGAGGCCGGGGGACCGGGAGGCCGCGATGGGCTGGTACGGCGACCACGTGGTGCCGCGGATCATCGACGCCGCCTGCGGCGCGAAGACCGCACCCCCGCTGCGCCGCCGGGTCTGCGCGGGCCTGGCCGGCGAGGTCGTGGAGATCGGCTTCGGCTCGGGCCACAACGTGCCCTTCTACCCGTCCGAGGTCACCTCGGTCGACGCCGTCGAGCCCTCCGACACCGGCTGGCGGCTGGCCGCCGACCGGATCAGGGCCTCGTCCGTGCCGGTCCGCCGCGGCGGCCGGGACGCGCAGTACCTGCCGTACGAGGACGACCGCTTCGACGCCGCGCTGTCCACCTGGACCCTGTGCACCGTGCCGGACCCCGGTGCCGCGCTGGCCGAGCTGCGGCGGGTGCTGCGGCCCGGCGCGAGCCTCCACTTCGTCGAGCACGGACTGGCTCCCGACGAGGACGTGCGCCGCTGGCAGCGCCGCCTCGAACCGCTCAACAAGCGGCTCCTGGGCGGCTGCCACCTCACCCGCCGGACCGTGCCGCTCCTCACCGCCGCCGGCTTCACCATCCGCGAGGTGGACTTCTTCTACGAGGAGGCCGCACCCAGGTTCCTGGCCGCGGACGCCCTGGGTGTCGCGCTGTCCCCCTGACGCGATCGTCCCCGCGCGGGCCCCCGCCCGGGTTCAGGACGTACGCCGCGCCCGCAGCAGGATGCGCAGCGGGGCCACCACCCCGTACCCGACGTCGCGGCGCAGCGCGCCCGGCCCCGCCTGCTCCACGGCCGCGAGCTGGTGGGCCATCAGCTCCCGCATCGCGCGCCCCACCCGGCGCAGCCCCGGGACGGCCAGGTCCACGACGTCCGCCGAGGCGGCCAGCGCGGTCCTGGCCCGCGCGCACTCGTCCGCCAGCAGCGCCCGTACCGCGGGACCGTCCGCGCCACGGGCCAGCGCGGCCCGGTCCAGGCCGTGTGCCGCGACCCGGTCCGCCGGCAGGCAGAGCCGGCCCTCCGCCAGGTCGCCGGCCAGGTCGGCCAGGAAGTCCACCCGCTGGGCGGCGTCCACGAACCGGCGCCAGGCGGCGGCCTGTTCGGCGTCCGGCCCGCCCCGGTACTGGACGCCCGTGAACACGACGATGCCCGGGAAGCCGTAGTCGTCGAGGTACGCCTGGAAGTCCGCCTCGCCGGCGAAGCCGGTGAACGCCGCCTCGGCGGAGGCCGCCCCCGCGAGGAAGCGTTCCACCCACTCCGCGGGCAGTCCCCGCTCGGCCACCGCGTGCGCGTAGGCCCGCAGCACCGGGTCCGCCGAGCGGCCCGAGTCCAGCACCTCGCGGGTGCGCTCGGTGAGGTCCTTCAGGGCCTCGGCGGAGCCGCTCTCGGCGGTGTCGTCGACCAGGTTCATGAAGGCCAGCCCGGCCGTCAGGTACGGCACCAGCGCGGGCTCCGTGAGCAGCCGCAGGGCCAGGTACGGAGCCTGCTCGCGCCGCACCACCCGGCGCGCGGCGGCGGTGTAGTCGGCCCGCACCGCCGGGCCGGCGAGCCCGGCGTCGTCCATGGTGCCGCGCCAGCTGCGCACGATCCTCGTCCCCTCCGACGGCGTATTCGGGCCCCCCACCGTAATCGACGCGCCGCACGTACGACCGGGCGCCCCCGCCCCCGCCCATGCGCCTGATGCCCGGTGCCCCCGCCCGTACGGCAGGGCGCCCCCGGCCGGATCCCGGCCGGGGGCGCCCCTCCCCCTTGCAAGCGCCGTCTCGGTCGGTTACGGCGCGCTCAGACCCAGCGTGTACGAGCCGGAACCGCTGTACGCATGGACCACGTACCGGTAGTAGCCCGCCGTGCCGGTGTAGGTGATGTCCTCGTCGGCGCCCTCACTGCCGGAGACCGCCACGTCGGCCCAGCCCGACCCGTTCCACTTCTGGAGGTAGAGGTCGAAGTCCGTGCCGGCCGGCCCGCGCAGGCAGCCCACGTGGGTGCCCGAGGTGGCCGAGTAGTAGTAGGAGCCGTTGGGCTGTGCCTGGGCCCGGCCCTGGCTCAGCGCGCCCTGGTAGGTGTTCTCGGCGTCCTCGCAGCCCCCCGGCTGCGGGGTGCTGCCGACGGTCAGGGTGTAGGTCACGGTGTGCTGCGTGGAGCCGGTGCCCTTGACCGTGATCGGGTACGTGCCGTTGGCGCTCCCTGCGGCGACCGCCACCGTCATCGTGGAGGAGTTGCCCGAGGTCACGGACGAGGGGCTGAAGGACACGGTCACGCCCGAGGGCGCGCCGCTCGCGGAGAGCTGCACGGTCTGCGCGCTGCCCCCGGTCGTGGTGGTGGAGACCGTGGAGGTCGCCGAGGCACCGGGCTGGACCGAGCCGGTCGCCGGGTTCAGGGCCAGCGAGAAGTCCGGGTTCTGGGTGCCGCCGCAGTCCGTCTCACCGGACTGGGCCGGCACCCGGATCGCGTCCCAGGCGGCCTTGACCGCCAGGCACTCGGTGCTGCCGTAGGTGTTCTTGGCGCTGGCGAGGGTCGCCTTGCGGGCGGCCAGGTGGTTCCAGGACGAGGTCTTGCTGAGCAGGGCGCCCATGAAGATCTTGCCGGCCTTCTGGATGCCGATGCCCGTCACGGAGGAGGGGCCGCCGGAACATATGGGGCTGGCGGGCTTGCCGCCGCCCGGGTTGGAGCCTTCGGCCAGCAGGTAGAACCAGTGGTTCTGCGGACCGGCCGCCGCGTGCACCTCGGTGTTGGAGGTCAGCTGGTTGTAGCAGTTGGGGTCGTTGTTGTGCAGCGACGGGTTGTACATGTACCGGATGGGCTTGTTGTCGCCGAGGAAGTTGAGCTTCTCGCCGACGGTGTAGTCCGGGGTGTCGTTGGGGTTGTTGGCGAAGTGCTCGGTCAGCGCGCCGAAGATGTCGCCGGTGGACTCGTTGAGGCCGCCGTTCTCGTTGCTGTTGCCGGCGCTGCCCGGGGTCTTGTCGAAGATCTCGTGGCCGTACTCGTGGGCGACGACGTCGATGCCGGTGAGCTGGTTGGTGCCGTTCTGGTTGCGGCCGTACGTGGTCTTGCTGCCGTCGTAGTAGGCGTTGACCTCGGTCAGGCCGGCGCGGGCCGGGACCATGCCGCCCTGACCGTTGATGCCGTTGTAGCCGAACCACTGCTTGAGCATGTCGGACTCGCGCTGGGCCGCGTACATGATGTCGACGCAGGCGGTCACCAGGTCGTTCGCGCCGCCGTTGCCCCACGGGGAGGAGCCGGTGTACGCGCTGCCGTTCTGGCCGCCGCACCGGAAGCCCGAGCGGTTGGGGTCGGTCATCGAGGAGGCGGCGGTGTCGATGGTGACGTTGCCGTTGTGGTAGCCGCGGCCGTCGGCGTGCGAGACCTTCTCGGTGGCGCGGGCGATGGCGCCGGTGCGCGCGTCGACGTACGTGTCGAGCACGCTCGGGGCGTTCTTCGCGGTCCGGCCGGAGACCCGGGTGTGCCAGGTCAGCAGCGCCCTGCCGTCCTTGAGGAGGACGGTCAGCGCGGGCCTGGTGGCCGATTCGGTCCGGGCGAGCTGCCTGCGGGCGGTGGCGGTGGCCGCCGCGGCGGAGACGGTGGCCTTTGTGCCGGTCCTGATGGCGGGGGCCGGGGCGGCGGCGACGTTCCTTACCCTGCCGGTGCTGTCGGTGAGGACCACGGCGTCGCCGCCGACCACCGGCAGGCCGCGGTAGGTACGCTGGTACCCGGCGTAGTAGAGGCCGTTGGCCCAGGGGGTCACGGAGGTGCGGACGAGTTCCTCGTCGGCACCGTGGCGCAGGGCGTCCAGGCCGCTGTCCGCGGCGCGGTCGGCGGCGGCGAGGGCGAGCGACTTGCCGTGCTGGGGAGGCACGGGCTGCTGCTTGGGCGTGGCTGACGCCGTGCCGGTGAGGGCGCCCGCGAGGCTCGCGGAAAGCGCCATCGCGGCGATGGCCGCCGTCAGTCTGGTGCGGTGCACGTCCACTCCGTTCGTGGGGGGAGTCTGCGGTCGCCGCCGAGTATGGGCGTGGACATGACCGGATAGGGACATCCCGCACGGCATAACACCGGAGTTATGGTGCGCCGCCCGCAGGCTGCGTACGCTGCTGAAATGCAGCTGGAATTGAGGCATCTTCAGGCCGTCTGCCGGATAGCGGAAGCGGGCAGTCTGGGCCGTGCCGCCGCCCGGCTCGGGGTCTCCCAGCCCGCTCTCTCGGCCCAGTTGCGCCGGATCGAGCGGGTGGCCGGCGGCGACCTGTTCGTGCGCGGCCGGCACGGCGTGGAACCCACCGCGCTGGGGCAGTTCGTCCTGGACAAGGCCCGCCGGGTGCTCAACGAGATGGACGAACTCGCCGCGGGCGCCCGTGCCGCCGCCCCCGGCACCCCGCTGCGCCTGGGCTGCATCCTGCTCGTGCTGCTCGACGGGCTGCTGGAGGAGATCGACCTGGCCCTGGCGGGTCAGGAGGTCACCGTCGACCTGGAGGACTCGGTGACCGCGCTCGCCCGGCTGCTGGGCGCCGGCCGGTACGACGCGATCCTGTACGGCGAGGTCAACGACCACGAGGTGCCGCTGCCCGAGGGTGTGCTGGCCAGGACGCTGGTCTCCCGCGAGCCGTTCTGCGTACGGATGTCCGCCGGGCACCGCCTCGCCGCCCGGGAGAGCGTCGAACTGGCCGACCTGGCGGGGGAGTCGTGGATGACGCTGGTCGAGGACGACGACGGCGGACCGGAGGCACTGGTCGCGGCGTGCGCGAAGGCCGGGTTCACGCCGTCGCTGCGGTACCGCATCACCGACCGCAAGATGCACTACGACCTGATCGCGGCGGGCCGGGCCGTCTCCCTCAGCCAGCCGTCCGCGCCCTCGGCCGAGGGCACGGTGATGCGCCCGCTCGTCGGGGCCCCGGTCACCGGCCGCATCCGGCTGGCCTGGAACCGCTCGGCGGTCTCCTCGGCCCAGGCGGACCTGCTGTACCGCGCGGCGGCCCGCGCGTACCTCGCCAACGTCGACAACAACGCCTTCCACCGGGCCTGGTGGGACGCGCACCCGGAGGCCCACCCACCGCTGGACGCGGGCGAGCCCGTCGCGCCCTGAGCCCGGCCCGAGAGGCGCGATGATGGTCCGGACAGGACCGTCGTGCTGTGCCTATACTCGCGCCGTCGTGCGGAACGGTGCGCAACGGGGGGCGAGTTGAACGGCTGGTTCGTCGCGGAGGGTCCTGCCGTCACGGGCGGCGAGTGGGTCGGCGTGGCACTCACGATCACGGGCTGCGCGCTGGCCGTCCGGCTGGTGTCGCTGCCCCTGCTGCTCCGCACCCAACGGGCGTTCCGACAGCGGGAGGCGGCGGCCTCCTCCGGGACCCCGGTGGCCGCCGCACCGGACTGGGCGCTCCCCTTCCTGGAGGGCCTGCTGCTCCTTGCCGGCGCCGGGGTGCTGACGGCGCTGCTGCCCCACACCCGGTGGCCCGTCGACCTGCGGGGCGCGTCGGTCGCCCTGTGGCCCGAGAACCCGCTCGACCTGGGCACCGTGGCCGCCGAGATCGCGAACGACCACGTCTCGCTGTACACGAACTTCGCCGGCGCCGGGGTGGCCGGGGCGGCGCTGACCGTGCTGCTGTGGTTCCTGACGCGGCGCAACCTGCTCACCCGCGGAATGCCGGCCGGGGCCTGGGCCTCGCCACGCACCCGGGTACGGGTGGTGTGCGGCTTCCTCGGGTCCGCCGCCGCGCTGGTGGTCGTGACGCCGGTGGGGCTCGTGTTCGCGGCCCTGGCCTTCCAGGCCGTCGCCTTCGGTGCGAGCCTGCGGCACCGGGCCCCGGACACCGTCGGGGCGCTGCCTCCGGCACCGGAGCGCGGGCCGGCGGTGCCGGCCCGGGCGGCGCCCGTACCGTCCGTGGTGCCGGCCGGCGTGCCGCCCGTACCGGGGTACGCCGCGCCGACGTCCCCGGTGCCGGACCGCCACCCGGGCGCCGGCGACGCGGCGGCCGGGGAGCAGCCGGCCGGGCACCGGGAGCTCCACCCGTACGAGCCGCGCGCGATCGGCGAGTACCGGCTGCTCGGCAGGATCGGGTCCGGCGGCATGGGCACGGTGTACCTCGCCCGCCGTGAGGGCTCCGCCACCCGGGTCGCCCTCAAGACGCTCAACCCCGAACTCCTGGGAAACCCCGAGCTGCTGAGCCGCTTCGCCCGCGAGGCCGAGGTGCTTGCCATGGTCTCCGGTGCGTACACCGCCCGCGTCCTCGACACCGGGGTGGCCGAGGGCCGCCCCTACCTGGCCATGGAACTCCTCGACGGCCGCCCGCTCGACGCCCGGCTGCGCGAGGAGGGACCGGTCCGCTCGCCGGAGGCGCTCCGCGCTCTCGCCCTCGCCCTGGCGACGGCCCTCGACGCGGTCCACCGGCTGGGCCTGGTCCACCGGGACCTCAAGCCCGCCAACATCATGCTGACCAGCGCGGGTCCGCGGCTGCTCGACTTCGGCATCGCCGCCCTCGTGGACGGTACGCGGCTGACGCGCACCGGTGCCTCGCCGGGCACGCTCACCTACATGGCGCCGGAACAGTTCGACGGGCCCCCGGCCGGCCCGGCCGCAGACGTGTGGGCCTGGGCCTGCTGCGTGGTGGCCGCCGCGCACGGCGAGAGCCCGTTCGCCGGCACGGGCATCGGAGCGGTGTACCGGCGCATCACCGAGACCGGGCCGGACCCGGCCGCGACCGCCGCGGTCCGCGCCCTGGCACCGGCCCTCGCCGACGTCGTCCAGCGCGCCCTCGACACCGACCCCGCCCGCCGCCCGGCCGACGGAGCGGCGCTCCTCGCCCTGCTCGCCCCCGGCCCGGGCCACACCACGCCCGATCCGGGAGCGGTCCGCGAGGAGATCACCCGCGGCTGGCGCACGTTTTCCCCGTGACCGCCGCGGTCGCCGCCCTGAGCGTCCGCACCTCGCCCGCGCGGCGTCCGGCCCCGGCCTCAGCAGGGCGCGCCGCGCGCGATGAACGCGGCGATGTCGGGCGCGGCCTCGCGCAGCGTGCGGTAGTGCCGGTGGGCGCCGCCCTCCGGCGGCTCGGGGGTGTTGACCGCCCACACCGCCATCCCGGCCCGCAGGCCCGCGGTGATCCCGGACGGCGCGTCCTCGACCACCAGGCAGTGCGCGGGCTCGGCGCCCAGCAGCGCCGCCGCCCGCAGGTAGGGCACCGGGGAGGGCTTGCCCTCCTCGACCGCGGCCGCGTCCACCACCAGTCCGGGAGCGGGCAGTCCGGTCCGCGCGAACCGTCCGCGCACCCGGTGCTCGTAGTTGGAGGTCACCAGCGCCCAGGACCCGGCGGGCAGCGCGCGCAGCAGGCCGGCGGCGCCCTCGTACGCCCCGTACTCCCCGGTGCGGACGTCCTCGTCCTCCAGGGCGTGCAGCTCGGCGAGGCACGCCGCCGGGTCCAGCCCCGGCGCGACCTCCGCGAAGGTCTCCAGGGGCCGCGTCCGCAGCGCGGTCCGGTACACGGCGTCGGGGTCCAGTCCGTGGCCGGCGGCCCAGGAGTGCCAGACCCGCCGCTGGTTGTCCAGGGCGTCGACGAGGGTGCCGTCCACGTCGAAGAGTACGTACCGGGCGGGGGCGGTGGGAGGAGTGCGGGGGTGGCGTGCGTCGGACATGATGATGATCATGCCATCGGCCGGTGTGGCCGCGGCAGGCCCCGCGGCCGTTGTTAGCCTGCCCTCCATGATCGAGGACAGTACGCCGGGCTGGACGGGCCGGATCGGCCGGATGGCGGGGGACAGCGGGCCGGAGCGCGTGCTGGTCGCCGCCAGTTTCGTCAACCGGGTCGGCAACGGCCTCTTCAACGCGGCGTCGGCCCTCTACTTCACCCTGGTCGTGGGCCTGCCCGCGGTGCAGGTCGGCGCCGCACTGACCATCGCCGGCCTGATCGGCCTGTGCGCGGGGATACCCGGCGGGCACCTCGCCGACCGGCGGGGCGCCCGCGCGGTGATGATGGCGGCCCTCGCGGTCCAGGCGGTGGCCATGGCGGCCCTCGTCCTCGTCGACAGCTGGGCCGCGCTCACGGCGATCGCGACGGTCGACCAGATCGCCGCGGCGGTCGGCGGGGCCGCCTGGGGCGCACTCGTGGTCCGGGTCGGGGGCGACCGCCCGGCCCTGTTCCGCGCGAAGCTCCGCACCTTCGTCAACCTGGGCGTCGTCCTCGGAACGGTGGGGGCCGGGCTCGCCCTGGCGGCGGACACCCGCGGTGCCTACGTCGCGCTGGTCCTGGGCAACGCGGCGAGCTTCGCCCTGTGCGGGGCGCTGCTGCTCCTGCTGCCCCGCTATCCGGTGCCGGCGGCGCCGCCCCGGCAGCAGCGCTGGATCGCCTTCGCGGACCGTCCGTTCCTGGCGTTCACCGCCCTGTACGGGGCCATGGGACTCCAGTACCCCGTGGTCTCCCTGCTGTTGCCGATCTGGATCTCCGAGCACACCGAGGCGCCGCGCTGGACCGTGGCCGTGCTCTTCGCCGTCAACTCCGCCTTCTGCGTGCTGATGCAGACCAGGATCGGCTCGCGCATCGAAACCCCGCAGGAGGGCGGCCGGGCGTTCCGCACCGCGGGGCTGCTCTTCCTCGTCAGCTGCCCGATGATGGCCTTGGCGGCGCACACCCCGGTCCTGGCGGCCGCGGGACTGGTCCTGGCGGCGGTCTTCGTCCACAGCCTGGGCGAGGTCTGGGAGTCCTCGGCGGGCTTCGCCCTGGGCTTCGGGCTGGCCCCCGACCACGCCCAGGGCCAGTACCAGGGCGTCCTCGGCCTCGGCTTCGGCGCGGGCCAGGCCCTCGCCCCCGCGATCCTCACCACGGTGGTCCTGGGCCTCGGCACGGCGGGCTGGCTGCTGCTGGCGGCGTTCTTCGCGGCGCTGGGGGCGGCCGGCCCGGCCCTGGCCCGCTGGGGTGAACGGGCCCGGCCGCAGCCGCGCGTCGCCGCGGAAGCGGCCGGCTGACCGGGCTGCCGGTCCGCCGCTACTGCCCGACCCGTCCGTCGATCAGCTCCCGCAGGAAGTCGGCGTGGCCGTTGTGCCGGGCGTACTCCTCGATCATGTGCACCAGCACCTCGCGCAGGCTGACCGGCTCGTCGCCGCCCGCGCCCGTCAGGTCCAGGTCCGGGGCCTCCCCGACGAGCCGCTCCGCGAAGGCGACCTCGGCCCGCCAGGTCTCCCAGGCCTCCGCCACGGCCGCGGGGTCGGCGGTCACGCCCTCGAACTCCGAGCCCAGCTCGCCGGTCGGCCGGAAGTGCCGCCCGGCGACCTCCTCGCCGGCCATCACCTGCCGGAACCAGTACTGCTCGACTCCGGCCAGGTGCCGCACCAGCCCCAGCAGCGACAGGTTCGAGGGCGGCACCGAACGCCGCGCCAGCGCCTCCGCGTCCAGGCCCGCGCACTTCAGCTCCAGCGTCAGCCGCTGGTCGCGCAGGTACGTCGTCAGCACCTGCCGCTCGGTGGCCCCGGGGCCCGCGCCGTCGGTGCGCGGGTCGTCCTCGGGCCGTACGAACATGTTGGACCAGGCGAAGTTCCTCTCCCGGGACGGCGGTACGGGGTGTGCGGGGCGCGCTGCGGCTTCGGACATGCCCGGGAGCCTCACCCCGCACGGGGTGCCGGCGCAACCGGATTTCGGGGCCGGACGCCCGCCGGCTGCGGGCCGCCGCGGACCGCCTCGGGATCCTAGGGCTCGAACGCGTAGACGTGCGGGCCCCATTGACCGACCGCGACGACGGTCCGGCTGTCCGGGGTCCAGTCGCACCCGGTGAGCGGACCCTCCGTGCGCAGCAGCGCCGCGGTCAGGCCGGACACCGTGTCCCACACGCGCAGCGCGCCGTCGTCGGCGGTGCTCGCGAGCCAGGCGCCGTCGGGGGAGGCGGCCAGCGCAAGCACCGTCCCGGTGTGGCCGCGCAGCCGGGTGTCCGTACCGCCGCGCCACCGCCGTACGTCCGGTCCGTCACCGCACGCGAGCCACGACCCGTCGGGGGCGAGGACCAGCGGCCCGGGCCGGTGGCCGAAGCCGCGGTACTCCGTGCACCGCCCGGTCTCCCGGTCCCGCACGCGCACCACGCCGTCGCCGTCGGCGGTGGCGTACCGGCTGCCGTCGCGCGAGAAGGCGGCGGCGAACGCCGCCTCGGGGCGGCGGGGTTCGTGGGTGCGCACCTCGGTGCTGCCGTCGCGGAACGTGCCGGGGAGATGGGCAGGCGTGCCGGCCCGGTGGTTGCGCAGGCCGGTGCCGGTCCGCAGGTCGAAGAGTCGTACGGTGCCCTGCTGGTCGGCCGCCACGAGCCAGTGGCCGTCTCCCGACAGGGCACAGGCGGACACGCGGTGCGGCAGTTCCAGGAGGGATCCGGCCACCGACACGACGCCGTACGAGTCCATCGAGACCGGGGCGCCGCCGGGTGCGACCGCCAGCCAGGTCTCGCTGCCGTGGTGCCTGGGGTGGTATTCGGAGCCGCCCCTGACCAGGTGCCAGATGCGCACCGTGCCGCGGTGCCGGTCGGCGGTGAGGAAGCGCGTTCCGTCGGCCTCCACGGCCACGAGGCCCAGCGGCTCCGACCGCTCGGCGCCGGAGTCCCGGCCGACGCGGGGCCGTTCGGCGCCGGGGTCCCGGCCGACGCGGGGCCGTTCGGCGCCCCGCTGCCGGGGCGCGCCCGGGCCGCCGGCCCGTCGCCCCCGCAGAGCCTCCCACCCGGTGGCCTCCGGCGTACCGGCGCCCCCGTTGTCCGGCGCGTCCCAGATCCGTACCGCCCCGTCGCCGCCCGCGCTGGCGAGCCACTCCCCGTCCGGGGCCACGGCCAGAGCGTTCACCTGCCCGGCATGGGCGCGCAGTTCGGTACGTACGCTTCGGTCGCGTGTACGGTCCGCCGCGCCCGTGCCGTCCCGCGTACCGCCCCCCGCCCCCGCGCCGTCCTGCCGTGCCCAGAAGCGGACCGCGCCGTCCTGGCCGCCGGAGGCCAGCCAGCGCCCGTGCGGCCCGGCGGCCAGGGCGAGGACGGGCCCCTCGTGGCCGCCCGGGTGCCGCTCACGGCCGGCGAGGTCGCAGCCTTCGAGCTCCGTACGTCCGGTCTCCGCTCCCACGAACAGCACCGACGGCGCGCCGGCCGTCGGGCCGGGAGCCGCCGGGGCACCCGCCGCCGGTTCCGTCCGGCCGCTCCGGGGCACGACCGCCACCCTGGTCCAGGTGGTGGTGTGGCGCCGGTACCGGGGCCCCACCTCGCTGAGCGTCCCGCCGTCCCACCGCCGGGTCCTGCCCCCCAGGTGCGTGGTGGCCAGCAGGCTCCCGTCGGGCGCGGCCGCGAACCCCACCACGTCCTCGTCCGCCTCCAGACGGCCCGTGTTCCGCCGGGTCGCGAGGTCCCAGAGCGTCACCACCCGCTGGCCGGCGTCGAGCACGGCCAGCCACACCTCGCCGTTGCCCCGCGGCACCGCCGCGAGGGTCCGTACCGGACCGCCGCCCGGTACCGGCCGCACGCCCCGCACCAGCGGCCCCTCCCGCTCCACGTACCAGAGCAGCACCGCCCCGTACTCGTCGCCGGCCGCCAGCCAGGTGCCGTCCGGAGCGACCGCGAGCGCCGTGAGCGGATGCCGGTGTGCGCGCCGGTCCTTCTCCCGGCCGCTGCGCGCGTCCCAGCGGCGTACGGTGCCGTCGCGGCCTACCGACGCCAGCCACTGCCCGTCGGGGGACACCACCAGGTCAGTCACCCCGCCGTCGTGCCCCAGCAGCGTGCGCCGCAGGGCGGGTTCGGGGAGGTCCGGCGGATCCCACCGGTTGCCCAGCCGCGGCCGGGGCACCAGGGGTTCGCGCGCCGCGACCTGCGGACCCCAGTGGGGGAGCGGCGCGAGCCGGCTGTGCAGCACCTGGATCAGCGCCCCGGCCGGCTCCGTGGGCGTCAGCAGATGGGCGACCCGGGTGATGTCCCGGGCCAGCGCCGCGGCGGACGCGGTGGGGATCCGGTCCAGGTCGGCCCAGGGCGCGGTGGGACCCCGGCGGAGGAGCCGGGACTCCACCCACCGCAGGTCCCCGGCGAGCGCCTCCGCGCCGGCGGTCCGGCCGGCCCCCAGCAGGTGCTCGACCAGGTGGTCGTGCAGGTAGCCGTCGGGCAGGTCCCAGGGGGCGGGGCGCGGCCGGTCCCGCGCGGAGCCGGCCGGTTCCCGGGCGGGCGCGGTTCCTGCCGCCTCCCGGGAGGTTGCGGCTCCGGGCGCGCCGGCGAGCACGCCGTCCGCCCCCGACGCCGCCTGCCCGTCCCCCGCCGCATCGACCAGCAGCCCGTGCAGCGCGCGGAGTTCGGACGCGCCCAGCTCGCTGCGCAGGTAGTCCCGCAGCACGTCGTGGAGGGTGATCCGGCCCCCGCGCTCCGGGCCGAGGGCCACCAGCGACAGGGCGTCCAGCTGCGCGCACAGCGCCCGTACGGCCTCCTCGTCCAGGCCGCCGGTGGTCGCCCAGAGCCGGGCGACCAGCGGCACGGGTACGGCCTCGTCCTCGGCGAACACGGCCAGCTCGGCCAGTCGCCGGGCGCCGCCCGCCGGCAGCAGGGTCGTGGCGGCCTCCACGGTGGCCCGTACCGCCTGGGCCCGGCGGGCCGGATCGTCGAGGTCGAGCGGCGTGTCGCGCGGCCCGGCGGGACCGTCCACCGCGGCCGGCCCGCGGTCGCGCAGGGCCCGCAGCACGGCCCGGGCCACGCCGGCCGGTTCGCCCCCGGTTGCGATCCGGCGGGCGATCAGCCGGTTGGTCAGCCGCAGCAGCAGTGCCCAGCGGCCGGTGGCGTGCAGCAGGCCCGTCACGGTCTCCGGGGGCAGCGGCGGCAGCCCGTGGGTGAGCACGGCACGGGCCTGTGCGCGGGACATCTCGTCCACCCGCACGCGCTGCGTCCCCGGCGGCAGCACGGCCGGCACGCGGGTGGTGACCAGACGGACGCAGGGGGCCCCGCCGAGCAGGAACGGTTCGAGCTGCTCGGGCTCCCACACGTCGTCGAGGACCAGCAGGGTGCGCGGCCGCTGGTCGAGCAGCCGGCCCAGATGGGCGCCGGCCAGCGCCGGGTCGTCGAAGGCGGTGGTGTCGCCGGTGATGAAGCGGGTGACCTCGGCGACCTTCGCCGCCACGGCCGCCCGTCCCCGGACGTCCCGGCCGATGGTCACCGTGTAGACCCGGCCCCGGAAGTGCCGGCGCACCCGGCCGCTGGCGCGGACGACGGTGGCGAGCGTGGTCTTGCCGAAGCCGCCCGCGCCGTCGAGGGAGGTGGTGATGCCGACGGTACGGCGATCGGCGCGCCCCCGTCGGCGCGCGCCCCGGCGGTGCCGGCGGCACACCGCGGCCACCGCGCGGGAGCCCTCCCTGCGGTCCACCACCCATTCGGGTACGGCGGGCGGCGCGGGAGGAGGCGGGTCGCCGGCGGGTGCCGCCCCGCCGTCCCCGCGTACGGCCGTCACGACCGCGACGAGGACGGCGAGCAGTGCCAGCGCGCCCACCGAGGCCCAGGAGTGCCGGCGCAGCAGGTCCAGCGGGCCGGGCCAACGGTCCGCGGACGTCGCGGCGTTGGCGGCCAGGGAGGCGAGCACGGCCAGCACCGCGCCCAGGACCGCCAGCGTCGTGGTCTTTCCGGCGCCCCGCATCGCACACCCCCGGGCCGTGTCCTGGTGCCTTGCGGTGGATCACGATAGCGACGCCGGGGGCGGGGTGCGGGCGGGCCGCCTCGGCTGCACAGGCGTGCGATGTGCTCCAGTTCGTCGGCGAGTTCGGCGGGGTCGCGCGGCCCGATGTGGGGCGCGGCGAGGGACCGTACGCGGAACCGGTTGCCCGGCGTGGTCTCGTCCGCCTCCCGGATCATCAGGTCCTGGAGGGCGGGCAGGATGCTGCGGTCCTCGGTGAAGCGGAGGTACGTGCGCGGTACCCGGCCCCAGGAGCCGGGCAGCCCCCGGGCGTCGGCGGCGCCGATGGCAGCCGACTCGTCCGGCTCCAGCACGGTGAGCAGGGCCCGGACCTCTTCGAACGCCGAGGCGTACCGCGTCGGGCAGAAGGCCGAGGCGTAGACGAGGTGGGCGATCAGGCCGGGGATCCGGTTGGCGACCGCGTTGAGGGTGACGCCGCCCAGGCTCTGCCCCACGAGCACGACCGGGCCGTTGCGGTGGGCCCGCCTGACGGCCCCTTCGACGTGGTCGGAAGTGTGCCCGGCGAGCCCGGGGAACACCCCCGTCACGTATGCGAGCGCGGCCCGCACACGGAAAGGCCCCGTCCCCGGATGACGGGGGGCGGGGCCTTTCACCACTTCGCTGACCAGCCGGATCAACGAGGCGGGGGCGGCGGGGTCACGGATGGGTGCGCGGATCCTGCCCACACGTCAGGAATCGGCTGGATCGCGGCGGTTGGCCGAATCCCCGCTCCACCGTGAGGAGTACACGGCCCGACCCCTCGGGATGATTCGCGCTGCCCGGTTCATGACAGAGGGTGGGCTCGTCCACACATCTCCGAAAGGAACGGCTTTCGTGCGCATGCGACGATTCGCACCGCTGCTCGCCGCGGGCCTCTTCGCCACGGCCATCCCCGCGCTCGCCCCCGCGCAGGCCTCGGCCGCCACCACGCCCGAGTACCTCCGGCAGAAGCCCGCCTGGCACCGCTGCGACTCCTCACAGCCCGCCGCCTTCCAGTGCGCGACCGTCAAGGTGCCGCTCGACTACCGGCACCCCGAGGGCCGCAAGATCGACCTGGCCATCTCGCGGCTGAAGACCTCCACCCCGTCCAAGCGCCACGGCGTGCTGCTGCTCAACCCCGGCGGTCCCGGCGGCCCGGGCCTCGACCTGCCGCTGATGATGCGGGCCGAGCTGCCGAAGAAGGTCGCCGAGAAGTACGACCTCATCGGGTTCGACCCCCGCGGCGTCGGCCTCAGCACCCCGGTCACCTGCGGCCTGACCGACGCCGAGCAGAACTGGCTGCGCCCGTACAAGCGCGAGACCTTCGCCGCCGACGTCGCCCGGTCCAAGTCGGTGGCGGCCAAGTGCCGTGCCAGGGCGGGCGACCTGCTGCCGCACATCACCACCCGCAACACCGCCCGCGACATGGACACGATCCGCGTGCTGCTGGGCGAGAAGAAGATCAGCTACGTCGGCTACTCGTACGGCACCTACCTGGGCGCCGTCTACAGCCAGATGTTCCCGGCCCGCACCGACCGCTTCGTCCTGGACAGCGGCGTGGACCCGGCGCGCGCCTGGCGCGGCATGATCCAGGTCTGGGCCTCTGGCACGGAGCCGGCGTTCACCCGCTGGACCAAGTGGACGGCGCAGCGCAGCACCCGGTACAAGCTGGGCGGCACGCCGGCCGCGGTCCGCAAGACCTTCTACGGTCTGGTCGCCCGCGCCGACCGCACGCCGATCGAGATCGACGGCATGAAGCTGACGGGCGACGACATCCGCTCGGCCCGCGCGGTGTTCTTCAGCGTCAGGGACGCGGCCGAGTTCGTCTCCGCCCTGCAGCAGGCCGCCGACGGCTCCCGGCAGGTCCGGCTGCCCGCCGGCGTGCTCCCGGAGCAGCAGCCCGCAGCCGACCGCCCCGCCGCGGGCGTGCCGGAGGACAACGGCACCGCGGCCTTCTGGAGCGTGCTGTGCGGCGACACGGCAGCCTGGCCGCGTGACCCGGAGCAGTACCGCCGGGACGCCGTCCGCGACAAGGCGCGCTACCCGCTGTACGGCGACTTCGCCTCCAACATCATGCCGTGCGCCTTCTGGAAGAAGCCGGTGGAGGCCGCCACGCCCATGACGGTCAAGGCGCCGGTCCTCACCGTGCAGAACGAGTGGGACTCGCAGACCCCGCTGGCCAGCGGCAAGGGCCTGCACCGCGCCCTCAAGGGCTCGCGCATGATCCTCGCCGAGGGCGGTGTCGGCCACGGCGTGTACCTCTTCGACCGCGCCTCCTGCGCCAACGCCCCGGTCACCTCCTACCTGGTGACGGGCAAGCTCCCGGCGCGCGACATCACCTGCCGCACGACCGGTGACGGCAGCGCCCGCGTGGACGCGCCGCTGCCGAAGCCGCAGCCGTTCCCCGCGTTCTAGTGACCTGGTTTGGAGATCCTGTCGCAGTAGCGGCAGATGCGGTCGAGGATCTGGTCGGCGGTCTTGGTCCACTTGAAGGGCCTGGCCTGGT
>NZ_JBITRX010000015.1:0-207632 GCF_044540325.1 Streptomyces sp. NPDC086023
GGCGGACGCGTCAGCGTCCGTAGGCCCACCGGCCGGCCCGGCGGCCTCCGGGCCGCCAGGGCCCCTTCATAAGCCGCCACAGATCGCTACGCGCTTCGGCCGTCTCAGCGGCCGACAGGCCGCCCGGGGCTGAACAGGCCGCAGGCGCTCCCAAAGCGGCCGGTCCGAGCCCTGCCGGCGTCTGCACCCGCGGATGACCTGTCGACAATTCCGCTCAGCGGACCTCTCGGCCGGGGAGACGCCGATTCGCTGGTGCCGGGAGGGCGCGGCATGGTTTTCCCCGTGCCGGGGGCTGATTCAGGCCGGTCCGAACCCTCCGGGCGTCTGGGCCCGCGGATCACCTGCCCACAGTTCCGCTCAGCGGATCTCACGGCCCGGGAGGTGCCGATTTGCTCGTGCCGGGAGGTTGCGGCGTGCTTTTCGTCATGCGGGGGGCGTTTCAGACCGGTCCGAGCCCTGCCGGCGTTTGGGCCCGCAGATCACCTGTCGACAGTTCCGCTCAGCGGACCTCACGGCCCGGCAGGTGCCGAGTCGCTCGTGCCGGGAGGCAGCGGCGCCCTTCCCCCCGTGCCGATAGCCGATTCGTGCCGGATCCGAGCCCTGCCTCGGGTGCTGGGCCCCGCGCTTTGGGGCTGCGGTTCGCTGCGTGGGGGGCTTCGGGGCGGTGGGTGGGTTACTTCCATTCGTAGAGCTTTGCCGAGGCCTTGCCCGCTGCGTCCGTTTCGAATTCGAAGACGGCCGCTATGCCGGTCAGGCGGTCGTGCTTGCCGTTCGGCGAGTCGTAGAAGATCGCGCCGCGCCAGCTGACCGCGCCGCCCTCGCCCAGGTGGCCCACGCCGGAGCCGTGCCAGGTGAGGGTGTCGCCGGACTCGGTCATGACCACGCCCTGGCCTTCGCCGAAGAGGGTGCCGTCGGCGCGCATGACCGACTCGTACGTGCCCATGTCCTGGACCCCGGCGCCCAGGAGCGTGCCGGATGCCTGGAACGAGGCCTCGATGATGGGGTGGCCGCCGTCGGTGGACAGGACGCGCCTGCCGGTGACCTCGCCCTGCTCCTCGCCGATGAGTTCGCCGAGCATGATGGGACGCCTCCTTAGGATGGGTCCCCTCTTCCGGACTACGCCCGGTGCCGCCGCCCGTCAAGCGGGGCCCGCACGGGTCATTCGCCCCGCAGGTAGCCCACCGTCAGGCCGGCCGTCCAGCCGCCGTCCACCGCCAGTTCGGCGCCCGTGATGTACGAGGCGGCGTCGGACAGGAGGAACGCGACCGCCGGGCCGATCTCCTCCGGGACGGCGACGCGGCCCATCGGGGTGCGGGGGTAGCCGCCCTCGCCGGCCTGGATGCCCACCGGCGCCGTCATCGGGGTGAGCGTCATGCCGGGATGGACCGAGTTCACGCGGATCCGGGCCTCCGCCAGCTCCACCGCCCCGATCTTCGACAGGCCCCGCACCCCCCACTTCGAGGCGCCGTACCCGGCGGTGAGCGCCAGGCCCGTGAGACCGGCGGCCGACGAGATGTTCACGATCGAACCGCCGCCCGCGGCCCGGAGGTGGGGGATGGCTGTCCTGATGCCGATGAAGACGCCGACCAGGTTGACTTCGACCACGCGGCGGAAGTGGTCCACCGGTTCGTGTTCCAGCAGTTGGCCGGTGGCTATGCCCGCGTTGTTGACCAGGCCGTCCAGTCGGCCGAACTCCGCGACCGCGTACTCCACGGCCGCCTGCCAGTCGGCCTCGCTGGTCACGTCGTGGCGCAGGAACCGCGCCGCGTCCCCCAGCTCCGCCGCCGTGGCCTCGCCCTCGTCCTCCAGCACGTCGGTGATCAGCACCCGTCCGCCGCCGTCCACGACGGACTGCGCCGCCGCCGCGCCGAGTCCCCGGGCACCGCCGGTGATCAGCACGACCTTGTCCGTCAGGTCCGCGGTCTTCGTCATGGGGCTCCGTCCATCGTTATGACTGTTCGTCATATGGCTGGCGGGTCAGTCTGGCAGAGCGGCCAGGGCCTGGGACACCCCCTTCTCCCTCGGGCCGAGGAAGTGCGGGTCGGGCTTGAAGGCGGCGTCCAGTGCGGCCTTGCCGGAGGCGAACACCTCGCGGACCCCGCCGTAGTACCAGGTCGCGTCGTGCACAGCGGCCACGCCCACCCCGTACGAGTCGATGCCCGCGGCCTGGCACAGCGCGACCGCCCGGCGTATGTGGAAGCCCTGGCTCACCAGGACCGCCCGCTCCACCCCGAAGATCTTCTTGGCCCGCACGCACGAGTCCCAGGTGTCGAAGCCCGCGTAGTCGCTGACGATCCGGTCGTCCGGCACGCCATGCCCCGTCAGGTAGGCCCGCATCGCGTCCGGCTCGTCGTATTCCACGCGGCTGTTGTCGCCCGTGACCAGCACGACCTTGACCCGCCCCGCGCGGTACAGCTCGGCCGCCGCGTCCAGCCGGTGCGCGAGGTACGGCGTGGGCCTGCCCCGCCAGAGCCCGGCCCCGAAGACCACCGCCACGTCCGAGGCGGGTGCGTCGGCGGTGCCGCGCAGCCGGTCCCCCGCGGTCACGTGGGTCCAGGTCGAGGGCAGCAGCGCCAGCACGCACAACGCCATCACCGCCTGGACCGTCCGCCGTCGCCATGCCCGGCTCATCCCGACCCCCCGTTTTCCGCCAGCCCCCGGGCGCGCCCCGGTGGCGGCCCCTCGCAAGATCAGACGTGCGGGTGGCGACCGGGGGTTCCCCGGGCCGGCGGGGATTCACTCGTACGGATGTTCCTTTCAGTGGGGGGAACGGCCGGGTGAGCGACCGGAAAACACCCGTCACCACCACGCAACGCCCCGGCAATCTCCGCCCGCCAGGATCGGTCCATGACGGAGCCGGTGCACCCTCCCGAATCCCTGTCCCCGCCCCTCGGCAGCGCGGCCGAGCTGCTCGGCCGCGTCGCCGTGCAGCTCGGTACCCAGCTCAGCGGCCTGCGCCCGCCGGGGGCCCGGCCCTCCGGAGCGCGCGCATGCCCCCCACCCTCGTCCTCGTGGCCCACGGCAGCCGGGACCCACGTGCCCTCTCCACCGTCGAGGCACTCCTCGGCCGCGTCCGCGAGCTGCGCCCCGGCCTCCCTGTCCGCCTCGGCCACATCGAGCTGACCGCCCCCCTCCTCACCGACACGCTGGACGCCCTGCACGAGGGAGGGGAAGCGGTCCTCGTACCGCTCCTCCTCGGCCGCGGCCACCACGTCACCCACGACCTCCCCCGCGCCGCGGCCGGCGCCGCCCACCTGCGCACCCGCGTCGCCGCCCCGCTCGGCCCGCACCCCCTCCTCGTCGAGGCACTCCGCGACCGGCTCGCCGAGGCCGGCTGGGCCCCCGGCACGGCCGTCGTGCTGGCCGGCGCGGGCTCCCTCGACCCCCGCTCCGCCGCCGACGCCCGCGCCACCGCCGCGCAGCTCTCCGAGCGCCTCGGCGGTGTCCCCGTCGTACCGGCCTACGCCTCCGCCGCGGCGCCCACGGTCCCCGCCGCGGCGCGCGCCCTCGCAGCCCGCGGCCACCACCGCCCCGCCCTCGCCGCGTACTTCACCGCCCCCGGCCGCTTCGCCACCCAGAGCGCGGCCGCCGCGCCCGGCCTCGCCGCCGAGCCGCTGGGCGACCACCCGGCCCTCGCGCGCCTGGTGCTGCACCGCTACGACCAGGCCTGCGCGCAGCCTTACCGCCCCGCCGGCCGCGAACTCGCCACGGCCTGAAGCCCCTCCGCCCCCGGCCCCATGCCGGCCGAACTCCCGCCGGCCGCCGGATGACCTCCGGATTGTCGGTCCGTCCGGTTAACGTCGAGACATGGAAGGCACCGCACCCGCCCCCTCGTACGACCCGTCCGAAGCCGGGTACGACCCGGCCACTCCCGGGTACGACCCGTCGGCCACCGAGCGCTGGGCCGCCGAGCCCGACAAACGCCCCGGCCGCACCGCCTTCCAGCGCGACCGCGCCCGCGTGCTGCACTCCGCCGCGCTGCGCCGCCTCGCCGGCAAGACGCAGGTGGTCACGCCCGGGACCAGCTCCCAGGACTGGGACGCCAGCCCCCGCACCCGGCTGACCCACTCCCTGGAGTGCGCCCAGGTCGGCCGGGAGCTCGGCGCCGCCCTCGGCTGCGACCCCGACCTCGTCGAGACCGCCTGCCTGGCCCACGACATGGGCCACCCGCCCTTCGGGCACAACGGCGAGGAGGTGCTCAACGACTTCGCCAAGGACTGCGGCGGCTTCGAGGGCAACGCCCAGTCGCTGCGCCTGCTCACCCGCCTCGAACCCAAGCGGTTCGTCGCCGACCCGCGCACCGGCGAGCCGGCCAGCGTCGGCCTCAACCTCACCCGTGCCGCCCTCGACGCGGCCACCAAGTACCCCTGGCCGCGCGGCGGCCACCCCGCCGACCCGACCTCCGTGAAGTTCGGGGTGTATGCGGACGACCTGCCGGTCTTCCACTGGCTGCGGCAGGGCGCACCCGCCGACCGCAAGTGCTTCGAGGCCCAGGTCATGGACTGGTCCGACGACGTCGCGTACTCCGTGCACGACTTCGAGGACGGCCTCCACGCCGGCCACCTCGACCCCAACCTCCTCTTCGCCGAGCCCGAGCGCCGCGCCATCTGGGACGTGGCCATCGGCCGGTACGTCCCCGCGGACACCGACCCCGAGGAGCTGCGGGAGGCGCTCGACCGCCTGATGGAGGAGGACTGGTGGCCGCACGGGTACGACGGCTCGGCCGTCGCCCAGGCCCGCCTGAAGGACGCCACCAGCCAGCTCATCGGCCGCTTCTGCCTCGCCGCCGAGGGCGCGACCCGCGAGGCGTACGGCTCCGGCCGGCTCACCCGGTACGCGGCGGAACTGGTCGTCCCGCGCGCCACGCGGAACGAATGCGCCGTGCTCAAGGCCGTAGCCGACCTGTACGTGATGCAGCGCGACGAACAGGAGCGGCTCCGCGCCGACCAGCGCATCGTCCTGGCGGAACTGGCCGAGGCGCTCAGCGTCCGCGCCCCCGAGGGCCTCGACCCGCAGTTCCGGGCGCTCTTCGACGCGGCCCCCGACGACCGGGCGCGCAAACGGGTGGTCGTCGACCAGATCGCCTCCCTCACCGACGCCTCGGCCCGGTCCCTGCACGCCCGGCTCACGACGCGCCGCGGGTGAGCTGATCGGGCCACTCCCTCTTCCCGAGGCAGGCTCGGTGCGGGACGCTCGCATGTGGCCGCCCGTGGCGACGAGGTCATGGCGCGGAGGTTATGAGGAGGCATCAGGTGGTCGACGCACACCGGACGTTCGTCATCGTCGGCGGGGGACTGGCCGGGGCCAAGGCGGCAGAGACGCTGCGGGCCGAGGGGTTCACCGGGAGGGTGATCCTCATCTGCGACGAGCGCGACCATCCGTACGAACGGCCGCCCCTGTCCAAGGGCTATCTGACCGGCAAGGAGGAGCGCGACAGCGTCTTCGTCCACGAGCCGGCCTGGTACGCCCGCTCCGACGTCGAGCTGCACCTCGGCCAGCCGGCCGTGCGCCTGGACCGCGCGGCAAAGACCGTGGAGCTGGGTGACGGCACCGTCGTCCCGTACGACCGGCTGCTGCTGGCCACCGGCGCCGAGCCGCGCCGCCTCGACATCCCCGGCACCGACCTGGCCGGGGTGCACCACCTGCGCCGCCTGGCCCATGCCGAGCGGCTGCGCCGGGTCCTGGTGACGCTGGGCCGCGACAACGGCCACCTGGTGATCGCCGGCGCGGGCTGGATCGGCCTGGAGGTGGCCGCCGCCGCCCGCGGCTACGGCGCCGAGGTCACCGTGATCGAGCCGGAGCCCACCCCGCTGCACGCGGTGCTCGGCCCCGAGCTGGGCCGGATCTTCACCGACCTGCACACCGAGCACGGTGTCCGCTTCCGCTTCGGCGCCCGCCTGGCGGAGATCGTCGGCCAGGACGGCATGGTGCTGGCCGCCCGCACCGCGGACGGCGACGAGCACCCGGCCCACGCCGTGCTGGCCGCCATCGGCGCGGCCCCGCGCACCGCCCTCGCCGAGGCGGCCGGCCTGGTGCTGGCCGACCGCGCGGACGGCGGGGGCATCGCGGTGGACGCGAGCCTGCGCACCTCCGACCCGGACGTGTTCGCGGCCGGTGACGTGGCCGCCGCCCAGCACCCGCTGCTCGGCCACCGCCTGCGGGTGGAGCACTGGGCCAACGCGCTCAACGGCGGCCCGGCCGCCGCCCGGGCCATGCTGGGCCAGGAGGTCGCGTACGACCGGGTGCCGTACTTCTTCTCGGACCAGTACGACATGGGCATGGAGTACTCGGGGTACGCGCCGCCCGGCTCGTACGACGAGGTGGTGATCCGCGGCGACGTGGCCAAGCGCGAGTTCATCGCCTTCTGGCTGGCCGAGGGGCGCGTGATCGCCGGCCTCAACATGAACGTGTGGGACGTCACCGAGTCCATCCAGGCCCTGATCAGGACGGGTGCGCGGCCCGGCGGGGAGGCGCTGGCCGATCCCTCGGTGCCGCTCGCCTCGCTGCTGGAGGCGCAGGAGGGGCGGGAGGCGACCGGCTGACGGGATCGGAGCGCCCCGGCCGTAGACTTCACGCGTGGCAGGCAGGATCAACGACGACGACGTGAAGGCGGTACGGGACGCGGTCCCGATCGACGCCGTGGTGTCCGAGTACCTCCAGCTGCGGAACGCCGGCGGCGGCAACCTCAAGGGCCTCTGCCCCTTCCACGACGAGAAGTCCCCGTCCTTCCAGGTCAGTCCGAGCAAGGGCCTGTACCACTGCTTCGGCTGCCAGGCGGGCGGGGACACCCTCGACTTCATCATGAAGATCGACCACCTCTCGTTCTCGGAGGCGGTGGAGCGGCTCGCCGGCCAGGCCGGCATCACCCTCCGGTACGAGGAGGGCGGCTACACCCCCGGCCAGAGCGGCCGCGGCGAGCGGATCCGGCTCGTCGAGGCGCACAAGGCCGCGGCGGAGTTCTACGTCGGCCAGCTGGAGAGCCCCGAGGCGGAGATCGCCCGGAAGTTCCTGGCCGGCCGCGGGTTCGACCAGGGGGCGGCCGCGCACTTCGGCGTCGGCTACAGCCCCGCGGGCTGGGACCACCTCACCCGCTTCCTGCGCGGCAAGGGCTTCAGCGACAAGGAGCTCCTGCTGTCCGGTCTGGCCCAGGACAGCCGCAGCGGCAAGCCCATCGACCGCTTCCGGGGCCGGCTGATGTGGCCGATCCGCGACATCACCGGGGAGGTCGTCGGGTTCGGCGCGCGCAAGCTGCGCGACGACGACAACGGCCCGAAGTACCTGAACACCCCCGAGACGGCGATCTACAAGAAGTCCCAGGTCCTCTACGGCATCGACCTGGCCAAGAAGGAGATCGCGAAGACCTCCACGGCCGTCGTGGTCGAGGGCTACACGGACGTGATGGCCTGCCACCTCGCCGGGGTGACCACGGCGATCGCGACCTGTGGCACGGCCTTCGGTGGCGACCACATCAAGATCCTGCGCCGCCTGCTGATGGACAACGCCACCGCCGAGGTGATCTTCACGTTCGACGGCGACGCAGCCGGCCAGAAGGCCGCCCTGCGCGCCTTCGAGGACGACCAGAAGTTCGCCGCGGAGACCTCCATCGCGATCACGCCGGGCGGCATGGACCCGTGCGAGCTGCGCCTCGCGAAGGGTGACGAGGCGGTGCAGGACCTGGTCGGGTCCCGCACCCCGCTGTTCGAGTTCGCGCTGCGGCACATCGTCTCCCGCCACAATCTCGACAACCCGGCGGGCCGGGCGGCCGCGCTGGACGAGGCCGCGCCGGTGGTCGCCAACATCAAGAACATCGCGATCCAGCACGAGTCCGCCGTGCAGCTGGCCGGGATGCTGGGCGTGCGCGACGAGCAGTTCGTGGTCAAGCGGGTGGCCCAGCTGGCCCGCTGGGCGCGCGAGCGCGGCAAGCAGCCGGACCGGCCGCAGCAGCGCCCCCGGCCGTACGAGCAGGTGCCGGCGCCCGCGGCCCAGCCGGCCGGACCGGCGCTGAACCTCCGCAACCCCGTCCACCTCACCGAGCGGGAGCTCCTCAAGCTCGCCCTCCAGCGTCCCGAGCTCGTCTCGCCGACCTTCGACGCGTACGGGGTCGACGAGTTCACCGCACCGCCCTACGCGACGGTCCGCCAGGCCATCGCCGAGGCCGGCGGCGTGGTGTCGTCCGGCGAGGACTACCTCGCCCGGGTCCGCGACGCGGCGCCGAACGACACGGTCCGCGCCCTGGTCACCGAACTGGCCGTGGAGGCCATCCGGCACAAGGCCCCGGACGAGGCGTACGCGGGCGAACAGCTCGTCCAGGTACGGCTGCGCGCGGTCGACCGCCGCTTCCAGGAGGTCCAGGGCGCGATGGCCCGGCTGGCCAGCCACGCCCCGGCCGAGCAGGTCACGGCGCTCCAGCAGGAACTCTGGGTGCTCCAGCAGTACCGCCAGTCCCTGCGCAACAACGGCGCGGCGGCCCTCTAGGCGGCCCCCGCGGGCCGGTCCCCGGGACGCCCCCCCACCCCGCCGCCCCTTCCGTACGTACGTGCGGGCGGCTTCGGGAATCCCGGCGGGGGGTAACCATCCGGTCACGCACCGGACTCAAAAAGTGCCCGCACGCCCCTCGTGGCGGTGATGTGTCGTACTCCACACTGAGTTGCGGTGCCTGAGTCCTCGGAGCCCAGGAGGTCGCCCCCGTGCAGACCCAGACCCTGACCGAAGCCGTGACCCCGGACACCCGGGTGGAGGAGCACCGCGAGGCCGCGCCCGGGGCCGGACTCGCGGGCGGGCCCGAGGAGGGGCCGGAGGCGGACGGGCCGGAGGCCGACGGGCCCGCGCTGGAGGCAGGGCCGCCGGAGCCCGGCGCCGTACCCGAGGCCGAGGCCGAGGCCGAAGTCGACACCGAGGCCGACACCGAGCCGGAGGCGGAGGCCGCAGAGATCCCGCTGCCGCGCAAGGTGGTGGAGTCCGGGGGCCCGTCCTCGGACCTGTTCCGGCAGTACCTGCGCGAGATAGGCCGGATACCCCTGCTCACCGCGGCCGAGGAGGTGGAGCTCGCCCGCCGCGTCGAGGCGGGGCTCTTCGCCGAGGAGAAGCTCGGCAGCACCCCCGACCTCGACTCCCAGCTCGCCGTCGACCTCGACCGGCTGGTCGTGATGGGCCGGATGGCCAAGCGGCGCCTGATCGAGGCGAACCTGCGGCTCGTGGTCTCCGTCGCCAAGCGGTACGTCGGCCGCGGCCTGACCATGCTGGACCTGGTCCAGGAGGGCAACCTCGGGCTGATCAGGGCCGTGGAGAAGTTCGACTACGCCCGCGGCTACAAGTTCTCGACGTACGCGACCTGGTGGATCCGCCAGGCCATGTCCCGCGCCCTGGCCGACCAGGCGCGCACGATCCGCGTCCCGGTGCACGTCGTGGAGCTGATCAACCGCGTGGTCCGGGTGCAGCGCCGGATGCTCCAGGAGCGCGGGTACGAGCCCACGGCCGAGGAGGTCGCGAACCACCTGGAGCTCTCTCCCGAGCGGGTGAGCGAGGTGCTGCGGCTGGCCCAGGAGCCGGTCTCGCTGCACGCGCCCGTGGGGGAGGAGGACGACGTGGCGCTCGGCGACCTGATCGAGGACGGCGACGCCACCTCCCCGGTGGAGTCCGCGGCCTTCTTCCTGCTGCGCGAGCACCTGGAGGCCGTGCTCTCCACGCTCGGCGAACGCGAGCGGAAGGTCGTGCAGTTGCGGTACGGGCTGATGGACGGCCGTCCCCGGACGCTGGAGGAGATCGGCCGGATCTTCGGCGTCACGCGTGAGCGGATCCGCCAGATCGAGTCCAAGACCCTCAACAAGCTCCGCGACCACGCCTTCGCGGACCAGCTCCGCGGCTACCTGGACTGACCGGCCCCCGCGCGTACGGGGACGAGGCCGGCACCCCGAGGGGGGTGCCGGCCTCAGCCGTGGGGCGTACGGTGCTGCGGGCCCGGCCCGAGCCGCGGTTCAGGCGGCCGGCACGTGCTCCGGCTCGGTCTCCGCGACGGGCTCGGCCTTCCTGTCCCGCATCACCGCGGTGGCCAGCAGGGCCGCCGCGAGGACGCCGATCGCGCTGATGGTGAAGGTCGTCGACATCGAGGCGGTGAACGCCTCCCGGGCGGCCCGGACCAGCCCGGCGTCGCCCTGGGCGGCGGCCAGCGCGCCGGCGATGGACTGCTTGGCCTGCTCGGGCGCCCCGGCCGGCATCTCCCGGGCGAAGGTGCTGGTCAGCAGCGAGCCGAGGATCGCGATGCCCAGCGCCGTACCGGCTTGCTGGATGGTGTCGTTCAGGGCCGAGCCGACGCCCGCCTTGTCGGCCGGGATGGTGCCCATCAGGGCGCCGACGGCGGCCGGCATGGCCAGGCCGGCACCGAGGCCGAGCAGGCCGAGGGCGACGGCCGGTACGGCGAAGCCGGAGTCGGCGGAGACGGTGGTCAGCAGGGCGAACGAACCGGCCATCAGGACCATGCCGGCCAGGATCAGGTAGCGGTGTCCGGCCTTCTGGGCGAGCTTGGCACCCACGCCGTTGCCGACCAGGGCGGCCACGGCGAGCGGCGTGAACGCCAGCCCGGCCTTCACGGGCGAGTAGCCGAGCACCGACTGCAGGTACTGGGTGAGGACCAGCAGCAGACCGCCGTTGCCGATCTGGACCAGGGCCAGGGAGAGCGAACCGCCGCTGAAGTTGCGGTGCTTGAAGAGGACCAGCGGGACCATCGGCGCGGCGGTGACGTTCTCCCAGACCACGAACCCGGCCAGGGCGAGGACCGCGACCGCCAGCGTGACCGTGGAGCGGCCGCCGAACGCCCCGTGCTGCGGGATCTCGATGATCCACCAGACGAGGGCGGTCATGCCGGCCGCCGACAGCACCGCGCCGAGCGGGTCGGGCTTCTGCCAGGGGGCCTTGGACTCCGGCATCAGGGTCAGGGCGGCGACGACGGCGAGCACCACGACCGGCACGTTGATGAAGAAGATCGAGTGCCAGGAGAAGCGGTCGATCAGCACGCCGCCCAGGACCGGGCTGCCGACCAGGCCGAGCATCGAGACCGAGCCCCAGGCCGCCATCGCCTTGGGGCGCTCGTCCTCGTCGAAGACGGTGATGAGGATCGACAGGGTCGAGGGCATGATCAGCGCTCCGCCGACGCCCATCGCGGTGCGTACGGCGATGACCTCGCCCGGGGTGGTGCAGAAGGTCGCGGCCAGTGAGGCGGCGCCGAAGAGCAGCAGGCCGAGGACCATGATCCGGCGGCGGCCGAACCGGTCGCCGAGGCTGCCGGAGGTGAGCAGGAGACCGGCGAAGACCAGGATGTAGGAGTCCAGGATCCACTGGGTGTCCTGGGCCGACGCGCCGATGTCCTCGATCATCGCGGGGACCGCAACGGTCAGCGCCATGTTGTCGACGACCAGGACCAGGGTGCTCAGGCAGAGCACGACCAGGATCCACCAGCGGCGTGGATTGCGGCTTTCCATGGGGTTTCCTCTCGGCTCTCGCCTTGCCTGCGAACACTGTTCCTGCGGTGCGAACACTGTACGCACAGCGGAACAGTGTTCGCAAGATTGGATTCCTGTACGCTCGATGCGAACGGTGTACGCACACCCGGCGGTGGCCGGCAGTGGCAGGTGGAGGAGCGAGCCCGATGGCCGAGAAGACGAAGCCGATCCCGTCCGTATGGGCCCGCGGACAGCGCGAGGCGGACCAGCCCGCGCTCAGCCGGGCCGCGATCGTCCGCGAGGCCATCGCCATGCTGGACGCCGACGGCATCGAAGCCCTCAGCATGCGCAAGCTGGCCGCCCGCCTGAACGCCGGCGCGACCTCCCTCTACCGGCACGTCGCCACCAAGGACGAACTGATGGAGCTCGCCGTGGACGAGGTCTGCGCCGAGGTCCACGTCCCCGACGCGGGCCCCGACTGGCGCGCGGACGTCACCGCCGCCGCGAGCTCCTTCCGCGCGACGGCCCTCCGGCACCCGTGGCTGTCCTCGGTCCTCGGCCAGGCCGGCCTCGCCTACCTCGGCCCCAACCTCATGGCGTACTCCGAGCGGCTCGCCGCCCTCTTCACGGCCGTCGGCCTCCCCGAGCCCAGCCGCGCCATCGACACCGTGTTCTCGTACGTCATCGGCATGAGCACCACCGAGGCCGCCTGGCTGACCACCGTCGCGCGCACCGGCGTGACCGAGGCCGCCTTCATCGCGCGCCTCATGCCGGCCGCCCAGCAGGCCGCCGCGGGCCACGAGCACCTCTACGAGGCCTACGGCGAGGCCGCCGCCCGGCTCGTCGGCGGGGAGGCGGACACCCCCGCCTCCCCGGCCGCCGCCCCCGCCTCCCCGGCCGCCGCCCCCGCCTCCCCGGCCGCCGCCCCCGCCTCCCCGGCCGGCGCCCCCGAGTCGCCCGAGGCATTCCGGGACGCGAAGTTCGCGTACGGCATGGAGGTCGTCCTCGACGGGCTGGCCCTGCGCCTGCCGCGCTGACTCCGGCGGGGACCAGGCAGCCTCCGGAAACGCCGCCGGGCCCGGTCCCACGAGGGGGGCCGGGCCCGGCGGCGTACGAGCAGGCGGCAGGCGCGTACGCCTCAGTCGACCTCGGCGACCGCCTGCGCGAACTGGGCCGCGTACAGCCGCGCGTACGCGCCGCCCGCCGCCAGCAGCTCCTCGTGCGTGCCCTGCTCCACGATCGAGCCGTCCTCCATCACCAGGATCACGTCCGCGTCCCGGATCGTGGAGAGGCGGTGCGCGATCACGAAGGACGTCCGGCCGTGCGCCAGCCGGGCCATCGCCTTCTGGATCAGCACCTCCGTACGGGTGTCGACCGAGCTCGTCGCCTCGTCGAGCACCAGGATCACCGGGTCAGACAGGAACGCCCGCGCGATGGTGATCAGCTGCTTCTCGCCCGCGCTGACGCCCTGGCCCTCGTCGTCCAGCACCGTGTCGTAGCCGTCGGGCAGGGTCCGGATGAACCGGTCCGCGTGCGCGGCCCGCGCCGCCGCCTCGATCTCGGCCCGGCTCACCTCACGCGCCGCGCCGTACGCGATGTTCTCCGCGATGGTGCCGCCGAAGAGCCAGGTGTCCTGGAGGACCATCCCGATGCCGGCGCGCAGCTCCTCGCGGGTCATCTTGGCGATGTCCACCCCGTCCAGCGCGATCCGGCCGCCGGTCACCTCGTAGAACCGCATCAGCAGGTTGACCAGCGTGGTCTTGCCGGCGCCCGTGGGACCCACGATGGCCACGGTGTGGCCCGGGTCGACCGTCAGCGAGAGGTCCTCGATGAGCGGCTTGTCCGGCACGTAGCGGAAGGCCACCTTGTCGAAGGTCACCTGACCGCGCAGCTCCTCCGGACGCTCCGCCACCTCGGGGTCCGGCTCCTGCTCGTCCGCGTCGAGGAGTTCGTACACCCGCTCCGCGGAGGCCACGCCCGACTGCACCAGGTTCGCCATCGACGCGACCTGCGTCAGCGGCATCGAGAACTGACGCGAGTATTGGATGAACGCCTGCACGTCGCCGATCGAGAGGGTGCCCGACGCCACCCGCAGACCGCCGACCACCGCCACCAGCACGTAGTTGATGTTCGAGACGAACATCATCACCGGCTGCATGATGCCGCTGACGAACTGCGCCCGGAAGGAGGCCCGGTACAGCGCGTCGTTCTGCTCGGCGAAGGTCTCCGCGGACTCCTTCTGGCGGCCGAAGACCTTGACCAGCGTGTGGCCCGAGTACATCTCCTCGATGTGGGCGTTCAGCTTGCCCGTGGTCTTCCACTGCTCCACGAACTGCGGCTGCGACTTCTTGCCGATCTTCGTCGCGATCACGATCGAGACGGGCACGGTCACCAGCGCCACCAGCGCGAGCAGCGGCGAGATCCAGAACATCATCGCCAGCACGCCGACGATCGTCAGCAGCGAGTTCAGCAGCTGGCCCATGGTCTGCTGCAGGGTCTGCCCGATGTTGTCGATGTCGTTGGTCGCCCGGCTGAGCACCTCGCCGCGCTTCTGCTGGTCGAAGTACGACAGCGGGAGCCGCGACAGCTTCGCCTGGAGCTCCTCCCGCATCCGGTAGACCATGCCGTTCATCACGTGGTTGGACAGCCGCGTGGCCACCAGCATCAGCAGGCCGGACGCCGCGAACACCACCAGTGCGAGCACGCACACCTGACCGACCGCACCGAAGTCGATGCCCTCGCCCGGGGTGAAGTCCGTCCCCGAGAGCATGTCGGCCGTGCCGCCCTCACCCTTGGCGCGCAGGCCCTCCAGGGCCTGCTCCTTGGTCAGGCCGGCCGGCATCCGGCGGCCCACGATCCCGGCGAACACCAGGTCGGTGGCCTTGCCGAGGATCTTCGGGCCGATCACGGTGGCCACGACGCTGCCGAAGACCGCGACGACCATGCCCCACAGCTTGGCCTTGTCCTGGGCGAGCTGGCGCAGCAGCCGCTTGCCGGACCCCTTGAAGTCCATGGACCGCTGGGCCGGCCCCATCATCATCCGTCCGCCGGGCCCGCTCATGCGGCTTCCGCCTCCGTCAGCTGGGAGAGCACGATCTCCCGGTAGGTCTCGTTGTCCGCCATCAGCTCGTGGTGCCGGCCGACACCCACGACCTGGCCCTCGTCGAGGACCAGGATCCGGTCGGCGTCGCGGATCGTGGACACGCGCTGCGCGACGATGACGACGGTCGCGTCCTCGGTCTCGCGGGCCAGGGCGGCGCGCAGTGCGGCGTCCGTGGCGTAGTCGAGTGCCGAGAACGAGTCGTCGAAGAGGTAGATCTCCGGGCGCTGCACCAGGGTGCGCGCGATGGCCAGGCGCTGGCGCTGGCCGCCGGAGACGTTCGTACCGCCCTGCGTGACGGGCGCGTCCAGGCCGCCCTCCAGGGCCTCCACGAACTCCCTGGCCTGGGCGACCTCCAGGGCCCGCCACAGCTCCTCGTCGGTCGCGTCGGGCCGCCCGTAGCGCAGGTTGGTCGCCACGGTCCCGGAGAACAGGTACGGCTTCTGCGGCACCATGCCCACGGTGCCGGCCAGCAGCTCGGGGTCGATCCGGCGGACGTCCTCGCCGTTGACGAGCACCTCGCCGCCGGTCGCGTCGAACAGCCGCGGTACGAGCCCCAGCAGCGTGGACTTGCCGCTGCCCGTGGACCCGATGATCGCGGTCGTCTCGCCGGGCCGCGCCACCAGGTCGACGCCGACCAGGACGGAGGCCTCGGCGCCCGGGTAGCGGAAGTCCGCCCCGCGCAGTTCCAGCGAGCCGCGGCGGGCCAGCTCGCGCACCGGCTCGGCCGGGGGCACCACGGAGGTCTCGGTGGCGAGGACCTCCTGGATGCGCTCGGCGCAGACCGCCGCGCGCGGCACCATCATGAACATGAAGGTGGCCATCATCACGGACATGACGATCTGCAGCAGGTAGGCGAGGAAGGCGGTCAGCGCGCCGATCTCCATGCCGCCGCTGTCGATGCGCATCGCGCCGAACCAGATGACCGCGACGCTGGAGAAGTTGATCACGATGATCACGGTGGGGAACATCAGCGCCATCAGGCGGCCGGCCGAGAGGGACACGTCGGTCAGCTCGGTGTTGGCCTTCCGGAAGCGCTCCTCCTCGTAGCCGTCCCGGACGAACGCGCGGATCACCCGGTTGCCGGAGATCTGCTCGCGCAGCACCCGGTTGACCGTGTCGAGGCGCTTCTGCATCTGCCGGAACAGCGGCTGCGTCTTCCAGACGATCGAGCCGACCGCGATGCCGAGCACGGGCACGACGCCGAGCAGCACGCCGGACAGCTTCACGTCCAGCGAGAGCGCCATGACGATGCCGCCCACGCACATGATCGGCGCGGAGACCATCAGCGTGAACGTCATCAGCACCAGCATCTGGACCTGCTGGACGTCGTTCGTGGTGCGGGTGATCAGCGAGGGCGCCCCGAACTGGCCGAGCTCGCGCGCGGAGAAGCTCTGCACCCGGTCGAACACCGCGGCGCGCACGTCCCGGCCGAGGGCCGCCGCCGTCCGCGCGCCGTAGTAGACGGCTCCGACGTTGCACACCAGCTGCACGAGGCTGACGCCGAGCATCAGGGCGCCGAAGCCGAGGATGTAGCCGGTGTCGCCCTCGATGACACCGTTGTCGATGATGTCGGCGTTCAGCGTGGGCAGGTAGAGGGTGGCGCTGGTCTGCAGCAGCTGGAGCAGGACCAGCAGGGCGATCGGTTTCCGGTACGGACCCAGATGGGTCCGCAGAAGTCGTATGAGCACGCGCAGGCTCCGGGTCGGCAAGATCGGGGGTCACCCCATCTTCCGGCACCGGCCCCGCCGCGACCCACCGGTTTTCGCAAAGGCCGGTCAAAAGGAGTAGCCGCCGCCCTCCGGGTCGTAGGGCGGCGGCCGGAGGGGGCGGGGCCGGGGCCCGCGGGGGCCGCGGTCTCAGAAGGCGCCGGGGTGGATCTGCTCCCGCGTGGCCGCGTACTGCTGGCGCACGGCCTGGCCGGCCGCCAGCTCGTCGCCCGGCTCGAAGACCTGGGCCACCGCGCCCTGCCACGCCGGCGGGCTGTGCGGGGCGAGCGAGCCCTGCTGCACGCCGAGGGCCCAGGCGGCCTGGCGGGCGGCGCCCAGGGCCGCGTAGTCCGCGGGCTGCGGTACGACGACCTGGGTGCCGAACAGCCCCGGTGCGGCCGCCTGTACGGCCGGCAGCTCGGCCGCCGCGCCCAGCAGGAAGACCCGCCGGATCTCGACGCCGCGCCCGCGCAGCACGTCCAGGGCGTCCACGAGCCCGCACAGCATGCCCTCGAAGGCCGCCCGCGCCAGGTGCTCGGGCTTCATCGAGTCGCGCCGCAGGCCGGTGAGGGTGCCCGCGCTGTGCGGCAGGTTCGGCGTCCGCTCGCCCTCCAGGTACGGCAGGAGTACGAGGCCGTGGGCGCCCGGCGTCGACTTCAGGGCCAGCGCGCTCAGCCCCTCCAGGTCGGTGCCCAGCAGCTCGGCGGTGCCGCGCAGGGCCCGTACCGCGTTGGAGGTGTACACCACCGGCAGGTGCATGCCGGTCGCGTCGGCCAGCGAGGTGATCGTGCCGCCGGGTTCGAAGAGGGGCTCGTGGTGGACGGCCATCACCGAACCGGAGGCGCCCAGGGAGACCACCGCGTCGCCCGGAGCCAGCCCGAGGCCGAGGGCGGCGGCCTGCGTCTCGCCCGTACCGGCGGAGATCAGCAGGCCCTCGGGCGTGGTGCCGGCGGCGTCGGCGGGGCCGAGCACCTCGGGCAGCACCGCCCGCTGGCCCAGGGCCAGTTCGACGAGGTCGGGGCGGTAGGTGTTGTGCGCGGGGGACCAGTAGCCGGTGCCGGAGGCCGCGCCGCGGTCGGTGGTGCGCCGGGCCGGCCGGCCCAGCAGCTGCCAGACCAGCCAGTCGTGCGGCTGCATCACCACGGCCGTGCGGCGGGCGGCCTCGGGCTCCGTGCGGGCCAGCCAGCGGAGCTTGGCGACCGGCTGGGCCGACTGGGGGACGCAGCCCACGGCCTCGGCCCAGGCCTGCCGGCCGCCCAGCTCCTCGATGAGGTCGGCGGCGGCCACCTGGGCGCGCTTGTCGTTGCCGACCAGGGCGGGCCGGACGAGGGCGCCGCCGGCGTCGAGGAGCAGCAGGCCGTGCTGCTGCGCGGAGACGCCGATCGCCTGGACGCCCTCCAGGAGCCCTCCCCCGGCGGCCTCGCCGAGGGAGAGCAGCCAGGACTGCGGGTCGGTCTCGGTGGGCTTGCTCTCGCCCGCGGGCTGCGGATGGGGGGCGTACCCCTGGCGCAGCACGGCACCGGTGTCGGTGTCACAGACGACGATGCGAGTGAAGGCGGAAGAGCTGTCCAGCCCGGCGACTATCCCCATGCCCACGATTCTGCCGCACCGCGGGGCGCGTGGGGCCCCGCCGGTACGTCAAGATCGCCGCCCGAACCTAGGTGTTGCTGGTGCCCCAGTCGTCCTCGGTGGCGGACGAGCCGTTGTGGTGGACCCGCAGCCGCTCGGGGAGGTGCTCCCCGACGGCGACGAAGGCCTTGCCGGCGTACTGGCGGCCCGTGTGCGCGGCCGTCTCGGCGGCGTTGCGCACGGCGGGGTTCTGGGCGATCCCGCGAGCGGACTTCTTCAGCTGCTCGTACCGCTCCCGCCCGGCGGCCGTGCCGAGCACGTAACCGAGGGCCAGTCCGGCGACGAACGTGAGCTTGTAACGCATGCCTGCCACCCTTCTGCATCGCTGCTGCGTGCGTGCTGCGTCGGTGCCCGGCCGCCTACCCGTCGGGGGCCGTGATCACCCGGGGCGATACCGATTGGCGGAGCACCCCCCTGCTTGCGCTAATGTATGTCTCGCAACGGGCGCCCGCCCCCCAGCAAGGCTGGTGGTGGGACTGTTCGGGGCACACGCAGCAATCCCCTGTAGCTCAATTGGCAGAGCAGCCGGCTGTTAACCGGCAGGTTACTGGTTCGAGTCCAGTCGGGGGAGCGCGATCCCCTGTAGCTCAATTGGCAGAGCATTCGGCTGTTAACCGGAGGGTTGCTGGTTCGAGTCCAGCCGGGGGAGCGATCGAAGAAGAGGGCCCCCTGATGGGCCCTCTTTTTCTGTTTCCCGTGCCGAAGTGGAACCGGGCGGCGCTGAACGCGGTCTCCTTGGGCAGGCGAAGCCGATCATGCGAGGCATCCGGAGCAGGAGATCGTATGAGCGGCTATGCTGCGGCAGACGGCGCGCACAAATGTGCGCGACGCGCCGCAAGGGGCGGTAGCTCAGCCGGTTAGAGCAGCGGACTCATAATCCGTCGGCCGTGGGTTCGAGTCCCACCCGCCCCACCGCAAAGCTGGTCAGCAGAAACGTTCTGGCCAGCCACCTTGGTGCCCCGCCCGGTCTCGCCGGGTCGGGGCACCTTGTCGTTTACCCCCTCGTGCGTGAGTGATGCGCGAGCGGCGGCAGATCGGTGCTCGCCAAGATTCGCTGGAGGGTCTCGGACACCGTCTCCGGACGCACCTCGGCGCGTGGAGACGACAGCTTGATCACGTGGCGCCCGCCGAGTCCGCCTGGCGGGTGTGGGAGGGCCTGCAGCAGGCCCACGGAGATGGCGGGGCGCAGGCGGGCGGAGTCGCCTGAGATCCGCGGGCGCGGGACACGCCGGGCCGCGCAGGCCGCGCCTCGCCGGCGCCGCCGGCGCCGTCGGCCACGGCGCGCCCTGGACGGTCGGCGACCGCGTCGGCCGCTGGCCACCTGAAGCCTGGCGGCACCCACGACGGAAGGAGCCGCTGCGAAGGTGATCACGACCCTGCAGAGCCTGGAGCACTCCAGCACGATCCGCTCCATGGGACGTCACGCGAAGGTGACCTCCGACGTGTACGTCGAGTTCCCGGCCGGTGAGAACTCCGCCCCCGATCTCGCCATCCTGCGCGAGGACGCACAGAAGCGGGGCAAGCGCTACAGCTTCGAGGACGTCCTGCTGATCGCGGAGGTGGTGTCCGTCTCCTCGGCCCGCAAGGACTACGACGACTCCACCGCCCAGTACGGCTGCTACGGCATCCCCGTCCACGTGGTGGTGGACCCGTATGCCGCGGAGGTCGTCGTTCACACGCAGCCCACCGGAACCGGCCACATCGCGGCGCACACGCACAAGTACGGCACCGGCAAGCTCCCCATCGATCTGGCCGCCGGCCGCACCTTCACTCTCGACCTGGACGAGCTGCCCCGACCCGAACCGGAGACCGGCGCGCGCTGACGGGCCGGCTACTGGTGGCCGGGAGGAAGCTGGTGTGTCAGCGGTGGTCATTAGAGTGCGGAGCGTGAGTGACGATTCCGGGCCGCGACCCACTGTCGATGATCTTGTTCAACTGATTCCGGCGGTCGTACCCCTGGAGGGAGTCGACGCCGAGCTGGTGGTGATCGGGGAGCGGTATTGGGCGCTCGCCGGTTTTGCGCCCGAGCTCGGGACTCCGGTCTGGTGCGAGAAGGTCAAGGACATTGACACCGTCGGCTGGGGGCACCAGATCTACGCCGTTGCCGCGGCTGGTGTCCGGGCGGTGGTGGCCGGAAGACTGTGCTCGCAGTGCGGGGGCCCGCTCAGCCTCACTTCCCGAGCAGCCTTCCAGCAGGTTTGCGAGGGGTACGACCCTGCGTGCGTGGACTGCAACGAGTCGCTGACGGCTGCGGTGCGTCTCATCATCGATCCTGCGCGGAAGGCCAAGCGCGAAGCCGCCAGAGCCAAAGCCGAAGAGCGGAACGCCGTCGACTCCGCCCACGCACGCTGGAATCGGCTCCAGCGGGAAGCCATTGCCGAGGAGTACGCCGCCGTCTTCCCCTCGAATGGGGAGATGCCGGCCTCGGGGGTGCGCGAGATGGTCGGCGCGCTGGCCTTGTTGCGCTACGCCCCGTCGACTTCACCCATCGCGGGTGTCGGGTCCTGGCCGGACCCGCTGTATCCGGACAACAGCAAGACCGGCTCGCTCCTCGGAACGCTGATCCGGGCCGACCTCCTGAGGATCCATGCCTCCAGTCCCGTGACCGCATTTGTCTGGGAGCCGGCGACCTTCGAAGAAGCCCTGCGCGAGGCCGAGGGCGATCTGGACGCCATCGGCACGCCCCATCTGCCCGGCAGCTTCTACCCGCTGGCCGCCCACTACTACGCACCCCACGGTACGAGCGCGGGCAAGGCCGTCGAGGAGCTCGACGCCCATCTCACCGCCGCTCTGGCGCCCGCCGGGATGACCGAAGGCCGTCAGGAGGATCTGCTGGCCGTCGCCCGGGAGCTCATCGCCGAGGAGGCGCTCCGCTACTTCACCAACCGGCTGGAGGACCTCAACCTGCCCGCCGTACCCGAGAACCACGCTGCCCGGCTCTCCGAAGCCGCGTACAAGGTGGCCGAGATCAGGCCGATCGGTGAGATCTACAACCTCGTTTGGCGTGCCACCCGCGCGGCGGCGGAGGCGGCACAGAAGAATCCCCGGGCTCCACGCGCCCACATGACCACGCACGCCGTCAACCGGTTCGAGACCGATGCGCAGCGGGCGACCGCCGACCCTGGCTGGGAGCTGAAGTCCTTCACCGCGATCACGGGGCAAGGGCCTGCAGCCATGACGCGGGCCCTGTTCTACAACATCCTCGACAGTGACCCGATCGAGACGAGTCTCCCGCAGCTCAGGGAAGCGCTGCCGGAGCCCGTCGTCGCTCCGAGAGGGGCGGCCCCAGCGGGCGGCGACGAACTGGCGGCCACGGTCGCCTGGCTGAATTCCCGGCCCGACGCATGGGATCCGCACCTCGTCGCCGCCGGCCTCAGCGTCCTTGCGGACGAGCGGGAGGACTCCCCGGAGTGGCACTACGAGGGCAGGATCCTCGCGCGGGGAGCGGGGCAGCTCCTCCGGCTCTACGGACGTCTGGCCCCGGTCATCGGAGTGCGGGAAGCCGTTCTCGCCGTCATCGCCGCTACTCCGATGCTCGTGCACCCGGTGACGATCGACGGCACGACGCTGAACAGCGGAACCTGGATCCTCGACAGGATCGGCACCCTCTTCCTCGCCCCGCCCGTCGAGGAGACAGGCGACACGGAGGACGTTCCGGAGGAGTGACTTTCCTCGGGAGAGGACTTGGCAGGGCGGCGGCGAGGAGGGCGACGGTTCCGGCCGGTCGGGGTGGGGCAGCGGATCTCGTGGAGCAGGGCCGGGGCGTCATCCCGGTCGGGGCCCAAGGCGGCGGCCTGCGTGTGCTCGTCCCGCAGGCTGGAACCGAGGCGGCAGGGTCAGATGAGGGGCTGTGACAGGTAGTCAGAGCCGTCGGTCAGCGGGGTGGTCTTCGTCAGTCCTCGCGGGTCTGGGTCACGCGCCAGAGGCTGCGGGGGAGGTCGCCCTCCTCGAAGGGGTGGAGCTCGGTCAGGTGCCAGCCGTGGGCGAGGTCGAGGACCAGGCTGCGGGGGAAGAAGTGCACGGCGAAGCCGCCGTGCTCGTAGATGTCGTCGCCGTGCGGGGTGCCCGCGCCGTAGTGGGCGTCAGCCGTGTGGCGGACCGTGTAGACGAAGGTGCCGCCCGGGCGCAGGACGCGCCGGACCTCGGCCACGAGGGAGTGGATCTCCTCGGTGGACAGCGCCATGCAGAGCAGCATGTGGGCGAAGACGGCGTCGGCCGAGGCGTCGGGGAGCGGCAGCGGTTCGCGTACGTCGTGGACGGTGGTCGTGACGCGGGCGGCGAGGCCCTCGGCTTCGGCGGCGGTACGGAGCTGGGCGAGGCCGGCGGCGGAGAAGTCCATGGCGTGCACGGTGAAGCCCCGGCGGGCGAAGTACAGGGCGTCCCGCCCGTGCCCGGCCCCGAGCTCCAGCACGTCCCCGGCCTCCCGGAACACCGAGGCGGCATACACGGCAGCCTCGGACGGCCCCGCACCGTACATCCGGGGATGTGCCCGATAGGTCTCCTGCCAATGTCCCCGCTGCCGGCCCGCCAGCCGTTCCCCGTCCGCCATGCCGATGCCTCTCTGTGCTCCCCGTTCAGGGTCTCACCGTTCCCCGGTCGAGTGGATCTCCTGGTCAATGTGGTGGAGCGGGTCCGCTGAAGAGGAGGAAGATCCGCGACCTCGGGCTGGACGAGGCGGCTGCAACGAGGGAAGGAACCGCACATCGTCCGCGGCGAGGGCAAGCAGATCACGTACCGGAACGCGGGCGTGGACTGCGCCTTCGTCGGGGCGCTGAGCAGCGGATTCTGCAACCGTTCAGGATGAAAAGGGTTCACTCTCACGAAACCGAGAGATCGCATTCAACCTCAGTAGTCCCATCGGTCCTCCGAACAGGGGATGTTCATCACGGCTCCCCGAGTCAGACTTGGCGGGCCGCAAAGTACGAGGAGTGCGAAATATGAGCAGGGTCCTGGCCGTCGTGACCAACCAGGCGACCTACGGGCGCAGTACTCACCGGACCGGGCTGTGGATCGGGGAGCTGGTGCACTTCCACGCCGGTATCCTGCAGGCCGGGTTCGAAGCCGACATTGTCAGCCCCTCGGGCGGGCGGGTCCCCCTGGACCCACGCAGCGTGAAACTGGCCGATCGAACCACGCGCAAGTACATGGCAGACCGCGCATTCATGTCCGGCCTGGACGATTCCGCCAGGGCCGCCGACATGGATCCGAACCGCTATGCCGGGATTTTCTACACGGGCGGGCACGGCGTCATGTGGGACTTTCCCGAGGACAGCGCCCTTCAGGCAACTGCCCGACAAATCTACGAGAACGGTGGGGTCGTCTCTTCGGTCTGCCACGGCGCCTGCGGGCTGCTGAACATCAGACTGTCCGACGGCTCACTGCTCGTCGACGGCAGGAAAGTCACCGGATTCTCCACCAACGAGGAGCGCGTGTCGTTCGTCAAGAACCGCGTGCCGTTCCTCCTGGAAGACGAACTTCGACAACGCGGCGCGCACTACGTCCGGGGCAAGCTCCCCATGGCCCCCTGTGCCGTCACCGACGGCAGGCTCGTGACCGGCCAGAATCCCTATTCCACCAAAGCCGTCACCAAGAAGATCATCGAAGTACTGCAACGCCTTTGACGCCCACCCAGGGCGCCACTGAACCCTTTCCATCCTGAATAGCTGCAGTTCAGCAGTGTGTGGATGGCCTTGACGATCAGGGTGATGCGGGTGGTGGGGCAGAGGCTCGGCGGTGGGTGGGGCCGCCGTGGCGCGGCGCCCGGTGGTGCGGTGGTGGCCCCGGAGCGGTCGTGGGGGGTTCGGGGGAGGGGAGCCCCGCGGGTGGGGCGTGCCGGGCGTGGGTGGTGGGCCGGCACGCGGTGGGTCAGTGGGTTCGGCGGGTCAGTGGGTTCGGTGGCGTCGGCCGGGCGGGGTGGCGGGGGCGGTGGTGTCGGCCGGGGTCAGAGGGATTCGGTGGCGTCGGCCAGGTGGTGGAGGACGTCCGTGAGGCTCTCCCGGCGGGCGTAGACGGCGCGCTGCCGGTGGGCGCCCGAGCCGTCGCGGAGCAGGGACGCCAGGGTGGCCGACGCGTGCTCCAGGTCGCCCGCCGCCGCGAGCTCCGGGGCGAGGAGGTCCAGCAGGGCTTCGGCGAGGGTGGCCGCCGGGAGCTCCGTACCGGTGAACGGGTCGAGTCCGTACCCCTCCAGGCCGTCGTGGGCGGCCCGCCAGCGGGCCAGCTGAAGGACCTCGTCGCGAACCGTCGCGGCGGGTTCGCCGGCCGCGAGGGACTTCAGCGCCGCGCCCACCAAGGCCCGTCCCAGCGCGGCCTGCAGCACGGCCACGTCCAGCCCGGGGGACATGTCGGGCGCCCGGATCTCGAGCGTCGGCCAGGTCCCGGAGGGCCGCATGTCCCAATAGACCATCTTCGTGTCGAGCGCGGCGCCCGAGGTCAGCAGCAGTTCCACCGAACGCCGGTAGTGCGCGGTGGAGCTGAAGTGCGGCGGCAGCCCCGCGGAGGGCCAGGTGGACCAGGCCATCGCCCGCCAGCTGGCGTGGCCGGTGTCGCGGCCGCCCCAGAACGGCGAGTTGGCCCCCAGCGCGATCAGCGTGGGCAGCCAGGGCCGTACGCGGTTGGCCACGGCCACCGCGGTGTCGGTGTCGAGCGTGCCGACGTGGATGTGCCGGCCGCACCCGACCAGGTTGTCGGTGAGCGCCCCGAACCGCTGGAACTGCGCGCGCTGCCGCGGTTCGTCGTCGTTGAGGTGCGGGGGCGTGCGCACCGTGAGGACGGGCGAGGGGCTGGCCAGCAGCCGGCAGCCGTGCTCCCTGGCCGTCTTGGCCAGGACGCGGCGGAGCGCGGTCAGCTCGTCGCGCAGCTGGTCGGCGGTGTCGGCGACCGGAGTCGCTATCTCCACCTGGTAGCGGGTGCCCTCGGAGTGGATCTGGGGCACATCGCCGACGTCGGACAGGACTTCGGGGGCGACGGGCGCCACCCGCCAGGTCTGGGCGTCCACGAGGAGGAACTCCTCCTCGACGCCGAGGGTCAGCGAGGGCGCCGGAACCGTGTCCGGCGCCCAGGACCACGTACGTGATGTGCTCTTGCCAGGTTCGATCACTACGCCTCCCTGGACATACGAGTCGGTTTCATGATGAGCCGACCGGCGGGTGCGGAGCGAACGTCTATTCAGTCAATCGCGGGTGAACGCCCGGCGTGTGGCGGGTACTCGCCCCCGTCGCGGCGCAGCTCACGGGGCGCCCGCCGTCCCGAGGGATGGGCGGGGCGGATGGTTCAAGTGCGAACGATTTACCATCCCGTGTGACCGCTACGACCTCGACACCGCCCAAGCGGCGGATCCTCGCCGACCTGACCCCGCTGCGCACCTCCGCCGACTACCGGCGGCTCTGGCTCGGCAACACCATCTCCTGGATGGGCCAGGCCATGACGGCCCTCGCCGTCTCGCTCCAGGTGTACGAGATCACCCGGTCCAGCTTCTCCGTGGGCCTCGTCGGGCTCTTCTCGCTCGTCCCCCTGGTCGCCTTCGGCCTGTACGGCGGGGCCATCGCCGACACCGTCGACCGCCGCAGGCTCGGCCTGTACAGCGCGCTCGGCGCGGCCGTGCTGTCCGTCGCCCTGGCCGTTGCCGCCTTCGCCGACTACCACCGCGTCTGGCTCCTGTACGCGGTCGTGGGCCTCCAGGCGGTCTGCTTCGCGCTGAACTCGCCCGCCAGATCGGCCATGATCCCCCGGCTGCTGCCGCCCGAGCAGCTGCCCGCCGCCAACGCCCTCCAGTCGCTGACCACCACCTCCGGCATGATGTTCGGCCCGATGCTCGGCGGCTTCATCGTCGGCCTGTGGGGCTACCAGGCGGCGTACCTGATCGACGCGGTCGCCTTCTCCGCCGCCCTGTACGCGATGTGGCGGCTGCCCGCGATGCGCCCCGACCGCCCCGACCGCCCCGACCGCGCCGACCGCGCCGACGGCGCCGACGGCAAGCGGGGCCGGGCCTCCGTGGTCGACGGGCTGCGCTTCCTCGCCACCCGCCCCAACATCCGGATGACCTTCTTCTCCGACATGTGCGCGATGGTCCTGGCCCAGCCCCGTGCGCTGTTCCCGGCCATCGCCGGGCTCTGGTACGGCGGCGACGCCAAGACGGTGGGCCTGCTCGTGGCCGCCCCGGCGGTCGGGGCGCTGCTGGGGGGCCTCTTCTCGGGCTGGCTCGGCCGGATCCGCCGGCACGGCCTGGCCATCCTGCTGTCCGTCGCCGCCTGGGGCGCCGCCGTCGCCGTCTTCGGGCTGACCCGCAACCTCTGGCTCGGCCTGCTCTTCCTGGCCCTCGCAGGCTGCGCCGACACCATCTCGATGGTGTTCCGCACCACCATGCTCCAGGCCGCCACCCCCGACGACCTGCGCGGCCGCCTCCAGGGCGTGTTCATCGTCGTGGTGGCCGGAGGCCCGCGCCTCGGGGACTTCCTCGCCGGCACCGCGGCCGACCTCACCTCGCCTGCCGTGGCCGTCACGGGAGGCGGCATCGCCTGCGTGGCGGCCCTGGCCCTGCTCGCCGCCGTCTGGCGCGGCTTCGCCCGCTACGACGCCCGCACCCCGGAAGCCTGACCCGGGGCCGGGCCGGCGGCCGTACCGCCGCCTCGGCGTGCCGGCGGTGCTGCCGTGCTGCGGTGTTGCCGTGCCGGCCGGCCAGTACGCGTACGCCGTCGACCCCGGCCACGGGCTGGTCGAGCCGGCGCCCACCCGCGACGGGCGGCTGCTGGTCCTGGAGCGCGGCTTCACCCGGGAGTTCAAGATCACGGCACGGCTACGTCGCCGATCCGCTCGGCGCCACCGACACCCGCCGCACCGCGGTCCCCGCCGAGGGCCCGGGCTGCGCACCGCCCGCAAGACGCTGCCGGCACAGATAACCCGCCTGCACCGGCTGGACGTGCGCCTGCCCGGCCGGTTCCAGGACGGGCCCCCGGATCAGGCCGGGTCCTGGTCCTCCGGCGCGACGATGCCGCGGGCCACGCCCAGGTCCACCAGGTCCTGAGGGCGCAGGCGCAGTTGGCCGGCGGTGGCCGGGGCCTCCTCCGGCGGGCGCTTCAGGATCGCGGCGGCCAGCTCCGGGGCGATGACGGAGAAGTAGCTGTCCGGAGTCACCCAGGTGTTGCCGGGGACCGCCAGGGCCAGCGCGCCCCCGGAGCCGCCCTCGCCGATCAGCAGGGTGGTCACCGGGACCCGCGCCCCGGCCACCGCGGCGAAAGTGTCCGCGATGGCCGCGCCCGCCCCGGAGCGTTCCGCGGCGGCGTCGTTGGCGGCGCCCGGGGTGTCGACCAGGGTGAGCACCGGGATCCCGAGCCGGTCGGCCAGCCGGATCACCCGCGCGGCGGTCCGGTACCCCGCCGGGAGGGTCGCGGTGCCGCACTGGGCGGCGTACGCCACCGTGCGCCCGCCGCGCAGCCCGAACCCGCAGAGCATCCCCGGGTCGGTGCCGCCCGCGCGGTCGCCGGACAGCGGCAGGCGCACGTCGAAGTACGCGTCCAGGTACGCCTCCGCCCGCGGCCGCCGCGGGTCGCGCGCCCGCAGTACGGCCTCCCAGCCGGTCGCGGCGGGCTCGGCGGCGGCGAGCGCGGCCGGCGGCTCCACGGGCCCGCCGGGGCCGGCATGCGAGCCGGCACTCCCGTCCGCCCCGGCGTCACATGCGTCCGAGCCGGCACCGCCCACTGCCCCGGCGTCACCGCCGTCCGGGCCGGCACCGCCCGCCACCCCGCCGAGCAGCCGCAGCCACCCGCCCACCACACCCGGCAGCTCCGCCCGCGGCACGACGGCGTCCACGTGCCCCGCCGCGTACTGGCCCTCGGCGGTGTACGCGCCCGGATCGGCGTCCGCGGGACGCACCCGAGACCCCGCGAAGCCGACCTGCGCACCGGGCAGGGCCAGCACCACGTCCGCCCCGGCCCCCAGCGTGGCCCAGCCGCCGCCGGTGGTCGGATCCCGCAGCACCGCGATCTGGGGCAGCCCCGCGGCCCGCGTCAGCACCGACTGGCGGGCCACCCGCTGGAGCTGGGTCAGCGCGAGCATCCCCTCCTGCATGCGCGAGCCGCCGGTCGCGATCAGCGACACCAGGGGCAGCCGGTGCTCGCGCGCATGCGTGTACGCGGCCTCCAGCCGGTCCCCCGTGCGCTCGCCCAGGGAACCGCCGAGGAAGCCGAACTCGAAGGACACCAGCACCGCTTCCCGGCCGCCGACCCGGGCCGTGCCGCAGACCACGGACTCGTCCTCGCCGGTGCGCCCGGCGGCGCGGGCGCGCGAGGCGTCGTAACCCGCCCAGCCGAGCGGGCCGTCGGGCCGGGACGGGCGGGCGGGGGCGGGCAGCTCGGTGAAGGAACCGGGGTCGGTGAGCGCGTCGAGGCTCTCGCGGGCGGTGAGGCGCTCCGCGGCGAGCGCCCGCTTCATGATCTTGCCCAGGTCGTTGCGGGGGAGGGCCTCGCGGAAGCGGACCACGCGGGGGCGCTTGTGCGGGGCGAGGAGCCCGGCCACGTGCGCGGTCAGTGCGTCGGCGGAGGGCGGGGCCGCCGGGTCGGCCGGGACCACCCAGGCCACGATCCGCTCGCCGAGGTCGGCGTCGGGCTCGCCGGTCACGGCCGCCTCGCGCACGCCCGGGTGGTCGAGGAGGACGTTCTCGATCTCGCCGGCGCCGATCTTGTAGCCGCCGCTCTTGATCAGGTCGGTGGCCTTGCGGCCGACGATCCGCAGGTGTCCGGCCGCGTCGCGGGTGGCCATGTCGCCGGTGCGGAACCAGCCGTCGGCGGTCAGGGCATCGGCCGTGGCGTCGGGCCGGTTCAGGTACCCGGTGAAGAGGTTCGGGCCGCGCACCTGGATCTCGCCGATGGTCTCGCCGTCGTACGCGGCGAGCACCGCGCCCGCGTCGTCGGCCAGCCGCAGCTGCACGCCCCGCACCGGGACGCCGACCGTGCCGGGGGCGGAGGCCGTGTCGTCGGCGCGGACGCTGGTGTTCATCAGGGTCTCGGTCATGCCGTACCGCTCGATCACCCGGCGCCCGGTCGCCGCCGCGATCCGCCGGTGGTCGTGCAGGGGCAACCCCGCGGAGCCGGAGACCAGCAGCCGGGCCTCCGCCAGGGCCTTGGCGAGGGCCGGGTCGGTGCCGACCGCGTCGGCGAGCCGGTGGTACATGGTCGGTACGCCGAACAGCATCGTGCCGCCCTCGCTCAGCGCCCGCGTGACGCCCTCGGCGGTGAACCGGCCCAGGTGGTGGACGGTGCCGCCGCGGCGCAGCGGGCCCAGGGTGCCGAGGACCAGGCCGTGCACGTGGAAGAGGGGGAGCGCGTGGACCACGGTGTCGGCCGCGGTCCAGTCCCAGGCGTCCTCCAGGGCGTCCAGGGTGGCGGCGACGGCGCGGCGGGGGAGCACTGCGCCCTTGGGCGGTCCGGTGGTGCCGGAGGTGTAGATCACGAAGGCGGGGGCGTCGTCGCCGGCCGCGTCCTGCGCCGGGGTGGTGACGGGACGGCCCCCTGCGGCGCCCTCGGCCGGGATGTCGAGGCGCGGCAGGCCGGCCAGCTCCGGCGGGAGTCGAGCCTCCGTGGCCGCGAGCACGAGGGCGGGTGCACTGTCGTTCAGGACGTGTACGAGTTCCCGCGCGCCGGTCTTCGGGTTCAGCGGTACGACCGGCACCCCGGCCAGCAGCCCCGCGACCACCCCGACCGCGGTCTCCAGGGTGGGGGTGGCCCACAGCGCGACCCGGCCGGCACCGGCCAGGCGGGCGGCCAGGGAGCCTGCGGCGTCCGCCAGTTGACGGTAGGTCAGCGTCCGCCCGTCGAAGCGCAGGGCGATGCGGTCGGAGGGCGCGTCCAGCGCCGGGAAGAGGGCGGTCACGCCCGTACCCTACGGCGTCACGGCAGCGGGAGGGCGATCTTCACGGCGTACACGGCGACCAGGCCGTAGCCGATCCGGAAGGTCCAGGCGCGGGCGGCGTCGGAGATCCGGGCTCCGGCGAACGACCCGGCGAGCACCAGGAGTTGCTGCCAGAGGAGGCTGGCGGCGAAGACCGCCGCGACGAACACGGCCCCCGCGGTGCCGCGGGCCAGCTCGTCGCCCTGGGCGGTGGTGAGGGCCGCGAAATAGAGGGCGGTGGTGGGGTTGACGGCGGTCAGCGCGGCAAAGCGCAGGAACGTGCGGGCGGGGCGGGGACCGGCCGCCGCTACGGGACCGGGACCGGGGGCGGTGGCCGCGGTCGGGTTCCCGGGGGTCGGCACGGAGCCCGTTACCGCCGCCCCGGCACCGACCGCCGCCGGCCCGCCAGCCGCCGCCGGCCCGCCACCCGCCGCCGGCGCACCCGTGCCCCCGCCCGCCCCGTTTCGCGGTTTCCACAGCCCGTGGGCGGCGATGGTCAGCAGGACGGCCGCCGAGAGCAGACGCACCCAGGCCTCCACGTCCGACAGCGCGGCCGAGACCAGCGGGCCGAGGGCGGTGGCGAGGGCGGCGTACGCGAGGTCGACGACGGCCACGGCCGCCGCCGCGGCCACGGCGCCGCGCCGCCCGCGCATGCTCTCCTGGAGCAGCAGCACGCCCATCGCCCCCACGGGCATCGCCACGCCCAGGCCCGCCGCCGCACCCGCCACCGCCGTCGTCCACAGTCCGCTCATGGGCCCGAGACTGGACCGCGCGGGCCCGACCGCGGCAGCGCTTAACGGCAGGCACCGCGATAATCGCGGTATGGACCGGCTCGACAGGGAGATCCTCGGGATCCTGCAGCAGGATGCGCGGATCTCGTACCGCGACCTCGGCGTACGGGTCGGCCTCAGCGCCAACGCCGCCGCCGACCGGGTCCGGCGGATGCGCCGCGACGGGGTGATCCGCGCCTTCACCGTGCTGGTGGACCCGGCGGCCGACACCGGCGGCGGGCTGGTGGTGTTCATCGACGTGACCCTGCGCGAGGACACCACGAACGAGCATTTCGAGGCCCGGGTCGCCACCCTCCCCGGCATCACCGAGGTCGTCCACGTCACCGGCGCCCACGACTACCTGGTCCGGGCCCGAGCCGCGGACCCCGCAGCGCTCGACGCACTGCTGCGCCGGCTCAAGCGGGAGGCGGGGGTGGCGCAGTCCCACACCCGGATCGCCCTGCGCGCGGCCTCGCGGCCACCTCAGCTGCCCTGACGGACGGAGCCGATGCGCCGATGCGCCGCTGAGCCCGTCCGGCTACAGCGACGACTCCCACGTGACGGTCGTGCCCCGGGCGCCCTCCGGGGTGCGGCCGTCGTCCGTCACCGTCAGGCGCACGCCCTCCGGCCGGGCGTCGACCTCGACGTCGACCGCGCCGACCTCGGGTCGCCGGTGCGCGGCGGCCAGCGCCCCGCGCAACGCCCCGATCAGCTCCGCCGCCACCTCGTCCGGCAGCAGTGCGTCCACCGCCCCGGCGAACGTCACCGACGGCTGGAAGCCGAGCAGCACCCCGGCGCCGCTGGTCTCCCGGAGCACCCGGCCGCGGACGGTGGTCGGCGCGTCGCCCGGCGGCTGCTGGAGCGCGAAGATCGCCGTACGCACCTCCTGGATGGTGGAGTCCAGTTCGTCCACGGCGAGGCTCAGCTGGTCGCCCACCGTGGGCGTGTCCTCCACCTCGGCCGCGGCGGACCTCCGCCGGGTGGCGTCCAGCATCATCTCCGTGGCGAACAGCCGCTGGACCACCAGGTCGTGCAGGTCCCTGGCGATGCGGTCGCGGTCCTCGTACACGGCCAGCTGCTCGCGGTCGTGCTGCGCGTCGGCCAGTACGAGCGCCAGCGCGGCCTGCGAGGCGAACTGGCTGGCCAGCAGCCGGTCGACCGCGTCGTACGGCTCGCCGCCCCGGTGCCGGGGCAGGGCGAGGGTGCCGATCAGCTGGCCGCCGCTCTGCAGCGGCAGCATCATGCTGGGCCCGAAGCGCTTGCGGACGTGGGTGGTCATCCGCGGGTCGGTGGCCGAGTCGTCGATGAAGACCGGCTCGCCGCCGAGGAGCTGCTCCAGCACCGGGCTGCCGGGCGCGATGGTCGTGCCGACCAGGTCGCCGGGGTCGTCGTGCGTCGAGGCGGCGACGATCTCCATGCCGCCCTCCGGGGTGGGCTGGAGCACCACCCCGGCCGCCGCGTCCGCGAGCAGTCGGGCACGGTCGGCCACGCACATCAGGGCGTCGGCGGCCGGCCGCCCGGCCAGCAGGGTGGTGGTCACCGCGGCGGCGCCCTCGATCCAGCGCTCCCGGCGGCGCGCGGTCTCGTACAGCCGGGCGTTGCCGATGGCGATGCCGGCCTGCGAGGCCAGTACGCGCACCAGGGCCAGGTCGTCCTCCGTGAACGGGCCGCCCCCGCGCTTCTCGGCGAGGTAGAGGTTGCCGAAGATCTCGGTGTGGACGCGGATCGGCACCCCGAGGAAGGTCCGCATCGGCGGGTGCCCGGGCGGCAGACCGGCGGACCTGGGGTCGGTGGTCAGGTCGTCGAGCAGCAGCGGCCGCGGGTCGTTGATGAGCGCGCCGAGCAGGCCCGTCCGGCCGTCGGGACGCTTGGGGATGCGGGCGGCCTGTTCCTCGGTGAGGCCCGAGGTGAAGAGGTCCGTCAGCTTGCTGCCGCGGGTGCGGTCCGGGTCGACGACGCCGAGCGCGCCGTACCGCGCACCGCACACCTCGGTGGCGGAGTCCACGATGTGCTGGAGCGTGGAGCGCAGCTCCAGGTCGCTGCCCACGCTGAGCACGGCCTCCAGCAGTACCGGCAGCCGGGGCGCCTCGGAGGAGGCGTCCCGGCTGCCACCGGGGTCGTGGGCGGGGGCGGGGTCGGGCTCGTGCGGCGTCATTCGGCCAGGGGGTTGAGAACCATCGGGGCGATCTTCCCTTCCAGCATCGCGCCGAGGCCCATCACGGCGCACACGTCGGGCCGTTCCGCAATGGCGACGGGCATGCCGGTGGCGTCCCGCAGCATCTGGTCGAGGCCGGGCAGCAGGGCGCTGCCTCCCACCATCATGATCCCCCGGTCCGTCAGGTCCGCGACGAGGTCCGGCGGGCAGTCCCGGAGGACCTTGCCGATGCCGTCGAGCACGGCGGTCAGGGGGGTGTGGATGGCGTTGCGCACCGCCGCGGTGTCGACCCGTACGGAGCGGGCGAGGCCGGTGGCCACGTCGCGGCCGTGGATCTCGGTCACGGCGGGACCGTGCGGGGTGATGCCGTTGCCGTGCAGGGCCAGCTGGAGGGGGCGTACGGCCTGGCTGGGCAGCATCAGCTCGTGCTGGTGGCGCAGGTGCTGGACGATGGCGTGGTCGACGGCGTCGCCGCCCACGCCCACCCGCTCGGCGGTGACGATCGAGCCCAGCGAGAGCACCGCGATCTGGGTCGCCGCGGCCCCGCACACCATGATCATCGTCGCGGTCGGCTGCTCGACGGGAAGTCCGCAGCCGACGGCCGCGGCGATCAGGGTGTCGACCAGCTCCACGCGCCGGGCACCGAGTCCGACCAGGGTCTCCACGGCCGCCCGCTGGGCCAGCGGGTCGGCGTCGTGCGGGGTGCACGCGGCGGCGCGCAGCCGCGGCTTGCGGCGCAGGGCGCGACGGAGTTTCTCGCCGAGCAGGTGGCGCAGCATCCGCTGGGCCATCTCGATGTCGACGACGGTGCCGCCGGAGACGGGCCGGGCCACCCGGATGTAGTCGGGCGTGCGGCCGGTCATCCGTTCGGCGAAGGTGCCGACGGCGATCAGGGCGCCCGTCCGGGTGTTCACCGCGGCCACGCTGGGCTCGTCGACGACCAGTCCCTGGCCCTTCACGTAGACGCGGGTCCTGGCGGCACCCAGGTCGACGGCGACGTGGCAGCGGCGCAACTGCTCAAGACTGACGGTCACGGCGGATCCTCCCGAGAGCGCTGACGCAAGGCGACCGGCCGAGCGCCGATCACAATTCACACCTTCTCGGGCATTTCGGACATTTGCCACGTTGGGCTGAGCCGCACGGGGGTGCTGCACAAGGGTGGTCTTCTGCCGTGTCAGGCCCCACCATGCCCTCACTACTCGCGCGTAACAAGGTATGGAGGCACGCATGCTGACGGCCCGCCAGAGACTGGCAGCCCTCCTCGTCCTGCTCGCCGCACTCCTCGCCCCGCTCCCGGCGCACGCCGCTGACCAGGCCGTACCGAGGAACCCGGTGGTGTTCGTGCACGGCTACAACGCCGACCCCGGCGTGTGGGGATCGCTCCGCGGCAAGCTCAGGGCGGCGGGCTACCCGGACGCCGAGCTGTTCTCCTGGGGCTACGACACCCACCAGTCCGTCAACGAGGTGCTCTCCGGGCGCCTTTCCGCGTACGTCGACCAGGTCAGGGCGCAGACCGGCGCCGACCGCGTCGACCTGGTCGCGCACTCGTTCGGTTCGCTCGTCACCCGCTGGTACGTGAAGTTCGGCGGCGGGACCGCCGCCGTCGGCCGCTGGGCCTCCCTCGCCGGCCCCAACCACGGCACCTCCACGGCGTGGGCCTGCGCCCTGTGGGACCAGGCCTGCCGCGACATGACCCCCGGCTCCTGGGTGGTCAGCCGGCTGGCCGAGGGCGACGAGACGCCGGGCCCGGTCGCGTACGCCACCTTCTGGTCGAATTGCGACGAGGTCATCAACCCCGACGGCAGCGTGGCCCTTTCGGGCGCCGCCAACACCGCGGTCGGCTGCCTCAAGCACAACGACCTGCTCGGCGACGACGGCGTGGCGCAGGGGGTACGGGCGTTCCTGGGCTCCTGAGCCGCGTCCTCCTGAGCCGCGCCCAGCCCAGGGCGCCGATGGCCCCCTCAGCCCGCCCCGGCGTCCTCGGAGAGGCGCTGCAGCAGCCCGTACGTGAACTCGGCCACGCAGCGCCGCTCCGCCCCCGCCGCGTCCTTCCCGTGGAACTCCAGCCGCCAGCGCGTGGGGGCGGTGCCCTCCATCGGCCGTACGGGCGCGAAGGCGCGTGCCACCTCGTCGACCACGCAGGACCAGGGCGCCAGGTCGTCCAGGGTCTCCAGTACCGGACCCGGCTCGCCCGGCGCCCTGACCAGCCACTCGTTCCACACCGCCCCGTCCGGCCCGGCCAGCACCTCGAAGCGGAGCGTGGGCCACAGCGGCACCGGCCACAGCAGCGCCTCGCACTCCAGGTCGCCGATGCGGCGCCGGCCGACGGACTCGGCCGGGCCGAGCACGGAGCGGTAGCGGGCCAGGGCGCCGCGGGAGCGGGGCGAGCGGACCATGGCCTGCCAGCGCTTGTTGGCCTCGCGCTGGTCGGCGAGCGTGGCGCCGAGCGAGCGGCGGGCGTCCTCGGCGAGGTCCGGCCGGAAGTCGGCCATCCGGCGCAGCAGGACGAGCTGGAAGGCGGCCGGGCCGAAGGCGTTCATGGGGTAAAGGCTGCCATCGTGCCTGGCGGCGGCGGAATTCCACACAGGATCCTTACAGGCCCGGGACCCCGATGTTGCCGGGCGCCACGTAGCCTGCGGGCGCCATGGACTACTGCCACGCGTGTCGGCGGCACCTCAACGGCGCACTCGCGTGTGCCGGATGCGGCACGCCGGCCGAGTACCTGACCACCCGCCCCGCCGCGCCCGCGGGAGGATCCCCCGAGCCGTACGCGGCACCGGAGCCGTACGCGGCGCCCGGCGGGTACGCCGAGGCGGGCCCGTACCCCCAGTACCCGGCCCCCGGTTCGTATCCCGCGCCCCAGGCGTACGCCGCCCCGGAAGCCGCCGCGTACGGCGTCCCGGCGCGGGCCGACGAGCCCCGGGACCTCGCCGATCCCGGCGACCTCGGGGTCATCGGAGCGCCCGGGGGCGGGGAGCGCGGGGGTGCCAGGCGGCGCAGGTCGGCGCACCGGCGCCGTCGGCGCACCGCCGTCACGGCCGGTTCGGCCCTGGTCTTCGCGGTGGCCGGCTCGCTGGCGGTGGCGAACCTGGTGGCCGACGACCCGGCGAAGGACCGCGCGTCCACGGTGGTCCAGCAGCAGGACCTGGGTATGGAGCAGCCGGAGGAGACCGGGGGCGCGGCCGACCCCTCGCCGTTGGCGAGCGAGAGCGGGGCGGCGCCGGTGGAGGGCACGAGCCCGGCCACCACCGCCGCAGCAGTCCCCCCGGCGCCCCGGAAGACGACCGCGGTGCCCACCACGAGCGCGCCCGCGCCGGAACCCTCGGCGTCCAGGAACGGGTCGGCCAGGACGAACAAGCCGAAGAAGGACTCGGGCAAGCCGCGCGCCACGGACGAGGGCGACGTGGCGTCCCCGGACGCCGACGACAACGGCAATGGCAACGGCGGCCAGGACGGCGAGGACAGCACCCCGGCCCCCTCGCCCACCCCGACGCAGTCGGAGGAATGCGAGTGGTTCCTCTGGTGGTGCGTCTAGGGGGTGTTGCGAAAGTCCTGTGTGGTGCCCGCGGTGTCCGGTGCGTGCTCTCGGCGTGCCGGACGAAGACCCTCGTACTGGGCGTACTCGGGGCTTTGGCCGGTGCGGCGAGAGTGCGTGCCGGGCGCCGTGGGCGCCGTGCGGGACTTTCGCAACACCCCCTAGCCGTCCGGCGGCCTCCGGGCCCACCCCGCACCGGCGGCCGCGCGCCGCTGCCGCCCCCGCCCCCGCGAGGGTGACGTGCCGGGCACCGGGCCGCCCGGGTGCTTGGGCACAGGGCCCGTCACATGGCGTGGGTCCGGGCCGGTCGCGACCTCGCGGGTGGCTGCGGTGTCGCGCAAGGGCGGGTGGGGGTGGCGGCCGCCGCCCCGCGCCGGTCGGCGGACGAGCGCGGAGCCCCCTTCCCGTGTCCGCTCGGCGTTAGCCGAGCATCCGCTTCAGGAGGTCCCGCAGGGTCGTGCGCTCCGCCTCCGAGAGGGCGGCCAGCGGCTCGCGGGCGAAGTCCAGGGTGTCGCGCAACTGGGCGGCGGTGTCGCCGCCCGCCTCCGTGGCGACGGCGAGCTTCACGCGGCGGTCCGCCGGGTCCGGGCGGCGCTCGACGAGCCCCCGGCCCTCCAGGCGGTCGATGATGCCGGTGACGTTCGACGGCTCGCACTTCAGCGTCTGTGCGATGTGCCGCATCGGCATGGGTTCCCGGGCGAGCAGGCCGAGGACTTTGGCCTGCGCGCCTGTGAGCTGGTGACGCGCGGCCGCGTGCTCGTACTCCTCGTGGTACCGGGACACCACGGCGGCGATGAGCTCGACGACCTCACAGGTCAGGGGGTCTCTCTGGCTGGGCATGGATCCAGGGTACCCATTTACTTGACAACATGAAATATCCCGGAGCATGGTTGTTTCACTCACGTAATCATTCAGGGAGTGAAGTAAAGCCATGACCGAGACCCCCGTCATCCCCTCCGTCAGCCGCGAATGGCACCTGGTGCGCCGCCCCCAGGGCTGGCCCGTCGCCGAGGACTTCGCCCTCCGCGAGGTGCCCGTGGTCGTCCCCACGGAGCCCGGCCGGATCCTGGTCCGCAACCTCCACATGTCCGTGGACCCCTACATGCGCGGCCGGATGAACGACGTGAAGTCCTACATCCCGCCGTTCCAGCTGGACCGCCCGATGGACGGCGGCGCGGTCGGCGAGGTCGTCGCCTCCACCGACGAGGGCTTCCAGGTCGGCGACCACGTCCTGCACGGCCTCGGCTGGCGCGAGTACGCCGAGGGTGACGCCAAGCTCGCCACCAAGGTCGACGGCACCCTCGCCCCGCTCTCCGCGTACCTCGGCGTCCTCGGCATGCCGGGTCTGACCGCCTACGCGGGCCTCTTCGAGACGGCCTCCTTCAAGGAGGGCGACGCGGTCTTCGTCTCCGGCGCCGCCGGCGCGGTCGGCAGCCTGGTCGGCCAGTTCGCGAAGATCAAGGGCGCCTCGCGCGTCATCGGCTCCGCCGGCTCCGACGACAAGGTGAAGCTGCTCACCGACAGGTACGGCTTCGACGCCGCCTTCAACTACAAGAACGGCCCCGTCGCCGGCCAGCTGAAGGACGCCGCCCCCGAGGGCATCGACGTCTACTTCGACAACGTCGGCGGGGACCACCTGGAGGCCGCCATCGGCTCCCTGAAGGTCCACGGCCGCGCCACCCTCTGCGGCGCGATCGCCCAGTACAACGCCACCGAGCCCACCCCCGGCCCGGCCAACCTGGCCCTGGTCATCGGCAAGCGGCTGCGCCTCCAGGGCGTGCTGGTCGGCGATCACTACGGCATCCAGCAGCAGTTCGTCTCCGACGTGGCCGGCTGGCTCCGCTCGGGCGAGCTGACCTACGACGAGACGGTGGTCGAGGGCATCGAGAACTCGGTCGACGCCTTCCTCGGACTGCTGCGCGGCGAGAACACCGGAAAGATGATCGTTTCTTTCACCCGCTAGGCTCACTCCAGACCACCGCGATCGTGGGCGCGAGTCGTGGTGCTGACCAGGAGGATTTTCCTTACATGTCCATCCAGCAGTCCGACGTGCTCTACACCGCTGTCGCCACCGCGGAGAACGGCCGTGACGGTCGCGTCGCCACCGACGACGGCCAGCTCGACGTCGTCGTGAACCCGCCCAAGGCCATGGGCGGCAGCGGCGCCGGCACCAACCCGGAGCAGCTGTTCGCCGCCGGCTACAGCGCCTGCTTCCAGGGCGCCCTCGGTGTCGTCGCCCGCAACGAGAACGCCGACATCTCCGGCTCGACGGTCACCGCCGAGGTCGGCATCGGCAAGAACGACGACGGCTTCGGCCTGATCGTCAAGATCTCCGCCACGATCCCGGACGTGGACGAGGCCAAGGCCAAGGAGCTCATCGAGAAGGCCCACCAGGTCTGCCCGTACTCCAAGGCCACCCGCGGCAACATCACGGTCGAGCTCGCCGTCTGAGACTTTGGGCCGCTGAGCCGCTGAAGCGCTGAGCCCCGCAGCCGTCCAGGCATCCGGGGCGCACCGCCTCCGCCGAGGGCCGCACCCCCGTCGACATCCCGTCGACGGAGGTGCGGCCCTCGGTCGTTAGGCTGGTCCCATGCGAGATCTTGCGGGGGGCTTCCGCTATCTGGTGTCGGGACAGCGGTGGGTCGTCGGCCACGGCCGGTGGCTGGGCTTCGGGCTGCTGCCCGGGCTGGTCTCGCTCCTGCTGTACGCGGGGGCGCTGATCGCCCTCGGCTACGGCGCCGACGACCTGACGGCCTGGGCCACGCCCTTCGCCGACGACTGGTCCTCGCCCTGGATCGGGCTGTTCCGGGGCTTCCTGACCTTCCTGGTCTTCTCCCTGGGGCTGTTCCTCGCCGTGATCACCTTCACGGCGGTGACCCTGCTGATCGGCCAGCCCTTCTACGAGTCGCTGTCCGAGCAGGTCGACCGCTCCGAGGGCGGCGAGGTGCCGGAGTCCGGCCTGCCGCTCTGGAGGGAGCTGCTGATCTCGGCCCGGGACAGCCTGCGGATCCTGGCGCGCGTGGCGCTCTACGGGATCCTGCTCTTCGCCCTCGGGTTCGTGCCGGTCATCGGGCAGACCGTGATCCCGGCCCTCGGCTTCTGCGTCTCCGGCTTCTTCCTCACCCAGGAGCTGACCTCGGTGGCGCTCCAGCGCCGCGGGGTCGGCCTCACCGACCAGCTGGCGCTGCTGCGCGGGCGGCGGATGCTGGCCCTCGGCTTCGGCGTGCCGCTGGTGCTGTCCTTCCTGGTCCCGCTGGTCGCGGTGTTCCTGATGCCGGGCGCGGTGGCGGGCGCCACCCTGATGGTGCGCGACCTCACGGGCGCCTCGGGCGACGCGGACGACGAGGCCGACGGCCACGACGAAGCCCCCGCGGCCCCCGGCGCCGCTGCCGCCGCCACCCCCGCACCCGGCTTCGGCCCGCCGCCGGTCATGGGCGGGCCGGACCTCGGCAAGGGCCGCAACCCGTACTCCACCCCGGCCTGAGTCAGTCCAGACCCATCCCCTCGGCCACCGCCGTCAGCACCCCGAGGAACGCCGTCACGGCGGGGGAGCGGGTCAGGCCGCGCGGGGTGGCCGCGTACACCTCCCGGTGCGGCAGGTCCCGCGGGGAGACCCGGACCAGCGCCACGTCCGCCCGCACCGCCCCGGCGGCCAGCGCGGGCAGCACCGTGATGCCGAGCCCGGCCGCGACGAAGCCCTGCTTGGCCGTCCAGTCGTTCACCCGGAACGCCACCCGGGGCTCGAAGCCCGCCCGCAGCGCGGGGAACATCAGCGTCCGCTCGGGCCGGACGTCGCCCTCGATCCACTCCTCCCCGGCCAGCTCCGCCAGCCGCAGGGAGCGCCGCCCGGCGAACCGGTGGCCGCGGGGCAGGGCCACGTACATCGGCTCGTCCAGCAGCGGGTGCAGCTGGGGGCCCGGCAGCGGGTGCCCGGCCGGGGTGCTCACCACGGCCAGGTCCAGTTCGCCCGCCTCCAGCAGTGCCACGTGCTTGGCCGTCGGGCCCTCGGTGTGCACCACCGCGACGTCCGGGTGCCGCTCGCGGAACTCCGCCATGGCCCGGGGTACGAGCGTCACGTCGGCGGCGGCGAACGCCCCGAGCCGCAGCATCCCGCCGCCCAGCGAACGCACCGCGTCCAGCTCGGCCCGCGCCGCCCGCAGCCGGTCGCGCACCCCCTGTGCGTGTGGCAGCAGCACCCGTCCGGCCTCGGTCAGCCGCACCCCGCGCGGCAGCCGGTCGAAGAGCACGGTGTCCCACTCGTCCTCCAGCGCCTGGATCTGTCGGGAGACCGCGGACTGGGTGTACCCGAGCGCGCGGGCGGCGGCGGTGAAGGAGCCCTCCCGGGCCACCCGCAGGAAGACCTCGTACAAGCTGTGCGGATCAGGCATGGACGCCATGCTAGACATTCGCTTGTCGCATGAATGCGGGCAGCCTAGCGTCGGGGCATGGAGAAGATCGCATTCATCGGACTGGGCGGCATGGGCGCACCGATGGCCCGTCACCTGTTGTCCTGCGGGCACCCGTTGACCGTGTGGAACCGCACCGCGGGCAAGGCGGCGCCGCTGGCCGCCGAAGGCGCCGTGGTGGCCGCGACCGTGGCGGAGGCGGTCCGCGGGGCCGACGTCGTCATCACGATGCTGGCCGACCCCGCGGCGGTCCTGGCCGTCGCGGAGGACCTGGTGCCCGCGCTGCGGCCGGGCGCGCACTGGATCGACACCTCGACCATCGGCCCGGAGCCCGTACGGGAGTTGGCGGCCCGGCTGCCGGCCGGGGCCACCCTCACCGACGCGCCCGTGATGGGGAGCGTGGACCGCGCCGCCACGGGAGACCTCTGGGTGCTCGCCGGCGGTCCGCTGCCCGACCCCGTGGAGCGGGTGCTCGACCGGCTGGGCGCGGTGACGCGCTGCGGCGGGCCCGGCACGGGGGCGGCGCTGAAGCTGGTGCTGATCAACGCCGTGATCGGCGGAGTGGCCGTCGTGGCCGAGGCCCTGAGGCTGGGTCGGGCGCTGGGGCTGCCGGAGGAACTGGTGCGTACGGAGCTCGCCAGGGGGCCGCTCGCGGGGGCCGTGGGCCGGGCCTTCGCCGAGGGCGCACACTTCCCTGTGTCGCTCGCGGCCAAGGACGTGGGCCTGGCGACCGCGCTGGCGGAACTCCCGGTACTGGAGGCCGTACGCGCGGGCCTCGCCGCCCGCCCGGAACTCGCCGGACAGGACCTGGCGCTCATCCGCTCCTGAGGCGCCCCCGGCACGCTCTCCGACGGCACCCCGGGACACCCCGCCGGGCCGGCCGGCCCGCACCGGGGACGGGCCGGCCGCCCCGGCGGGGTACGGGTCTGTCAGGCGCCCTCCGGGCCCGTCCCCAGCAGCGTCACGAACGACCGGAAGGCCGCCGGCATGTCCACGGACGCGGGATCCAGCAGCCACTGGAACTGGAGCCCGTCCATCACCGCCGTCAGCAGCGGGGCGGCCTGCTCCGGCGTGAGCCCCGACGGCAGCCGGGGCCCGAACTCGGCGCGCAGCATCGCCGCCATGTCCTCGCGCACCTGCACGTACCGGCGGGTGAAGAACTCCCGCGCCGGGTGCTCGTCCGTGACGCTCTCGCCCAGCAGCGCCGAGAAGGTCTGCACGATCCCCGGCCGCATCGCGTTGTAGTCCACCAGCGAGGCCAGCAGGTCCAGCCGCCAGGCGTCCGCCGACCGCGGCCCGCCCCCGGTGTCCCAGCGGTCCCGCTCCTCCAGCACCGCGACGAGCAGCGCCTCCTTGGTCGGGAAGTAGTGCAGCACGCCCTGCTGCGTCAGGCCCACCCGCTCGGCCACCGCGCCCAGCGACGCGCCCCGGTAGCCGCGCTCGGCGATCACCTCGACGGCGGCGCGCAGGATCTCACCGCGCCGCTCCTCGCTCCTCGCCCTGGCCATCGCCGGCACCCCTTCCTTCGGTCCCTCACGAGGACCGTACGGCATCCAATAGTCACGAAACAGTAACGTCACCTACCGCTCTACAGGGAACGGCTGCACGATGGGGGCACCCCACCAGCACTGCAACGAGGAGGTGCGGCCGTGGCGGAGACGCCCGACACCCAGGCCGACCGGACCCGCGACGAGGCCGTCGAAGCGGCACTCGGCAAGCTCGACCTCGACACGAAAGCCCGGCTGCTCTCGGGCCAGGACATGTGGACCCTGCCCGCACTCCCCGAGATCGGGCTGGGGTCCCTGGTGATGTCCGACGGCCCCATCGGGGTCCGCGGCGTGCGCTGGACCGCGGACGACCCGTCCGTCGCCCTGCCGTCCCCGACGGCCCTGGCCGCCGCCTGGGACCCCGAGCTGGCCCGCCGCGCCGGCCGGCTGCTCGCCCAGGAGGCCCGCCGCAAGGGGGTCCACGTGCTCCTCGCGCCCACCGTGAACCTGCACCGCTCGCCGCTGGGCGGCCGCCACTTCGAGTGCTACTCCGAGGACCCGTACCTCACCGGCCGGATCGGCACCGGCTACGTGAAGGGCGTGCAGGAGGGCGGCGTCGGCACCACCGTCAAGCACTTCGTGGGCAACGACGCCGAGACCGACCGCTTCACCGTCGACAACCGCATCGCGCCCCGCCCCCTGCGCGAGCTCTACCTGGCCCCCTTCGAGGCCATCGTCGAGAACGCCCACCCCTGGGGCATCATGACCGCCTACAACCAGGTCAACGGCACGACGATGACCGAGCACCGCCACCTGGTGAACGAGGTGCTCCGCGGCGAGTGGGGGTTCGACGGCTTCAACGTCTCCGACTGGATGGCCGCCCGCTCCACCACCGGCGACATCGCCGGCGGCCTCGACGTGGCCATGCCCGGCCCGCAGACCGTCTACGGCGAGCCGCTGGCCGCCGCCGTCCGCGCCGGCCGGGCCGACGAGGCGGACGTCGACGCCGCCGTACGCAACGTCCTCCGCCTCGCCGCCCGCGTCGGGCTCCTCGAAGGCGCCCCGCCCGTGGTCGCCGAGCCGCCCGCGGCCGTCGACGGCCAGGCCCTGGCCGCCGAGATCGCCCGCCGCTCCTTCGTCCTGGTACGGAACGAGAACGGCGCCCTCCCGCTCCCCGCGGGCCGCACCGTCGCCCTGGCCGGCGCAGCGGCCCGCGACGCCCGCGTCCTGGGCGGCGGCTCCGCCACCGTCTTCCCCGAGCGTGTGGTCTCCCCGCTCGACGGACTGACCGCGGCCCTCCCCGACGGCGCCCTGACCTTCAGCGTCGGCGCCGACCCCAGCGACGAACTCACCCCCGCCGACAAGGGCTTCACCCTCCGGGCCGTCTGCCGCGACGCCGAGGGCACGGTCCTGGGCGAGGGCGCCCTGCCCAGCGGCCAGGTCCAGTGGATCGGCGACGACCTGCCCGCCGGCGTCTCCTACGACACCCTCGCGACCATCGAGGTCACCGGCACCTTCGTGCCCCGCGAGAGCGGCGAGCACGCCTTCGGCACCCGGGGGCTCGGCGCCTTCGCGCTCACCGTCGGCGGGACCCCGCTCTGGACGGGCGTCCAGGAGATGGGCGACGAGGCGGACCCCTTCGAGGCCTTCTTCGGCGCCCCCAGCGAGCGCGGCCGCGTCCTCCTCACCGAGGGCGAGTCCGTCGAGGTCTCCCTGCTGTACCACGTGCCGGACATGACCGCGGCACCGCTCAAGGCCGTCATGTTCTCCTTCCTCCACCTCGGCCCGCAGCGCGACGGCGACGAGCTGATCGCCGAGGCCGCGGCGGCCGCCCGCGCCGCCGACACCGCCGTCGTGGTCGTCGCCACCACCGAGCGCGTCGAGTCCGAGGGCTTCGACCGCAGGGACCTGCGCCTGCCCGGCCGCCAGGACGACCTGGTCCGGGCCGTGGCCGCCGCCAACCCCCACACGGTGGTCGTCGTCAACGCCGGCTCCCCGGTCGAGCTGCCCTGGCGCGACGAGGTCGCGGCCGTGCTGCTCGGCTGGTTCCCCGGCCAGGAGGGCGGGGCCGCGCTGGCCGACGTACTCCTCGGCGCCGCGGAGCCCGGCGGGCGCCTGCCCACCACCTGGCCGGCCGTCCTCGGCGACGTCCCCGTCACCGACGTCACCCCGGTCGACGGCCGCCTGGAGTACGGGGAAGGCCTGTTCATCGGCTACCGCGCCTGGGAGAAGGCCGGCGCCGTCCCCGCGTACTGGTTCGGCCACGGCCTCGGCTACACCGACTGGGCGTACGAGTCACTCGACGTGACGGGATCCACCGCCCGGGTCCGGATCCGCAACACCGGCACCAGGCCCGGCCGCGAGGTCGTCCAGCTGTACGCCGCCCCGCTCGCGGACAAGGCGGAGCGTCCGGCACGGTGGCTGGCCGGCTTCGCCGGCGTCGAGGCGGGCCCCGGCGAGACCGCCGAGGCCGTGATCGAGCTGCCCGCGCGGGCCTTCGAGGTCTGGGACGAGCAGGCCGGGTCCTGGGCCCAGGTGCCCGGCGTGTACGAGATCCAGGCCGGGCGCTCGGTCGGCGACCTCCGCCTGACCGCCACGATCGTCCACTGACCGGCACCCCGGACCGGAGCCGGGGCGGGCCCTGACACCCGCCCCGGCTCCCGCACCACTCGGTCACCGGACGGCGCCCGCGCCGCCGGAGCCTGCGCCACCAGCCCCCTGCGCCACCAGCCCCTTGCGCCACCAGCCGATCGCGCCCCCGGCCCCCTGCGCCGTCGACCCCTATGCCAGCGGCGCCCGGGCCGCCGTCACCTGGCGGTGCGCCAGCTCCGCCAGCCGCGCCTGCCCGTCCTTGCCCGGGTGGAACCAGTCCCACCGGCTCAACTGCCCGACCGTGAAGGGGTACTGGAAGACCGCGCCGCCGTCGTACCGGCACAGCGGGTCCTTCCCGCACACCTCGCGCAGCGCGTCGTTGTACGCGACCACCCGGGCCCGCACCGACTTGCGCCGCGTCACCGCGGGCGCGTCCACGGCCAGCGGGTCCGCCAGCATCGAGGGGCACACGCCCAGGTTCCAGATCTTCCGGCCCAGCGGGCTGCCCCGCCCCTGCTCCCACAGCCGCATCAGGTCCGGCACGCTCGACACGTACACCTGCGTCTTCGGCAGCCTGGCCCGCAGCGTCTTCAGGGCCCGCTCGAAGTCGGCGCGGAACTCGGCCACCGGCGTCATCGCGCCGGCCGTGGCCCGGCACGCGTCGTTGGAACCGGTCATGACCGTGACCAGCTCGGGGCGCTGCACCGCCGCCTCCTCCAGCTGCGCCGGCAGGTCGGCCATACGGGCGCCCGTCCGGGCGAAGTTCCAGCTGCTGCCCGCGGCCTTCGCGTCCCCGAGCAGCCGGGTGGCCAGACTGCGCACCGCGGGATCGCTGCCGGTCGCCCACGAGGCCTCGGGACAGTCCGCCAGAACCGAACATGCATCGAAACCCCGGGTGATGGAGTCACCCACAGCGGCGATGGAGGAAGGATTCGCCTTCCACTCTGGAGTGGGCTTCGCCGAAGGCCGCGCGGCGGACACCCCACTGCGTCCACCCTGACCCCCGCCGTCACCCGCGGAACAGCCCGAGACCGCCCCGACCAGCACAAGTACGGCCGTGGCCGCTCCCGCGACGGTGGTCCCGGCGCGGTGGCGCCCCGTCGTGCTCCCCATGCCCGTGGTCCCCTCCCTCGTCGCCGGGCGGTGTTCCGTCGGCGTCCTGCTGAGTGAAAGCCCGGTGTTTCCGGCCCTCGGGACCGACCGTACGTCACACCTGGCACCCCGGCGCACGGTAGCTTTTCCCCGTGGCGATTCAGCCGCACAACCCCAGTGGCGCAATGTCAGATCGGTTCCGGTAAATTACAACACGTCACATACTGTCCGTTTTCAGGAGATTCACTCCCGATGTTGTCTACTATCAGTGACCTCGGGAGCGGCACCGGAACGAGGCCGCTGGGGAAGGCGAACCTCGTCCCACACTGGAGGTCCCGGTGACGACACGTGGAGTTCTGTACGTGCACTCCGCACCGCGCGCGCTCTGTCCGCACGTGGAATGGGCGGTTGCGGGCGTGCTCGGAGTGCGGGTGAGCCTCGACTGGATCAGACAGCCCGCGTCGCCGGGCACCTGGCGGGCCGAGTTCTCCTGGGAGGCCGAGGCGGGTACGGCGTCCAAGCTCGCCTCCGCCCTGCGCGGCTGGCACCAGCTGCGCTTCGAGGTGACGGCCGAGCCCTGCCCCACCGCCGAGGGCGAGCGCTACAGTTCCACGCCCGAACTGGGCATCTTCCACGCCGTCACCGGCCTGCACGGCGACATCCTGGTCCCCGAGGACCGGCTGCGCGCCGCCCTGGCCCGGGCCGCCGGCGGCGAGACGGACCTGGAGGCGGAGATCGCCAGACTGCTGGGCAAGCCCTGGGACGACGAGCTGGAGCCCTTCCGCTACGCGGGCGAGGGCGCCCCCGTCCGCTGGCTCCACCAGGTGGTCTGAGGACGCGCGGAGCACCCGCGGTCACGACGGAGGGCCCCGCCCGGCAAGCGCCGGGCGGGGCCCTTCACGTCAGTGCGACTCCGCGGATCAGACCGTCCGGAAGGCGAGGACCACGTTGTGGCCGCCGAACCCGAAGGAGTTGTTGATCGCGGCGATCTGGCCCTCGGGCAGCTTCCGCGGCTCGCCGACGACCACGTCGGCGTCGATGTCCTCGTCCATCGCGTCGACGTTGATGGTCGGCGGGGCGACGCGGTGGTGCAGTGCCAGCACGGTCGCGACGGTCTCGATGCCGCCGGCGCCGCCCAGCAGGTGGCCGGTCATCGACTTGGTCGCGGAGATCGCGACGTGGTCGAGGTCGTCGCCCAGCACCTTGCGCAGGGCCTTGATCTCGGCGATGTCGCCCTGCGGGGTGGACGTGGCGTGCGCGTTGAGGTGGACCACCTCGGACGGCTTCAGGCCGGTGTTGTCCAGCAGGTTCTGCACCGCCGCCGCGACGCCGCGGCCGGTGGGCTCGGGCTGCGCGATGTGGTGGGAGTCGGCGGACAGGCCCTGGCCGAGCACCTCGCAGTAGACGCGGGCGCCACGGGCGGCGGCGTGCTCGGCGGACTCCAGGACGACGACGCCCGCACCCTCGCCGAGGACGAAGCCGTCGCGCTCCTTGTCGTAGGGACGCGAGGCGAGCGTGGGGTTCTCGTTGTTCTTGGACATCGCCATCATGTTGGCGAAGGCCGCGATGGGCAGCGGGTGGATCGCCGCCTCGGTGCCGCCGGCGACGACCACGTCGGCACGGCCGGTACGGATCATCTCGACGGCGTACCCGATGGCCTCGGCGCCGGAGGCGCAGGCGCTGACCGGGGTGTGCACGCCCGCCTGGGCGTTCACCTCCAGGCCGACGTTGGCCGACGGGCCGTTCGGCATGAGCATGGGGACGGTGTGCGGGGAGACCCGGCGCACACCCTTTTCCTTCAGTACGTCGTACTGGTCGAGCAGGGTCGTCACGCCGCCGATGCCGGAGGCGATGACGGTGCCGAGGCGGTCCGGGTCGATCGACGCGTCCTCGCCGGCGGGGCCGGTGTAACCGGCGTCCTGCCAGGCCTCCTTGGCCGCGATCAGCGCGAACTGCGCCGAGCGGTCCAGCTTGCGGGCCACCGGGCGGGGCAGCACGTCCATGGGGTCCACGGCGGCCGGAGCGGCGATGCGGACCGGCAGGTCGGCGAACCGCTCGCCCTCCAGGGGCTTGACCCCGGAACGGCCGGCGAGCAGGCCTTCCCAGGTCGACGCGCTGTCGCCACCCAGCGGAGTGGTGGCGCCGATACCGGTGACGACCACGGTGCGATTGGTCGGGCTCACAGGAATTCTTTCTCCACGTGTAAGAGGGTGCTGAATTGTCACGGCGCCACCGCCGGGTGGCGACAAGCGCGCTCGATCAGGCCTGGTGCTTCAGGATGTAGTCGGCAGCGTCGCCGACCGTCTTGAGGTTCTTGACGTCCTCGTCCGGGATCTTGACGTCGAAGCGCTCTTCGGCGGCGACGACGACCTCGACCATGGACAGGGAGTCGACGTCCAGGTCGTCGGTGAAGGACTTGTCGAGCTGAACGTCCTCGGTCGGGATGCCCGCGATCTCGTTGACGATGTCGGCGAGACCCTCGACGATCTCGTCCTGGGTGAAGGCCATCTGGCGCTCCTTCGATAGCTGTCGTAAAAGGTGGTGCTCGGCGGGTGACCGGAGGATCCGGACGCCTAGGGGAGAGTAACGACCGTCGCGGCGTAGACGAGACCCGCCCCGAAGCCGATGACGAGCGCGGTGTCCCCGCTCTTCGCCTGCCCGGTCGCCAGGAGCCGCTCCATCGCGAGCGGGATCGAGGCGGCCGAGGTGTTGCCGGTGGTTTCGACGTCACGGGCGACCGTGACGTGCTCCGGCAGCTTCAAAGTCTTCACCATCGAGTCGATGATCCGCATGTTTGCCTGGTGCGGGATGAAGACGTCCAGGTCGTCCGGGGTGATCCCGGCCGCGTCCAGCGCCTGCTGGGCGACCTTCGCCATCTCGAAGACGGCCCAGCGGAACACCGCCTGGCCCTCCTGCGTGATGGCAGGGAACTTGTCCCCGGTCTGGTACTTGTCCCACGGCACGGTCTGCTTGATGGTCTCCGACTTGTCGCCCTCGGAGCCCCAGACGGTCGGACCGATGGCCGGCTCGTCCGAGGGCCCGACGATCACGGCACCGGCGCCGTCACCGAACAGGAAGGCCGTGGCACGGTCCTCCAGGTCGGTCAGGTCCGAGAGCCGCTCCACGCCGATGACCAGCACGTACTCGGCGGAACCCTCGACGACCAGACCCTTCGCCAGGGTCAGGCCGTAGCCGAAGCCGGCACAGCCCGCGGAGATGTCGAACGCGGCGGGCTTGCCCGCGCCGATGCGGTCGGCGATCTCCGTGGCGACCGCGGGGGTCTGCTTGAAGTGCGAGACCGTCGAGACGATCACGGCACCGATCTGCTCCGCCGAGATGCCGGCGTCGGCCAGGGCCTTGCCGGAGGCCTCGACGGACATCGAGGCGACGGTCTCGTCCTCGCCGGCCCAGTGGCGGGTGGCGATGCCCGAGCGGGAACGGATCCACTCGTCGGACGAGTCGATCGTCTCCAGGATGACCTCGTTGGGCACCACGCGGGTCGGGCGGTAGCCGCCGACACCGAGGATGCGGGCGTACGGGGAGCCCTTGGCAGGCTTGATCTTCGACATGCTGTGGGGGCTCCTTCTCTCAGGCCGCGTGCTCGGCGATGAGCGCGGCGGCCTTTTCGAGGTCGTCCGGGGTCTTGAGGGCCACCGAGGGAACACCCTTGAGCGCGCGCTTGGCAAGGCCCGTGAGGGTCCCGCCCGGGCACAGCTCGACGATCCCGGTGACCTTCAGCTCCGCGAAGGTCTCCATGCACAGGTCCCAGCGCACCGGGTTGGCCACCTGGCCCACCAGGCGGGCGACGACCTCGGCGCCCGAAGCCACGACCTGGCCGTCCTTGTTCGAGACGTAGCTCAGCGACGGGTCCGCCGGGGAGAGGGCCTTGGCGGCCACCTCCAGGGTGGCCACGGCCGGAGCCATGTGGTGCGTGTGGAAGGCCCCCGCGACCTTGAGGGGGACGACCTTCATGGCGCCCTCGGGCTTGTCCTCGCCCAGGGCGGCCAGCTGCTCCATCGTGCCGGCGGCCACGATCTGGCCCGCGCCGTTGATGTTGGCCGGGGTCAGACCCAGCTTCTCCAGGTGGGCGACCACGGTGTCCCGGTCGCCGCCGAGCACGGCGGACATGCCGGTCGGGGTGACCGCGGCGGCCTCGGCCATCGCCAGGCCGCGGGTGCGGACGAGCTTGAGCGCGTCCGTTTCGGACAGCACGCCCGCGTAGCCGGCGGCGGTGATCTCACCGACGCTGTGGCCGGCGACGGCGCCGAAAGCGGAGCCCGCGTCCAGGGCGGCGGCGGACAGCAGACCCGCGGCGACGAGCAGCGGCTGGGCCACCGCCGTGTCACGGATCGCGTCGGCGTCGGCCTGCGTGCCGTAGTGGGCGAGGTCGAGACCGATGGCGTCGGACCAGGCGGCGAGCTTGTCGGCGGCGCCGGGAAGGTCGAGCCAGGGGGTCAGGAAGCCGGGCGTCTGAGCGCCTTGGCCGGGAGCGACGAGTACGAGCACCCTCACACTCTCTCTTGTCGATGGTCCCCGCCGCCCGTGGGGACAGGGACGAAGAACCGATGGGGTAATTGTTGATGTCCTACAAAAGTCTAGGACCCAGTATCACCGTCGGCCAGACGCCCCAGAATCAGCGCGATCCTCAGGGTGAACGCTGAACGTACATCGGACGGGGACCATCCGGTGACGTCCGTCACACGTCGCAGCCGGTAGCGCACGGTGTTCGGGTGCACGAACAGCATCCGCGCAGCCCCCTCAAGACTGCTCGCCTGCTCCAGATAGACGCTCAAGGTTTCCAGGAGCGCCGATCCGGCCTCCTCCAGCGGTCTGTAGATCTCCTCCACCAGCTGTTCGCGGGCCGAGGGGTCTCCCGCGATGGCGCGCTCCGGCAGGAGATCGTCCGCCAGCACCGGGCGCGGCGCGTCCTGCCAGGCCGCACAGGCCTTCAGGCCCGCGGCCGCGGCCTGCGCGGACCTCGTCGCGGTGAGCAGGTCGGGTACGACGGGCCCCGCCACGACCGGGCCCGCGGCGAACGGGCCGATCAGCGCCTTGGCCACGCCCAGCGGGTTGTCGCTGCCGCCCGCGATGACCACCAGCCGGTCGCCCAGCACCCCGGTGAGCACCTGGACCTTCGCGTGCCGGGAGGCGCGCCGGATGGCCTCCACCGTGAGTTCGCTGTCGCCGTCGGGGGCCGTGCCCAGCACCACGCAGACGTGCTCCGGCGAGTTCCAGCCGAGCGCGGCGGCCCGGGAGAGCGCGCCCTCGTCGGCCTCGCCGGACAGCACCGCGTTGACGACCAGGGACTCCAGCCGGGCGTCCCAGGCGCCGCGCGCCTCGGCGGCCTGCGCGTACACCTGGGCCGTGGCGAAGGCGATCTCCCGGGCGTACACCAGCAGCGCCTCGCGCAGGATCGACTCGTCGCCGGGTGCGGCGACCTCCTCGATCGCGGCCTCCATGACCTCGATCGTGGTGCGCACCATCTCGACGGTCTGGCGGAGCGTGATCGCCCGGGTCAGCTCGCGCGGAGCCGTGCCGAAGACGTCGGTCGAGATGGCCTGGGGGGTCTCGGGGTGCCGGAACCATTCGGTGAAGGCCGCGATGCCGGCCTGGGCGACCAGACCGATCCACGACCGGTTCTCCGGGGGCATCGCCCGGTACCACGGCAGCATCTCGTCCATGCGGGCGATCGCGTTCGCGGCAAGGCGGCCCGACGACTTCTCGAGCCGTCGCAGCGTCGCGGCGTGCGGGTGGGCGGGATGCGCGGGGGAAAGCTCACGATCGGGTTCTGGCACGGGACAAGACTGCCTTATCCGGACGCCCGGGCGGAGCCCCGGGGTCTACGGTGGCTCCCATGACGGATGTGCGGCGCGGTGCTGACCGGTATGCGGGCGGGGACGGGGAGGCCGGCATCACGACCCGGCACGCCTTCTCCTTCGGGAGCTTCTACGACCCCGAGAACATCCGGTTCGGACCGGTCCTGGCGTGCAACGAGGAGCTGCTGGCGCCCGGCGCGGGCTTCGAGGAGCACCCCCACAGCCACACGGAGATCGTCACCTGGGTCGTGGAGGGCGAGCTGACCCACCGCGACACGGCGGGCCACGCGACCGTGGTGCGGCCCGGGGACGTGCAGCGCCTCGGCTCCGCCGCCGGTGTCCGGCACGTCGAGCGGAACGACGGCGATGTTCCGCTGCGCTTCGTGCAGATGTGGCTCGCGCCTCTGGAGGCCGGGGGCGATCCCTCGTACGAGGTGGTCCGGGGGATCGCCGACGGCACCCCGTACGGTCTGCCGGCCGCCGGCGCGGTGCTGCACGTGCGCCGGCCGGCCGCCGGCGAGCGTACGGCCGTACCGGACGCGGCCCGCGTGTACGTGCACGTGGTGCGCGGCGAGCACGGCCTTGACGGCGAGTTGCTCGGCCCCGGGGACTCGGCGCGGATCACCGGCCCGGAGGGCCTGGAGATCGTGGCGAAGTCCCCGGGGGAGCTGCTGATGTGGGAGCTGCCGTGACGGCGGTTCCGGCAGCGGCCCGAGGGGGCGGCCCGGCTACCTGAGGTAGACGATGCCGTCCGTCGTGATCGTCGGGCGGCCGGCGGTGCCGACGTTGACGACCTTCAGGGTGTGGGTGCCGCCGGTGGTCCAGGACTTCGTGAAGACCGCGTCCCGGTACTTCACGGTGTCCGACTTCAGGTCCACCGTGGCGACCTTGGCCCCGTCGAGGTAGACGTGCGCCTGGCCGGAACCGCTCGCCCGGGACACCACCCACGCCACCGAGCGGCCGGTGAAGGTCCAGCCGAGGGAGGCGTTCGCGGACGAGGTCGAGAGCGAGCCGCCGCCGAGGTAGCTGCTGCTCGAACGGGCGGCCCAGGTGCCGGACTTGACGGCCGCCGTCTCCTGGAGGAGGGCCGGCGCGGCCGTGCCCGAGGCGGTGGCGGTGTTGCCCGCCTGGTCGTACGCGGTCATCGGGAAGGCCGTGGTGACGCCGGGCGCGGCGGTCTTCGCGGAGCTGAGCGTGGTCGGCAGGTAGGTGACCTGGACCGGGGCGGTGAGCTTGACGTTCTTCAGCGCCGCGGTGTCGGCCGCCCGCCAGGAGAGCGTGACCGGGACGGCCGTGGGCTCGACGGTGCCGGCGCGCAGGGCGAGCGAGGGCTTGACCGGGAAGGTGGGCGGGGTGGTCTCCGCGACCACGGTGACGGCCGCCGAGGTCGCGACCCTGCCCGACTGGTGGGTGGCGCGGACCTGGACCTGGTGGCTGCCGGGCGGCAGGGTCGCGGCCGCCGAGGTCGCCGTGCCGCTCTCGCTCGCCACGGACGTGCCGTCCACCAGCAGTTCGTACCTGGTGATGAACGCGGCGGGGGTGGTGGCGGTCCAGCGGACCGTGACCGCGCCCCTGGTGTAGTACGTGCCGCCCGACTTCCCGGCGCCCGACACGGAGCTGACGGCCAGTCCGGCGACCGGGCCGGCCGCCCAGTTGCGCAGGGCGGGCAGCTGTCCGTACAGCGTGGTGCCGGGGCACTCGGTGGCGAAGCCGTCGCGGTGGCCGGAGATCCGCCGGAAGGTGACGTCCGTACCGGCGGTGTACTTGCCGTTGTCGATGACGGCCTTGACGGTGGTGCTGCCGGCCGGGTCGTGCCGGTACTGGCCGAGCTTCCAGGCGGCGACGCGGGCCACCGCGGTCTTGGCGGCGGCCGGTGCGTCGACGCCGGTGTAGCTGCCGATCACCGCGATGCCGGTGGTGTCGGTGTTGAAGCCGTACGTCTGGGCGCCGACGACGGGGAGGTCGACGCCGCCCTTGCGGCCCTCGAAGACCGTGCCGCACTTGTCGACGATGAAGTTGTAGCCGAGGTCCTTCCAGCCGTTCGTCTTCACGTGCAGCGTGTGCAGGCCGCGCATGATCGCGGCCGAGTCGGCGCAGCTGTAGTCGTTGTTCTGCGCGGTGTGGTGGACGAAGGCGACCTTGACCTCGGTGCCGTACGCGGCCGCCTCGTCGTTCATCGTCTCGTCGGCGCCCCATTCGGCGCGGGTGACGATCGGCGGCCGGGGCACGGTGGAGACCGGCGCGGCCGGCGGCGGGGTGGTGGAGACGCTCGGCGACGGCGTCGCCGGGGCGGGCTCCGAGGTGCTGGCCGACGGCTCGGGGGCGGTGGCGCTCGCGGAGGGCGCGGTTCCGTCGGCGGTGGGGGTGCCGACGGGCGTGGGCTCCGGTGCGGTGGCGCTCTCGGACGGCTCGGGAGCAGGCGCGGTGGGGGTGGCCGTCTCCTCCTCCGTGCTGCCGACGGCGTACGCGGCCGGCTCGGCCCGTACGACGCGGGAGCTGCCCGGGTCGACCAGGTCGACCCGCAGGCCCTCGGGCAGGCCGGCGGAGCCGCGACCCTCGACCCGGACCTCGACGCCGTCGGAGGGGCCGGTCCAGGCGGGTTCGGAGACCCCGCGCAGGCCGGGGCGGGCGGCTCCGTCGGACGCGGCCTCGCCCTCGGAGCCGAGAGTGAGCCAGCGGCCCCACTCGCCGGTCTTCCGGGAGTGGGCGCGGACCTTGATCACGCCGTCGACCGTGCGCGAGGGGTCGGCCCAGGAGACCGCCAGCATGCTGAACGGGCCGGTGTCCTCGTCCTGGTACGCGGCCTCGGCGCCGGACACCTCCAGGGCCGGGGTGCGCATGGTGGAGACGACCGGTCCGGAGGATCTGCCGCCGCTCTCCGGCTCGGGGTCGAGGCCGTCCGTGCCGACCACACCCTGGAGGGTGAGGACGCCGGCGATTCCTGCGGTGACGGCGACGGCCGTCAGCCAGATTCTGCGCGTGCGCACCGGTTCTCTTTCTCTCCGACCAGTGGGGGGTGGCGGGGGGAGAACCGGAATCTATCCGTCCGAAGGGGGTCGACTACGGGCGCTTTTCGGCCGCAACCGGACAGACCGTCAGGAGGCGGGTCCGTGATCTGCGTCTCAAAGGGAACGCAGCTCGGCCAGCACCGCGTCCGTGAAGGGCGGCCACGCCTCGACGGCCCAGGGGCCGAAGGGGCGGTCCGTCAGCGCCACGCACGCGGCGCGCGCGTCCGGGTCCACCCACAGGAAGGTGCCGGCCTGCCCGAAGTGGCCGAAGGTGCGGGGCGAGGAGCCGGCGCCGGTCCAGTGCGGGGACTTGCCGTCGCGGATCTCCATGCCCAGGCCCCAGTCGTTGGGGGACTGGCTCCCGTAGCCGGGCAGCACGCCCTTGAGGCCCGGGTGCACCACCGCGGTGGCCTCGGCGACGGTGCGGGGGTCGAGCAGGCGGGGCGCCTGGAGCTCCGCCGCGAAGCGGACCAGGTCCTCGACGGTCGAGACCGCGTCCTTGGCCGGCGAGCCGTCCAGGGTGGTCGACGCCATGCCGAGCGGCTCCAGCACCGCCTGGTGCAGGTACTCGGCGAAGGGGATGTCGGTGGCCTTGGCGATGTGGTCGCCGAGCACCTCGAAGCCGGCGTTGGAGTAGAGCCGCCGCTGCCCGGGAGGGGCCATCACCCGGTGCTCGTCGAAGGCCAGCCCGCTGGTGTGCGCGAGCAGGTGGCGTACGGTCGCGCCCTCGGGCCCGGCCGGCTCGTCCAGCTCGATCGCCCCCTCCTCGTACGCGACCAGTGCGGCGTACGCGGCGAGCGGCTTGGTGACGGAGGCCAGCGCGAAGCGGTGTCCGACCGGCCCGTGCGTTCCGGCGACGGTGCCGTCGGCCCGGACCACCGCGGCGGCGGCGGTCGGCACGGGCCAGGTCTCGATGATGCGCAGGCTCTCCATGCCGCCGAGCCTACTTGCTTGGAGTGCACTCCAAGTCTCTAGCGTGGGGGCCATGAGCCTGACGGAGAGCCGGTACACCATCGGCGAGGTGGCCGAGCGCACCGGACTGAGCGCGCACACCCTGCGCTGGTACGAGCGGATCGGCCTGATGCCGCACGTGGACCGGTCGCACTCCGGCCAGCGGCGGTTCAGCGACCGGGACCTCGACTGGCTGGCCTTCGTCGGCAAGCTGCGGGCCACCGGCATGCCGGTGGCCGACATGGTCCGGTACGCGGAGCTGGTCCGTGCGGGCGACCACACCTTCGACGAGCGGCGCGAGCTGCTGGAGCGGACCCGTCGCGACGTCCTCGCGCGGATCGACGAGCTCACCGGCACGCTCGCGGTCCTCGACCGCAAGATCGGCATCTACACGGGGAAGGCACGTTCCTGATGGAGCACGGCAAGATCGCACAGGTGGCACTCGGTACCGGCGGCCCGCTGGTGGGCGTCCAGGGCCTGGGCTGCATGGGCATCAGCGAGTACTACGGCGAGACGGACGAGGCGGCGGCGCGCGACACCCTGGAGGCGGCCCTGGAGGCCGGCGTCACCCTCTTCGACACCGCCGACGTCTACGGTCTCGGCAGGAACGAGGAGTTCCTCGCCCCCTTCGTGGCCGCCCACCGGGACGAGATCGTCCTGGCCACCAAGTTCGCGCTCGTACGCAGGCCCGACGACCCCTCCTACCGGGGCATCCGCAACGACCGCGACCACATCCGCTCGTCCGTCGAGGGCAGCCTCAAGCGGCTGGGCGTCGAGACCCTCGACCTCTACTACATGCACCGCCGCGACCCCGCCGTGCCGCTCGCCGAGTCGGTCGGCGCCATGGCGGAGCTGGTGGCCGAGGGCAAGGTGCGCCACCTCGGGCTGAGCGAGGTCACCGGGGCGGAACTGCGCGAGGCGCACGCCGTGCACCCGATCACCGCGCTGCAGTCGGAGTGGTCCCTGTTCAGCCGGGACGTGGAGCTGAGCGCGGTGGGCGCCGCGGCCGAGCTGGGCGTGGCCTTCGTGCCGTACTCGCCGCTGGGGCGGGGCTTCCTGACGGGGGCCTTCGCCGACGCCGGCAAGGAGCTGACCCCCGGCGACTTCCGGCAGGTCCAGCCCCGGTTCAGCGGCGCGAACGCGCGGGCCAACGGCCTGCTGCTGGAGCCGGTACGGGCGGTGGCCGCGGCGCGCGGTGCGAGCCCGGCGCAGGTCGCGCTGGCCTGGGTGCACCAGCGGGCCGAGGTGCACGGCCTGGCGGTCGTGCCGATCCCGGGCACCCGGAAGCGGGCCCGGCTGCTGGAGAACACCGCCGCCGCCCGCATCACGCTGACCGCGGAGGAGCTCGCGCTGCTGGAGCCCCTCGCGGGCCGGGTCGCGGGCGACCGCTACCCGGACATGACCTTCACCTCGCTGGTCCGGGAGGCGTAGGGAGGGGCCGGGGCCCGGTGCCGGCCGGGCCCCTCACAGCTGGGCCAGCAGCTCGGCCTTCTTCGAGGTGAACTCGTCGTCCGTGAGCAGCCCGGCGCTGTGCAGTTCGCCCAGGTGCCTGATCCGGTCGGCGATGTCGGCCGGGTCGCTGCGCGGGCGGACCGCCGCGACCGGCAGGGCCGGCCCCCGGCTCCGTACCGCCCGCAGCACGGCCGCGGCGAAGGGCAGCGACTCGTGCACCGCACCGCTGCCCGTGCCGAACAGCACGGTGGCCGGGTCCTGGTCGGGCTCGGCGGTACGCGTCCCCGCGCCCGGCCCCTCGCGGCGCAGCAGCCGCAGGTGCCCGCCGGGCGCCTCCGGGGTGCGCCACTCCACGCCGCCCAGCTCCGCCACGGGCAGGTACTGGTCGCCGGCCCGCCACTTGGTGGTGGAGGCGCCCGTCCGGGACCAGCGCAGCGTCACGGCCGTGCCGTCGAAGGAGGCCTTGGCGTCGTACCCCTTGAAGTGGACCGGAGCCTCGGGCGCGGCCACCAGGAAACGATTCGCCGGCTCGTCCGGCACGGGGCCCAGCGCGTCCCGGAGCTGCCGCACCAACTCGCCCGCGAGCGCGGCCCGGTCGGCCGGCAGCACCAGCCGGTACGGGTCGCAGGACTCCTTGAGCTGCCCCGCGGCAGCCTCGACCAGCGGATCGGCGCCCGGCCGCGGCTGGGCCCGCAGCACCACCGTGTCCCGCTTCCCCGGGGTGACCGTCGCGCCGGCCAACGCCTCGTAGGGCACGCGCCGTTGACCCAGCGCAGCCCACAGCCGCGGCGTCCTGATCCCCCGTTCGAAGCGGATGAGCACCGAATCCGAATGGAACTCCCAGACGGCGTGATTTCCGGCCAGTACATCACCCATGCGGCTCATCGTAAGCGGGCGTACGCCCCGGCGTCCCCTCGCACAATGGGCGGATTTCCGGGCCCTAGGCCCCTGCGGGACCGTCTGTCCCGGAAATCCCTCGCGTACAGGAGGTTTCACCGGGCGCACAGGTCACGGACGTGTACGAACCGACGCCGATCCGGGCGAAGTTGCCGAGGGAGGCCGATCCTGGCGTGAAATAGCCGGTGTGCCCCTTCGCGCCGGCGGAGGACAGCACCCTCGCCCCGAACGCCGGGTCCACCGGGTCCGCCCCGTGCCCGATGCCCCCGACCTCCAGGTACGGCACGTCGCCGATCCAGTCCTCGGGGTCCCGGGTGGCCCAGACCCGCGCGGCGGTGCCCAGTCCGGCCGCCGACCGGGCGCGCATCCCGGGGCTCCCGGCGACGGCGATGTCGGTGACCCGGGCCGGCAGGTGCCGTGCGGCCACCCCGCACACCACGGAGCCGTAGCTGTGGCAGAACAGGGCCACCGAGGAGTGCCCGGGCAGCCCCGCGGTGAGGGCGGCCAGCCGTGCGGCGCCCTGGGCGGCGAGGTGCCCGGTGGCGGCGTCCACCCCGACGCCGGCCGGTGTGGTGTACCCGGCCCAGGCGATCACGGCGGTGCCGCCGCCCGGTGCGGCCGCGCGCTCGGCGTCGTACAGCGCCTCGGCCATGCCCACGGGGGCGGAGTAGCGGCGCTGGGTGCGCTCGAAGGTCAGTACGTCGGTGTCGACGCCCGGGACGACGACGGAGACCCGGCGTGCGGTGTCCAGGTCGCCGAAGACCTCCGCGACCAGGCCGCCGCCGGTGGGGTCGAAGAAGAGGATCCGGCGCCCCGGCTCCAGCAGCGAGCCGAACCGGTGCGCGCGGCGGGCGGATGCGTCGCGGGCGGCGGGGGCCAGCCCGCTGTCCCGGGCGCGGGCCTGCTCGGCGGTGCGGGCGAGGGCCAGGGCCCGCCGGTTGGCCCGGTACCGCAGGGTCACGGGCGCGCCGTCGAGGCCGCCGACGACGAGCGGGAAGCGGTCGGCGAGCCGGGCGCGCTGGGCGCCGTCCAGGCTCGCGAAGAAGCTCCGCAGGCGGGGGGCGGGCGCGTCGGCGGGCGGCAGCCGGCGGCCGTCGATGGTGGCGCGGGCCCACACGGCCAGGGCCCCGGCACGCGGCGACGGCTCTTCCGCCGAACGGTGCAGGGCGGTCCAGCCGGTGGTGAACAGCATGACGAGGACCACCAGGAGGGCGAGCAGCGCGCGCCCGGCGGTGGGGCCGCCGACGGCGGGGGTGCCCACGGCGGTGGCAGGGGGAGGGTCGGTGGGAGTCACTGCGGACCACAGTAGGAGACCCGTACGGGCGAGTCCCCACAGGGTGACCGGCGTCACCTTCCGTACGGCGGTGGCGTCACCCTCCGTACGCAGCCGGTGTCCGCCAGTCGGCGGCGAGGGCCGGTGTGAGGTGGTCGAGGTACTCCTCCGTCATCCGGCGGATCGACTCGACGGAGGCGTCGGAGCCCAGTCCCCACAGCCGTCCGGTCACCCGCATCACGCCGGAGAAGGCGGCGACCGCGACGCGGGGGCGGGGGTCGGCGTTCACGTCCAGGCCCTCGCGGTCGGCCACCAGCCGGGCGATCTGCTCCTCCAACTCCACGGACCGGCGCAGGTGCACGGCGAGCAGCGCCGGGGTCGACTCGATCATCTGGTAGGTCCGCATGTGGAGTTCGACCGGTACGACCTCGCCGATGGCCTCCTCGATGGTCTCCCAGGCGCCGAGCACAGCGCCGCGCAGGGCGGTGAAGGGGTTCTCCTCGGCCGGGCGGGCGCGCAGGGCGGCGAGGAAGTGGGACTCGACCAGGTCCTGGGCGGTGAAGGCCACTTCCTCCTTGTTGGCGAAGTAGCGGAAGAAGGTGCGCTGGGAGACGTCGACGGCCTCGGTGATCTCGTCGACCGTGGTCTGCTCGTAGCCCTTGGTCGTGAAGAGCACGAGGGCGGCGCGCAGCAGCGCGTCCCGGGTGCGCTGCTTCTTGCGCTCGCGCAGCCCGGTCGGGGCTCCGGTCGGGGCGGCCGGCGCGATTCGATGTTCCGTCATCACCGGATTTGTCCTCTCTCCGCCTGGGCGGCTCACCCTAGCCTGTGAGCCAAATGACAGTCGCTGTCTCGTTAACCCGTTGGAGAAATGTCAGCGACTGACACTAGCCTTCCTGTCATGACTTCTCAGCTCACCGTCGCCGACGGGGCGACTTCCAAGACCCCCGGCGACGAGCCGGGCAAGGGGCTGCGCGGCCACCCGTGGCTCACGCTCTTCGCTGTCGCGATCGGCGTCATGGTGGTCACCCTCGACGGCACGATCGTCGCGATAGCCAACCCGACGATCAAGGAAGACCTCGGCGCCACGCTCGCCGAGGTCCAGTGGATCACCAACGGCTACCTGCTCGCACTGGCCGTCTCCCTGATCACCGCGGGCAAGCTCGGCGACCGGTTCGGCCACCGCCAGACCTTCCTCATCGGCATCGCCGGCTTCGCCTCCGCCTCCGCCGCCATCGGCCTCTCCGACAGCGTCGAACTGGTCATCGCCTTCCGCGTGCTCCAGGGTCTCTTCGGCGCACTGCTCATGCCGGCCGCGCTCGGCCTGCTGCGCGCCACCTTCCCCGCCGAGCGGCTCAACATGGCCATCGGCATCTGGGGCATGGTCATCGGCGCCTCCACCGCCGGCGGCCCGATCGTCGGCGGTCTGCTCGTCGAGCACGTCAGCTGGCAGTCCTGCTTCTTCATCAACGTGCCGGTGGGCCTGATCGCGCTCGTCTTCGGCCTGGTCATCCTCAAGGACCACCGCGCCGAGAACGCGCCCAAGTCCTTCGACCTGCTCGGCGTCCTGCTGCTCTCCGGAGCCATGTTCGGGCTCGTGTGGTCCATCATCAAGGCCCCGGAGTGGGGCTGGGGCGACGGCCGCACCCTCGGCTTCCTCGCCGGGACCGTGCTCTCCTTCGTGCTCTTCGCCTTCTGGGAGACCAAGGTCCGCGAACCGCTCATCCCGCTGGGCATCTTCCGCTCCGTACCGCTCTCCGCGGGCACGGTCCTGATGGTCCTGATGGCCTTCGCCTTCATGGGCGGCCTCTTCTTCGTGACCTTCTACCTCCAGAACGTGCACGGCCTCAGCCCGGTCGACAGCGGCCTCTACCTGCTGCCGCTCACCGGCATGATGATCATCGGCTCCCCGGCGGCCGGCGCGGCCATCACCAAGCTCGGCCCGCGCATCCCGCTGGTCGCCGGCATGGTCGCCACCGCTGCCGCCTGCTTCGGCCTGGCCGGACTCGACGCCGGCACCGGCACCCTCGCCATGTCCCTCTGGTTCGCCCTGCTCGGCCTCGGCCTCGCACCGGTCATGGTCGGCGCGACCGAGGTCATCGTCGGCAACGCCCCGCTGGAGCTGTCCGGCGTCGCGGGCGGCCTCCAGCAGGCCGCCATGCAGGTCGGCGGCAGCCTCGGCACGGCCGTCCTCGGCGCCGTCATGGCCGCCAAGGTCGACGGCGAGTTCGAGGACAACTGGGCCCGTGCCCAGCTCCCGCCGCTCCGGCCGGAGCAGCTGGAGCTGATGAAGAAGGGCGTCGAGGTGGGTTACGTCCCGCCGTCCCCCGAGGGCACGCCCGAGGCCGTCACACAGACGATCTCCACCGTGGTCCACGACACGTTCGTGTCGGGCATGAGCCTCGCCTTCCTGGTGGCCGGCGTCGTCGGCGTGCTCGCCGCGGCCGTCGCGCTGCTCACCAAGCGGGGCGAGAACGCCGAGGCGGGCGCCGGAGTCGGCCACATCTGACCCGCCGCCCGGACCACCGCGCGGGCGTCAACCCGATGCGTACGAGAGCCCCGCCGGCCACCGCCGGCGGGGCTCTCGCCTATCCGGGTGGACCCGGGCCGGCCCCCTTCCGCCAGGGCATCGGCGCAGGTCAGCGTGGGGGCACGGCGATCCGTACGGGCCCCCGGTCCGCCAGGACCACCCGTACGGGCCATCGCCGCACCACGAGACGGGACGAACCATGCGCATGTACCCCAGCACCCTCGCCGCGGCCGCGCTCCTGGCCGCCACGGCCCTGCTGCCCAGCACGACCCCGCAAGCCCAGGCGGCCCCGACCACCCGCACCACCGCCACCACGGCATCCCACGCCCAGGCGGCCCCCGGCACCCACACCACCTCGGGCATCCGGCCCGCCCCCCGAACCCAGGCCGCCCCCGCCGCCCCCGGCACCCGGGGCGCCGCCCCGCCGCCGCTCGCGCTCGGCACCTGTGAGCGCGGCCAGCTCTGCCTCTGGGCCAAACCCGGCTTCCAGAGCACCCGGCGCGTCCACGAGCTGAGCACCACCGACGTGGACAGCTGCGTACCGCTGCCGCCCGGCAAGACGGCTCAGGCCCTGGCCAACCGCACCGGCCGCCCGGTCACCACGTACCAGTCCGCCGAGTGCGCCGAGACGGGCGAGTTCCAGACCTACCCCGGCGACGGCGTCTGGCTCCCCGAATCGCCGTACCAGATCCGCGCGTTCAAGGTGTGGGAGAACTAGGCGGCGCCACGGCTGCACCGGCCTCGGGGAGCGTCGCCGACGGCACTGCCGCCGGCACCGCCGCCGGTTCGTTCCCCGAGAGCCGGGCCACTTCTGCGCGGAGGGCCCTGACCTCTTCGGTCAGGGCGGCGATCGCGGCGGTCTGGAGGCGTTCCTCCAGGTCGTCGCGTTCGAAGCGGGAGATGAACCAGGCCGCGATGTTGGCGGTCACCACACCGAGGAGGGCGATGCCCGACAGCATCAGGCCCACCGCCAGCACCCGGCCGAGCCCGGTGGTGGGGGAGTGGTCGCCGTACCCGACGGTCGTCATGGTCGTGAAGGACCACCAGACCGCGTCCCCCAGGTTCCTGATGTTGCCGTCGGGGGCGTCCCGCTCCACGCTCAGCACCGCCAGCGAGCCGAACATCAGCAGCCCCACCACCGCGCCCGCCACATAGGTGGTCAGCCGGATCTGCGGCGCCATCCGGGCCCGCCGCCCGACCAGCAGCAGCGTCGAGACCAGCCGCAGCAGCCGCAGCGGCTGGAGCATCGGCAGCAGCACCGCCAGCAGGTCCAGCCAGTGCGTACGGACGAACCGGCGGCGGTCCGCCGAGAGCGCCATCCGTACCAGGTAGTCCAGGGCGAAGGCGCCCCACACGCCCCACTCCACCAGCAGGCACGCCTCGTGCACCCGGACGCTCGCCTCCGGCACCACGATCGGCACGGCGTAGGCCACACCGAACGCGACGGCACAGGCGAAGAGCGGGATCTGGGTGCGGCGCTCCCAGCGGAGCTGGCGGGACGGTTCCTTCATGCCCCGCATCGTAAGGAAGACACGGGAGGGGCCGGGACCACGGCTGTCCGCGGTCCCGGCCCCTCCCGGTGCTCCGGCTCCTCCGGCGCTCCGGCGCCGTACGGCTACGCGTCGCCGCCGGCGGCGCCCGGGTCGGCCGCGGACACGTCGAGCAGCTGGTACCGGTCGATCGCCTGCTTCAGCACCGAACGGTCGATCACGCCGTCCTTGGCCAGCTCCGTCAGCACCGCCAGCACGATCGACTGCGCGTCGATGTGGAAGAACCGGCGGGCCGCCCCGCGGGTGTCCGCGAAGCCGAAGCCGTCCGCGCCCAGCGAGGTGTACCGGCCCGGCACCCAGCGCGCGATCTGGTCCGGCACGGACCGCATCCAGTCCGAGACCGCCACGAACGGTCCCTGCGCGCCGGACAGCTTGCGGGTGACGTACGGGACGCGCTGCTCCTCCTCCGGGTGGAGCAGGTTGTGCTCCTCCGCCTCGACGGCGTCGCGGCGCAGCTCGTTCCAGGAGGTCGCGGACCACACGTCGGCCCGGACGTTCCACTCCTGGGCCAGCATCCGCTGCGCCTCCAGCGCCCACGGCACCGCCACGCCCGAGGCGAGGATCTGCGCCGGTACGGCACCCGCCTCGCCCGCGCTGACGCGGTGCACGCCCTTGAGGATGCCCTCCACGTCCACGCCCGCCGGCTCGGCCGGGTGCTGGATCGGCTCGTTGTAGACGGTCAGGTAGTAGAAGACGTCCTCGCCCGGCCGGCCGTCCTCGGTCGCCCCGTACATCCGGCGCAGGCCGTCCTGGACGATGTGCGCGATCTCGTACCCGTACGCCGGGTCGTAGGCGACGCACCCGGGGTTGGTCGAGGCGAGCAGCTGGGAGTGGCCGTCCGCGTGCTGGAGGCCCTCACCGGTCAGCGTCGTACGGCCGGCGGTCGCGCCCAGCACGAAACCGCGCGAGAGCTGGTCGGCCATCTGCCAGAACTGGTCACCCGTGCGCTGGAAACCGAACATCGAGTAGAAGACGTACACCGGGATCAGCGGCTCGCCGTGCGTCGCGTACGCCGAACCGGCCGCGATCAGCGAGGCCGTGCAGCCCGCCTCCGAGATGCCGTCGTGCAGCATCTGGCCGGTCGGCGACTCCTTGTACGCGAGCAGCAGGTCGCGGTCGACCGCCTCGTACTGCTGGCCCAGCGGGTTGTAGATCTTGGCGCTCGGGAAGAACGCGTCCATGCCGAAGGTCCGGTACTCGTCCGGAGCGATCAGCACGAACCGCTTGCCGATCTCCTTGTCCCGCATCAGGTCCTTCAGGATGCGGACGAAGGCCATGGTCGTGGCGATGGACTGCTGGCCGGAGCCCTTCTTGGCCGCCGCGTACGTCTTGTCCTCCGGCAGCGGCAGCGGCTTGGCCCGCACGACCCGGGTCGGCACGTACCCGCCCAGCGCCTGGCGCCGGTCGTGCATGTACTGGATCTCCTCGGAGTTCCGGCCCGGGTGGTAGTACGGCGGCGCGCCGTTCTCCAGCTGCGCGTCCGTGACGGGGATGTGCAGGCGGTCGCGGAAGCGCTTGAGGTCGTCGACCGTCAGCTTCTTCATCTGGTGCGTGGCGTTGCGGCCCTCGAAGTTCGGGCCCAGCGTCCAGCCCTTCACCGTCTGCGCCAGGATCACCGTCGGCTGGCCCTTGTGAGCCTTGGCCGCCGCGTACGCCGCGTAGATCTTCTTGTGGTCGTGGCCACCGCGACCCAGGTGGAGCAGCTGGTGGTCGCTCATGTTCTCGACCATCTGCCGCAGCCGGTGGTCGTCGCCGAAGAAGTGCTCGCGGATGTACCCGCCGGTCTCGGTGGCGTACGTCTGGAACTGCCCGTCCGGCGTCGAGTTCATCTTGTTGACCAGGATGCCGTCGCGGTCCTGGGCCAGCAGCGGGTCCCAGGAGCGGTCCCAGATGAGCTTGATGACGTTCCAGCCGGCACCCCGGAACTGGGACTCCAGCTCCTGGATGATCTTGCCGTTGCCGCGGACCGGGCCGTCGAGGCGCTGGAGGTTGCAGTTGACCACGAAGGTCAGGTTGTCCAGGCCCTCGCGGGCGGCGAGGGAGAGCTGGCCGAGCGACTCGGGCTCGTCCATCTCGCCGTCACCGAGATACGCCCAAACGTGGGACTTGGAGGTGTCCGCGATTCCGCGCGCCTCCATGTAGCGGTTCATCCGGGCCTGATAGATCGCGCCGAGCGGGCCGAGGCCCATCGAGACGGTCGGGAACTCCCAGAAGTCCGGCATCAGACGCGGGTGCGGGTAGCTCGAAAGGCCGTACGGGGCCTTCGACTTCTCCTGGCGGAACGCGTCGAGCTGCTGCTCCGAGAGGCGGTCCAGCAGGTAGGCGCGGGCGTAGATGCCGGGCGAGGCGTGGCCCTGGAAGAAGATCTGGTCGCCGCCGTCGCCCTCGTCCTTGCCCCGGAAGAAGTGGTTGAAGCCCACGTCGTAGAGGGAGGCGGAGGAGGCGAAGGTGGCGATGTGGCCGCCGACGCCGATGCCGGGGCGCTGGGCGCGGGAGACCATGACGGCCGCGTTCCACCGGGTGGCGTTGAGGACCTTGCGCTCGATCTCCTCGTTGCCGGGGAAGAACGGCTCGTCCTTGGTGGCGATGGTGTTGACGTAGTCCGTGCTGCGCATCTCGGGCACGGCCACGCGCTTCTCGCGGGCCCGCTCGATCAGCCGCAGCATCAGGTAGCGGGCACGCTCACGGCCCCGCTCGTCGACGGCGGCGTCCAGGGAGTCGAGCCATTCCCGGGTCTCCTCCGGATCGAAGTCCGGTACCTGACTCGGCAGGCCGCCAATGATGATCGGGTTGCGATCGGATGCGGAAGCCACGCTGTTCCTTCGCTGTCGGGGGAGTCGTGCCTTGGGCTTTCAGGCCGCCTCCCATCGTCTACCGCCGCGTCCGGGACGTCATCTTTACCGCTAGGTAACCCAGGGAACTTCCGGTGATTGCCGAGTTTCCAATGGGATGGTCCGGACATCTCGCAACCTTACGCCCAAGAGGTTTACGAGGTTCGTAAGGCCGTTCGTCCCTCAAAGGGGTAGGAAAGTCATCAAGGGATTCCGAATACCCTTGGACGATGTGGCGCGGATCACGGAAGGGGCGGTGTCGAGGTGCCCTGAGTTGCGGCGAGACGACCCTGATCGTCACCGTTTCGACGGTCTCGACGGCCGGGTACTTGCGCGATCCGCCGGTCCCGTGTGGACTACGCCCAATGCTGCGCGTACGCGCGCGGCCGAAGACATTCACCGAACATGAGCAGGAGGCAACCCGTGAGCGCGACCGCGGACCACGCGGAGAACCAGGCCGTCAGGCTGGGTTTCCAGTCCGAGCAGGTGGTCCAGGAGATCGGCTACGACGATGATGTCGATCACGACTTCCGCGAGATCGTCGAGGGAGTCGTGGGTGAGCTCGTCGACGAGGACTACGACGACGTCGCCGACGCCGTGCTTCTCTGGTTCCGCGACGAGGACGGCGACCTGACCGACACGCTGGTGGACGCCACCGAGCTGGTCGAGGACGGCGCGCTGATCCTGCTGCTGACGCCCAAGACCGGACGCGACGGTTACGTGGAGCCCAGCGACATCAGCGAGGCGGCCACCACCGCGGGCCTGTCGCAGACCAAGAGCGTCAGCGTCGGCAAGGAGTGGATCGCCAGCCGCCTGATGACCCCGAAGGCCGCCAAGTCCGGCAAGCGCTGATCCGGCGCCGCACGTGCGGACGGACCCCCGCCGACCACCCGGTCGGCGGGGGTCCCGCGTTTTTTCCGCACCCGGCCGCCGGGCATAGGCTGTGCCGCACCCGTACAGCCCCACCGAAGGGAAGCGAGCGATGGCCATCGAGGTCGGCGACAAGGCCCCTGACTTCGAGCTCAAGGACAACCACGGCGTCACCGTCCGGCTCTCCGACTTCCGCGGCGAGAAGAACGTCGTCCTGCTCTTCTACCCCTTCGCCTTCACGGGCGTCTGCACCACCGAGCTGTGCGAGCTGCGCGACCAGCTGCCGCGCTTCGTGAACGAGGACACCCAGCTGCTGGCCGTCTCCAACGACTCCGTCCCCACCCTGCGCGTCTTCGGCGAGCAGGAGGGCCTGGAGTACCCGCTGCTGTCCGACTTCTGGCCGCACGGCGAGACCTCCCGCGCGTACGGCGTCTTCGCCGAGGACAAGGGCTGCGCCGTCCGCGGCACCTTCATCATCGACAAGGACGGCGTCGTCCGCTGGACCGTGGTCAACGGCCTGGCCGACGCCCGGGACCTGAACGAGTACGTCAAGGCCCTCGACAGCCTCTGATCCGGCGCGGCAGCCTGGGGAAAGACGGTGCCGGCAGCCCGGGAAAGTCCGGTGCGGACGGGAACCCGTCACTAGGATCGAACCGTTGATCCGGTAGCAACGCACGACGGGGCACCGCCCCACACAAACCAATGGAGGACCCGTGGGAGTCAGCCTCAGCAAGGGCGGCAACGTCTCGCTGACCAAGGCCGCCCCCAACCTGACGGCGGTCATCGTCGGCCTGGGCTGGGACGCTCGCACCACCACCGGGGTTGACTTCGACCTCGACGCCAGCGCCCTGCTGACGAACGACCAGGGCAAGGTCACCAACGACTCGAACTTCGTCTTCTTCAACAACCTCAAGAGCCCGGACGGCTCCGTGGAGCACACCGGTGACAACCTCACCGGTGAGGGCGAGGGCGACGACGAGCAGATCAAGGTGAACCTGGCCGGCGTGCCGGCCGATGTGCACCGCATCGTCTTCCCGGTCTCGATCTACGAGGCCGAGAGCCGCCAGCAGAGCTTCGGCCAGGTGCGCAACGCCTTCATCCGCGTCGTCAACCAGGCGGACAACGTGGAACTCGCCCGCTACGACCTCAGCGAGGACGCCTCCACCGAGACCGCCATGGTCTTCGGCGAGCTGTACCGCAACGGCGCCGAGTGGAAGTTCCGCGCCATCGGCCAGGGCTACGCCTCGGGCCTGCGGGGCATCGCGCAGGACTTCGGCGTCAACGTCTGAGCCGCCGAGCAGTAACCGGTCCGGCGCCGCGCACCCCGTGTGTGCGGCGCCGGACCGGCTTTGCCACCACACCGTCGTCCGGGGAGGACCACGAACATGGGCGTCACACTCGCCAAGGGGGGCAACGTCTCCCTCTCCAAGGCCGCACCGAACCTCACCCGCGTGATGATCGGGCTCGGCTGGGACGCACGCTCCACCACGGGGGCCGACTTCGACCTCGACGCCAGCGCCCTGATGTGCCAGAACGGCCGGGTGCTCGGGGACCCGTACTTCGTCTTCTACAACAACCTCAGGAGCCCCGAGGGGTCCGTCGAACACACCGGCGACAACCTCACCGGCGAGGGTGACGGCGACGACGAGTCGATCCTCATCGACCTCACGCTGGTGCCCGCCGAGGTCGACAAGATCGTCTTCCCCGTCTCGATCCACGACGCCGACGCCCGCCGCCAGACCTTCGGCCAGGTCACCAACGCCTTCATCCGCGTCGTGAACGTCGCCGACGGCGCCGAACTCGCCCGCTACGACCTGAGCGAGGACGCCTCCTCGGAGACCGCGATGATCTTCGGCGAGGTGTACCGGTACGGCGGCGAATGGAAGTTCAGGGCCGTGGGCCAGGGGTACGCGTCGGGCCTGAGGGGCATCGCTCTAGACTTCGGGGTCAATGTTTCGTAAAGCCGCGCCTGGATGAGGTACCTGTGGTTCTGAAAACCTTCGGCTGGTCGTTCGCCGTCACGGCGCTCGGGCTGGCCTTTGCCGCGTGGCAGTGGGGGTGGGAGGCGTTCGGGATCGTCCTGATCCTGTCGATCCTCGAGATCTCGCTGTCCTTCGACAACGCGGTCGTCAACGCCGGAATCCTGAAGAAGATGAACGCCTTCTGGCAGAAGATCTTCCTCACGATCGGTGTGCTGATCGCCGTGTTCGGCATGCGCCTGGTCTTCCCGGTGGCCATCGTGGCCATCAGCGCGAAGGTCGGTCCGATCGAGGCGGTGAACCTCGCCCTGGACCAGCCCGAGCAGTACGAAGCGCTCGTCACCGACGCCCACCCGGCGATCGCCGCCTTCGGCGGAATGTTCCTGCTGATGATCTTCCTGGACTTCATCTTCGAGGACCGGGACATCAAGTGGCTCGCCTGGCTGGAGCGTCCCCTCGCCAAGCTCGGCAAGGTCGACATGCTGTCGGTCTGCATCGCCCTGATCGCCCTGCTGGTCACGGCGATGACCTTCGCGACGAACGCGCACACCAGCACCGGCCACGCGGACAAGTCGGCCACCGTGCTGCTGTCCGGTGTGGCGGGCCTGATCACGTACCTCATCGTCGGCGGCCTCTCCTCCTACTTCGAGGACAAGCTCGAAGAGGAAGAGGAGCGCGAGCACGAGGAAGAGGAGAAGGCCAAGGCCGCGGGCAAGGAGGTCTCCGCGGTCGGCCTGGCCGGCAAGGCGGCGTTCTTCCTCTTCCTGTACCTGGAGGTCCTCGACGCCTCCTTCTCCTTCGACGGCGTGATCGGCGCCTTCGCCATCACCAACCACATCTTCTGGATGGCGCTCGGCCTCGGCATCGGCGCCATGTACGTCCGGTCGCTCACGGTCTACCTGGTCCGCCAGGGCACCCTGGACGACTACGTCTACCTGGAGCACGGCGCCCACTACGCCATCGGCGCCCTGGCCGTCATCCTGCTCATCACCATCGAGCACGAGATCAGCGAGATCATCACCGGCCTCATCGGCGTGGTGCTGATCGCCGCCTCCTTCTGGTCCTCGGTCGTCCGCAACAAGCGGCTGGGGTCCGACGACAAGGCGGAGGTCGCCTCCGGGGTGTGACCCGGCGGTGATTGCGGAACGCTCTACGCGGGGCGGCCGGGAGGGTACGGACCCTTCGGCCGCCCCGCGGTCTTGCCACCGATCACGGACGACCTGGGGAGTTGTGGGGGAGATGGGGTTCTTCGACGGGCTGCGGGGCGGCCGGGCGGCGCAGTTCCAGTCCGGCAGCGCATCGTCGAACGCGATCGAGCTGACCAGGCGACATCCGACGGTCTCGCTCACCAAGCAGGGCGCGGTCAACGGCAACCTGCGGGTCAACCTCTCCTGGCGGATGCGGACGTCCGACATCGGCGGCCGGTCCGGCCAGAGCGGCCGGCTCCTGCGCCACCCCTTCCAGCTCTTCAAGCCCGAGATCGTGCAGGCCCACACCCAGGGCATGGTCAACGTCGACCTCGACATCGGCTGCCTGTACGAGCTCACCGACGGCAGCCGGGGCGTCGTGCAGCCCCTGGGGAACTTCCTCGGCGACATCAACAGCCCGCCGTACGTGAAGCTGAGCGGCGACGACCGGTTCGGCGCCCCCTCGGGCGAGACGCTCTTCGTCAACCTCGACCACTGGGAATCGATCAAGCGCCTGCTGGTCTTCGTCTACATCTACGACCAGACGCCGGCCTTCGACCGCACCCACGCCCTGGTCACCCTCTACCCGGTCACCGGACCCCGGATCGAGATCGCCCTCGACGAGCGGCACCCCCAGGCGCGGTCCTGCGCCGTGGTGTCCCTGGAGAACGTCAAGGGCGAGCTGATCGTGCGCCGCGAGGTGAAGTTCGTGTACGGCTTCCAGGCCGAGCTCGACCGGCTCTACGGATGGGGACTGCAATGGGGGCGCGGCTACAAGACGAGCAAGACCTGAGCCGCACCCCGGAGGTTCCCCGGCGCTCAGCGCCGCAGGAACTGCGGGCCCTGGGGCGGCAGCCGGAAGTCCGGGTCGCCGCCCGGGCCCGGCACCGGCACGGGCACCGGCGGGGCCGAGACCGGCTGCGGGTAGCCGTACGCGGGCGGAGTGGCCGGCGGTGCCTGGGTCTGCGGGGCCGGGGCGGGCGTGGCGGTCGCGGGCGTCGGGCGCATGGCCTGCGTGGCCTGCTCCACGGCGGCCTCGGCGCCGGACACCTCGGCGTTCTCGTCGACCGAGATGCCGTGGTCGGTGGCCAGGCCCTCCAAACCGTTCGAGTAGCCCTCGCCCAGCGCGCGGAACTTCCACGCGTCCCCGCGGCGGTACAGCTCGCCGCAGATCATCGCCGTCTCGGTGCCGGTCTCCGGGCGGACGTCGAAATAGGCCAGCGGGTCGCCGCCGGCGCTCGGCGCGGCGTCGTACAGCAGGATCCGCAGGTCCGGGACCCGCTCGAAGGGCACGTCCTCGGCAGAGGCGACGACCAGCACGCGGTCGACTGCGGAGGTCAGCGCGGCGAGGTCGGCCTGGACCGCGTCCGTCACGGCCTCCCCGAGCCGCTTCTTGCCCAGCCGCCAGACGGCCCCCGACGGGTGCCGCGGCTGGTTGTAGAAGACGAAGTCCTCGTCCGAGCGCACACGGCCGTCAGGGCCCAGTACCAGGGCCGAGGCGTCGACGTCCGGAACCTCCGGACCGCTGGTCCAGCGCAGCACCGCCCGGACCGCAGTGGCGGCCACGGGGATGTTCGAACCCTTCTGCATCGCGTGCGTCATGCCCGTCATCCTGCCCTCTGGGAGCGGAGCGGGACAATGCGGCCCCCCTTGTCGGCGCACGGACAGGTGGGCATGGTGCAAGAGGGTTACCTGAATTTCATGAGCTTGAGGAACTCTTGACACTCATTCGTACGTACTATTACCGGCCACGCCAGAGGGGCCGCCGAGGCAGTACGGGGGAAGCACATGCGTCATTTCGGGCACGTTTCGCCTGCTGTCCGTAAGGACCTCTTCCACCAGGAACCCGTCGAATTCGACGCCGGGTCGCCTGCCCGCACGCTCGCCGCGGCCCTCGGGGCGACGCTCTACAGCCCCGCCACCCGGCCCCGGCTCGCCGGCGACGTACGCAAGCAGGCCGCCCGCGGCGTGGTCTCCATGGTGCTCTGCCTGGAGGATTCCATCAGCGACGGCGAAGTCGCCGGCGCGGAGGAGAACCTCGTCCGCCAGTTCGCCGACCTCGACGCGGCCGGCGGCGAGGTGCCGCTGCTCTTCATCCGCGTCCGCGTACCGGAGCAGATCCCGGACCTCACCGCCCGGCTCGGACCGGCCGTCCGGCACTTGGCCGGATTCGTACTCCCGAAGTTCACGGAGGAGCGCGGAGAGGCCTTCCTGGAGGCCCTCACCCGTGCGGAGGCCGTATGCGATCGCCGGCTGTACGCCATGCCGGTGCTCGAATCGCCCGAGCTGCTCCACCTGGAGACCCGGGCCGCCTCGCTCGCCGGGATCTTCCGCACGGTCGACCGGCACCGCGACCGCGTCCTGGCCCTGCGCCTGGGCGTCACCGACTTCTGCTCCGCCTACGGGCTGCGCCGCACCCCCGACATGACGGCGTACGACGTCCAGATCGTCGCCGGCGTCATCGCGGACGTGGTCAACGTCCTCTCCCGGGCCGACGGCACCGGCTTCACGGTCACCGGCCCGGTCTGGGAGTACTTCCGCCACCAGGAGCGGAAGTTCAAGCCCCAGCTGCGCCGCAGCCCCTTCCTCGACGGACAGGCGGAGGAACTGCGCACCGCCCTGATCGAGCACGACCTCGACGGGCTGCTGCGCGAGATCGAACTCGACCGGGCCAACGGCCTGCTCGGCAAGACCTGCATCCACCCCGCGCACACCACCCCCGTGCACGCGCTCTCGGTGGTCTCCCACGAGGAGTTCAGCGACGCCCAGGACATCCTGCGGCCGGAGCGGGGCGGCGGCGGAGTCCTGCGCTCCGCCTACACGAACAAGATGAACGAGGTGAAGCCCCACCGGGCCTGGGCGGAGCGCACCATGCTGCGCGCCGAGGTCTTCGGCGTGGCCCGTGAGGAGGTCGGCTTCGTCGACCTGCTCACCGCCGGGCTGTCGGGCTGAGCCGGTGGAGACGACGGAAGGGCGAGTCGACGACGTGGTGTGGTCGGGATCATGGGTGGCCGAACGGCTGGGCGTGGACCTGCGGGACCCGGGTGCCGGCGGCAGTGCTGCCGACGGTGCCGGCGGCGGTGCCGATGCCGGAGCCGGTGCGGCGGCGGGCGCCGGCGGCGGGCTGCGGGACCTGCTGGGCCTCGCCCTGCGCCGCAACCCGAAGCGGGCCCACCTGCTGGTCTCCAACGTGCTGGGCAAGCACGTGCCCCAGTCGCCCGGGACGGTCCACCGGGCCGGCTACGGGCTCGGCCTGCGCGTGCGCGAGCTGCTGGGTCCCGACGAGGCCGCCCGCGCGGTCGTGCTCGGGTACGCGGAGACCGCCACCGGCCTCGGGCACTCCGTGGCCGACGGGCTCGCCGACGCCCCGTACCTGCACTCGACCCGGCGGCCGGTGCCGGGCGTGGCCACCGCGGGAGGCTTCGAGGAGTCCCACTCCCACGCCACCTCGCACCTGCTCCTGCCGGAGGACCCGAAGCTGCTGGCCGGCACCGGGCCGCTGGTGCTGGTGGACGACGAGTTCTCCACCGGCAACACGGTGCTGAACACCATCCGCGACCTCCACGACCGCCACCCGCGCGACCGGTACGTCGTCGTGGCGCTGGTCGACATGCGCTCGCCCGAGGACCGCGACCGCCTCGCCGCCTTCGCGGACTCCCTGGGCGCACGGGTGGACCTGGTCGCCCTCGCCTCCGGCACGGTCCACCTCCCGCCGGGGGTCCTGGAGAAGGGCCAGGCCCTGGTGGCGGCACACGAGGCCGCCGCTGCGAGCCCGGCGTCCGCCGCGTCCTCCTGCGTACCGCCGCTCCGCGTCGACCTCGGCTGGCCCGCCGGCGTACCCGACGGCGGCCGCCACGGGTTCACCCCGGCGCACCGCGCGGCCCTGGCGGAGGCCCTCCCCGGCATGGCCGCCCGCATCGCGGCCGCGCTCGGCCCCCAGCCCGGCCGCGTCCTGGTCCTCGGCAACGAGGAGCTGATGTACGCGCCGCTGGCCCTCGCGCGGGAGCTGGAACGTTCCGGCAGCGCGGGGGAGGTCCGCTTCTCCACCACCACCCGCTCCCCGGTGCTGGCCGTCGACGACCCCGGCTACGCCATCCGCACGCGCCTGGTCTTCCCGGCACACGACGAGCCGGCCGACGGCCCCGGCGACCGGTACGCGTACAACGTCGCCGGAGCCGGCTTCGACGCCGTCGTCGTGGTGGTCGACTCCGCGGGCGACACGCCCGCCCTGCACGCCCCCGACGGGCTGCCCGCCGTCCTCGCCCCGCACACGGGCCGGGTGCTGCTGGCCGTCGTCCCCTCGTACGTACCGCCGTACGCGCCCGCACCCGCCTCCGCACCGGCCTCCGCGACCGCACCCGCGGACCGGCGCACCCCCGCATCCGACCGGCAGGAGCCGATCATGCCCGAGCCTCTCCGAGGCCCAGACTTCTCCTCCTACGCCGCCGAGGACGTCGGCTGGCTGCTCCAGGACCTGTCCGGCGTCCGGCTGGAGGCACCCACCGAGGAGCGGGAGGAGGCCATCCAGGCGGGCGGCGCGCACTACGCCGAGTCCCTGCCGGTCGAGTACCAGCCGAGCGAGCGCTACCAGGAGCTGTACCAGCAGGCGCTGGCCGCCTCCGCCGCCCGGGTCGCCCGCGCCGTCGGCACGGTCACCGAGACCGTGCTCGCCGAGCGCTCACCGCGCCCCGTCCTCGTCTCGCTGGCCCGCGCCGGCACCCCCGTCGGCGTCCTGATGCGCCGCTGGGCCCGGCACCGGCACGGCCTGGACCTGCCCCACTACGCCGTCTCCATCGTGCGCGGCCGGGGCATCGACACCAACGCCCTGCGCTGGCTCGCCGCCCACCACGACCCCGCGGACGTCGTCTTCGTGGACGGCTGGACCGGCAAGGGCGCCATCACCCGCGAACTCACCGCCGCCCTGCACGCCCACCGGGAGGAGGCAGGCGGCCCCGGCTTCAACCCCGACATCGTCGTGCTCGCCGACCCGGGCGGCTGCGTCGCCACCTACGGCACCCGCGAGGACTTCCTCATCCCGTCGGCCTGCCTGAACTCCACCGTTTCCGGACTCATATCCCGTACCGTGCTGCGCGCGGACCTCGTCGGCCCCCACGACTTCCACGGCGCGAAGTTCTACCGGGAGCTGGCCGGGGCCGACGTCTCGGCCGACTTCGTCGACACCGTCGCCGCCCGCTTCGACGAGGTGGCCGACGCGGTGGACGCCGAGGTCAAGGAGCTGCTGGCGGCGGACCGGGCCCCCACCTGGGAGGGCTGGGCGGCCGTCGAACGGATCAGTGAGGAGTACGGCATCCACGACGTGAACCTGGTCAAGCCCGGCGTCGGCGAGACGACGCGGGTCCTGCTGCGGCGGGTCCCCTGGAAGATCCTGGCGCGCCGCGGCGCGGGCGCCGACCTCGGCCACGTACGGCTGCTCGCCGAACAGCGCGGGGTGCCCGTCGAGGAGGTCGACGACCTGCCGTACAGCTGCGTGGGCCTGATCCACCCCCGGTACACGCGCGGCGCGACCGGCGCCGACGGCAAGGCGGTGACGGCCACGTGACCGTCCTCGTCGCGAGCGACCTCGACCGCACGCTCATCTACTCGTCCGCGGCACTCGGGCTCACCATGCCCGACGTGCTCGCGCCCCGGCTGCTCTGCGTCGAGGTGCACGAGAGCAGGCCGCTCTCCTACATGACGGAGACCGCGGCGGCGCTGCTCGCCGAGCTCACCGCCGACCCGTCGGTGGTCTTCGTCCCCACCACCACCCGGACCCGCAAGCAGTACCAGCGGATCCGCTTCCCCGGCCGCCCCGCGCCGTACGCGATCTGCGCCAACGGCGGGCAGCTGCTGGTCGACGGCGTCCCGGACCGGGACTGGCGGCGGCAGGTCGCACGGCGGCTGGCGGAGGAGTGCGCCCCGCTGGAGGAGGTGCGCAACCACCTGATCGCCACCTCGGACCCGTCCTGGCTGCGCAAGGAGCGGGTGGCCGAGGACCTCTTCGCGTACCTCGTCGTCGAGCGGCAGCTGCTGCCCGAGGAGTGGCTGAAGGCCCTCACGGAGTGGGCCGGGGAGCGCGGCTGGACCGTCTCCCTCCAGGGCCGGAAGGTGTACGCCGTGCCGCGCCCGCTCACCAAGAGCGCGGCGATGCGCGAGGTGGCCCGGCGCACCGGCGCCACCCGCACCCTGGCCGCCGGCGACTCGCTGCTGGACGCCGACCTGCTGCTGGCCGCGGACGCGGGCTGGCGGCCCGGGCACGGTGAGCTGGCCGACGCGGGCTGGACGGCGCCGGGCGTGACGGCGCTGGATCTGGCCGGCGTCGTGGCGGGCGAGGAAATCGTCCGCCGGTTCAGCCGTAACGCGGGGGTTCGCCGGGAAGACTGACCGGCATGACCAAGGGCAACACGACCAAGATCACCGAAGAGCTGTACGCCTACGTGCTCGACCACAACCCCCCGCTGGACGCGGTGCAGCGGGGGCTGGTCGAGACGACGTACGAGCGCTTCCCGGGCGTCGCGGGCATGCAGTCCGCGGAGGAGCAGGGGCCGCTGCTGGCCTTCCTGGTGCGGCTGGTGGGTGCCAGACACGTGGTCGAGGTCGGTACGTTCACCGGCTTCTCCGCCCTGTCGATGGCCCAGGCCCTGCCCGCCGACGGCCGGCTGATCGCCTGCGACATCTCGGAGGAGTGGACCTCCGTGGGCCGCGCGGCCTGGGAGGAGGCGGGCGTCGCCGACCGCATCGAGCTGCGCATAGCGCCGGCCCTGGAGACGCTGCGGGCGATGCCGGAGGAGCCGCACGTCGACCTGGCGTACCTGGACGCGGACAAGGAGAGCTACATCGCGTACTGGGAGGAGCTGGTTCCGCGGATGCGGCCGGGCGGCCTGATCGTCGCGGACAACACCCTCTTCCACGGCCGAGTGGTCGACCCGGCGGCGACCGGGGCTCCGGCGGCGATCCGGCAGTTCAACGACCATGTGGCGAAGGACGGGCGGATGGACAGCGTGCTGACGATCATCTCGGACGGGCTGACGCTGTCGCGGAAGAGGTGACCTGAGGTGACCCTGGGGTGACCCGTGCGGGCCCGCCCCTGCGGGCCCGCACGCCGCGGCGGTCCCGCCCCCGAAGGGACGGCCCGGCGCGGCAGGAGGGGCGCGTCCTAGCCGCAGCCCCCGCCGCCGCAGCAGCCGCCGCCCGACGGGGCCGCGGGAGCGGACTTCGTACCGCCGACGGCGACGGCCGAGAGCAGCTTGACGGTGTCGTCGTGCCCGGCGGGGCAGGCGGCGGGGGCGGCGGACTCGGCCATCGGCCGGCTCACCTCAAAGGAGTCCCCACAGGTGCGGCAGCGGAATTCGTAACGAGGCATGCGCACAGGCTACGGGGCCGGAGGCTGACCGCTCCATCCCCCGGCGCCCCTAACGGCGCGGAACGGCCCGCATCTCGGGGGTCGTCCGGCGCTCCTCGCGGGCGGCCTGCTCGGGGTGCCGGGCACGCCAGTACGGGTTGTCGTGCGGCAGCGCGCTGCCCACCCGCCCGTACATCCCGAACCACATCAGCATCACGCCCACGACGAAGCTGAACAGCACGTTCTCGATCTCGAAGGCCAGGAAGTTCAGCCCGGTGTCCAGCAGGGCGAGGTTCACGAAGCCGCTCGCGATGAAGGCCACACCGAGGACGATGTTCAGCGTCGAGGCGAAGTTGCCGCCGATGACCATGCCGATGAAGAGCAGCAGGCCCACGCAGATCGACAGCACGCTGAGGGCGCCGTTGGTGTTGAGGCCGAGGACCTGGTCGCCGCCGGTGTCGAAGAAGCCGATGTTGTCGGTCAGCCCCAGCACGCCGAACACCACCAGCAGCAGGCCGGTCAGCCCCGCGCCCACGCGGTAGACCTTGCTGAGCTTGTGGTCGGCGGGCAGGTGCTCGTCGAGCTGCGCGGTGACGGGGTGCGTGAGGCGCTGCACCAGGCCGGGCCCCGTCGGCTCCGGTGGCGGCCCGTACGGCTCGTGGGCCACGTAGGGCGCGTAGTGCTCGTGCGGCTCGGTGCACCCGTACGCGGCGTGGGGCTCGTAGGATTCCGGCCTTACGGGGACTGCACGGGACGTACGAGGCCGGTGGAAAACGTGGGCAGCCATGACGCCCTCCTCTGCTCCGTTCCCTGCACCTCCCAGCATCCGCCGCGAGCGCCCGGCGGACAACCGGCACGGAACGGTCCGGCGGGACGCGGGGCGGGGCCACCGGGCGGCGGACCCGGCACCCGACGGGGGACGGTCAGCCCCCGGCGGCCACGGACATCGGCCGGTCCGGTCAGGCCGGTCCCGGTCCGGCCGGTCCGAACTCGCCGGTCCGGCCGGTCCGGCCCGAGGTCACCCGGTGCCGCGCTGGGACCGGATCTCGGCGACGACCCGCCCGACCGCGGCCCGCACGTCCTCCATCTCCCGCAGGAACCCCCACCAGTCGGGGTGCACGCCCTCCAGCCCGGCCACCGCCCGGTCGACCCGCGCGACCGCCTGGTCCAGCGGACGCGCGTGCCGCGGATCGGGCACGCTGCGCCCCTCCATCGCCAGCCGCTGGGCGTCGCGGATCGCGAAGCGGGTGCGCTGGACCTCCGGCTGCGGGTCCTTCGCCACGGCGTCCAGGGCCCGCAGCCGGTCCCCGGCCGCCGAGACGGCCTCGTCCACCGAGTCCAGCAGGGCCCGGACCGTTCCGAAGAGCGCCGTCGCGTCGGCCCAGCGCTGCTCGCGGCGCGCGGCGGCCGCCTCGCCCAGCTTCTCCTCGGCCCGCCGTACGCTCTCCACGGCCTGGTCCGGCACCTTCTGCAGGTCCTGCCAGCAGGCCGCGCTGAACCGGCGCCGCAACTCGCTCAGCACCGGCTCCACCTGCCCGGCCCGGGTGTGCAGCGCCTGGGCGCGGGTCCGCAGGCTCACCAGCCGCCGGTCCATCTCGGCCGCCCGCTCCGGCAGCCGCTCGGCCTCCGCCCGTACCCCCTCGGCGTCCCGCAGGATCCGGTCGGCACGCTGCACCGTCTCCTGTACGCCGTGCTGCGCGGCACCCTGGTTGAGCTTGGTCAGCTCCGGCGCGAGCGCCGCGAGCCGCGCCGCCAGGTCGTCCGCCCGCATCCCGCCCGCCCGCACCGCGTCCAGCGCGTCACTCGCGGCCAGCAGCGCCGCCCGGGCCCGCTCCCGCGCCGGCGCGACCCGTGCCAGCTGCGTCTCCGCGTTCCGCAGCAGCGGCTCCAGGCCCTGTGCGAACCGGTCCAGCTCACCCTTGACCCGTACCAGCTCGTCGCGGGCCTGCTCCAGCTCCCCGCGCGCCCGCCCGGCGACCGAGGCCTCCAGCTCGGGGCGGTCCAGGTCGTACCGGTCGACGGTCTCGATGTACACGTGGCTGACCTGGTCGATGCGGTGCCCGAGCACGGTGAACCCGTCCGACGCCTGCCGCGCCGCCGGCGACCCGTCGGCCGCGACGATGGTCTCGATGGAGATCCGCAGGTCCCGCTGCGCGGTGTCCAGCTCGTAGAACGCGGCCGCGGCGGCATCCTTGGCGGCCTGCGCCTCGGCCCGTCGGCTCTCGTCCCGCCCACCGAACCACCGCCGGGAAGTCGCCGTCACAATCCCTCTCCCGTACCCCGTACCACGTCCACCGTGCCCCGGTTCATTCTCCCCCACACGAACGCGTTTGCGTCAGGGGCATGGCCTCCATGTAGGCTGTCTCCTCGTTCCACGGGTGCGTAGCTCAGGGGTAGAGCGCTGCTCTTACAAAGCAGATGTCGGCGGTTCGAAACCGTCCGCGCCCACCAGCGGGTTCTAGCAGGTAGGACCCCGTAAGAGGCCTCCCGGCTGTCATCGGCCGGGAGGCCTTTTTGCCGTCGGATGCCACATCGATGCCACATCCCCCCAAGGCGACCCCCCTGTCATCACTCTTTTGGGGGTGCACTACTGGCGGGTTATCGGGTTAGAGTGCTGGTCGAGCGGGGCCGGCGCGTCTCCCCACGCGCGCTAGATGTACGCCGCTCAGATCCTGTGATGTTCGGGCGGGGAGGCTCGGCTCACAGGCAGAGAACCCCCCGGCGCGATACGCCGGGGGGTTCTTCCGTACACGGTAAACCGCCCGGCCCCGTTTCGGGGACCGGGCGGCCGCCCCGATCGAAATCGGGGCCGGGACGGGCAGGTCTGGCGGATGTACGAACGCCGGACGGGCCGTCCCGCTCACCCCTGGTCGCGCCGAGCGCGGGGGGTGAGCCTTTGGGCGGGCCCGGGACTATTTGATGCCCGAACAACCCATAGATCACACAATGTAGGTTTTGGATAACAGACATTCGATCATGAGCCGGTCAGCGTGGGGGAGTGCCACGCTCCGTACCGCCCACCGACGACGTACTCGCCCGGCGCCGGCGGGTCGGCGACCAGATCCGGGCGGCCCGGCTGGAGCGGAACCTCACTCAGGAGCGCGTCGCCCTTGACTCTGGGATGGACCGGCCCTCGTACAACCGGATCGAGCAGGGCCACGTGAGCCCGCTCCTGGACTCCCTGATCCGGATCTCCGACGCGATCGGCGTGCCGCTCTCGCAGCTCGTCAGGGAGTAGCCCCGGCCGGAGAGTCCGGCCGGGGCCGCCGCGCGGGCGGAGCGCTGGATCAGCCGCCGCACGAGCTGCACGGCCAGACCTGCTGGCTCGTACAGTTCCCGTTGTCGTCGTAGACGTACACGGTGGTCTTCTGGCCACCGCACATGATCCGCTGGTTCGGGTCAGACGGGTCCGGGACCATGTTCCCGCAGCCAGTCGCCCTGTCCTCTTGGTGACCCATCAGGTGAACCTCGCCTTCTGCTCAGGAGTGGGCTCCCAGTACGTTCCGCACCCGTTGCAGAACCAGCGCCACCGCTCCGGCGTATTCGGACCGGTGAGGCTGGTGTCCTTCCAGAGCGCGGGGAACTGGGGGCCGTGGGGGCCGTTCGGGCAGTACGGCGGCTGAGGCGTCACGCGGGGTCTCCTTCGAGTCGGTGCCAGCGTGCTGCGCCAGCCGTGAACCGGTGGTGCGACCCGCCCCCGGTCACCCAGAAGAGGGACCTTGGGAACCGGAAGCGGGACCCGCCCGCGGCTGAGGGGTGGGAGGGGTGGAGGCGCCGCGGGCGGGAGCTTGAGAGGCCCGCGGTCAGCGGGCGGTGATGCCGAGCCAGAGAGAGGCCAGCAGGGCCAGCAGCGTGACCACGTAGGCCACCTGCTGCCCGCGGTTACTCACCGGGGTGCCCGGCCGCCTGCTCGGCGGTCATCGGCGGCAGGCCGGCCCGGCCGACGAACGCGGCGGCGTGCGGCCGGGACTCGGCGAGGCGCGCGGCGCCGACACGAACGAGGAGCGCGAGGGCGCCGAGGTCGCAGTACGAGGGCCTGATCACCGGGACGGCCCAGTAGATCGGCGTCGCCGCGGTGTACTGGCACAGCCCGGCCGCCGGCACGCCGAGGTGAGTGCGCGGGGGAAGGTACTCGACCCCGGGCGAGGTGGTGTCCCACGCGAGGCGGTCCTCGGGACGGAGCAGCGCGTAGTAGTTCCGGCCCCGGGCGTCGTGGATGACAGGCCCGTCGAGCTGCTCGGCCAGCACGAAACCGACGTGGTCGTTGTCCGTGGACTCCACGGCCGCCTGCACGAGCCCCTCAGGGAGGCGCACCGCGCCGAACACGCCCCCGGTGGGGAGGACGGCGATGCCGCGTTCGCGCCATTCGTCGTGGGCCTGCTGGGGGTTGTCGTGGCTCTGGGCCAGCCAGTTGGGCACCGTCGTTCGCCTGCTCACGCTGCGCTCCCTACCGTCGTCAGCGGGTGGTGGTGACGAGTGTGGGGGCACGAAAAGGCCCTGGGGGACACAGACTTGTGTCCCCCAGGGCCAAAGGTTCACAGACCGTCAGGCGCCCAGCCAGGTGCCGTACGACAGGAACGAATCCGGCAGCAGCCTGTGAGCGGCCTCCAGACCGGCGTACGTCTCCCGTACGGTCTGGTGATATCGGGCCTGCTGCGGTGCTGCCTTCCTCGCCCGCAGGAGGTTCGCGAACGACCCCTCCAGGTCGTTGGTCCACATCTGCGCGCGAGCAAGCTCGGCGTAGTGGTGGCTTCGCCGCGACGCCGGCCACTCCCGCGGGATGACCACCGTACGGCCGCGCTGCGCCGCCTGGCCGTACTCGTCCAGCTCGGCGAGGACCGACACCCGGTGCACCTCGACGTTCGTCGGACCGAACGCGAGGTAGTGCACGGTCGCGGCCTCGCCCGTCGCCTGGGCGATCCGGCCCGCCTCGGTCAGGTGGCCCTCCGCAGCGTCCCCGTCGTGCGAGCGGCCCGCCATCACCGCAGCGCCGAGGTGCAGTTGCCCCGTCACGACATCGCGCTCCCGGCCGACGTCGGCCTGCTCCACAATGCTGAGCCCCAGAGCCGTCAGCCGCTGGCCGGTGCGGTACTGGCCCTCGCGCATGTACGTCAGGGCACGGAAGTAGCGGTACATGCCTCCGAGGGCCGCGCTGGACGCGCGCTCAGCAGCCCACTCCAGCCGCGCCAGGGCGATGGCCGACAGGTCGGCGTACCCCAGCTTCGAGGCCACGTCGTACGCGGAGCGGTACGTGCTGGCCAGCAGCCGCCACAGCTCGTCCGACGGTGCTGCGTGCGCGGCCGTGGTGACCTCTTGGATGAGGCCCGGCAGCTGAGTGGCGGCCTGCCGGATCTCGCCGGCCCGAACGGCGATGAGGAGCCCCTCGGCGTCCGCGGAGAGCAGGGCCACCGGTCGGGGGGTGATCTCGGGGTCGGCCCCGAGGTCGTAGACGTCCAGGGCCTCGCGGATCGGCCTTATCAGGACGTCGAGCCTGTCCGTGCGCAGCTCGTCCACGTACGGCTGACCGATGACGGTGGCGACCTGGACGCGCATGGCGCGGGCCGCGCAGGCGATGACGTGAGGGGATGGAGGGCGGGTGCCCTGTTCGACCTTCTTCAACAGGCTCTCCGAGACGCCCATGAGGTCGGCGAGGGCGCTTTGGGTGAGGGAGCGTTCCCGGCGTAGGCGGCGAATGCGCGCGCCGGTGTGGTCATGAGGTAGAGCGTGCATACTGGGCTCCGTTCTGACTCGACACCAGAACAGTAGCCGCACACGGCGAAATCGCCCCCTCCCAGCCCGAAGGCTGAGAGGGGGCATCGCTGTTCAGGAGATCCCGTACCACTGGGAGCCCCAGCCGGTGTTGATGATGCTCGTAGACTGCTGCGTCAGGTCCAGCGACGCCGGTAGCGACGTCTGGCCCGAGAGCATGTTGGAGTACCGCAGCCGCGGCGCCGACAGGCCGCAGTTCACCGTGATCCCCGCGCCAGTCGCTTTCAGCGTGAGAAGGTTCGTCGTCCACGTGCCGTTGAGCAGCAGGGCGATGTACCACTCGCCGGGCCCCGCGGTGAACGGCGTCACCAGCGGCACCGACTTGCCGACCGCGCCGGACGACAGGTCCGCCGAGATGTCCGCCGTGACGCCCCGCAGCACGCCAGCGGAGTCGTACACCCCGAGGTAGCAGTTCGTCAGGCTGGCGCCCGCGTCGACGCCCGCCAGGCCGAACCAGATGCGGGACCACGTGATGCTCTTGCGGAGCTGGACCTTCACCAGCGTGATCCGGCCCGCCACCCCGCCCACAGACTGGGCAGTGACGTGCCCGGCGTCGTTCGGGTCCCCGGTCCACGCGAGGAGCCCCTGATCGGACGGCAGGGCGAGCGGGGAGTCGAGGTTGATCCCCGACGCCGCCGGCGCGCTGCCGGAGACCTTGACGACCTCCAGCAGCGAACCGGCCTTGAGGTTCACCGCGGTGGCGTTGCTCGTCTGCTGCGCCCACCGCAACCGCAGCAGGCCCGGGGTCGGCCCCGTGACCACCACCCCGCGCGGGGTCGCGATGACGCCGGCCAGGGACGCCGAGGACGCCATCACACCGATGTCCGAGTTCGAGCCGTACTGGCGAGCGGCCACCTTCAGCTGCGCCGAACCATCCGGCACCGTCGTACCCAGCGTGCCCGCGTACGGCGCCCACCCGCCCGTAGACCCGGCCGGAACCGTGAACGTGATTGTCGCGTCGGCGGCCTCCGGCCCGTCGAAGAGCAGCGTGGAGTTGAAGCGGTAGACGCTGTTTGCCTCCAGCGACGCGAACAGGTGGCCGTCATCGGAGACGACCGTGGTCGCCTGCCGCGGCTCGTCGGCCGCCTTCACCACCGTCTGCGTCAGCGCGGACAACGCGGCCACGGCCGCCGCGGCTGTCCCCGCAGGGTCGGCGCCGATCGCCGCAGGGGTGATCGGGTCTGAGCCGATGGCCGCGTGCGTGAGGGCGTGGGCTGTGGGCGTCCTGGCGTTGGTCGTCGTGGGATCGTCGCTCCTCAGCGCCACCGTGGGCCCCGCGCCGGCCGCGCCGAGCGGCGGCTGTGGACCCTGCGGACCGGTTGCGCCCGTGGGCCCGGCCGGACCGTCGGCGCCGGCCGCCCCGCGCACGTAGCCGGGCAGGCCAGGATCGGCGACGACCAGGTCGAGAATGTCGAGATCCCCCACCCCCGACGGCACCTCGAACACCCGGCGCCGCACCGGCACCCCGTCGAGACGCTCCTCCACCTCGTAGTACCGGCCCGTCGCAGGCTCAATCCCCGCCTCGTCCGTCGGGACAAGCGATGCAGACCACGCCCCGCCCGTCAGGGGCAGCTCGCGGTCCGGGGCAACGAGCAGTTGGCCGCCCGCCTCGTCGGTCCAGCGGCGCGGCAGAGCACGCAGCACCACGCTCCCGGTGCCGTCGGCGTCGGTGAACAGGTCCGCCGTGGAGCCGGTGACGGTGCGCCTCGTGGGCATCGCGGCCTCCCTCTACTTGGCGACGAGCTGATAGAGGGCGACACCGAGGCCGGCCGCGCCGGTGGCCGCGGCGATGCTCGGCAGCGGCCAGCGGGCCCGCTCCAGGGCGGCGAGACGCTTGTCCAGGTCATCGATGTCGGTCTCGGCCTGGCCGGTGCGCTGGAGCGCGAGGTCGAGCTGACCCCGGATCACGGCGAAACCCTCGCGGATCTCGCCCCTGATCTCGGCCAGCTCGACCGCCACCCGCGTGGTGTCCTCAGGAGTCACCCGCGGTCCCTGCTCGGCAGCCACCCGGCCGACGCCGGGTCGCCGACGAGGGAACCGATCGCGCCCTTGATGACGGTGAGCGCAGCCGGCACGGACGCGATGGCCGCCGCCTTGACCGCGGTCACGTCGGTGAGGTCGAAGTTCGCGGCGAGGAGCAGGCCGAGGAACGTGGTCGCGTAGGCGGCCAGGGTGCGCTCGGCGATGTCGACGAGGAGTCGGGCCATGGTGTGTTCTCCGATCAGGTCGTGACGGTGAAGCCGTGGGCCTTGCCCAGGGCGGTGAGGGAGGTCTTGCCGGGGATGCCGTTGCAGTCGTCCGCGGTCCAGCGGAGGTTGTGGCGCTCGGAGTACCGGCGCTGCCACTTCCCGAACCCGGTGACGGTGAGGCTGCCAAAGCTGCCGTCGTGCGCGTACGCGTCGGCCAGCAGGCCCTCCGCCGCGAGGGCGACCTCGACGACGTTCACCTCCGCCGGGTACGTCGTCGCGCCCTGCCGACCGCCCGGGTCCCGCTCGGCCGCGGCGATGATGTGCGCGAGGGACACCCGCGGCTGCTGCGGGCGCGGCGCCGGGACGGAAGCCGCCGGGGTGCCGCCGAGCGCCGGGTCAGCGCTGACGGTGCCCTCGGTGAACTCGGGCACGCCGTAGCCGTACGGGCTGCCGGGGCCGCGGCGGGGCCGGACGCGGAGGTACACCCCGTCGCCCTGGAAGGAGCCGCCCGCGTTGGTGTTGCCCTCGACGGTCCAGATCGAGTCCGCGTCGTACGCGTACACGACACCCACATGGTCCTGCCCGACGGTGCCGAGGTAGAAGGGGCCGCCGAGGACCGGGTACTCGGTCCAGCGGCCGCGCTTCTTCCACCACTGCACCGCGGTGAAGCAGCTGGCAGTGATGGGCCAGGCGTCGCGGGCGTTGAGCTCGTCCGCGCCCCACGCGGTGAACGTGGCGCACCAGGCCATGCCTTGGGACCACTCCAGGCCCGCGGTGGCCGGGCTGAACTTCTGGATGTTGTTCCAGTTGCCGTCCGGGTCGCGGCCCTCGTGGTAGCCGGCCTGGCTGCGCAGCAGGTTGACGTACGCGGGGCGGGACAGGGTAGCCATGGCGCCTCCAGGGCGTGCTGAGGGCTCCGGGGCCGGGGCGGCCGCGGAGTAAGGGGGTGTGAGGGCTAGGCGGGCTTGTAGGCCAGGAACAGGTTGATCGCGTCGCCGCTCGCGAACGTGAACGGGCGGACTGGGTTCCACTCGGCCGGGGTCGAACCCGTGGAGGTTGTGGGGGAGATGGCGATCATGAACGACTCGCCGCCGATCGCACGCGTGATGCCGGCGTAGTACGCCACGCCCGCATCGGTGCAGTACGCAGAGCCGATATACCCGAGTTTGGTGGTGGCCAACGTCGCGGCCTGGAAAGGGAGCGTCCATTTGTACTGGCCAGAGCCGTACGTCGTCGTCGAGCCCATCTCCACCGACACGCGCACGAAGCACACGCCGCCGCACAGCGCGTACTCGGCCTCCATGGTCCCGTTCCCGATCGCCGGATTCGAGACGGAGCCCGTCCACGTGGTCGTGTACGGCGTCCAGATGCCGCTGATCTCGTCGAGCTTTTCGGCGGTGACGTGGGCGCCGCCGGCCCAGCCTGAGTACACGAGCGGGCTCCTCTCACAGGGGGACGACGGGGCGGGTCCGTAGCCGCACGTCGGACAGCGCCGCATGCGACTTGACGACGCCGTTGGCGGACCGGGTGACGAACAGGCGCTGCCGGTCGCTCCGGAGCTGGAAATCGCCCCACGACGCAGTGACGGGCAGGGTGTTGGTGTTCGTGCTCGACAGGATCGACCGGACGCCGACCGACCCCGCAGCGGACAGCGACGTGTCCGTCGTCTCCAGCTGCCACGCCTGCGGCTCGTACGTGCCGTCCAGCCAGGCTTTCGCGCGCAGCGAGGAGCCGGAGACCTGGAGGCGGATTGCGAACCGGCGCCCGGCGGCGTGCGTCAGGTCGGTGGTGTGCTGCACGAGGAGCGTCTCCGTGCCGGCGACCCGTTTGCGGAGGGTCAGGATCACGGTCTGCGTCGTCGAGAACTCCAGCCGGGCCAGGTAGGTGTTCGAGGCGTCGGCCCAGCGGGCCACCAGCTGCATGAAGTGGCCGCCACCCGTCGCGAGTTTGTCCGTGGCGACGCTGGCGGAGATGTCCACGTCCGCGGACGGGGCGGGGATCGTGCAGTACCGGGACACGTTGATGCTCGTGAGGGACACGTACCCGTAGCCCTCGTACGCCGCCTGCACTGCGGCCGCGTACGCGTAGAACGCATCGGTCCTCTGTCCGGATTCCCGCATCGCGCGGCTCGTGTCGCCGTTCGGGAAAAACGCTTGCCGCTGGGCGCGGCTCATTTCGAGCTGGACGCCCTCGCCCCGGATATTCCGGTTGGCGATATTGGCCGGGTCGGTGCCGCCGATTTCCGATGGCGCGTCGATCACGGCGAACCCCGCGTTGCGGAGCGCGGTGGCGATCCGGGCGCGGAGCAGCGGGTCCAGGCCGCCGAGGGCGGTCTCAGGTTGGAGCAGGCTGCCGGTGTAGCCGTGGAACGAGATCGTACGCAGCGCGGTTGCCTGGAGCGCCTCGCAAATCGGCTCATCGAAATTCGTTGAGGTGATGTGCAAATCCTGGTTTCCGCTGGATTTGAGCCCCTTGAATTCGTAATACATCATGCGGGATCCGGCGACCTGAAGTGCCATTTCGCCGGAGCCCGCCTCGATGCCGCCGCCGTGGATCGCGATGGACGACCACGTCGCCCCCGTCGGGGTGTTGGAGTGCCGCGAGTAGTCGACACCCTCGACCTCCGACGCGGCCAAGTCGGCGTAGTCGTCGTACAGGTCGGCCATCGGCTACACCCCCTGGACGCTGTACTCGCTGTTGCTGCCGCCGGTGAGCGTCCAGGCCTGCCCGGACGACGCGGTGCCCCACCCGGACGTGACCGTGCGGGTGTACTGGTCCTCGATGTCCCCGGTGATCGCCGTGACGGTCATGTCCTCGCCGCCGACCGTGACCGTCAGGGGGCAGTCCGCCGGGTCCGTGGTCCACAGGCGGCCCTGGTAGACGTCCACCACGAGCGTGGTGTCGTCCGCATCCACGGCCACGCCGAGCTCGGTACCGGCGGTGTCCGTCCGGGACCCGGGCGCGGCCGTGGACACGTTCCAGATGCCGGCCGGGGAACACGAGAACGTGATCTCCCACGAGAACGGGCCCCACGTCTCCTCGTAGCCCTCGACGAGGAGATCCAGGTCCCCCGGCGGCAGCCACGACGGCAGGTCGGTCACCCGGATCACGTCGCCCACGTCCACGCGGCACGCGTCCGCGACGAGCTCGGGATGCGAGTGCAGGCGCAGCGTGATGGACGGGTACCGCGACTCGTCCCACGTGCCCTTGTGGGTGAGCCACCCGGCGATGCGCTGGCACTGGTCGTCGTCCGCGAGGGACAGCGTCACATCCTGGTCGTACAGGCCTGCGCCGTCGGGCGGGTCGGCGATCGACAGAGGCCCGTCCGTACGGGCCTCCGTCGCCCACGAGCCGCCGTCGCGCCGCACGGTGGTCTGGTTCCTCAGGAGCCGGTCGTCGTCGACGGGCTCCATCGGCGGCGCCAACTTGCTGTACGGCAGGGTGAGTCTCGGGGTCTGGTTGTAGAGGGTGGAGCGGCCGCGGTAGACCAGCCCGGCCCGGTCGCGGTCCTCCAGCAGGATTCCGCCGTCGGTCGCCTCGCACTCGCCGAACAGGTCGAGGATCGTAGTCGGCAGCTGGGGGCCCATCTGTTCCTGCGCGGCGGTGGAGCCGGCCATCAGGACGGGGATGGACTCCTCGCCGCCGAGCCGTTCGATGCGGAGGCCCGCGCGCTCGCCGGTGAACCCGGAATCGGCGCTGGAGAACGTCTCGGTGTCGTCGTTGCCGAACACCACCAGGTGCCCGATCGCCGCGCCGTCCAGGCCCGCGCCGAACCGGGTGTTGATGCCGGTGATCCGGCCCGCGCTGGTGGTCGCCAGGGTGCCGTTGGACTGGAAACCACCGGCGCCGAGGGTGATCCACGCCGAGTGGAGGTCGAGGTTGCTGCCGTTGGGTGTGGCCTGGATCAGGTAGCGGCCCCAGCCCGTCCCGAACCAGCCCGTGGCGCCCGAGTTCAGCACCAGCGTGGTGGCGCCCTCGCCGTCCTCCACGATCAGGTTCATGAGGTTGTTCCCGACCCGGAGGCGCCAGATTTTCCATGGGGAGCTGGTGGTCGTCCACTCCATCAGGGTCTGGAGGGATCCCGGATCGTCGTCCAGCCGGTACGCGAATTCCAGGTGCCAGCCGCTTGCGGAGTGGCTGGGCACAGTCGCCTTGAGGCTGGACGCGGTGCCGATGACCGGCAGCGGCAGCGACGACGGGAGGGAGTCGTCCGCGGCCATCTCCAGCCCGGTGACCCGCATCGGCGCGACGCCCGCGGTCGGACTGTAGGCCTGGACCGCCTCCCTGCCGTCCTCCATCGGCCAGTACGCGACCGGGTTGAACGACGGCATACGGCGGCGCAGCGCACTGTCGAGGCTCTTGGCGCCCTGGCCGAGACGTCGCAGGATCCCCGACGCCTGGATCGGGGTGCGCACGTGGTGGCCGGACGGGCGCCAGCGCGGCGACCACTCCGGCACCCCAAGGACCGCGCGCGAGCGGCGGTCGGTGATGCTCGCGCCGTTCGCGACCGTCCACGTCCGGCCGGCCGAGTCGGCGAACGACCCGGCGCCGGAGGCCTGCGCGGTGAACGTGGGGGAGGCCACGACCGTGCCGTCGATGCCCGAGCGGATCTCCGCAGCGCGGAACCGGCGGCCGACGGTGCCGAACCCGAGGTCGGCGTTGTCACCGATGTCGAGCGGGGCCGTCGACGCGAAAATACTCGTCGTCCCCGCGGTGGTGACGATCGGGTCCTCCAGCAGCACCCACGGCCCGGCCAGCGACGGCGCGACGTAGAACGCCAGCGTCCAGCCGCCGGAGCCGTTGTTCACGTCCAGCGTGGCCCGAACCGCCCCCACAGCGCCCGGCCCGAACGGAACAGCGGTCTCTGCGTCCCGGGAGATCAGGTTCGCGACCGTGCCGTCCGGCGACCAGCGGAAATGGGGGGCACCCGAATTGCCGATCAGCATCTGCCACGACCTCTGGTTGCCGGTCGTGCCGTACTTGCCCGCGACCTCCCAGCCGTTGGCGGTGTACCGGCCCGCCCACGCCGCGGCCTCCAGCTCGACCCGCACGTCGATGTCCCCGGTGATGTCCAGCGACGCGTGATCGGGTGTCGAGGCCCGCCCCGCGACGCCGTACGGCACGTCGAGGACGGTCTCGCCGGCGTAGGTGGTGATGTGCAGCGGCGTGTTCGGGCCGAGCAGGCCGAAGTAGGGGCTGCTGGGGTTGCGGCGGTTGTACTTGCTGCCGTTCTTCAGCGTCAGGTCTGCTGTGGAGGCGTCCACGGTGCTGCCCTCGGCGCGCCGGCCGCGGGCGTGCCGGACGGTGTCCTCTACGAGCACGTCATCGGTGATGTCGGTGAGGGCGCCGCCGAGGTCGAGGGCGAATCGCACGTCCGGCACGGCCACGGGGCAGCTCCTTACTTGTTGCCGAGGTACTTCTGCACGTCGCCGCCGTTCTTGGCGACGGCCGTCCGGATCAGCCGGACGACCTCCTCCGGCCCACGCACTTCGATGATCACGCGCGTGGGGCCGCCCCTGGCCACCGCCGGAGCACGCACGCCCGCAGCGGCGGCACCAGGGAGGGCCATCCCGGGGCCCATCAGGGAGCCGAGCGACGACGCGACGGCGCCGCGCCGGCTCTCGATGCCCGCGGCGAACCCCTGGGCCAGGGCCTGGCCGGAGTAGAGCGTCCAGCCGCGCCCCGAGAACGGGCCCTCCTTGGCGGGGCTGAAGGGGAAGAAGCGGCGCGCAGTGCTGACGACGGCGTTGGCCGCGCTCTGCACTGCGCCGAGCATCGAGTGGATGCCGTTGACGAACCCGCCCACGAGGGAGCGGCCAGCGTTGTACAGGGTGCTGCCGAGGCCGCTCAGCGCGCCTCGGGCGCGGCCGGGCAGGCTCGACAGGGTGCGCACCGCGCTGTCTACGCCGGACTGGATGGCGGCGTGCGCCCGCGTCGCGGCGTCCTGCGCGCGGCTGATGATGGCGCCCGGGAGGCCGGACAGGACGGCCGCGGCACGGCCGGGCAGGCTGGCCAGGAACCCGATGATGGCGTTGACCAGGTCGGGGATGATCGAGTGGCCGACGAGCACGTCGTACAGCCACTCGAACAGGCCGATCACTTGAACGATGAACGGGCGCACTTTTCCGTACATTTGCGCCAGAAAGGACAGGAAGTATCCGATCCCGGTGATCGTTTTCTCCAGCAGCCAACCCAGGTCAGCCAGGGCCTGCCCCATCTGCGGACTGCCCTGACCTAGGGACGTGAACAGGCTGCCGAGCCCAGCGCCCACGCGGCCCAGCAGGCCGGCGAGCCCCTCGAACACGGGGCTGGCCTTCTGGAGCATGGTGATCAGCCCAGGCAGCATGCGCTTGACCATCTCGTCGATGCCCTTGGTCAGCGACTTGGTCAGGCCCGAGTCAGCCGCCGCCTTGAAGACCTCCTTGAACTTCGGAGCGAGGGTCTTTGTCGTGTGCTCCAGGCTCGCCAGCGCATCAGAGATCGGCTTGACCATCGGCTTGGCCGCGTCCTTGAAGATCTTCTTCGCCGAGCCGACCAGCCTGGTCGCCGCCGCCTTCACCTTCGGCTCGTCCTTCACGAGCATGGCGCTCAGGCCCACGACGCCGATGCCGACCGCCGAGACCACCAGGCCGCCCAGGACCGCGCCGAGCGCCGGGCCCAGAGCAGTCGCCACGGCCGTAACGAGGGCGAGTACGAGCGCGGCAACGTAGGGGTTCTGTTGGCCGGTGATGGACTGGAGCCCCGACAGGCCAGTGGACACTGCCGACCCGATCCCCGACCGCAGGGTCGAGGTGATGCGGGAGAGCATCCCGCGGGCCATGCCGTGCCCAGACTCCTCGCCGGCCTCCGTGCTGGCGCCGGTCAGCCGCCCCCACATCGAGCGCGTGCGGGTGGCCAGGTCGGAACGCATCTGGCGCAGGTGACGCAGGAACCGGCCGCGCAGGCCCGTCATCCCCTCATCGGCGCCGCTCTCGATCGCCTCGGTGAAGCCCTGGGCGATGGCCTCGGCCTCGCTCACGAAGTGCCCGCGGGCGTTCCGCAGGCGGCCGCGGGAGTCCCGGGTGAACTGCGCGACAGAGTCCGTGGCGTCCTGCGTGGCGTCGGCAACGTTGCGCGACAGGGCGTTGGCCATGGCGTGGGACGCGGAAACGAACCGCTCGCGCATGTCCCGCAGCCGGGCCGCGGTCGAGGCGCGCAGCCGTTCCATGTTGGACTGCGCCCGGTTCACCCCGCGCCGGAACGCGCTGTCGTCCGCCCGGATATAGCCGACGAGTTCGCCGATCGTCATCGCCATGGCGGGCCCTCCTCAGTCACAGGCCCGCCAGGGCCTGCTCGATCTGCTTCGGGTTGTCGATGACGGACAGCTCGTCTCCGGCCACCTGCCGGAATACCGACTCCGGGGACAGTCCGTTGAGCAAGGTGTGGAAACGACGGCGAGTCAGCTGGGCGATGTCTTTCGGCCCGTAGCCGTACTCCCTCTGGAAGTCGCTTTCGACCGCCCACCAGTAGTGGCGGATCGCGGCCGCGGTGCGCTCTTGGCCGCGGCCCGCCGCGCCTGCCGGTTCGGGGCTTTTCCCTCGGACTCGGCCTCGCCCTGGAGGACCCGCTCGTACGCCTCGCGGAACCCGATCCGGGTGCCTTCGGCGTTCGCTGTCCCCCACGCGATGAGCGTCTTCAGCTCCATCAGGCCCATGCCCGCGTCGGTCCACGCCTCCAGGACGCCGTCACCGAAGAGCATGCCGACCATCTCGCGGAAGGCCTCCTCGCTGTCCTCTGCGCTGAGAGCGTCCAGCCGTTGGACCATGACGAGCGGCAGGTCGGTGGGGATAGCCACCTCGACGCCGCGGATGGTTTCGGTGCCGGCGCCGTTGACCTCGGCCCAGAACGCATCCCAGGACTCGCGGTCGGCGGTCACGAGATGGCCGCCGTGGTCGTCGGGCCGCTGCGCTTGACGGTGACGGCCCAGGTGACCTTTTCGTTGGTCTCGCCGCCCTCGTCGCCGAGCTGGAAGTACGCGTTCTCCCAGACCTTCCAGCTGGTGGCGCCGGGCGAGGCGAAGCGGAAGCCGCACGTGCTGTCGTTGCCGAGCCTCTCGGCCTGCGCCTCCACCAGGGCCTGTCCGGGGTCCAGGGCGCCGGTGTCGGGGTCCTCCAGGCGCCAGCCTTCCAGGGAGATCTCGACGGCGATCTGCATGTTCTGGCCCTCGGCCTGGCCGTCGCTGCCGAAGTTGGTGGTGTCGGCCTCCTCGTAATCCCTGGAGATGGTGAAGGTGTTGAGGCCGCCCTCGGAGCTGCCGCTGCCGGGGGCGATGGGCACCCAGGTGCCCGGGTTGAGGAAGTCTTCGATCTCGAATCGGACATTCCTCGCGTTGTACTTGCGCGGTGCCATGGCTCCTCCAGGGCATTACGAGATGCCCGGACGGCGAGGCGCCGGCGGGCGGAAGGGTGGGGTTAGGCCCGGTGCTTGGTCGGGCTGTAGATCTCGAACTGCACGTTGACGACGTGCTCGTGTCGGCGGTTGTCGTCCTGGCCCAGTGACGCGACGGTCTGGAGCGCGACGGCCGAGATGACCTCGGTTCCGCCCGGAAGCACGGTGTAGCTCAGGCCGTGCAGCTCGGAGCGGATCGCCGTCGCGCGGGCCCGGGAGACCCGCGGGTCGGTCGTGCCGCGTACACGGACCTGTACGCGCGGCTCGTCGTACGGCAGGCGGCCGTGGGCCTCCAGGCCGCCGTATTCGGTCAGGACGACGACCTCGTCGGGGCCGGGAGGCATGTGCTCCAGCACGATCGTGGCGCCGACGAGAGCATCCCCGTAGGTGCCGTGGCCGCGTTCGGCGAGGTAGCGGGCGAGGCCGTCGAGGAGGTCGGGTTCACCGGCCACGGAGCCACCTCCGCAACGGCACGGCCATGAGGTCGAGCATCACCCGACGCTCGGTGTTCATGGGGATTTCCAGGTACTTGGCGCTGCGCCCGGGCAGGTGCTTCCAGGTCAGCTCCTCGTGCTGTCTCCTGGCGTACACGGTGTCGTAGGTGACGGCGCCGACCAGCCCGTCACGGACGACGCGGCTGGAGCGCTCCAGCACGCCCTCACGCAGGGGCACGAGCCTGCGGGACTCGGTGAGCAGATGTTCCAACGCCTTCTGGAGGCCCTCCTCTGCGGCAGCCCGGCCGCGACGGGAGGCACCGAGGCGGCCGCCCTCCCACCGCAGCCGTACGTCCTGGCTCATTCGAGGGTCACCTCCCGGTGGTTCGGCGTGGGCAGGCCGCCGCCGTCGCGAAGCGCGGACGTGATGACCAGGGCGGCACGCCCCGACGGCAGCGTGAGGCGAGAGCGCGCGGGGCACTCCTGAGACGGCAGCAGGTACACGGTCGTAGACGCCGTGACCTCCTCGCCGTCCGAGTCCCGCACTGTGCGGTCCTTCTCCTCGACGAACGCGCGTGCCGCGACGCCGGCCGCGTAGCTGGGGCCGGCCGAGGTGTCTCCGAGGTAGGCCTCGATCGTCACCGTGTGCCGCAGCACCCACAGCGGAATGATCACGAGATCACCTCGCCGACGACGAGGAGGGCCGGGGTCAGGTCGGGCGAGCGGAGGGCGTCCCACACCGCAGGCGCGATCTGACGCCCGGCCGCGTCAGCCCCGGACACCGCGGTGACGGAGCGGCTGAGCCTGACGGAGCCGATCTCGACCCAGCCCCAGCCGGCCCCGGCGGCCCCGGTGGTGTCGCCGACCTCGATGCCCCACTGCGCCTGCGCGCACACCGCGTCGGCGAACGCAGCCGCCACCGTGGCGTTGGTGGGCAGGCCGGTGCTGGTGTCGGCGTCGTAGACGCACAGCCGGAGGACCTGTGCATCCAGGAAGCGTGAGGCCTGCACGAGGCGGGCCTCGATGTCGGCCGGGGCCGGGCCGCCGGTGTAGGTCTCGTACTGCTCGGCGGTGGCGTAGATGCGGCTCGTCATCGGCCACCTCCGGTCAGGTGCTGTTACCGACGATGATCACGTCGTACGTGACGGACGTGGAGCCCGCCGAGTTGGCGACCTTGATCAGGTCGGCGGTGGTCGCGGTGACGACCATGCCGGTCGCGTCCGTCGAGGCGGCGAACGCGGCGAACACCATCCCGGGCCGCAGGGTCAGCGTGCCGGCGGCGTTCCACAGGCCGACGAAATCGGCGCTGGCGTTGTTGCCCACCACCACGTTGTTCGTGTTCCCGAGCGACGCCGCGACCAGGATGAACTTCACCCGGGCGAAGCTGGTCGTTGTGCCGTACGAGTCGGTGAGCGACCCAGCAAGGTCGAGGGTCTCCGACGCGGACGCGGCCAGGGTCCGGGTGTCGGCGAACACCCGGTCGGCCCTGCCCGCGCCGGCCCCCGACTCCAGGTGCACGGCGTACTTCTTCAGCAGGTTGTCCGCGGCTGCGGACAGGTCGCTGGCCTTGGTGTTGACGACCGAGGCACTGACGGCGAAATCACTGGTCAGGGTCATGCCGGCCGCCTCAGGTGATCACGACGTACGGCACGAACTGCTTGGCCGTGGGCGTCGCGATCGTTGCGGGGGCCGTCGTGGTGAGCGACGAGCCGGAGGACTGCGACAGGTTCCGCTCCCCGGAGACGATCGCCGGGGCGGCAACACAGCCGAGGAGGGTCGGAACCGCGGTCGCCTTGACCATGATCCCCACCCAGTGGATACCGGTCTTCACCACCGTGTATGGGCTGGCCAGCGCCACGGTCTTGGTGGTGTTCGCCGCCCACGCGCCCGTGGTCTGGTCGGCGGTCTGGCCGACCAGCGCGGGGGTTGAGGCCGTGTCGTAGAGCGCGAACCACCAGTTGGTGGGCGTGTCCGCCGCGGTCGCCCCGGAGCGGAAGGAGATGTTCGTGACCACGTCACCGGCCCGCAGGAAGATCGGGACGGAGGTCATCACCTGCGTGGTCAGCGCGACCTGCCCGGTGTCGCCGGCGGAGTCGTACAGGCCGGTACGCGGGAGGTTGCGCCGGTGGAAGGTGTCCGGGGAGGACGGGTCCGCGGCGTTGACGTGCGCGAGCGCGTCGCGGACATTGCGGGTGTAGCCGCCGAGCTGCGTCATCACGCGCTCCTCTCTGTGATGGTCTTGCGGTTCTTGCCCTCGGCCTCGGCGAGGAGGACACGCATGGTCTCCTCCTCGTCGTCGGCCACGGAGGTCAGGTACTCGCCGACCTCGTCGACGGTGTGCTGCGACGGGTCGAAGGGCAGGTCGCCCTCGTCGACCGCCGGGGTCTCGGGGACCTCGGCGGCCGGGGCCGCGGGCGCCTCGTCCTCGGGCTCGACGTGGTATCCGGCCTGGCGGAAGTAGGCCAGCGCCCGCCGGTGCCGGTCGCCGTCGGCGATGGCCTGGCCGTTGGCGAACCCGACGCCGCAGACGCCGCCGGACACGGGCTCGGGCGCGGTGATCCGGTAGCGCATCACTGCACCTTGATCTTCCGCAGGACGCCGCACGCCTTGGTGTTCTTCAGCACCATCGCGGACGGGCCCATCTCGATCTCGCCGGACTTCACGGCGCCGGAGTGGGAGAAGTCGGGCAGCCACGTCTGGACGAGCGGGTTCCCGGCGACCGAGGCTCCGTGGAGGGCGTCCATGCCGAACGTGACGGCGTAGAGGTCGGTCAGGCCGGTGATGGTGCCGCCGCCGCCCGCCTCATCGGCGTCCGCCGAGTAGATCGGGACGATCGGGCTGGAGCCGGTCATGCCGTTGCCGATGTCGACGAGCGTCCAGTCGCCGTAGCGCTCGATCTGCCGGCCGAGCGAGTCCTTCTCCGCGGTGTACAGGCCGGCCCAGCGGGCGAGGGCCTTGATGCGGGTGATGGACGTGCGGTTACCCAGGAGGGCCTTCTCGCCGGGCGGGACCGCGCCGGGGGTGCCGAGGTCGCCGCCGCCGGTCTTGGACGGCGTGATCAGCGACAGGAACGCGTCGAGCTGGTCGAGCGCGGCCATGGCCAGGGGCTGAGTGATGATCGTGCCCGCGGTCCAGTTGAGGTAGCCGGCGCTGGTGCCGTTGTCGAGCGGGTCGTACTCGGTCTCCGTGCCGGTCAGGCTCTTGTTCAGGCCGTCGAAGCCGAGGGCGTCCACGGCGGTGTCGCCGTTGATCAGCTCTTCCTGCCACTTCTGCTGCACCGCGGTGAGCAGCTGCTGCATCTGGAACGTGGTCTCGTTCGTCGCGGCCGGGCCGAGGCTCGACAGGACGCGGTCCACGGAGAAGCTGCCGCCATGGGGCTTGAGGTCGACTGTGTACCGCTGGCGGGCCGCCTCGGCCGGGGTGTACTCGCTGTTGAGCGCGCGGAACGCGGCCGTACGCGGCGTGATGAGCCGCGTGTAGCCGTAGGTGAGGGAGCCGCCGCCGGTGCCGGGGGTGACCGTGTCGTCGAACACGATGCGGTCCAGCAGCCAAGAGTAGCGGCGGAGGTTGTCGATGACGGCGAAGTCAACATCGTTCTGGGTGTTGACCTGCGCCTGAGCCAGAGTCACAGGCATGTGCTGCTCCTAGGTTCAGCCGCCGAGTCCGGCGGCTACGGCTTGTCCGAGGGAGGTGGGGCGTCCCTGGGTGCCGGGCCCGCCGGCGAAGTCGCCCCCGCCCCGCCTCGGCGCCTGGCCGCCGCGGAGCTGCTGGTTCTGCTCGATGGCCGTCGTAATGGCGACGTCGAGCTTGGTGGTGAAGTCGGCCGCGGTAGGGTCCAGCCCTTCCACGGCCTTGAGGAACGTGCGGGAGTCGAGGAGTGCGGGCGCGTTGGCGCCGAGGCGGGCGGCCGCTCCGTGCACGGCCAGCTCTACGGCCTGCGTGCGGACGGTGCCCTCCAGCTCCCCGATGCGGGTGGTCTGGGTGGTGATGGTGGCGGTGAGCTCGGCGGGGTCGGCGGGCTTGTCGTCCTGGACGAGGTCGAGGGCTTTGCCGATCTGCTGGGCGAGTTCCTGGCGGGCCTCGGCGGCGGCGTTGGCCTTGGCGGTGGTGCGTTCCTTGCCGGCCTCGGCGCGGGCGTCGGCGAGTGCCTTCTGTGCCCAGGCGGGCAAGCTCTTCACGTCGCCCTCGGCGGCCGCGGGCGGCGCGGCCGGAGGGGCGGCCGGGGCCGGGGCGGGCGGGTTACCTGCGGGCGGGGCGGCTGGCGGCGCGGCGGGCGGGGTTCCACCGGATGCGCCGTCGCCCTCGCCGTTGCCACCCGCGATGACGAAGATCGGCCGGCCGTCGCGCCGGTAGCCCAGCACGGTGCCGGCCGCGTGGCTGGCGAGCGGGTGCCAGAAGGGGGCAGCCGGGCGGAAAGGGGTGGTGTGCATGTGCCCTCCAGGGGCGCATCGGGCCCGCTCCAGGCGGGCGTTCAGCGGGCGCGGCCGATCTGCTCGCGCTGGGGTTGGCGGCGCACCTCCGGGTGCGCGGCGACGTTCTCGCGCGCCCGGGCTTGCCAGCGGCGCACGTACGCGCCCGCGTACCGGCGGGCGTCCTCGTCCATCGCAGCGGCCGCGCGGCGCTTCCACGCCCTGATCTGCCGCTCGATGGCGCGCTGCCGCTGGGTGTCCTCGTAGCCGGTGCCCGGCGTGGCGTGGTGCGGGGGCCGCGTCGTCACCCCGGGCAGGTACAGCCCGAGACTGTGGCGGCAGTTGGGGTGGAACAGGCCGGCCGCCCTCGCCTCCGGCAGGCTGCCCGCGACGTGCACGGCGACCGTGCGGCGGGCGGCGAACAGGCCGGTGGGCTGGATCGCGTGGTCGAGGCGGACCGTGTGCGGGCCGGGCGGGCCCTGGAGGGAGAGGATCTCGCCCTCCCAAGGCCGGCACAGCGGGCACTCCAACGGGGCATCGGACACGATCACGAGTGCGGCGCCGATCTCGCCGAGGGCGTCGATGTGGCCTTCGATCGCCGCCCGGGCGGTGACCGAGCGGACGGACATCTCCGCGTACGAGGCCAGCTCCCACGAGCGGCCTGCCCGGTCGATGAACCCGGTCACGCCGCGGCGCGCGAACTCGTTCAGCGCCCGCTGCGAGGCGTCCCGGCGGGACTGGCCGGTCAGCAGCTGCGCGCCGGCCGCCCGGGAGGTGACGCCGCGGAACACGTCCAGCACAGCGCGGGTGATCCGCGCGTACAGCGGGCGGGTGTCCTCGGCGTACGAGGCGGCCAGCCGGTCCACGGCCGGGGCGCCCGGCAGGACCCGCCGGGCCTGGAGTTCCCGGCCGATGTTCAGCGCGCCGAGCTCGGCCACGGCGGCCTGTCGGCCACGCCCGTACGCCTCGGCCAGGGCTCTGGCCACCGCCCCGTTGGCGTCGGTCTGAAGGGCGGCGGTGACGGTCTCGACGGCGTTGCGCAGGTCGCCGATCGAGCGGAGCTTGAGTTCGGCCCAGCGGGGGGAGTCGATGCCCTCGGCGAGCGCCCGGCGGAGGATCTCGATGAGCGCGAGTTCGGCGTCCTCGTACAGCATCGTGACCGCCGCGGCGAGATCCTCCGCCAGGGCCGGGGAGACGGGCATCAGTCCGCCTCCCCACCGCCAGCCGGGTCACCGAACCCGGGCGCGCCGGGGCCCTCGGAGCCGGTCATGAGCGGGTCGGCGACCAGCGCGCCGGTCTCCTTCAGGATCCGTTCGGTCTCCTCGCGGACCGCGGTGTCGTCCCACGTCGGGTTGAGCCACCGCACGCGGGTCTCGATGCTCGCGGCCTGCGCCCGGTTCAGCAGCTCCAGGGTGGTGGCGGTGGTCTGCGGGTCCTCCGAGACGGAGTCGGCCAGCTCCACCCGCGGCCGCTCCGCGGTCACGGAGGAGAAGCCTTGGGCGCGGTCGAGCTGGAGGACGACCTCGGCGAGCGCGACCAGCTCGGGTACCCAGTAGCCGCCCTTGATGCCCTTGGTCAGCAGCGATGACCGCTCGTGCGCCAGTACCTCGGTGGCGGTCAGGGCGGTGGCGTCGCCGAGCCCGAAGGACTGGGCGGAGTAGCCGGCGGACTCGACTGCCTTGCGGCTGAACGCGCGCATGGACCGCTCGTGTTCCTCGACGCGGATCGCGAACTGCACCAGCGTCAGGCCCTCGCCGGAGGTCGGGGAGGCGTTGATCGCCGTCCAGATCTCCCGGTCGTCGTCGAAGCTGACGCCCTTCCCGAGGCCCTCGCTCTGGAGGAACCCCGCTGGCGCGACCAGGCGGGCCTTGGCGAGGCGGATGTCCCGCATCCACGACGTGTACGTCTCGTCCAGCGACATGAACGCGTCCCGGATGCCGTCGGACTGCCAGTCTGACCGGCCCAGCATGCTGTGCCGGTACTTGCGGTTGGGCCGCATGTTCGGGATGTACCGGCACGTCAGGCCCGGCACGCCGGTGGTGATGACGTTGCCCTCGCCCTCCGGGTCGAGGCTGTCGGCGATGGCCTGTAGCTCGGCGCGCTCGGTGAGCGGGATCGTCCGGCCGAGGTTGGTGCTGGTGCCCTCGTACAGGGCGTGCAGCACGCGGCCGGGCTCGTGGCGCTCCAGGTGGCGGAGCACGGTGTTGCCCTCGCGGAGGATCTCCCGCCACAGGGTGATGCCGGTCATCACGCCGTACTCGTAGTCGGGCAGCGCGCCGTCGACGTGCACGGCGCTGATCAGCGGCCGCTTGGCCAGGGCGGTGTTCCACGTGGCGCGCAGGGCGATCCCGCCCAGGGCGGAGCTGACCTCGGCACCCTCGCGGAGGACCGCGTCCAGGCCACAGGCCTCGGCGATCTCGTCCCACCGCTGCTGCGTCTGCTCGCTCTCGAACGTGAACGTCGGCGGCTCGGAGAAGAGCAGGGCCGCACTCTTGGCGGCGATGTCGCCGGCGAGCGGCACGTGTAGCCGGTTGTCCCGCCGGCCCATCGGCCGGGGCCGCTCCCAGAACCGCCACGGGCGGCCGGTGCCATCCCGCTCGTCACGGCCGTAGCCCTCCATGGCGTAGACCTTGCGCAGCTTGGCCTTGTCGCCGGAGTACCAGGCGTCGTCGATGGCCATGTCGGCCAGCTGCGCGGCGTAGCGCGGGGGCGGCCAGGGCGCGTTGTTCTCAGGCAGCGGCACGGCTCACCTCCGGGGTGGGGATCAGGTGGCGCCACTCGTGCGCAGTGGAGTGCAGCGCGTACCGCAGGGCGTCCGCCGAGTGGTCGTCGACCTTCAACGGCTTGTCCTCGCCGCGCTCGGCGGCCCTCTCGTCCCAGGCGTAGCCGGGCAGCTCGCCGAGCAGGCCCTCACAGGAGCGGTGGATGCGCAGCAGGCCGGAGCCGAGGGCGACGCCGACGGAGCGGATGCCGTCGAGCACGTCGTTCACGGCGGGGGAGATGCCGGGGACGTGCTCGGTCCAGAGTTGGTTCATGAACGAGGCGGCGGACGGGTCCACGAAGATCCATTCCGGGCGGACGCCGCGCGCGTTGCCCTGCTCCCCGGGACGGCGGACGCCGGCCAGCCACTGGCGGACGCCGAGGCTGTACTCGGCGTCGGTGAGCTGCCGCAGCGCCCGAGCGGAGTCGTGCCGGTACTCGGAGACCGCGTACAGGTGGTCGTCCTCGCCCTGGCCGATCAGTACGGCGGAGAACGGGTTCACGGTGCCGTAGTCGATGCCCACGCAGGTCCAGCGGCGCATGTAGGGGAGGATGTCGACCACGTGCCGGTGCTCGTCGAACATGTCGTAGACGGCGCCCTGGGCGAGGCACCAGTCCCCGAGGATGAACCGCCGGTACCACAGGCCCGTGTACTGGGCTTTGAGGCGGGCGACCATGGCGGGGTCCAACGACGGGTTGTCGTCGAGGGTGAAGTGCCAGTGATGGAGCCCGATCTCGCCCTTGCGGAGGATGAAATCCCGCCGGAGCCAGTGGAACGGCCCATCGGGGTTGGTCGTCGCCATCAGCCGGGAGGCGTTCCCGACACGGAGGCGGGACAGCAGCATCATCCAGAACGCGTGCGGCACCAACGTGGCCTCGTCGACGTAGGCGAGGACGATGGTGGAGCCGCGGATCCGGCCCTCCGCGCGGGCGTCGGAGGCGCCGACGAGGTGCACGGTGCGGCCCAGGATCGTCGCGGTGGTCGAGCCGGTGGTGTGCTGCACGTGCCGGGCGAGGGGCCCGAACAGGTGGGTGCTGCTCAGGGGGTCGAGGAGGTTGCGCTCGATCGTCTGCAGGGTGCGGCCGACGATGACCACGAGCCCCTGATCGGGCGAGTCCGCCAGCCTCAATAGGAACGCGAGCAGGGACGCGATCGTCTTGCCGCTGGAGACCGCCCCAGACCACAGGGCGATGGGCGCGTCCTGGGACTCGACGATGGAGCGGATCTGGGCCGGCGAGAGCGGCAGGGGCACGTCACGGAGCATCACCGGCCCCCTCGTCGCTCATCGCGTTGTACGCGGCGTTGAGGCCGTCACGCAGCATGCCCAGCATGCTCTTGGCGTCGTCCACGCCGTTGTTGGTGTCGAGGGCCTCCAGCTTGGCGGCCTGGTTGGAGGCCGCGCTGGAGGCCTGGATCAGGTTCCGCACGTCCGCGCTGGGCAGATCGGTGGCCTTGTAGCGGACGACCTTGCCGAGGCTGACCTCGGTGATGTTGTGCTCGTCGCGCTCCAGGCGGGTGAGGATCTTCTCGGCCTGCGCGTAGTAGCGCTCGATCAGGGCCGCGCGGCGCGCCTTGGTGTCGGCGACGCGGGCGCGGGTGGCCTGCTCGGTGGCGGTGCGGTCGAAGGACAGGCCGAGCTGTTCGGCGATGACGGACACGGTGCGGGGGCCGCGGCCGATGCGGCGTGCGATCTCGTTCCGGCCGTGGCCGTCGGCGTGGAGCGCGCGGACCTGCTCGCGGTCTGCGTCGGTGACCGGGTTGGTGTTCTGGTTGGCCACCCGGTCACCTCCGCCGCTACTTGATGTCCCACTGGCCGATCTGTGAGGCGAACCCGCTGTTGAGGCCGAAGTGCAGCATGCTGATCTTCGAGGCCTTAGGGACCTCGAACACGATGTAGCCGAGTGCCTTGCCGCCGGGCGCGATCGTCACGGTGGCGGGGAACTCGGGGCCCGCGGTGGTGCCCATGGTGATGGTGGAGTTGAACTGCTGGCCGTCGGCGTCGGCGACCTTGGCCCCGTTGGTGGGGGAGTCGTTGTAGGGGGCCTTGCCGACGTTGGCGAGCTGGATCTGAGCGGCCACGTACCGGTGTCCGGCCGCGGGCTTGATGAACTCGTCCTTGGCCTTGGCCGGGTCCACCCAGCGCTTCACGGTGACGGCGACCTTCTCGCCGTCGAGGTTGCCCGCGAGGGTGAGGGTGTCGCCGATGGCGGCGGTCCGCGGCCGGCCCTCGGGGGCGGACGGGCCGCCCTTCGGCTGCTGGACGGGCGCAGCGTCGGGCTTGGTCTTGATGCTGGTGTCGAGGCACCCGGTGAGCGTGAGCAGTGCGGCCGCGGTGAGGGCGGCTACGGCGTGGTGTATGCGCATCAGCACATGGTGGAGTCCAGGGGTTGGGAGCGTGGGGCGTGTGACCGTCCTGTGACGCGCGAACGCCCCGCGCGGTGGCGGGGCGTCGGTGTCCGGGCACGCCGGAGATGGCCCAAGGATGGGGCACGAGCGGCGGTTTCGCAACTAAGTGCGGAACGGGCCCGTCACGCCGAGACCTTGGTGACGCGCCGCGCCAGGACGGCCCTCGTGCAGCCGGGGCCCTCCAGTGGGCCGACGATGCCGCGGCGCTCCAGTTCGGCCATGAGGCTCTTCGCCCGGGTCCAACTGATGCGCATCTTGCGCTTCAGCATGCTCGCCGAGGCGATCCGGGTCTCCAGCACGATGCGCTCCGCCTGCTGCACCGCCTCCCCCTCCGAGAGCGCGAAGCGGTTGGGCTGCCCCTCCTGGTGCTCCCTGATGTACGCGGCCAGGCGCTTCGAGTAGGCGAACCACTCCGTGCCCTGCTCGCGCTCGTCGGCGAAGAGGTTGTGTAGCGCCGCTTCGAGGCTGCGGTCCCCCTCCATGGTGAGGATCACGAAGCGCGGGGCGAGGGACAGCGCCGTGATGCGCGCGGCGAGGTGCGTGGTGACGCCGATCTTCACCCGGGTGCCGAGGCGGATGAAGTACACGAGCGACTCATGGCGCCCCTCGGGGATGGCGATAGGCTGCGGCATGTCGACTCCTTACCAGTCGGCCAAGCCCCCGGACTGTTCGCGCAGTCGCGGGGGTCTGTCGTTGCCCAATTGTCCCATGGGTGTGGTCAGTTGGGAGGCTCCTGCGGGATCACCTCTCGCTTCGGGTAGACGATCGTCACGCCCCCTACCCGCTTCTCCACTCGGTCCACTTCACCCGTCTCACCTGCGAAAACATCCCCGGAGGGGGCAACCCCTTCCGGTGGGGGAGTGGCGGACGAATCGGACACCCGGCGGCGGACTGCCCAGACCACAGCCCCCGCGCCGACCGCCCACACGGCCAGGACGCCGGCCTCCGGCGACACGGCGAACACGGCCGCGAGGATCACGCACGCGAGGCCGACGAGCATGCAGCCGCCCGCCACCGGGCTCGGCCGCTCCTCCTCGGTCTCCGGGGTGCTCACACGATCACCCCGTACAGCTGCGCGCCGACCGCGTTGACGGCCTGTGCGAGGGGGACGGCGGCGAACCCGGCGACGCCGGCGGAGGTGCCGAGGCACGCCCCGCACCACGCGCCCGCCTTGAGGTCGCGCCCGTATCCGCTCTTCTTGGAGGCCGCGATCATGCCGATGGTGAGGAGCAGGACAAGCGCGGTTCCGGTCTGCGTGAGAGGCAGGTAGACGCCGGTGGCCGCGCGCTGGCCGGCCTGACCGCCGACGCCCCAGACGAGGGCGGTGTCGCCCAGCCAGTTGGAGATCCACACGGTGGTGTCGAAGATCCAGCCGACGATGCCGCCCACGGTGAGGATGGCCAGGACGCCGTACGACCAGGCGAACGCGAAGGGCAGGAGGACGCCGGCGTGGCGGAGGGGGTCGGCGCGCAGCGACTTGTGGCCGGGCCACCAGGCGACGAGGTAGTTCACGAGGATCGCGAGGCCGACGGTGACGCCGCCGATGGTGATCGCGGTGTTCATGAGGACTCCTGGAGGGCGAGGACGTCGCGCTCGGCGAAGAGCATGCCGCGGGTGTCCCGCAGCACGGGACGGATGCGGTTGCGCTCGACCCACGACCGGACGGTGCTCTCCTTCACGCCGAGACGGTCGGCGACCTCGCGCGTCGCGATGAGACGCGGCTCGTCCTCCTCCGTCTCGTCCTGCGTCTCGGGGCGTCCCGGGACGATCGGGAGCAGCCGCGCCCCGGCGGGTGCTGCGGCCATCTCCCAGCCGCTCGGCGCGGGCGTGTGGGACGGGCTCGGGACGGGCTCCGTCTCGGCCGGGCGGGGTGTCTCGCCGGGCGTCTCGACGGGGGTGGCTGCGAGGTGGAGGAGGTGGCCGAACACCAGCGGCGGGACGCACGAGACGGCGATGACGAGCCACAGTGGCGTGCGGGGTGAGCTGGACAGATGCCCGGTGACGAACGCGTGTGAGACGGGCTGGGCCGCCATCGCGGCGCCGAGTGAGACGAACGCGCCGACGATCGCGGAGCCGCGTCCCGGGGCGCCCTTGGGGCGCTTGGACGCGACGGCCGCGGCGATGCCCGCGTAGGCGGCGAGGACGGCGGCCATGCCCCAGGCGAGACGGGTGTCCCAGCCAGCGAGGACGGCGAGGTGGTGCTCGCCAGGGGCGCACATGACGAGGACGACGACGGCGACGACGGGGCGCCCGGCGTCGGTGAACCAGCGCACCCGCCAGGGGGTGGGGTGGGACGGGCGGGACGCGTCGCGTCGCAGGGTGAGACGGGGCAGGTTCACCGGGCGCTCCGGATGGCCTGGTCGAGGAGGAGGGCGTATTCGCCTCGGGTGATCGGGTCGGTCACGCGCGGGGCGAGGGCGAGGAACGCGGCCTCCGCGGCGCGGGCGGTCGCGGTGTTGATGCCGAAGCGGTTCTCGGCGTAGCGGAGGGCGAGGGCCTCGCGGGTGCCCTTCCGCATCGGGTCGCCGGAGCGGTCGGTGCGGAGGCGGTGGGCGATGAGGCGGAGGAGCTGGTGGCCGGCGTCGGTGGGGCCGACGGCGCGGCGGAGGTGTTCATCCTGCTGGGTGGGGTGAGTACGCTCGGTCATGGCCTCTCTCCTGGTCACGTCAGGGGGTGGGCTGGCCCCGGCCGGGCTCTCACACACCGACCGGGGCCGTTTCGTGTTGCTGGTTCGACCGTAGCGAGAAGTGTGGACAATGTCCACACCTCGTTGAGAGGATGCCCCATGCCCGAAGTCCCGGAGGAGAGGGAGGAGACGATGACGATCCCGAAGCTGGCCGCGCGCGTGGGGAAAAGCCGCACCCTGATCCACAGGCTGGCCACGAACCCGGCCGAGGGCTGGCCGGCCCCTACGTTCCGCCCCGGCTCGTCACGGCCGGAGTATCCGGTGGCGTGGTTCGACGGCTACTGGGCCGCGCGGCAGGCAGGTATCACGCAGGGGCGACGCACGGACCTCGACGGCCCCGCCGTCGAGTAGCCGCGCACGGCTGAGCCCCCGCCCGTGTGGGTGGGGGCTCTGTGCTGTCCGGATGCGTCCGGACCGGTCCGGATCCACCCTGGGGGCATGGCCGAGCTGCGCGTGATCGTGTACCCGCCCGACGAGGACGGCGGCCGCCGGGTGCGCTGCGACGGGGAGATCCTGGGCCGCGCGTTCGGTCCGGGCGACGTGATCGAGTTCCTCCGGAGGGCCGGACTCGATCCGGACGACGTGGACCTCCCGGCCCCGGGGCTGATCGAGTGGCGCGGCGGCGGCCCGGCCGTGTGGAGCAGCGAGGCCCCGCCCGAGCGGTGAGCGGGCGGGGCCACGCGTTGGTTAGTACGTCGGGAAGGGCGGGCTGAAGTGCGCGGCGGCCTGGGTCGCGGTGACAGCCACGATCGTCACGGCGATAGCGAGGGCGGACAGGGCGGCTCGAATGCGCATCGATCCTCCGTAGGTCGGTTCCTGGGACGTGCAGTTGACACTAGGCGTGCGCTGGATCTGCCGGCCGCTGGCGTGAGGCGTCGTCGACCGCCGTTCGAGCCCTGGTCTACGCCGCGTCGGCCATCGTCCACACCTGCCCGCACCGGCCCCCGCACCGCGCCACCGGCGACGCGCCACCCCCACCGTGGAGGGTGATCGGGCCGCCGCACTCGCAGGGTTCGGCGAGGATCCGCTCGCGGCCGACGAGGTCGAGGGCCCGCTCGACGCGCGCGCAGGCCTCGTCGGCCACGCGCTGGATGCGTGCGCGCTGCTGGTGGGTGAGGGGCAGGAACGGCGACGGGCAGCCCGCGCGGCGGCCGGGGTGGCCGTCCCAGCGTGCGAGGAGCCACAGCGCGGCGTATGAGGCGTCGCGGAGGCCTACGTACCGCCAGCGGGCCGCGTTGGCGGCGTCCTCGGGGCTGCTGGCCGGCCGCTGGATGTCGGCGGCGAGGGTGTCGGCGCAGTGGACGAGGGCGGCCTCGACGGCCCGCATCGTGTCCAGGACGGACAGGTTGATGGGTGCGGCTACCTCGCCGATCTGGTGGGGGTCGCGCTCGCGGATGCGGCGGTGCGCGGTGTGGGCGCGGTCGTAGGCGACCTCGTCGGCGTCCCGGGCGTCGAGGGCGCGGAGCAGGTCGGACTTGCCGGAGGGCGGCCACTGCTCGGTCCGCGCGTCGAGGGCGTCGGTGAGGTCGGTCCAGTGGCGGTGGATGGTGTAGAGCTGGCGGGCGGTGTGGTCGGTGCGGGTGGTCATCGCGTGCTCCTGCGGCTGGAACGGTACGGTGATCGCACCTGGGGGCGCGCCCTGGTCTTGGCGGACGATGTGGGCGCGCCCCTCGCGCATGCTCAGGCAGGGAATTCGGGGACGGGCCCGCTGACGGGGTGCACCACCGGCACCAGCACCGGCCCACCGGTCTCCGGGTCCCACTTGATCCGCCCCTCCTCGCGGACGAACGCGCTGTAGCGCAGCACGGCGGTCCCGTCGCCGGTCGGGGTGAACACGAGCGTGGCGTCGATGGGCACGGTGCTGGGGTCGATGCCCTGCTCGGTGAGCCACGTGCGGATCGCGTGCAGGCGGGCGTCGCTGATGTCTCGTTCCCGTGCCACGGCTACTTCCCCTTCTCGTGGAGGCGGACGGCGGCGGCGATGAGCGCCAGGCCGAGGACGGTGAGGCAGATGACGACGACGATGGGCAGGCTCACGGGTACCTCCGGTCGTAGCAGCTGGAGCAGATGCTGTTCTCGGTGCACGGGCAGGGCGGGACGACGGCCTCGTCCCAGGCGTAGCCGCAGCGGCGGCAGTTGCGTTGTAGGCACTCGGTGGCTTGGTAGCCGGTCCAGCGGACGGTGCGGGCGGGGATGTACTCGGTGTGGGCGCCGGTCTGGCCGCATTTGATGCAGGTGGGCTCGTCGCCGGAGAACGGGGGCAGGCTCACGGGCGGGGCTCCTTGGGCGGGGTGGTGCCGGGACAGATGAACGGGTACGCGATGTTGTGGACGTACCGGGCGCAGGCCGGGCAGTCCTCCGCGTTCGCGCCCGCGCCGAGGTGCTGGGGGGCGGCCGCGATGCCGGCGAGCTGCCGGACGGCCTGGACGTGCGCCTGTACTGCCTCGGCGAGTTGTTCCAGGGCGGCCCCGACCTGCTTGAGCGTGTAGGTGACGCTGACGAGGCTCGGGGCGTCGGGCGGCTGGCTCACGGTCAGGACTCCTCGGGCGGGTTGAGGGACGTGCGGACGCACGTGGCGGCGCGGTCGACGCCCCTCTCGTAGTCGGTGACGGGTTCACCGAAGGAGGCGCGCGCGAGGGCCTCCATGGCGTCGCACATGGCGTGGACGCGTTCGATGGTGGCCTCGGCCTGCTCGGCGCGGGCGACGGCCGTCTTCCAGTCGCGGGCGTACATGTCGCGTTCGTCGTAGAGCCGGTGGAGCGCGGGGTCGGTGATCGTGTCGACGGTGTGCCGGCCGGGGGCGGAGGGCTGGAGGTACTTGCCGTCCGTCCAGTCGAGGGGGCAGAAGTGTCCGCCCGAGTGTCCGCAGGGGCATTGGAGGTTGACGATGTTCCCGGTCATCGGCGGTGCTTTCCGTGAGGGCGCCGGGCGCGGGCGCCGAGGTGGGCGAGGAGGGCGGTCACGCCGAGGCTGAGGAGGAACCAGCCGGCGGCGGCGAGGGCGGCGATGCGGAGGACGGTCACGCCGGGTCCAGCCAGACGATTTCGGTGGCTCCTCCGTGGCCGTGTACGGCCTCGGCGTCGGAGATCCGGTCCCAGGTGACGGTGGAGGGGCGTTCGCCCGTCCAGCGGACGGACGCGGTGCCGTCGGGCCAGAGGACGCCGTGGGCGACGATGCCGGTGCCGGAGACGCCGGAGACGTCGTGGTGGCGGAGGAGGTGGAAGCGGCGCGGTACGTCGGGCGGCTGCTCAGCGGCGGCGCGGGGGGCGGGGAAGGCGACGGAGCCGGGCGCGCGGGCGGCGCTTCGCTGGCCTGCGATGACCTCCTCCAGCATGGCCAACGGCACGAACACGGCGAGGTCGAGGGGTTCGCCGTTGCGCTGGCCGTGGATCCGGTGGACGACGACGGGGCCGTGGTCCGTGTCTGCGGGGTGGACGGTGAGGCGGTCGCCGTCGGGGTCGGTGAACTCGAAGCGGGACATGATCGTTCTCCTTGTGCGCGGGGCGCCGGGATCCGGATTCGCGGCGGCCGTCGGGGTGGGTGTGTTGGTGGTGTCTGGTGGTGCGACCCCCTCCCTCTACGTAGTAGAGGGGGGTCGCGTGAAGCTGTGCGTGAAGCGGGCGTGAAGCTGTGACCTGCGGTTTCTTGTTTTGCGTGAAGCTGCGTGAAGTTCGGCGTGAAGTGGTGCGTGAAGCTGGGTCGCGTGAAGCTGCGTGAAGTGCGCCGTGAAGCTGTGACCTGGGCGGTTCTTGATCGTCGTGAAGTGCGTGAAGCGTGCGTGAAGCGGAATTTCCTTGATCAACGTGAAGCGCGTGAAGCTTCGCGTGAAGCCCGGGATGTCCGTTTCAGTCGTCATCGCTGAGGACTCCCTGCTCGTTGTAGGTGGGGAAGTAGGCGACTGGGGATGTCCGGCTTGTGCCGGTCTTGCGGGCGACGGCGAGGCCTTGCTCGACGTACTGGTCGAGGCGCCGGCGGGCCTTCTCGATCTCCGAGGTGGTGGGTTTCGACTTCGGGTTGGGGTAGAGGTTCACGGCCAGGGCGGCGGGGGCGAGCCCGGAGGCCCCGGCGGCGCGCAGCAGGGCGAGTACGTCGACCTGGTGCCAGACCTCGGTACGCCCGGCGGGGTGGTCGTGGCGCAGCTTCCACGGCCCGCACTCGCCCGCGGGCTGCTTGAGGTGCCGCAGCGCGACGATGGGCTCTCCGGCGGCTCCCCAGAGGCTGACGACGGACCCGGCGCCCGCGGTGATCCAGGTGGAGCCGTACAGCTCGTCGAGGCTGGTGGGTTCCTTCCCGGAGTCCTTGCCGCCGCCCTGCTTGCGGTGGTGGTGCAGGCCGATGACCTCGACGCCCTCGACGAGGGTGCGCTGGATGGCGGTGTTGATGGCCTGCCCGCCTTCCTCGGAGGCCAGTTCGCCGGCCATGTCCTTGAGGGAGTCCAGGCACACGGCGTCGGCTCCTGCGGCCTGGCACAGGCGCAGCAGGATGCCGGGGTCCTTGATGAAGTCGGCCGGCGGCGGGCCGGGCCAGAACACAAGCCGCTCGTCGAGGAGGGCCCGGTCGTCGGGGCCGACCATGCGGCCCATGGAGCGGGCGGCCTGCTGCGGGCGGTCGGAGGCGAGGTACAGGAACTTGTTGAAGCGGCGGACGGGCAGGCCGAGGACGGGCCCGGGGTGGACGCCGACGCTGGCCAGGATGACCTGCTGGGCCACGGTGGTCTTCCCGACGCCGGACGGTCCGGCGATGAGGAGCGCCTCACCTTCGGCCCACAGCACCTGGTCGCCGTGGCCCCACAGGGCGGGGACGGTGTCGGGCCGGTCGAGGATGAAGCTGCCGCCAGGGGTGAGGCGGTCCGCGAAGGGGTTGGAGGCCGGGGCGGCGGCCTGCTTGAGGAACCCGGTGATCTGGGCGTGGAGTTCCTCGTCGTCGGCGCCGGTGAGGACCTGGGCGCGGAGGCTGATGGCGAGTTCCTCGACGCGGCGGACGCGGGCCTTGGCGCGGACGATCTCGGCGAAGTAGGTGGCGTGGCCGCCGCCGTTCTCGTTGGCGACGGTCCACAGGTAGTCGCCGTTGCCGACGAGGCGGAGCTGGCCGAGCTTCTCGATCTCGGCGCGCAGCGCGATGGGGCTGGTGGGGGCGTCGTTCTTGACCTGGTGGCCGAGGACTTCCCAGATGAGCCGGTTGGCGGGCTGTGAGAAGTCGCTGGTGGTGATGATGTCGGCGGCGTCTTCGTACTGCTTGGGGAAGAGCATGCACTGTGCGAGGAGTGCGCGTTCGGATGCGGGGTCGCCGATGGGAGCCCGGTTCAGGCCGTCGCCGTCCACCGTGGGGCGGGGGATGTGGTGGACGTTCTCCACGGGCGTGCTCCTCAGAAGAGAGTGGTGGGCTCGGCGGGCGGACAGCGGTGTTCGGTGACGTGGGGGTGTGGGCAGTTGGGCGGGTGGTGGCGGCCGGTCCACGTGAGGCGCGGTGTGGTGTGGGGGCTGGACCTAAGGCACCAGATGAGCCGGTTCGGTTCGCGTACGGCCGTCTGCTCGGCTCGGGTGAGGGGTGTGAGGTCGGCGGTGATGGTGAGGGCTGCGACGTGGCCGACGAGCTGGCGGAGGATGGGGGACCTGCAGCGCGGGCATCGGGAGTCGGCGGCGCCCGCGCTGCTGGCCCTGCTCATCAGGCCGGGGTGCCGTTCATGATCGGCTGCTCGATCTCCTCGCCGATCGCCGTCACCACGTCGGCGAACGCCTGGCGGAGGATGTCGCCGGGTCGCTCCAGCTTGTAGCCGATGCGCAGCTGCGTGTCCTGGAGCCGGTAGCGCAGGCGGGCGGTGAGCTTGTAGCCCTCGCTGCCCTCGAACGGGATCAGGCCGATGACGAACGTCTCGGGGATCGTCAGCTCCCCGCGCTGGCCGGCCTTCGCGGTCGTGGTCTCCACGAACTTGAACTGCCGCTCACCGGTGGAGAGGCGGGTGCCCGACTGGAAGTCGACCTTCGTGGCGGCCTGGATGGACTGGGCGATCTCCAGCATGTCGGCGGCCGACGGCTGCAGCAGTTCGGGGAGGTGGTCCTCCAGGAACTCGGCGAACTGCTCCTGGCCCATCAGCTTGCCGTCGTGCTGCAGCCACTGCGCCCACGCGTCGGTCTGGCGCAGGGACAGCATCAGCCGGTGCTCGGACCAGCGTGCGGCGTCGGTGGTGTGGGCGTCGAGGACGGCGGTGACGGTGAGCCGGTCGGCGTCGGCGTAGACCTCGGTGTCCATGTCGGCGTGCTTGGCGTGGTAGGTGGTGAAGCTTGCGGCGTCCCGCACGACGGTGGTGCCGGTCTTCCGGCCGGGCTGGCCGGTGTGCTCGGGCCCGGTCAGGTCCACCTTGTGGACGCCGTTGCGCGTGTTGAAGGCGTAGACCTTGCCGGGCTCCAGGGTCGCGGGTTCGGCGGCGAGGAGCGCGGTGTCGACGATGGTCTGTGCCTCGTTGGTGGTGGAGGCGAGTTCGGCGGTGTAGGCCATGGTCAGGCGTCCTTGAAGTCGCGGGCGGCGGGGGCGGTGCGGAACTCGATGGCGAGCTGGCGGGGGTCCTCGCGGACGGGGTTGCCCTCGTCGTCGAGGAAGTAGAGGGACTTGACCGGGGTGGGCTTGGGGGCCTTGAGCGCGGACTCGACGCCGATGGGCATGGGGGCGGAGTCGACGCCGTTGGCGGGCGGGTCGACGACGATGGTGATGGTGAGCTGGCCCTTCTTGCCGTGGGCGCGGACGGCGTCGAGCAGCTGGTGGAACTCGGTGGAGAGTTCCTCGGCGGTGCGGCCGTTGAGGTGGCCGGCGAGCCAGGCGGCGATGTCCGCGGTCTCCGTGCTGGGGCTGGTCATGCGGCGTGTGCTCCTTGGGTGGTGGCCGCGCAGGCGGCTCGGTGGGTGGTGCGGATGTGGGAGACGAGGCCCTTCACGCGGTCGCGGCCCTCGACGACCTCGCGGAACCCGCAGATCAGGCACTCGTACCGGGCGCGCGGCGGCCGGTGGTCCATGTCGATGAACAGGGCCGCGACCACGTGTTGGGCGCGCCTCACGCTGCGGTCTCCAGGTGCTGGAGCTTCCAGCGCAGGAGGCTGTCGGCGAGGTGCTCGGGCGCGACGCAGTGCGGCCGGGAGCAGCGGGCCTTGACGTGTCCGTCGGCGGGCCGGCCGTGTCCGATCTGGAACGCCAGCTGGCCGGGGGTGAAGATGCGTCCGCGGATGGTCACGCTGGTGCGGGGCGAGGTCCAGCGGACGTGGCCGTTGGCTTCCTGCTCGGTGCGGTCGAGGTAGGCGTCGATGTAGATCTGCTCGGCGTCCGCCCACTCCTTGTGGATGCGGGCGGTGAGATAGGCGCGGTCGTCGAGCTGCTCGCGGTTGATGTTGCGGAGCAGGCGGGTGCGCTGGGACTCGTCGAGCCTGCCCCACACGCCGGCGGCCTCGCGGTTGGTCAGGGCGTGTTGGGCGCAGGCCATGGCGACCGGGCAGGTGCTGCAGAGGGCCTTGGCGTCCTCGGTGGCGCGGATCGCGGGGAGCGCGCTGCCGACGGGGAAGAAGGTCTCCTTGTCGGGGACGCGGCGGCAGAGCGCGTTGTCGCGCCAGTCCTCGGCCCGGGCCGAGGTGTTGGGGGCGCGGCGTGTGTAGAGGGCGGTCACAGAGCACCTCCGAAGATTCCGATGTAAGCGGCCTTGTTCTTCTCGCGGGCGGGCCGGTCGTCGACGTGGTCGGGCGCCACGCACTGGGACATGCCGCAGGCGGGTCGGACGTAGCCGACGGGCTCGCGGCCGGTGCGGATGGTGAACGCGACGCGGTAGGCCGAGCGGATCCGGCCGGCGTAGCGAAGGACTGGTGTGCCCCGCGGGTCGATGTAGCCGGTCCACCTCAGGTGGCCGTCCTCCGCGGGTTCGGTGCGCGAGTGGAACAGCGCCTCGATGCTGGCGGCGGGCTTGACTCCGCTCTTGACCTTGGGCAGACGAAGTGCGGCGCGCGCGGCCGCGACCTTTTTGTGGTCGGTGTGCAGCTGCTTGGCGATGACGTGGTCGGCGAGTCCGGCGCGGAGCAGCTCGGCGACGTCGGCGCGGATCTGCATCACGCCACCTCCGCCATGGGGTGCTCGGGCCACGCGCACTTGGCCAGCGCGGCCCGGTTGCGCTCGGGCACCGGGGCGAGGGGCTGGCCGAGCCAGTCGTAGGCGGCGGCGAGCGCGGCGTAGGCGTCGGCCTGGTCGTAGCGGGCGGAGCCCTCGGTGTGGACGCCGTATCGGTCGGCCACGGCCGACCTCACCTCGCCCTTGGTCGCGTTGCCGCGGCCTGCGACGTACAACTTCAGCGAGGAGGGCGGGATGACGGCGTACGGGATGTGGTGCCGGTAGCAGTACCGGCGGACCAGGACGCGTAGGCCGGCGAGGTCTTCGGGGTTGCGCGGCCCCGCGTGCCCGAAGGAGGGGCCTTCCATGACGACCAGCTCGGCGGACCGGATGAACGAGACGACGGCATCCTCCAGGTAGGCCAGCCGGGCGTCCCCGCGGCTCTTCGTGCGGATGCGGTCGGTCCAGCCCTGCCCGGCCACGCCGGTGGAGGTGAGGGACAGGTCCAGGCCGATGACGAGGGGCCGGGGGCTGGCCCCGGCCGCGGCCGGGCGGGCGGTCAGCCCGGCCGCGGGGGTCTCGGTGACAGGGGCGGTCATCGGACGGCCCCCTTGATGACGTCGCGGCGGCGGTCCTGCCACTTGGCGCCGGCGTCGATGTCCGGGTGGTCGAGGCCGACGGCGTTGTCGGGGCGGGCCTCCAGGGATGCGGCGTACCGGCGGGCTGCGGCCAGTTCGGCCCGGTAGCCGGCGCAGGCCCGCAGCGCGCGGGCGAGGCGCTCGGCGGTGTCCTGCGCGGCGTAGAGGCGGGCGGCCTTGCGGGCGGCGTACGCGGCGGCGCGGGCGTCGGCCTTGGCCGCGTCGCGCTCGGCGGTGCGGAGTCGCAGGGCCCGGGTGAGGTCGGTGATCTTGCGGGACTTGGAGCCGAACATCAGGCGTCTCCGTTCTGCTGGTGCGGGATTACGGGCCACTCGCCGCGGACGACCGCGTTCGGGTCCTTGCGGCGGAAGTAGTCCTGGAGGCTGGCGGCCTGCTCGGCGGCCCACCGGGTCTGCTCCTCATGCAGCTCGGCCAAGGGCAGGGCGGCCACGGCCGGGTAGCAGGTGCCGATCCGCCAGGCGACCCGGCACGCGGCGATGGCGTCGGCGTCCGCCGTGTGCGCGTCGCCGAGCTTCACGTCGTAGTGCTCGCACAGGGCGGTGAGCTTGCGGGAGCCCTTGCGGTAGCGGTCGACCTGCTTGTCGAGGACGTACGGGTCGATGACGGGCCCGGCCGGGAGCGGGGTGTAGCCGTACCGGCGGGCCTCCCGGTCCAGGACGGTCAGGTCGTAGCGGGCGTTCATCGCCACGATGGGGACGCCGGCCGTCACGGCCTGCCCGAGGGCGCCGAGGAGTTCGTCTACGACCTCGACGAGCGGGGTGCCCTGTGTGTGGGCGATGCCGGTGGTGACGCCGTGGATGGCGGCGGCCTCGTCGGGGATCGTCTCGCCGTCGACGTCGGACAGCCACGTCGCGGAGGCGGTGGGCTGGCCGCCGCCGCACTGGACGATGCAGGCGGTGACGATGCGGGCGGTTTCGGGGTCGGGGCCGGTGGTCTCCAGGTCGAACCCGGTCAGGCGGCCGAGGTGCCAGGTCACGAGCGCACCGCCTTCAGCTTCCCGAGGAACTCCCGGAGCCGGGCCGCGCTCGCGGTCGACGGGTGCAGGCCCGAGTTCTGCTCGGCGAACTGCGCCTCCACCTGCTCGGTGGTCAGCCCCACCGCGCCAGCGGCCGCGATGATCTGGAACCACAGGTCGTCCACGTCGTCCTCGTCGACGAACTCGGCGTCGTGGACCTCCTCCGCGGCCGGCGCCGCAACCGTGGCGGTGGGCGTCGCCGCGGGGGTTTCCTTCAGCGCCTCGCCGCGGGCCGTGAGCGCCCCGGCCAACTGCTTGTCCATGTGGCCTGCGGCCACGGCCTGGCGGTACAGCTCGGCGACGGCCTCCGAGGACGTGGCGACGTTGGCGAGGGCGACATAGTCCGGGCGGCCACCGGTAATGGCCACCCGCTCCGGCCCGGCGGCGACGGCGGGGGCCGCGGTGATGTCCCCGGCCATGAGCGCGGCCGGCGTGATCTCCACGTCCAGCGTGGGCACCATGAACCGGGCCGGGCCCTCGTCGAGCTGGACGAGCTTCTCCTCCATGCCGAGCCAGCCCGGCACGTACCCGCCGGCCTGCGCCAGCAGTTCCGCCGCGGGCGGCAGGGTTACGGCGGCGTAGTAGCCCTTGGAGATCAGCAGCCACTGGCCGAGCGCGGGCACGTCCCGCAGCATGACGTTGACCCGGGTGGTGATCTTGCACTCGCGGTCGTCCGGGTTGCACATGCACGGCCGGTCCCGCTTGTGCTCGGTCACCCCGTCGCACCGGCGCTGGCACTTCGACCCGGCATACAGCTCGTACCACTGCGACACCGCGTTGGTGGGCGGGATCAGCACCGGCAGGCGGTTGGACGTGGAGTACACCTCGAACTCGGAGGGCCCGCCGTTCGCCGGCGTCCAAGGCTTCACCTCGCCGCCGTACAGCTTGGCGACCTCGGCGAGGATCTCCCGGGACGGGCTGGTGAAGCGGAAGCGGTTGAGCTTCTCCGGCCGCAGGATCGGGTTGCCGGTCTTCTTCGACACGCGGCCGGTGTTGACGGCGTGGCCGAGGCGGATCTCGCCGAGCTGCCGCATGCGGCGCTGGAGGTCGATGATGGGCATCAGGCGGCCCTCTCTTCGGGCAGGGTGAGGGCAGCGCCCACAACGGACTTGGACAGGACCCGCTTGAACTCGGCGACCTGCTGGACGTGCCGGAAGGCCGCGTACACGTCGTCGCCGCACAGCAGGGGGAGAGGCCGATAGCCCTCCGGCCGCAGGTGCAGCACGATCCCGGTGGAGTGCACGGACGGCATGGGGATCTGTGTGCCGTCCCGGAGCCAGGCGACCTCGGCGCGCCGGTAGGCGGACATCTGGAGTCCGGCCTCCGGGTACACGCCCTTCTCGTCCAGCTCGCCGCCGGTCTTGGTGTCACCGATGAACAGCGTGTCGGCGGCTACCTTCAGCAGGGCGGCGATGCGGTGGGACCGGAACAGGTAGTCGAGCTTCCCCGCCCACCCATCGGTGAAGTTCCCGACCGTCATCTCGGAGGCCTCGAACACGACCTCCCACTCGGCGACGAACTGGAGGAAGCCCTCCAGGTACGGCGCCATTTCCTGATCGGTGAGGAGCGCCTCGGGGAGTGGCTTGCCGAGGACGTGGGCCTCGATCAGGTCATGGACGGCACCGCCGATGTCGCCGCGCTCGTCCTTCTTGCGGATGTGGCCCTTGCGGAGGTGGTCGTACGCCATCTCCTTCTCGGCCGGCCGCAGGGAGGCGCGGACGAGCGCGGGAAGGGTGGCGAACGCGTCCGCGGCGGTGAGGTTCGCGGCCCAGAAGACCAGTTCGGGCTTGGGGTAGCCCTGGGACAGGATGGTGGTGACGCGGCGGAGCTTGGTGCCGGTGGCCGGGTCGCGGTACCAGCCCTGGGAGGGCTGGGGGATGCGGTCGGGCCCGGCGGCCGGGGCGGTGGCCCCGGCCGTCACGGTCTCGGTCATCAGGCGTCGCCCTCCGCCCGCTTGGGCTTCACACCGGCGGCCTGGTACCACTCGTGGAACTCGCCCGAGCCCATGCCGGGCTCGGAGCCGTCCACGGCGGCCTGCATGGCGGTGGCGGCGGTGAGGGCGAGGGTGGCGTGTACCTGCGCGGCGTGCAGGATGTCGCCCGGGTCGCCGCCGTTCTCGCGGAGGTGCTCGTCGAGGGCGAGCAGCTGCTCGGCCTCGCGGTAGTGCTCAGGGCCGGTCATGCCGCGCTCCTCTCGCTGTTGGTGGTCGGCAGGTAGGCGCGGCGGCCGCCGGTCTCGATCGGCACGAGCGCCCCGTCGGCGACCAGCGATCGCAGCGTCTTGCGGGCGCTGTTGCGGTGGCAGGAGAAAGGGCTCGCGGACAACTCCGTCTCGGCCCAGTGGGTGGTGTACGGACCGTCGCTGTGCTCGATGCGGTCGAGCAGCCAGGCCCGGCGGGTCTGCTCCATTAGGCGGCCCTCCGCTGCTTCGGCAGGACCACGCCGGCCACCGCGAGGAGCCGCTCGACCAACCGCGCCACGGCCGGTCCGTACAGCGGCACCCGGGACGACGCGCGGGCGACGAGCGCGGTCTCCAGCCGCTCCCGGTCGAGCTGGTCGGTGTCCCCCTCGGCGCGGGCGGGCGGGTTGGCCACGGCCTGGAGCAGGTCCCACAGCTCCGTGGACTCCGGGTCGATCAGGGCGTCGATCACGTCGGAGACCACGTGCGCGGTGAGGGCGCTCATGTCCAGCTCGGCCCCCGCGGGGATCCGGCGGACGTAGACGGGGATGGGCCCGGTCACGGGCGGCTGCTCAGACACTGGGCTTCTCCGCGGTCTCGTTGGTGATGGCGCTGCACTCGTCGTCGTGTCCGACGGGCCTGTTGCAGCCGGTGATGTGGCCGCTGGGGTGGCCGATCTCGCGGTTGCACCAGTAGTCGGGGAGGTCGCGGCCGAGGCGGTACGCGTGGGGCTCCGGGCCCTCGTGCGGCAGCTCGGCCGCCGGGGTCAGGGAGTACGCGATCGGGTCCTCGTCGACCGGCCGGTCCTCGACCCGCTCGGCCTCCAGCTCGGCCACCCGGGCCCGCAGCCGGACCAGCTCGGCGACCATGGCCGGCGCCCGCATCGACTCCCACAGGCCGATCACAGCCGCCATGCCGATCTCGAACGCGCCCGTGTCCCAGCGCCCGGGGGCGTAGCTGCTGGTCACGCAGCTCTCCGGCCACGCGGAGCAGTGGCACAACTCGTCGTGGTAGTGGTCGTTCAGCGCCCGGTTACCAGCGTCGGCCAGAGCCTCGACCTGCGCCTCGGTCAGATGCGCGGGCTGTACGTTGGTCAGCAGCCGCAGCCGCTCCAACTCGGCGGCCCCGCCCTCCGGGACGAGCATCCCGAGACCGTGCAGCGTCGCCGCGGCCTCCGATCCCATGTCCTCGCTGGACGCGGTCCACGCCCGCCACAGCAGGGACGCGGTGTGCGCGATCAGGGACTCACGGGCGCTCATGCCGCACGCTCCACCGGGTGCAGCTCGCCGACGACGCCCACGAGCTCGTTCTCGCGGGCCCAGGCCAGGCGCGGCACGGTGGTCGGGTCCATCTCGGCCGGGACGAACCGGCGGGAGCCGACCTCACCGTCCTCGGCCAGCCGCCACAGGCCGCCGCGGGCGTCCAGGAACAGCTGGGCCGGCTGGGCCAGGGGCACGGGGATCGTCTTGTCGAACATCGGTCGACCGGGGAGGTCGGTAGGCTGGGTGGTCATGGTGTTCCTCGATTCGTTGGGTTGAGGAATGCCGGGGTCGTTCCGGATGGCCGTCCGGGCGGCCCCTTCTGCGTTGGTCAGGCGGCGGCCGGCTGACGATCGGCCATCCAGCGGCGGACGGCCTCCAGGTCGAAGCGGCGGCCGCGCATCGCGGTCGGCTCGACCGGGCACCCGGCCTTGACCCACTCGTTGACCGTCCAGTTGGAGACCCCGTAGCGGGCCTGGAGCTGGGCGGTGGTCAGGAGCGGGGTGACGCCGACCGAGCGGAGGGTCTCGGCGCGTTCAGCGAGGGTCGCCATCAGGGCTGGACCTTTCTACTGTGTCGGTTGAAACTGAGGGCATGGAGAAGAGCCCCTGGAGCGGCTCGTCGAGGGCGGTGGCGATGAGCCAGGCGGTACGCAGGCGGCACTTGTCCGCTGCGAACTCGCCGCGGCCGGCCAGCTTGTGGACCGTCGCGGTGCTGATGCCCTGGCCCGCCACATCGACCGCCCTGGTGGCCTCCGCGAGCGTCGGGCCGGTCAGTCCGCGGCGCTTCATGGCGTCGCGGATTGGCTGGCCGTGGCCCTTGCGGAGCAGGTGGGTCATGTTCGCCTCATGCGGTTCGAGAGCTGTGCGGCGCGGTGAGCGCTGCCGTTGACACATTTCTACTGTGTCAGTGTCAGTGAGGTCAAGCATGTTGGCGTGAGTTTCAGTGAGGTTTAGGGCGCCCGCGCTTGGGTATCGCATGCTTGTTCTAATCGGTAGGCATATGCCAAACGCTCCGGCGCGTGACGGGGAGGTCACGCGCCGCGCTCGAACGCGCCATTGCTTCCACTTTCACTTGCAAAAGTAGAAGATCCGCATGCACTCTGTACTCCGTGGTGGAGTACGAGGGGCAGACCGGCGAGGATCTCGCGCAGTTGATCCAGAGGCTCAAAGACGCGTACGGCGTCAACGAGTCCGAGATCGCGCGCGCGATCGACGCTGCCCCGGCCACCGTCAACGCGTGGGTTCACCGCAAGCGCGGCGGCACCAAGGGCCCCCGGCGCGCGCTCCTGGAGCGCCTCGCCGCGGCCTACCCCCGCTTCACCCGTGAAGAGATCTTTGCAGCCGCCGGCCGTCGCACTCCGGGCAACCTGTCGGATGACACCGAGCGCGAGCTGACCGAGCTTTTCGCCGAACTCACTGCGGAGCAGCAGGAGTTGACGCTGATCCAGATGCGCGCCCTGCGGAACGCCAACCAGCAGTAAAAGATCTTCTTGGGGGCGTACAACCGTGCCCCATCTTCACGAGTCCAACATGAATGGACTTCTTCACTCCCTGTGAAGAAGCGGCCACTTTTTGCACGCAGAGTGGTCGCATATTCACCTAACTCGCGGTACCGTCGTTGCCTCAAAGCCACGTCCTCCCCCGCGGCTGACATCCCGTACTCCTGCCCACGGGGGGATTCAGCATGTGCATCCGCGTCCGCTTCACCTCGGCGCCCGCGAGTACCTACCGCCACTACGACGCAGCCACCCACACCATCACGCTCCCGGCAGCCCTGCCGGATCAACAGCGCCTGTGGGCCCTCCGGTTGGTCCTCTCCAAGTTGGCCGTGCAGCAGCCCGAGAAGGGTGCACGATGCCACTGCGGGGCGCGTATCCGACTCATGCCCCGCGTACCCGAACAGCGGAGGAGTGGGCAGGTGATGCGCCGTGGCGCGTAGAGCAACGAACAACCCGAGGCAGCTCCGGGAGAAGGGATGCGGCTGCAAGCTGTGCCTGGAGAAGTACCCGGCCGAGAAGTACGGCGAGCGCAAGTCGCGCCGTGACTGCCTCGGCTCGTGGCAGGCCCGCTACCGGGACCCGTCCGGCAAGCAGTGCGGCCCCGTGTTCCCGACCCAGAAGGAGGCCAGCGCACACCTGGACAAGGTCCGGACGCAGGTCCGCGAGGGCACGTACCAGGACCCGAAGCGCGGGGCCATCACGGTGGACGAGTGGTACGAGGTGTGGTGGCCCACGGTCAAGATCAAGTCGGTGACCACGAAGAACCGCAAGCTGTCCGCCTGGACCGTCCACGTGCAGCCCAAGTGGGGCAAGCGGAAGCTGAACAGCATCACGTGGATCCAGGTCCAGGACTGGATCACCAACGAGGTCAAGGGCCACGCCACCCAGAAGAAGGTTCTGGAGCTGCTGCGGCACATGATGGTGGCCGCTCTCCGGGACCGGCGCATCACCGTGAATCCCACCCTCGACATCGAGGTCGCACCGGCTCCGGCCAGGCACCCGGACGACATGATCCCGCCCACGGCCGAACAGTGCGCGCTCATCAGGCAGCACCTCACGGCCTACTACCGTCCTCTGGTCGTGTTCGCCGAGGAGACCGGCATGCGCTGGGGAGAGTACACGGGCCTGCGAGCCTGCAACGTCGACCTGGAGCGTTGCACGGTGAAGGTGAAGGAAGTTCTCGTGGACGACCGCGGCAAGATCCGCCGCAAGATGGCGCCCAAGAGCCGCGCCGGTTTCCGCACTGTTCCGCTCACCCCGGCGGCCGTCGAGGCCGTCAAGGCCATGATGGACAAGCACAAGCCGGCCATGACCGAGTCGTCCATCGAGGACGGCATGCATCCCGAGGAGCTGGTGTTCCGCGGGCCGCTCGCCGGCCGCACGCGGAAGGACAAGGAGGGCGTGCCCGTCGACCTGGACGCGGTGCTGACGCGGCCGAACTTCCGCCGGCATTGGATCCCCGCTATCAAGGCCGCTGGCCTGGCTCGCGTCGTGAAGAACGCAGAGACCGGGCGGAATGAGTTCTGGCCTCGGGTGCACGACCTTCGGCACACATTCGCGACGCGCCTCAAGGACGCGGGCGTGCCGGAGAAGGACGTGCAGGTGATCATGGGCCACGAGAGGGGCGGCAAGGTGACGTGGCTGTACCAGCACGCCGGCGCCGACCTCGTCGACGAGGTGCGCGCAGCGCTGGTCAGCGGCCGGCACCTGCGGGCGGTGTCGTAGCGGTGGATGCCACGGCGATGCCACATCGCTGCCACAAAACCCCCTCACTGACACTCGCGACGCCTCACCGAGACTCACTCTCACGGTGTTCGAGGCTCTACGCGGGGGCTCACCGAGCCTCACTGAGACTCATTGAGCCTGGTCAGGGCCTTACGGGTTCTTACAAAGCAGATGTCGGCGGTTCGAAACCGTCCGCGCCCACCAGTGCAGAGGCCCCCAGCCGAGATCGGCCGGGGGCCTCTGGCCGTGGTTCTCGACGGCCGGCGGCGTAGCGCGAACGCGTTCACGGCGGACGCGGCCGGGTGGCGGGCGTGGCGTCGGGATTTGTGCGGGGTCGTCGGGTGATGATGGCGCCGTGCGACTTGATCACGTGTCCTATGCGGTGGCCCGCGACAGCTTCGTCTCGACTGTCCAGTGGATCGGATCGGCTCTCGGCGCAGGGTTCGTGGACGGGGGCGTGCACCCGCGGTTCGGCACCCGCAATTTCATCCTCCCGCTGAGCGGCGGCACGTACGTCGAGGTCGTCACCACGCTCGACCACCCCGCCGCCGACCGCGCGCCCTTCGGCCAGGCGGTCGCGCGCCGCGCCGCCGAGGGCGGCGGCTGGCTCGGTTGGGTGGTCGGCGTCGACGACATCGCCCCGGTCGAGGCCCGCCTCGGCCGCACCGCGGCCGAGGGCCACCGTGTCCGCCCCGACGGGTTCGACCTGCGGTGGAAGCAGATCGGCCTGCTGGAGCTGATGGAGGACCCGCAACTGCCGTACTTCCTCCAGTGGCTGGTCCCCCTTGAGGAGCGCCCGAGCGCCGGACCGCGCACCTCCACCGCCATCCACGGGCTCTCCATCGCCGGCGACGCCGCCTCCATCGCCGAATTCCTCGGCGAGCCGGCCGACCACCCCCTCGACCAGATCGACGTCACCTGGGTCGAGGACGAGGAACCGGGCCTGGTCGCGGTCGAGTTCGCCACCGCCCACGGCCCGGTCACGATCTGACCAGGGCCGGGGTGCCCTCTGCTCCCCGGGTCACGTCCGTGGGGGCGGGTGCGGAAACTTCGGAGGAAGTGCTGAACGTGGTCGTCCGGCCGCGATTCCGGCATCCGGAACCGGCGGCGACGGGGTGGAGGCAGACGGCTGCGGGCGGTGACCTGCGGCCGTCGCGTTCGAGGTCAGAGCCGGGGTGCCGGAGATCCGGGCGGGGGCGCACGGCAGGTGTCGGCGGTTCGAGAGCGGCCGCGCTCACCCCGTGGGAGGCCTCCGGACAAGATCGGCTGTGGGCCTTTCGGGGTTCTGCGGGTCGCTTCCGGTGCGAGGTGACGAACGAGACTCTCCTGCGGACGCGCGCGGGGGCACATACTGGGCTGGATGACAAAGCCGGTTGTACCCAAGCGCCATTTGCCCACCAGCCCCTTCAAGGCTCCCGTCACGTCGCCGCCGGAGCAGTTCGCCGTGGGCGACCAGGTCACGCACGACGTCTACGGTCTCGGACGCGTGATCGGGATCGAGGCCGGAATCGCCGCCCTGGTCGATTTCGGCTCGGTCCGGGAGCGGATCCTGAGCCCCTACGCCAAGATGAGCAAGCTGTAGGACCGAGGTGCCGGGGCGCGGCACGTCAGCCCCTCGACGGGGTCCTACAGGAGGCGGCCGGGTTCCTCGCCGTCCGCACCTCCGCGTGCAGAGTCCCCTTGCCCGGTGCGGCGAGGGGACTTTCTGCTGGTCCGGGCGTATGTCGGTGGGGGTGGGGATACTCGGGGTATGTGTCGGAGTATCAAGACGTTGCGGCCGCCGGCCATCCCGCACGAGGCGACCGAGGACGAGATGCGGGCCGCTGCGCTCCAGTACGTGCGGAAGGTGTCGGGGTTCCGGGTGCCTGCGGCACACAACCGGGAGGTTTTCGATCGGGCCGTCGAGGCCGTGGCCGAAGCCACCCGGGAGCTGCTCGGCGGGATCGAGGTGCGGGGGAGCAAGGGTCATGCCCATGCCCAGGATCCTGACCATGCTCATGCCGCCGTCCCTGCTCATGCCCCCGCGGCTGCCGAGGGGTAGGCCCCGTTCGGGCGGGTGAGGTGCCGGGCGGGCGCGGGCCGGTGGTGCGGGTGTGGCCCGCGCGCCCCGGGGCGGCGTCAGGTGGCGGCTTCGGTGCGGCGGCGGAGGTACCAGACGCCCGCCCCCAGGGCGCCGGCCACGAGCGCGCCGCCGATGGCGATCTCGCCCGGGCTGACCCGGTCCATGCTGCCGCCCAGGCCGCCGCGGGCCGCGCCCGGCGTGACGTTCAGGGAGACCGTGGTGGTACGGCCGCCCAGGCCGTCGCACTGGAAGGTGACCGTGTGCGTGCCGGGGTTGGCGTCGCGGTGCACGGTGGCGCTGCCGAAGAGGTTCGTGGCCTCCAGGTTGCCCGGGGTGAGGTTCACCGTGCCGAAGGCGCTGGAGCGTGCGGTGCCGGTGCGGGTGCCGCAGCCCTCGACGTTGAGGCCGACGCGGCCGCCGGGTGCGACCGTGGTCGGCGACACGGAGGCCACCAGCCGGCCGCCGCTGTTGTTCGCCACGGCGCTCGGGGCGAGGGCGAAGGTGAGGGCGGTCGGCAGGACGGTGGCGGCGGTCAGGACGGTCGCGGCCGCGACGCTTTTCAGACGCATGGTGGACTCCTCTACTCCTCGGAAACGGCGCGGCCAGGCACGGATGTGACGCGGATTCGGTCGCGCATCGTGCTTCGGACGCTAGGAGTGCGGGAGCCGCACGGCGATCGCTGCCGAGTGAACGGGTGAGGAGACTCCCCCGCCCGGGCGAGCCCCTCGGCGTGTCGCGGAAAGCGCGAACCGACGGGGAAGCGGGGTGACGGGGGCGGGTGCCGGTGCGGGGGTGCCGTTGCGGGGGGTGCCGGCCGCTCCCGTGCCGCTACGGGGTCGCCGGTGTCGGGCGGCGGACCAGGTAGGCGGCCAGCGCGCCCGCCGCGAAGAGGGCTATCACCGAGACCGCCGTGCCCAGCCAGGTCGCGCCCAGCCAGTGGGCGCCGAAATAGCCCAGTGCCGCGCTGTAGCCGGCCCAGGCCAGGCCCGCCAGGGCCGACCACGGGAGGAACTTCCCGATCTCCCGCTGCGCCGCGCCCGCGCCCAGGGAGACCACCGAGCGCCCCGCCGGGGCGAAGCGGGCGATGACGACGAGGAGGCCGCCGCCCCGGCTCAGGGCCTGGCCGAGGCGTTCCTGGGCCAGCGTCAGGCGGCGGGACCGGGCGATGGCCCGGTCAAGACGGGCACCCCCGCGCCGGGCCAGCCGGTACGCCGCCAGGTCGCCCAGTACGGACGCGGCCGCCGCGCACAGCACCAGCACCACGATGTCCGGGCCGGGTGGCGGCACCGGCGCACCCGCGCCCACGGCCGCCCCGGCGGCAGCGGCCGCGGCCGCGGCGGTGATCACCAGGACCCCGCTGGGCAGCACCGGCAGGAAGACGTCGAGCAGCACGGAGACGGCCACGAGGGCGTAGATCCAGGGGCTCGCGGTCAACGGCCCCACTGTCTCAAGCAAAACGGGACTCCCCGGCTCCGGCTCTCGGTCATCGCGCTGGGCCGCGGCGTCGCGGGGGAGCGGCAGGAGCGGCTTGACAGCCATACAGCGTACGCCGGGAGTTCGTCCCCCGTACCCGCGGGGCCGCCCGCGTGTCAGATGCGCCCGGGGCCCCGGCGGAACGGCCGGATTCCGGCCACGCCGCGGTCGCGCCCCCGGCCGTTCCGCGGTAGCGCGCCCGGCCACGCCCAGGCCGCACCCCGGGCCGTGCCTCAGCCGCCCACAGCCTTCCCCGGCCCGACCCCGGTCTCGCCGCCCGCCTACGCCAGGTCCCGCTCCAGCACCGTGACCAGCCGGCCCTCCTCCGCGCCCCCGCGGACCGGCTTGCGGGCCTGGTCGAGGCGGAGCCGGGCCGAACGGCCGGACAGCGCCAGCGTCATCAGCTGGTTGCCGAACCACGGCCCGCTCGTACGCCGCCACGTCAGCGGCGGCCGCCCCGTCCGGCCGTGCCGGGCGAGCAGCCGGCCCAGCCGCCGCCCGGCCCGGCTCCAACCGAAGCGGAAGCCCATGTTCACCAGCCGGTGCACGGAGTTGTGCACCGGAGAGCAGGTCAGCTGGTACACCGCCGCCGTCGTCGATATGGCCGGCTCGGCCACGTACGCGTGGTGGACGTCCCCGGACAGCACGCACACGGTCGCCGGCGCGCGCGGGCCCGTCGCGGCCTCCTCGATCAGGTCGGTGAGCGCCGTGAAGGAGGCGGGGAAGGCCGCCCAGTGCTCCAGGTCGCTGCGCCGCCGCAGGTCCTCGCCGATCCGGGCCCACCGCGGACCGCGCTCGCCCCGGCAGAGCGCCGCGTCCCAGGCCTCCGCGTCGTGGATCAGCGGCGGCAGCAGCCAGGGCAGCGAGGCGCCGATCAGCAGGTGGTCGTACTGGCCGTGCCCGTCGAGGGCGTTCTCGCGAACCCACCGCTCCTCGTCCGGGTCGAGCATCGCCCGCGCGTCCTCGTCCAGCACGCGGGCCGCCCTGGTGTCCACCATCAGCAGCCGGGTGCGGCCGAAGTCGCGGCGGTAGCTCCAGCGCACGGAGGCCGGGTCCGCGTCGGCCGCGGCGGCGAAGGCGCGCAGCTCCTCGGTGCCGTCGGGCGTCGCCCGCACCGCGGTGTAGAGGGGGTCGGCGGCGAGTTCGGCGGGGGAGAGGTTGCCCAGGTGCTGGTAGACCCAGTACGACATGAACCCGCTGATCACCCGCTCGCGCCACCACGGCGTCGCCTGCATCTCGGCCACCCACGAGGCGCTGGTGTTCCAGTCGTCGACGAGGTCGTGGTCGTCGAAGATCAGGCAGCTGGGGACGGTCGACAGCAGCCAGCGGATCTCCGGGTCGAGCCAGGACTCGTAGTACAGCCGCGTGAACTCCTCGTAGTCCGCCACCTGCGCCCCGGGCGCGTCCCGCAGGTCGCGCCGGGCGGCGAGCCAGGCCCTGGTCTCCCGGGAGAGCTGGTCGGCGTACACCTGGTCGCCGAGCAGGAGGAGTACGTCGGGCCGCGCCTCCAGCGGCTGCGTGGCGAGCCGGGACGCCAGCGCGTCCAGCGCGTCGGGTCCGTGGGGCCCCCGCCGGTCGGCGGGCGGGGCGGCCTGGCGGCAGGAGCCGAAGGTGAACCGGACCGGCGGCGCGGGGCGGCCGGGGGCGGCCGGTACGGGCGTGGTGATGGTGCTGGGCGGGAAGGGGCTGTCGGGCAGCGGCCACACGCGGGCGCCCTCGAACAGCACCTCGTACGCGGTGGTCGTGCCCGGCGTCAGCCCGGTGACCGGCACGAGGGCGTAGTGGTGGCCGGCGATCTGGAAGGTGTGGACGGACCCGCCCGCGCCGTCCTCGCACCGCACCTCGGCGGTGCCCGGCCGGTCGGTCTCGATCCACACGGTGGCCGTGTCGCCGGTCTCCCAGCACACGTGGCGCAGCAGTGGCCCCAGGCGCAGCTCGCCCACGTAACTCCCCCTCGTCCGTCGCCCTTTGGGTAAAGGTACGACGGGGAGGGGGAGCGCGGTTCCGGATCCGGCCGTGAGACCGGCCGGGGGTCTCGGCGGCCCGGTCAGCAGCCGCTGAGGGCGTTGGTGAGCGCGGTCTTCTCGTCCGAGTCGATGGTCAGGCCCCAGTACTGCTTCACGTGCACCCACATGCGGGCGTAGGTGCAGCGGTAGGAGGACAGCGGCGGCATCCAGTCGGCCGGGTCGAGGTCGCCCTTCGCCTGGTTCACGTTGTCCGTGACCGCGATCAGCTGGGGGCGGGTGAGGTCGTTGGCGAACTGCTGTCGCTTGGAGGTGGTCCAGGAGTTCGCGCCCGAGCGCCAGGCCTCGGAGAGTGCCACGACGTGGTCGATGTCCAGGTCGGAGCCCGCGTACCAGGTGGCGCCGTCGTATGCGGAGTACCAGGAGCCGCTGGTGGCGGCACAGTTCGCGTCGGTGACGACGTTCACGCCGTCGCGCTTGAGGACGGTCTCGCGGGTGTTGCAGGTGCCCGAGACGGTGCTCCAGTGCGGGAAGAGGTCGCGGCTGTAGCCGCTGGAGGAACCTTCCGCCCTGGGCGTCACGCCGGCCAGCCAGGTGCGGGCGGCCGAGGCGCTGATGGGGGTGGGGGGCGCCGCCTGGGCGGCGGGGGCGTTGAGGAGGGCGGTGGTTGCGAGGGTGGCGGTGGCCGCGAGCACACCGAATCGACGCGCGTAGACACCGGGCATGAGGGGCTCCTTCGGGCGGGGGGAACGGCCGGTCGGCCCCTTGCGGGGGACCGCGGCCATCGTGGTGGCGCCGGGTGGACGGGGGATGGGCGCCAGGCAACAGAGTGGCGACATGTGCACGTCACAACAAGGGGTGTAACGGCCCTCTGTTGGCGTGAACTTGACGTTCCATCGAGTGGATCGCGGTGGTTTGCATGGGTTCGGCGCTGCGCGGCGTGCGCGGCGCGGGCTGCCGTGCGGCCGGGGTGTGACCGGTGTCTCCCGGCCGCCGGGACCAAAGTCCCTGCTGGGCGGCGCCCGGCGTGCCGTACCCTGGTGCGAGCAGAAGGGGAGTAGCTCTTCGCCGGACCGTCGACATACTGCTGGCCAGTTCCAGCCGGCGCCCGGAGGCAGGCTCAGCCGTCACGACCGCGCAGGCGGTACGTACGGCCCGGTCGGCCAGCGAGACCTTCGGCCGCAGTGTCCGTGTACCTACACGTGCATGCGCACGTGCGCGCGCCCAGAGCGCGGGCGCGTGGGGATGCCCGTGTGCGCGCGGGTCGCTGTCGAGCCGAAGCGACCCCCTGAAACGGCCTGGTCTCTCGGTCCGGCGGCGCCCGCCCCGACCGATCGAGGTTTCACTCCAGTGATCAGCTTCACCATCCTGGCGATCGTCTTCGGCGTCGTCTTCCTCGCCGAGCTGCCCGACAAGACCGCCCTGGCGGGCCTCATGCTGGGCACCCGCTACCGCGCCTCGTACGTGTTCGCCGGCGTCGCCGCCGCCTTCGCCGTGCACGTCGCGCTCGCCATCGCCGCGGGCAGCGTGCTGACGCTGCTGCCGCACCGGCTGGTGCAGGCCTTCGTCGGCGTGCTGTTCCTGATCGGCGCGGCGATGCTGCTGATGAAGAAGGACGAGGGGGAGGAGTCGGTCAAGGCTCCCGAGGACCAGTCCTTCTGGAAGGTGTCCGGGGCCGGATTCATGCTGATCCTGGTGGCCGAGTTCGGTGACCTGACACAGATCATGACCGCCAACCTCGCCGCCCGCTACGACGACCCGGTCTCGGTGGGCCTGGGCGCGGTGCTGGCCCTCTGGGCGGTCGCGGGCCTGGGCATCCTGGGCGGGCGCACGCTGATGAAGCGCGTGCCGCTGCGGCTGATCACGAAGATCGCGGCCTGCGTGATGGCCGCCCTGGCCGTGTTCAGCCTCTGGGAGGCTGTGGCGGGGTAGGGCCGGTGCCGGTGCCGGTGCCGGTGCCGGTGCCGGTGCGGGTGCGGGGCCGGGCGGGGGCGGGATTCGGCCACCCTCCCCGTCCCCGCCGTGCCATGGTGGTGGGGTGAGCAACCTGGAGGACCTCGTACCGCTGCGGCGGGCCCGTGACCTGATGGACCGCGAGTACGCCGAGCCGCTGGACGTGGCCGCGCTGGCGCGCGTCGCCCTCATGTCGCCGGGCCACTTCTCCCGCAGCTTCCGGGCCGCCTTCGGCGAGACGCCGTACAGCTACCTCATGACCCGCCGCATCGAGCGGGCGAAGGCCCTGCTGCGGCGTGGCGACTTGTCGGTGACGGAGGTGTGCTTCGAGGTGGGCTGTACGTCGCTGGGCTCGTTCAGCTCCCGCTTCACCGAGCTCGTCGGCGAGACCCCCAGCGCGTACCGGGCCCGGGAGCACGGCGACGACGCGGCCATCCCGGCCTGCATCGCGAAGATCCACACGCGACCGGTCAGGAACGGAGAAGCGCGGCGAGCACCCCACCCGTAGCGTGAAACGCATGGACATCAGGTTTCCCAGTGCTTCGTCGCGGGGCGTCACCCTCCGGGCCGACGACGTCGACGCCGCCTTCGAGCGCGTCCGCGCCGCGGGCGGCGAGGTGCTCCGGGAGCCGACGGACCAGCCGTACGGCGTCCGCGACTGCGCCTTCCGCGACCCCGCCGGCAACATGATCCGGCTCAGCCCGCCCCGCTGAGCCGCCCGGCCGCCGCACCATTGAACCGAACGGACGACCGACAGATGGAGACACGATGAGCAGGGCCGGGAGCAGGGCCGCCGGCAGCGGTGCACCGAAGGCGTCCGGTGGACGGGCGGCGTCCGGCGTGCACGCCGCCGACAGCCACGACCTGATCCGGGTGCACGGCGCCCGCGTGAACAACCTCAGGGACGTGAGCATCGAGATCCCGAAGCGCAGGCTCACGGTCTTCACCGGCGTCTCCGGCTCGGGCAAGAGCTCACTGGTCTTCGACACGATCGCCGCGGAGTCGCAGCGCCTGATCAACGAGACGTACAGCGCCTTCGTCCAGGGCTTCATGCCGACGCTCGCGCGGCCCGAGGTCGACGTGCTCGACGGGCTCACCACCGCGATCATCGTCGACCAGCAGCGAATGGGCTCCGACCCCCGCTCCACCGTCGGCACGGCCACCGACGCCAACGCCATGCTGCGGATCCTCTTCAGCCGGCTCGGCGTCCCGCACATCGGCCCGCCCGGCGCGTACTCCTTCAACGTCGCCTCCGTGAAGGCGAGCGGGGCGATCACCGTCGAGAAGGGCGACAGGGCGACGGTCAAGGCGACGTACTCGCGCACCGGCGGCATGTGCACGCGCTGCGAGGGCCGCGGCACGGTCTCCGACATCGACCTCACCCAGCTCTACGACGACAGCAAGTCACTCAACGAGGGCGCGCTCACCATCCCCGGCTACACCATGGACGGCTGGTACGGGCGGATCTTCAGCGGCTCCGGCTTCTTCGACATGGACAAGCCGATCCGCAGGTTCACCAAGCGGGAGCTGCACGACCTGCTCCACCGGGAGCCGACCAAGATCAAGGTCGAAGGCATCAACCTCACCTACGAGGGCCTGATCCCGAAGATCCAGAAGTCGATGCTGTCGAAGGACGTCGACGCGCTCCAGCCGCACGTCCGCGCCTTCGTCGAGCGGGCGATGACCTTCACCGTCTGTCCCGAGTGCGACGGCACCCGGCTGAGCGAGGGCCCCCGCTCCTCGATGATCGGGGGCGTCTCCATCGCCGACGCGTGCGCGATGGAGATCCGGGACCTGGCGGAATGGGTCCGCGGGCTCAAGGACGCCTCGGTGGCCCCGCTGCTGGAGGCGCTCCAGGGGACCCTCGACTCGTTCGTGGAGATCGGCCTCGGCTACCTCGCCCTCGACCGCCCGTCGGGCACGCTCTCGGGCGGCGAGGCGCAGCGGGTCAAGATGATCCGCCACCTGGGGTCCGCGCTGACCGACGTCACGTACGTCTTCGACGAGCCCACCACCGGCCTGCACCCGCACGACATCCAGCGGATGAACGACCTGCTGCTGCGCCTGCGGGACAAGGGCAACACGGTGCTGGTGGTCGAGCACAAGCCGCAGACGATCGCGATCGCCGACCACGTGGTGGACCTGGGCCCCGGCGCCGGCACGGCGGGCGGCACCGTCTGCTTCGAGGGCACGGTGGAGGGCCTGCGGGCCGGCGACACGATCACCGGACGCCACCTCGACGACCAGACCGCGCTCAAGGAGACGGTGCGCAAGCCCACCGGCAAGCTGGGCATCCGCGGCGCGGCCGCGCACAACCTGCGGGACGTCGACGTGGACGTGCCGCTCGGCGTGCTCGTCGTCGTGACCGGCGTCGCGGGCTCCGGCAAGAGCTCGCTGGTGCACGGGTCGATCCCGGCCGAGGAGGGGGTGGTGTCGGTCGACCAGACGGCGATCCGCGGCTCGCGGCGCAGCAACCCGGCCACGTACACCGGGCTGCTGGAGCCGATCCGCAAGGCCTTCGCCAAGGCCAACGGCGTGAAGCCGGCCCTGTTCAGCGCCAACTCCGCGGGCGCCTGCCCCACCTGCAACGGCGCCGGGGTCATCTACACCGACCTGGCGATGATGGCCGGGGTCGCGACCACGTGCGACGAGTGCGAGGGCAAGCGCTTCGACGCCTCGGTGCTGGAGTACCACCTGGGCGGCCGCGACATCAGCGAGGTGCTAGCGATGTCGGTGACGGAGGCGGAGGCGTTCTTCGGCGCGGGCGAGGCGCGCATCCCGGCCGCGCACCGGATCCTGGAGCGGCTCGCGGACGTGGGCCTCGGGTACGTGAGCCTGGGCCAGCCGCTGACCACGCTCTCGGGCGGTGAGCGGCAGCGGCTGAAGCTGGCCACGCACATGGCGGACAAGGGCGGCGTCTACGTGCTGGACGAGCCCACGACCGGCCTGCACCTCGCGGACGTGGAGCAGCTGCTCGGGCTGCTGGACCGGCTCGTCGACGCGGGCAAGTCGGTGATCGTCATCGAGCACCACCCCGCGGTGATGGCGCACGCCGACTGGATCATCGACCTCGGGCCGGGCGCCGGCCACGACGGCGGCCGGGTCGTCTTCGAGGGCACCCCGGCGGACCTGGTGGCCGCCCGTTCCACGCTCACGGGCGAGCACCTCGCGGCGTACGTGGGGGCGTGACGGGCTCCGGCGGCGCCGGCGTCCCCTGCCTTTGTGGTGTCGACGCGACCGGGGCGCCGGGGGCTGGTACCCCGGCGCCCCGGTTGCGTCGTGTTGTGGTCTGCGGGTCTGCGGGTCTGCGGGCCGCGGGTCAGGCGGCGTACGGGGTGACCGTGAGGCGGATGGTGCCGTCCGCCGCGGTGTCGACGCGTACGGCCGTCAGGTCGGGTACGTGCACGGTCGGCCCGTGCTCCCCGGCGCGGGGGCCGACGCCCACCACGCGCATGCCGGCCGCGCGGCCCGCGGCGATGCCGGCGCCGGAGTCCTCGAAGACCACGCAGTCCGCAGGATCGACGCCGAGTTCGGAAGCACCCTTGAGGAACCCCTCGGGGTGCGGCTTGCTGGCCTCGACGTGTTCGGCGGTCACCCGCACCTCGGGCATGGGCAGCGCGGAGGCCGCCATACGGGCGGTCGCGAGGGCCTCGTCCGCCGAGGTGACCAGGGCGTGGGGGAGCCGGCCGATGGCGGCCATGAAGGCGGGCGCGCCGTCGACCGGGACGACGCCCTCGGTGTCGGCGGTCTCGCGGGCCAGCATCACGGCGTTGTCGGCGTGGTTCTGCTCCATCGGGCGGTCCGGGAGCAGGATCGCCATGGTGGCGTAGCCCTGGCGGCCGTGGACGATCTTCATCGCCTCGTGCGGGTCCAGACCGTGTGCCACGGCCCAGTCCCGCCAGCAGCGCTCCACCACCGCGTCCGAGTTCACGATCGTGCCGTCCATGTCCAGGAGCAGGGCCTTGGCGGTCAGGACGACCGGCTCTGCGGCGGCTTCGGCTTCGGTGGCGGTGGTGCTGGCCGTCATGGGGGCGGGCTCCAGGGGAGACGGGTCCGGAGATGCGGCGGGAAGAGTACAAGCGGCTCCGTCCGCCGGTCAGGGAATACGGACGGAACCACTTTGTTCCTCCACGATACAAAACCTGTCCCCTCAACGCCAATCGCCTCCCGGCGAGGGGGCCGACCTGGGGGTTCGCCGCGGGGCGCTTCCGGCGAGGGGGCTGCTGCCCTGGGGTTCGGCGCGGGTGCCGTGCGGGGTGGTGCGGTGGGGGCGGCCTGGAGGTGCGGGGGACGCGCGGGCCCGCTGGGCGGCGCGGGGTGGCCGGGGTCCGGCCGAGGCGGCGGCGCGTGCGCGGCCACGTGCTGTCGGCGCCCGCCCGAGGCCGGCGGCGCACGTATGCCCCAGCCGCAGGGGCCTGCCCAGGGCCGGGAGGTGTGCGCGGCCGAGCGCCGGGCGCCGGGTGCCGTGCCTCGTGGGCCCGGGCGCGGAGACGGCCCAGGGGCGGGACGCGGGGGGCGGGCGTCACCGGGGTCTTGTGCCAGGCACGCGCCGGGGATGCCGGCCGCGGCACGTGCGGGGGGGGGGGCTTACGGGGCCCGGGCCTCGCGGGCGGCCGGCCGCTGGACGGTGTCGCCCAAGGTGGCCGTCGCCCGTCGCCCGTCGGGCTTCGCCGCCCGCTGCTCGCCTTTCGGCTACCCGCCAGCCCCGAGCTGCCGGGTAGCCGTTGCGACCGTGGTCAGGGGCCACCCTCGCGACGCCTACCCGCCCGCCCCACCTGGTACCTCGGCCAGGGCGGCGACCCGGGCGCCTCGGGCGCCCGTCAGGCGTGCACCCTGAGGGCGGGCCCGGCGCCTGCCCGCCCGTGGACGTGTGGTCCGTCGGCCCGTGGCCGGCCGGCAGTTCTTGTCCGCGGCGCGGCTGCCCAGCGGAGGCCGGGAGCGAGCGGGCCGGTCGGTGCTCGGGTTCGGGCTACGGCTCGTGGGTGAGGGCCTCCAGTGCGCGGCGGGAGTTGGGGCCGTACACGCCCCAGGGGTCGCCCACGACGTTGGCGGCTCGCTGGAGGCGGGCCACCGCTTCTTCCACCTTGCGGCTGTAGCGCCCGTTCGCCGGGCCCCAGTAGTACTGCCCCTCCTTCAGGCGCTGTTGGAGTTCGACGACCTCCGGGCCCTGGTCCCCCTCGCGCAGGGTGGGGGCTGTGGTGGCGGCGGGGGTGGTGGTGCCGGTGGAGGGTTTGGTGCGGGTGGGGTTGGGCGTGGGGTCCCCGGACGCGTCGGACGGGTCCCCGGTCGGGGCGGCTTCCACCGTGGCGGTGGGGGAGGTCGACTCCTCGGCTCCGTCCTCGTCCTCGTCGGATGTGGCCGAGGGGTCGGCGGAGGGGGCTTCGGGGTCGCCCGAGGGCCCGTCCGGGGCGACGGTGACGGCGGGGGCCGACAGCTTCGGGTCCGGGAGGGCGCGGTCGGCTTCGCCGTCGTCCGAGAACAGCCCGGCGGTCAGGGCGGCGACACCGACCACCGCCACCGCGGCGGCCACCATCAGGGGCAGCCCCTTGCGCCCGCCGCGGTTGCGGCCGGCTGAGGGTGCGGCGCCGAGCGTGACCGCGCGCAGCTCCGTGGTGGAGTCGTCATAGGCCGGTGCGCCGTACGGGGATCCGTGCCCGGCGAAGCCGTCCGGGCCCGGTATCGGCGCGTGGGCGTCGTGCCCGGGGCCGGGCATGCCGGAGGGCACGGGTGGCAGGACCTGCGTGGCGTACCCGTCCGCGTCGTCGTGGCCGGGCTCGGGCGCGTGGCCGGCGACCTCCGCCGTCGTCCCGAGGCGGGTCCAGGCAGCCTCGTCCGAGGCACGGGAGCCGTCCGGCCCCTGCGGGACGGAGCCACCGGGCCGGGCCGCGTCCGGGCCGCCCGGCGTCATGGCGTGCGGTGGCCAGGGGGTGGGGTCGGCGTTCGGTGCGGTTTCCGGCCGTGCCCAGACGGTGTGGGCCGCGGGCGACGCGGCGGCGGACATGGGCGTGGTGGAGCCCCGACCCCACGCGGGATCGACCTCCGCGCCTCGGAACGAGTCCCATGTGGCTTCCGCTTCCTGGGTGCCGGAGGGCCCCCAGGCGGGTCCGCTTTCCGTGTCGGCGGGGGTCCGGGCCGGGCTGGCCGCCTGGCCGCCGGACGGGCTCCACGCAGGGTCTGCTTCCGGGGTGCCGGAAGGGCCCCAGGCGGGTCCGGTTTCCGTGTGGGCGGGGGTGCGGGCGGCGCTGCCTCCTCTGCTGCCGGACGGACCCCATGCGGCCTCCGCTTCCGGGGTGCCGGACGAGCCCCAGGGGGGTCCGGGTTGTGCGTCGGTGGGCGGGCCCCACGCGGGGCTGGTTGCACCGGCGCCGGCCCCGCCCCGGCCGGGGGCGCTTTCCGGGGTGCCGCGCCGTCCCGGGGCGGGCCCGGTGTCGGAGGAGCCTGACGGACCCCATACGGGATCGGCTTCCGGGTCGATCGACGGGGTCCACCCGGATTCCGCTTCCGGGGTTCCGGACAGGCCCCCGGCGGGTTCCGATTCCGGGCTGCCGGGCGTGGGCTGGGTCCAGGCCGGGGGTGCCGGCGGCTGGGGGGTCGGGGGCCACGTCGGCGGGGGCTGGACCACGCCGAGGAGGCGGGGTGGTGTGGTGTCCGCGTCGTGGGGCGGGCGGGCGGGCCTCGTCACGTACGGGCGGATGCGGAGGGGGTCCATGCCCTTGACCGGTGCGCATGCGCAGCCACCTCTGGCAGCATCGCAAACCGGACAGCGCTCTGCGCTCACTGACGGATCCCCTCCCTGGCAACTGCCAGCGATTATGCAGACCCGGCGGGGCCCGCCCAACCGTCCGACAGGCCATAACCGGACACACCCCCCAGGATGGAGATGTGGATCTGCGCTGAGGAGGAGTCCATGGCTCAGGAAGTGGCCCCCACCCACCTGGACCCCGGCGGCGGACCCGGCGCGGAGCACACCCGGCGCAGCGTGCTCGTCGCGATCGGAGCCCTGCTGCTGGGCCTGCTGATCGCGGCGCTCGACCAGACCATCGTCTCCACCGCGCTGCCGACGATCGTCAGCGACCTCGGCGGCATGGACCACCTCTCCTGGGTCGTCACCGCCTACATGCTGGCCTCGACGGCGGCGACCCCGCTCTGGGGCAAGCTGGGCGACCAGTACGGGCGCAAGAAGCTCTTCCAGGGGGCCATCGTCCTCTTCCTGATCGGGTCGGCGCTCTGCGGGCTCGCGCAGAACATGCCGCAGCTCATCGGCTTCCGCGCCCTGCAGGGTCTGGGCGGCGGCGGACTGATCGTGCTGTCCATGGCGATCGTCGGCGACATCGTCCCGCCCCGGGAGCGCGGCAAGTACCAGGGCCTGTTCGGCGCGGTCTTCGGTGCCACGAGTGTCCTCGGCCCGCTGCTCGGCGGCCTGTTCGTGGACCACCTCAGCTGGCGCTGGGTCTTCTACATCAACCTCCCCATCGGCATCGTCGCCCTCGTCGTGATCGCGGCGGTCCTGCACATCCCGGTGCGCGCGGAGCGCCACACCATCGACTACCTCGGCACCGTCCTCATCGCCTCGGTCGCCACCTGTCTGGTGCTGGTGGCCTCCCTCGGCGACACCTGGGGCTGGGGCTCGGCCATGATCATCGGCCTGGCCGTGCTGGGTGCCGTGCTGCTGGTGGCCTTCGTCTTCGTCGAGCGCCGGGCGGCGGAGCCGGTGCTGCCCCTGAAGCTCTTCGCCATCCGCACCTTCACCCTCTGCTCGGTGATCAGCTTCATCGTCGGCTTCGCGATGTTCGGCGCGATGGTCTACCTCCCCACGTTCCTCCAGGTCGTCCAGGGCGTGTCGCCGACCATGTCCGGCGTCCACATGCTGCCGATGGTCCTCGGCATGCTGATCGCCTCCACCGCCTCCGGGCAGATCGTCAGCCGCACCGGCCGCTGGAAGGTCTTCCCCATCGCCGGCACCGGCGTGACCGCCGTCGGCCTGCTCCTCCTGCACCAGCTGGAGCGCACCACCTCCACCTGGGAGATGAGCGTCTACTTCTTCGTCTTCGGCGTGGGACTCGGACTGGTGATGCAGGTGCTGGTGCTGGTGGTGCAGAACGCCGTCAGCTACTCCGACCTCGGGGTCGCGACCTCGGGCGCCACCTTCTTCCGCTCCATCGGCGCCTCCTTCGGCGTGGCCGTCTTCGGCACGGTCTTCACCAACGGCCTCGACGACAAGCTCAACGAGAGCCTGGCCGGCGAGCCGCTGCCCCCCGGCACCGTCGGCAGCCTCGAAGCCGACCCCCGGGCCGTCTCCGCACTCCCCGCCGACCTCCAGCCCCGGGTGCTGGACGCCTATGCCACCGCCATCACCGACGTCTTCCTCTACGCCGTGCCCGTGGTCCTGGTCGCCTTCGCGGTGGCCTGGTTCCTCAAGGAGGACAAGCTCCGGACCTCGGTCACCGCCCCGGACGTCACCGAGACGCTCGCCTCCAACCCCGTGCAGCGCAGTTCCCACGAGGAGGTGGCCCGGGCCCTGTCGGTGCTGGGCACGCGCGAGGGCCGCAAGCACGTCTACGAGAAGATCACCGCCAAGGCCGGCTATGACCTGCTGCCCGCCTCCAGCTGGCTGCTGCTGCGCATCAACAAGTACGGCTCGGCCGAGCCTGCGGTGCTCGCGGAGCGCACCTCGGTCCCGCTGCACGTCATCACGGACGCGGCGCGCGAGGTCGAGGCGCGGGGGCTGGCGGTCCGCGTGGGACTGCCGCTGGTGCTCACCGACCGGGGCCGCGAGACCGCCGCACGGCTCGCCGACGCGCGGCAGCAGTCCCTCGCCGAACTGCTCGGCGACTGGTGGGGCCCGGACCGGCCCACGGACCTGGTGAAGCTGGTCGAGCAGCTCAACGTCGAGCTGTGCGGCTCCGACGCGGAGGAGCCCTACGACAGGCTCGCGCGCCGGGACCACGCGGCCCACTGAGCCGCGACCCCAGCCGGGGCGCCCCCCTCGGGGGCCGTCAGGCCAGCCGCTTCTCGAACCAGTGCTCCGCGTAGGGGCCGGAGTTGTACGCCGGTATCTCCACGTACCCGTGCTTGGCGTAGAGGCCCCGCGCCTCCACCAGGTCGTTCCGCGTGTCCAGGCGTATGCGCTCCGCGCCAAGGGACCGCGCCGCCTCCTCCAGGGCCGCCAGCAGGGCCCCGCCGCCGCCCGTGCCGCGCAGCTCGGGGCGTACGTACACCCGCGTCAGCTCGGCCGTGCCGGCGTCCAGCATCCGCAGCCCGGCGCACGCGCCCGGCCTCCCGTCGTACCGGCCGACCACGAACTCGCCGGTGGGCCGGACGAGCCCGTCGGCGGGGTCGTCGGCGAGGCCCTGGTCGAGCTCGGCGTCGGTGACGGGTCTGCCCCAGTACCGGCCGGCCACTTCCGCCAGATAGGCCCGCCGCAGCTCGGCGGCGTCGGGGGTGGCGAAGGATTCGGGGGCAACGGTCCAGTTCATCGCGTTCATGCCGCCATCATGGGCGCCCGCCCCCAGCCGCCGCGTGGAATATCCACAGGGCCGGGCGGATGATAGGAAAAACCGCCAAATCAAGGGATGGAAGGGTGTGAACCGCCATGTCGGAGCATCCGGACGCGGCCCTGGTGCGTCGCGGCTACCTGGCGTTCGCCAACGGGGACATGGACATGCTGTCCTCGCTGCTGACGGCGGACGTCGTCCACCACGTGCCCGGCAACAACCTGATCTCGGGCCACCACAAGGGCCGCGAAGCGGTTCTGGAGCTGTACCGCACACTCGGCAGGGAGACCAACGGCACGATGCAGGTGCAGGTCGAATCGGTGCTCGCCGACGGGCGCGGGCACGTGATGGCCTTCCACACCTCCCGGGCCGACCGCGGGGACCACGGCCTGGAGATCCGGCAGGGACTGTTCTTCACCATCGTGGGAGGAAAAGTCACGGACATCGACGGGTGCACCGAGGACATCGACGAGGAGAACGCCTTCTGGGGACCCCCGAAGGCCAAGTCCTGACCCTGCCCCGGCCCTGACGCGCCCCTGCGCCCCCGCCCGTCCATCGGGCGGGGGCGCAGCGGCGTGTCGGGCCGGACCGGGACTCAGCCCTGCTTCGGCGCCGCCTGCTGGACGACCTCGAACGACCACAGCGTCGACGCGGACGCGGCCGGCCTGGGGCGCTCGCCGGCACCGGCACCGGCACCCGTGCCCGCACCGCCACCCGCGCCCTCCGCGGACCCGCCCGACCCGCCCTGGTGGGCGGCCTTCATGGGGCCCTCCATCCAGGCCTGGAAGGCCGCTTCGTCACGCCAGCGCGTGTACACGAGGTAGGTGTCCGTGCCCTCGACCGGGCGCAGCAGCTCGAACCACTCGAAGCCGTCGGAGTTCTCGACGGAACCGGCGCGCGAGGCGAAGCGCTTCTCCAGGACCTCCCGCTGCTCGTCCGGCACGGTCAGCACATTGATCTTGACGATGCTCATGCCGCCCATCTTGCCGGAGGTGGCATCGGGACGCCGTGCGGAGGGGGCCCGGGGCCCGGCCGATGCTCCGTCAGGGGGACGGTGTGCACGGTCGGGTGGTGTGTGCGGACCCGTTGACCGCCCTCCCGGGACCGGCCGGGCGAAGCCCCGAAACACCGCGCACAAGGGCCCGGCACCCCCTCTGGCCGGTGCGTTCCCGGCCGCAGCGGCACCTGGGAGCACAGCCGGCGGGCGGTGTTCCGCGGGGTGGGCGAGGTGGGCGGAACGAGAAGTTCGGTCCGGTGTGTGCGGGCCCCCGCACTATCGTCGTCCGAGCATTCCCGACAAAGCACTACGGCAGGAGGCCGATGGCGCGTGGCTGACGCGGCGGACCACAACGCTGTGAACGGGCCTGCCGCGGCCGCGGCCCTCGGCGCAGACCCCCGGCTGACGGCGGCACGCGCCGTACTCTGGCTGCTCGCCGCCCTCCTGGCGGCACGTCAGGCGGCCACGGCACTCCGGCTGCCGCCCGGCCGCCGCCTCGCCGACCCGGACACCTGGATCGGCGAGAACGGCGTCCTGCACGTCTCCGGGGGCCTCTACGACGCCGTCGACGGCCCCCGCTTCACCGGCACGCCCTTCTCCGGACTCGTCCTCAGCCCCCTGACCAGCTCCGCCCAGCAGGCCCTCGGCGTCGCCTGGACCTTCGGCACCCTGCTGCTCGTCGCCGCCGTCGGCCTGGTCGCCGCCCGCTCGCTCCCCGGCCCCGTGCCCCGCCGCACGGCCCTGCTCGCGGCGCCCGTCGCCATCGCGCTGACGATGGTCTCGCTGCCCGTCCGCGGCACCTTCACCCTCGGCCAGACCAGCATCATCCCCGTCCTGCTCGTGCTCTCCGGCTGCCTGCGGGTGCCCGGCGAGCGGACCTCCGGTCTCCTCGTGGGCCTCGGCGCTGCGCTCCAGCCCGCCCTCCTCCTCTTCGTCCCGCTGCTCTGGTCCACCGGCCGCCGCACCGCGGCCCGGTCCACTGCCGTCACCTTCGCCGCCGGCTCCGCCCTCGCCTGGGCCGCACTGCCGCGCGACTCGTGGACGTACTGGGTGCACCACCTCGCCGGAACCGGCCTCGGCGACCGGGCGGACAGCCCCGCGAACCAGTCCCTGCACGGCGCGCTTCTGCGCCTGGGCCTCTCCGGCCCCCTGGAGACCGGCCTCCTCGGCCTGCTCGCCGCCGCCGTCTGCCTCCTCGGCCTGCGCCGCGCCGTCCGGTACGCCCGTGACGGGCAGCCGCTGCTGGCCGTCGCGCTCACCGGCTGCGTCGCGGTCGCCGTCTCGCCCGGGGGCTGGCAGCACCAACTGCTCTGGGTGCTGCTCGCGGCCGCAGGCAAGGTCGGCACCCGTGCTGCCGACCGGGCCGTGTGGCCGGTGACCGTGGTCCTGGTCATGACCCTGCCCAGCGACGTCCTGCTGCCCAACCTCGCGCTGCTGGCACCCGTACGGGACAACGTGCTGCTCCTCGCGGCCCTCGCCGCCGCCTGCGCGGTCCCGTTCCTGCCGCGTACGTCGCCCCACTGGCACCACCCGGTCCCCACCGCGTACGCGCCGCCCGCCCCGGCCCGGTGGTCGCGAATACCGCTGCTGCCGTTCTGGCGCCGCGTGCTCAGCCGCCCCAACCTGCTGCTCGAACTGCTGCTGATCCGGGTCGGCTACTCGCTCTACTCGCACATCCGCGCCGCGGCCCCCGACAGCCGTGCCCTCGCCGAGGGCCACGGACGCCGGATCCACTCCCTGGAGGGGTGGCTCGGCATCGACATCGAACACGCCGTCAACCACGCGGTCGTGGGCCGACCCTTGCTGAGGGGTTTCTTCGACTTCTACTACACGTCCTTCCACTTCGTGGTGCCGCTGGCGATCCTGGCGCTGCTCTACCGGCGCAGCCCGGGCGACTACCGCTGGGCACGGGCCTCCCTCGGGCTGGCCACCGTCCTGGCCCTCGCCGGGTTCTGGCTCTACCCGCTGGCGCCGCCGCGCCTGATGCCCGGGCTCGGTTTCATCGACACCGTGCACGGACCGCAGGACCTGGCCGATCCGCAGTACGGCGCCATGACCGCGATCTCCAACCAGTACGCGGCGATGCCCTCGCTGCACTTCGGCTGGGCGCTGTGGTGCGGGCTGGTGGTCTTCGCACTGGCCCGCCGGCCCTGGCAGAAGGCCCTGGGCCTGGTGCACCCGGCGGTCACGCTCTGCGCGATCGTGGCCACGGCCAACCACTGGGTCCTGGACGCCGTCGGGGGCGCGGCCGTCGTGGCCGCCGGCTTCGCCCTGGTGTACGTGCTGTCGGGCCCCCGCGGCAGCGGGACCGCGCCCGCGCCGCCGGGCGGGGACTCCCTGGCGTCCGTACCGCCCGCGCTGCGCGGGCGGCGGTCCGGTGCCAGCATCGGATCATGAGCGCACGGCGGCAGGACACGGTGGCGCGGGGTACGGCCTCCGGGGGGCCCGACCGGCGCAGGCGGGCCCTGTTCGGTGGCGGGGCCCTGGTCGTGGTGGTCGTCGGCTACTTCGTCCTGGCCGCGACCGTCCCCCGCTGGTGGGCCCACCGCATCGGCGACGCGGTGGGCGGCAGCCTCGCCACCGGCCTCCTCCTGGGTCTGGCCTTCGGGATCCTCTGCACGCTGCTGCCCCTGCTGGTGGCCTGGACCGGGCTGCGCCGCCGCAGCTCCGCGAAGGCGACCGCGGGCTGGCTGGCCCTGGCGCTGCTGCTGGCGCTGCCGAACCTCTGGACGCTCAGCGTCGTCGTCGGCAACGGCAGCGCGGCCCACGCCGGCCAGCGGACCATGGACGTGGAGGCTCCCTGGTTCCGCGGCGGCACCCTGGTCGGAGCCGTCACCTCGGTCGTGGTCTTCGCGGCCCTCGTGATCCGCGCCCGCCGCCGGCGCCCCACCGGAAAGCGCACGCGCTGAGCGGGGGGTTGTTTCCCAAACGGGTCGACCCGTATCGTAAATCGTATGAGCTCCTCTCCGTCCTCCAGAGGACGTCCCAGGGATCCCCGCTCGCACCAGGCGATCGTCGGTGCGGCCGCAGAGCTGGTGACCGAGGTCGGCTACGCCGCGACCTCGATCGGGGCGGTGGCCGCCCGTGCCGGTGTCGGCAAGGACACCGTCTACCGGAGGTGGCGGGGCAAGCCGGAACTGGTCTTCGAGGCCGTGTTCACGACCACCGACCAGGCTCCGGTCCCGGACACCGGAACGCTGACGGGGGATCTGACCGTACTGATGCAGGGCCTGGTCGACGAGTTCCAGGCACCCGCCGCGGCAGCCGCGCTTCCGGGGCTGCTCGCCGACTTCGCTGCCGATCCGGTGCTGAAGGAGCGGATCCGCAGCGACTTCCTGGCCCCGTCGAAGGAGCGGCTGCTGATCGTCTTCGAGCGCGCCGCGGCGCGCGGGGAGATCGCGGCCGACACGCCCGTGGACCTGGTCCTTGACACCCTGGCCGGAGCCGTCTTCTTCCACGTCGGCCTGGTCGGGGAACACCCCGGCCCCCAGCTGGCCGGCCGGCTGGCCGCCGTGATGGCCAAAGGAATCGAGGTCCGGTGAACGGCTGGCTTCTCGCGGCGGGCATCACCGCGTTCGGTGTGGCCGCGGTGCACATCGTCGCCGGACACCGGGACGTGGTGCGCCCGCTGCTGTCCTGCGGGCTGGCTGACGAACCCAGGCGCGTCATGCACGCCGTGTGGCACATGGTGAGCGTCGACCTGGTGCTCTCCGCGGCCGCCCTGGTCTGGCTCGCGCTCGCGGGCGACACGTCGGCGACCGGTCTGATGGCGTGGTTCGTGGCCGCGCACTTCGCCGCGTACGCGGTCGCCTTCCTGGTCGTCACGCTGTCGGCCGGCTGGTCGAAGCCGCTGCTCCGGCTGCCGCAGTGGATCCTGCTCCTGCCGATCGCGGTCCTGACGGCGGCGGGTGCCGCGTAGCGACCCCACCGGGGGCGCGGCGTCTCAGGGGGCCAGGGTGGTCTGGGGCAGGTACGCGTACGAGTGGCGCGTGTCGTGGGCGGTGTCGATCAGCGAGACCATCAGCGGGTTCGGGCCGGGGGCGGCGCCGGTCTCGGCGCGGAGGCGGTAGCGGCGTACGGAGACCGCGTCCCGGGCGAGGGGGCTGCCGCCCGCGTACATCGAGGGCGGCATGACGTCGTTCGCGATCCGCAGGTCGGCGTGGCGCCAGCTGCCGGCGGCGCGGTCCCAGCGCTCCAGGACCCAGCCGCCCGTACCGCCCGGCATGATCTCCAGCTGGAACGCGAGCAGCAGGCTCCGGTACGACCGGGTGTTGCCGTTCTTCAGGGTGACCGTGAACTCCTGCCCCGGTCCGCCCGGCTTCAGCGAGAGCTGCCCGCCGGGCGCGGACACGGACATCGAGAGGTACGTCGGCACGGGCGGCCGGGACGGGCTCTTCGACGGTGCCGGGCTGCCCGCCGACGGACGCGCCGCGGGCGTGTGCGGGGCCGAGGTGCCCGCGGCCGGAGCGGCCGGGGCGGAGGGAGCGGCGGACGCCGTGGGGGAGGCGGTGGCCTGCGGCGACGCGGCGGCCGGGGCCGAGGGGGTACGGGCCTCCGCCCCGTCCTCGGGCGCGCACCCGGTGACGCCGGGCAGCAGGACGGCGACGGCCGCCGCGGCGGCGGTGAGGGCGCGGCTCGGGCGCATCAGGCGGTTTCCCCTCGGTGGTGGCGGCCGGAACCCGCCGGACGGGCGCGGGCGGCACGGGCGCGGGCCTTTTGTTGCTCGGGGAAACCTAACCGGGCCAGGACACGGGGAAGAGGAGAGCGGGTAACGCTTTGGGTGTGCCGGAAGGGGCACCGGGGCACAGCTGCCCCGGCGCCCCTTCCGGCTGGATCGCCGCTGACGTAAGGATCGCCCCGTTCGGTCCGGACCGCCACCCGAACGGGTGCGCCCGGGTCGCGGGCCGGCGCGTGTGCCCGTACGCCGGCCCGGGTGGGCGCGTGTGCCCGTACGCCGGCCCGGGTGGGCGCGTGCGTGCGGGCGGCCGCGCGGCCGCGTGCGTACCGGCGGCCGGTCCGGGGGCGGGACGCGCGGGCGGCAGGGGCCGGGGGCGTGGGAGTGGTGGCCCCTGCCGCCGGGACCCGGGTCAGCCGTGGCTGACCTGGAGCTCCTTGATGCCGTTCAGCCACGCGGCGCGCAGCCGCCGCGGCTCGCCCGTCAGCCTGAGGTCCGGCAGGGCGTCGGCCAGGGCGTTGAAGATCAGGTCGATCTCCAGGACGGCCAGCGACTTGCCGAGACAGAAGTGCGGTCCGCCGCCCCCGAAGCCCAGGTGGGGGTTGGGGTCGCGGGTGATGTCGAAGGCCTCGGGGTTCTCGAACACCTCCGGGTCGTGGTTGGCGGAGGAGTAGAACATCCCGACGCGGTCGCCCGCCCGGATCTTCTGGCCGCCGAGCTCGGTGACCTGGGTGGCGGTGCGCTGGAAGGAGACCACCGGCGTGGCCCAGCGGACGATCTCCTCGGCCGCGGTGGACGGCCGCTCCCGCTTGTACAGCTCCCACTGGTCGGGGTGGGTGAGGAAGGCGTGCATGCCGTGGCTGATGGCGTTGCGGGTGGTCTCGTTGCCCGCGACGGCCAGCACGAGGACGAAGAAGCCGAACTCGTCCGAGCTGAGGTTGCCCTGCCCCTCGGCCGCGACGAGCTGGGTCACGATGTCCTTGGCGGGGCACTGTTTGCGGTCGGCCGACATGTTCATCGCGTAGGCGATGAGGTCCATGGCCGACTGGGCGCCGACCTCCTCGGTGATCGCGTACTCCGGGTCGTCGTACGCGATCATCCGGTTCGACCAGTCGAAGAGCTTGGAGCGGTCCTCCTGGGGAACGCCGATGAGTTCGGCGATGGCCTGGAGCGGCAGCTCGCACGCGATCTTGGTGACGAAGTCGAAACTGCCGTCGCCCGCCCCGGCCTTGGCCTCCGCCACGATCCGCCGCGCCCGCTCGCGCAGCGTGTCCTCCAGGGCGCGGATCGAGCGCGGGGTGAAGCCGCGCTGGACGATCTGGCGGACCCGGGTGTGCTCGGGCGGGTCCATGTTCAGCATGATCAGGCGCTGGGCATCTATCTGCTCGCGCCGGATGTGCTCGTTGAAGCGGATGATCGCGGTGTTCGTGGTGGAGGAGAACAACTCCGGGTGCGTGGAGACGTACTTGACGTCCGCGTGCCGGGTGACGGCCCAGTAGCCCTCGTCGTCGAAGCCGGTGATGCCGCGCGGCTGCGGGCACCACCAGACCGGTGCGGTCTGCCGCAGCTGGGCGAACTCCGGGAAGGGGACGCGGGCTTGGAGGAGGTCGGGGTCCGTGGCGTCGAAGCCTTCGGGCAGCGCGGGGCAGGGCATCGGCAACTCCAAGGTCTGACGGCCCATCAGAAGTTGGCTTGAAGGTAGTAACGAGTTCTAGAAGTGACAAGGCCTGCGGCGCGGACTGTTACCCGCGGCCGCCCTCCCCGCGCGTGCGGAAATCGTGCAGTCCCGCGCAAGACCCTTGCGGAGCCGGGGTTCCGGTCATAAGACTGCGGGGAGAACTAGAACGCGTACTAGTTCGGGGGGTTCGGGCCGTCCGCCGATTCGGGCCCGGACAGGGACGACACGACACACAGCTGCCGCGGGCCGCCGGGACGGCCCGCCCGCTGTGGAGGAGAGGACGAGCTCATGGCCGCGGAACCCGTCATCGTCGAAGCCGTACGCACGCCCATCGGCAAACGCGGAGGCGCACTCGCGAACCTCCATCCGGCCTACCTGCTGGGCGAGACCTACCGCGAGGTGCTCGCCCGCACCGGCATCCAGCCCGACTGCGTCGAGCAGATCGTCGGCGGCACGGTCACCCACGCCGGCGAGCAGTCGATGAACCCCGCGCGCAACGCCTGGCTCGCCATGGGCCTGCCGTACGAGACCGCCGCCACCACCGTGGACTGCCAGTGCGGCAGCTCACAGCAGGCCAACCACATGGTCGCCAACATGATCTCCAGCGGCGTCATGGACATCGGCATCGCCTGCGGCGTCGAGGCCATGAGCCGCGTCCCCCTCGGCTCCGGGTCCAAGCACGGCCCCGGCAAGCCCTGGCCGGACGAGTGGAACGTCGACCTCCCCAACCAGTTCGAGGCCGCCGAGCGCATCGGCCGCCACCGTGGACTGACCCGTGAGGACGTCGACCGGCTCGGCGTGCTCTCGCAGGAGCGGGCGGCCGTGGCCTGGGCCGAGGAGCGCTTCAAGCGGGAGACCTTCGCCGTCCAGGTGCCCACCACCGAGGACGAACAGCGCGCCGGACAGGGCATGTGGCGGCTGGTCGACCGCGACGAGGGGCTGCGCGACACCTCCATGGAGGCGCTGGCCCGCCTCAAGCCCGTGATGCCGACCGCCATCCACACGGCCGGCAACTCCTCGCAGATCTCCGACGGCGCCGCGGCCGTGATGTGGGCCTCGCGCAAGATGGCCCGCGCGCTCAAGCTGAAGCCGCGCGCCCGGATCGTCGCCCAGGCGCTGGTCGGCTCCGACCCGCACTTCCACCTCGACGGGCCGATCGACGCCACCCGGGCCGTGCTGGGCAAGGCCGGGATGTCGCTCAAGGACATCGACCTGGTGGAGATCAACGAGGCCTTCGCCTCCGTGGTCCTCAGCTGGGCCAAGGTCTTCGACCAGGACCTGGAGAAGGTCAACGTCAACGGCGGCGGCATCGCCCTCGGCCACCCGGTGGGCGCCACCGGGGCCCGCCTGATCACCACCGCCCTGCACGAGCTGGAGCGGCGCGACAAGGAGTTCGCGCTGGTCACCATGTGTGCGGGCGGGGCGCTGGCCACCGGGACGATCATCCAGCGGCTCTGACCGGCGGCGGCGCCGGAGCCGGGTGTGCCGGCTCCGGTGCCGGGCCGCCGGGCCGCCCGAAGCCCCTGGGGATGGGGGAAGGCCCCGGTGGCCGGCCTGGGGAGGCCGGCCACCGGGGCCTTCGTGCGTCTGCGGTCCGCCGACGCCGTGGTCTGGTGACGCCACGCTCTGCTGGTCGCCTGCCGGCTGTGCGGCGGCTTAGTACCAGTGGTTGGCCTGCCAGAAGTTCCAGGCGCCGACCGGGGAGCCGTAGCGCTCGTTCATGTAGTCCAGGCCCCACTTGATCTGGGTGGCCGGGTTGGTCTTCCAGTCAGAGCCGGCAGAGGCCATCTTCGACCCCGGCAGGGCCTGGACCAGGCCGTAGGCACCGGAGGAGGAGTTGGTGGCGGTGTAGTCCCAGCCGCTCTCGTGCTCCACGATCTTGCTGAACGCGGCGAACTGGGCCGGGTCCTTGATCATCTGCTGGGCGATCGCCTTGGGGCTCGCGGGGGCGGCCTGGGCCGGAACCGCGGCCAGGAGGGTACCGGCGGCGGTGAGGCCGATGACGGTGCCCGCGAGGGTCTTCTTGCTGGCGGCGATGCGGCGGATGACGGCGTTGGACACGGAGAACCTTCCGTAGGGAACAGGACGGTCGCAGGCATGCCGAGGACACGCGTGAGCCACTCACGTCGGATGAGGGGGTGCGCGCAGTCCGTGGTCCGCGGGGGACCCGGCTGCCTTCCGGCGGTTGTCCCCGGGGGTGAACCACCCGGGCCGCTCGGCGACTCATCCAGTTTTAGCCGGGCTGTTGCAGGGCTGCAACGACCCCCTCCTACTACGGACGGTCGGAGCCGGGGGTCGCGGCGCCGGGCCGGTCCGATCGACGTCCGTGCAGGTGGGAGGGGGCGTGGGGTGGGGGTGGGGACCTCGCTCAGGGACTACGGTCCCGGTTCGTATGTGACCTGGGTCCTGTGGGCCGCCTCACCGGTTTCGGGCCCGGATGTCGCCATCCGTCACAGTTCATGCACATTTTTTGGGGTGTCTGAGGGGCCCCCGAGTGCGGATTCGAAGGTGACCGGGGTCTCAAAGGCAGCTTTTCGAGTGGCCCGGCGCAGCGCGCGGAGCAGCGTTCCGCCCAGCGCCATGGTCAGTACGACGGTCAGCGCGGCCCGGCCGAGGTCCCAGCCCATCGACGTGGTCAGGCAGTAGGCGAGGAAGCGGACCAGGTTCTCGGGCACCGGGTCGCCGGCCTGGAAGGAGACCCCGGTGCCCATCCCCGAGATGAGCACCCAGCCCTGGAGGTTCATGACGGTGCCGTACGCGAAGGCGCCGAGGAAGCCGTACGCGGAGAGCAGCGCCAGCTCGCCCCGGCCGCGCAGCCGGTCCGGGGCCGGAAGGAGGCCGGCACCCATGGCGAACCAGCCGAGCGCCAGCATCTGGAACGGCATCCACGGCCCGACCCCGCCGGTGAGCAGGGCGGAGGCGAACATCGTGACCGCGCCCAGCACGAAGCCGAAGCCCGGGCCGAGGACGCGGCCGCTCAGCACCATCAGGAAGAACATCGGCTCCAGGCCGGCGGTACCGGCACCGAGCGGGCGCAGGGCCGCGCCGACGGCGGCCAGCACGCCGAGCATGGCCACGGCCTTCGCGTCGATGCCGTCGTCGGCGATGGTGGCGACGACGACTCCGACCAGGAGGGGCAGCAGGGCCGCGAAGAGCCAGGGGGCGTCCTGGGCGTGCGCGATGCCGGAGGCGGGGGCGGCGAGCAGGGGCCAGCCGAAGGCGGCGATGCCGATGAGGGAGACCAGGATCAGGGCCGCGGCGGCGCGGGGGCCGATGCGGATGGGGCGGGTGGCTTTGGTGCGGTTGGTGTGGTGGGTGTGGTTGTTGCGGGGGGCGGGGGTGCCGGTCATGCGGTGGGCTCCTGGGCGAGGGCCCGGGCGACCTGGGCGACCGTGAGCCAGTGGCCGGGGGCCAGGATCTTCGCCACCTGCGGGGCGAAGGCGGGCGAGGAGACCACCACCTCGGCGGTGGGCCCGTCCGCGACGACCTCGCCGCCGGCCAGGATCACCACCCGGTGGGCCAGCTCGGCGGCCAGTTCCACGTCGTGGGTGGCCAGCAGAATCGCGTGGCCTTCCGCGGCCAGGCCCCGCAGGACCTCGACGAGCCGGGCCTTGGCGGCGTAGTCCAGGCCGCGGGTCGGCTCGTCGAGCAGCAGCAGGGCCGGCCGTCCCGTGAGCACGATCGCCAGCGCGAGCGCCAGCCGCTGGCCCTCGGAGAGGTCGCGGGGGTGCGTGTCGTCCGGGACGCCGGGGAGGAGGGCGGCGACCAGTTCCCGGCAGGTGCCGGGGGCCGCCTGCGCGTCCTGGTCCGCCGCCGTGCACTCGGCGGCGACCGTGTCGGCGTACAGGAGGTCGCGCGGCTCCTGCGGTACGAGGCCGACGTGGCGCAGCATCTGGGCCGGCGGGGTGGCGGCGGGCGCGCGGCCGCCGACGGTCACCTCGCCGGTGTGGGGTTCGAGGAGGCCGACGAGCGTGGCGAGGAGGGTGGACTTGCCGGCGCCGTTGCGGCCCATGAGGGCGGTGATCTCGCCGGGGGCGAGGGTCAGGGTGATTCCGCGGAGGATCTCGGTGCGGGTTCGGCGTACCGCCAGGTTCCGGGTACGGGCGGGCTCCGCCGGGGGTTCTGGTTGCGTGCCGGTGCCCCCGCGGCGCGTTTTGGTGCCGGTTCCCGTGCCGGTGCTGGGCGTTCTGCTGCTGGGTCCGGTGCCGGGGCCGGTAGCTTCGGGGCGCCGGAACCGCTGGAGAAGTTCCCCTACCCGCCCTCCCCCTCGCTTCGCTGGGGGGACCCCCATCCCGAAACCGGGGCTCCGCCCCGGACCCCGCTCCTCAAACGCCGGAGGGGCTGGGGTTGCTGCGGTGGGTGCGGCGGGTCCCGGGTCCCGGTCGTCGTAGGTCGGAGGGGCAGGGGTTGGCGCGGTGGGTGCGGCGGGCCCTGGGTCCCGGTCGTCGTGCGTTGGAGGGGCTGGGGTTGCTGTCGGAGGGGCTGGGACTGCTGTGCCGGGCGCGGCGGGGCCCGTTTGCGGGGTCGGGAGGGCGGTCAGGCGGGACCTGAGCGGAGCGGAGCGGCGGCGGGCGTCGCGGACGGAGAGGGGGAGGGGGGACCAGGCGGCCAGGCGGCCCAGGGAGACCACCGGGGGGTGGACCGGCGAGAGGGCCATGATGTCGGCCGGCGGGCCCATGACCGGAGCACGGCCCGGGCCCGGCAGGAGGACGACCTGGTCGGCGTACTGGACCACCCGTTCCAGTCGGTGCTCGGCCATCAGGACCGTCGTGCCCAGGTCGTGCACCAGCCGCTGGAGCACGGCCAGGACCTCCTCCGCCGCGGCCGGGTCGAGTGCCGAGGTCGGTTCGTCGAGGACCAGGACCTTCGGGTGCGGGGTCAGCACCGAGCCGATCGCCACGCGCTGCTGCTGGCCGCCGGAGAGGGAGGCGAGCGGGCGGTCGCGGAGTTCGTTCAGGCCCAGCAGGTCGAGGGTCTCCTCCACGCGCCGCCGCATCACCGCGGGGGCCAGGCCGAGGGACTCCATGCCGTACGCCAGCTCGTCCTCGACCGTGTCGGTGACGAAGTGGGCCAGGGGGTCCTGGCCGACGGTGCCGACCACGTCCGCCAGCTCGCGCGGCGGATGGGTGCGGGTGTCCCGCCCCGCGACCGTGACCCGGCCGCGCAGGGTGCCGCCGGTGAAGTGCGGGACGAGCCCGGAGACGGTGCCGAGGAGCGTCGACTTGCCGACGCCGGAGGGGCCGACCAGCAGCACCAGCTCGCCCTCGGGCACGGTCAGGTCCACCCCCTGGAGGGTCGGGACGGCCGCGTCCTCATAGGTGACGGACACCTGCTCGAAGCGGATCACCGGGACTCCTCGGGGGCTGTGGACGGTACGGGGGCCACGAAGGCCGGGAGCAGGCCGATCAGCACCGCCGCCGCGGGCCACAGCGGCAGGGCCGGCGCGGTCAGCGGCACCACGCCGGGCCGCAGCGCCTCCGGGTCCCAGGACCCGGCGAGGATCATGAGGGCGGCCACCGCGGCGCCGGAACCGGCGATCAGCCAGGACCGGGCGCCCCACCGGTCGGGCCGGTAATCGGTGCGCAGGCTGCGCCGGCCGCCGAGCCGGAGCCCGGCCAGCGCGAGGACGAGGCCGGTGAGCAGGACCGGCAGCCCGTACGAAGCGCCTTCCGCGGCCAGCAGTCCGTACGTTCCGGCGCACACCCCGAGCAGGCCGCCGAGCGTGAGGACGGCGGTCAGCCGGCGCACCGCGGCCGGCACCCGGGCGGTACGGCCGTACCCCCGCGCGTCCATCGCGGCGGCCGTCGCCACCGAGCGCTCCAGGGCGCCTTCGAGCACCGGCATCCCGATCTGGAGGACGGCCTTCACCCCGCCGGTGGGGCGGCCGCGCAGGCGGCGCGCGTGGCGGAGCCGGGCCACGTCCGCGACCAGGTTGGGCGCGAAGGTCATGGCCACGACGACGGCCACGCCGGCCTCGTACAGGGCGGCCGGCAGCGACTTCAGCAGCCGCGCCGGGTTGGCCAGGGCGTTGGCGGCGCCCACGCAGATGAGGAGAGCGGCCAGCTTGGCCCCGTCGTAGAAGGCGAAGACCAGCTGCTCGGCGGTGACGCGGCCGCCGATGCGGATGCCCTGGGCCCAGCCGGGGAGCGGCAGCTCGGGGAGGGTGAGGAGGGTGTGCGTGCCGGGGATGGGGGAGCCCAGGACCACGGAGAAGACCAGCCGGATGGCGATCACGACCAGGCCGAACTTCAGGAAGGTCGCGTACGAGCGGGACCACGGGGCGTCGGTCTTGCGGGCGGCGACGACGTAGCCGGCGGTGCCGACGACCAGGCCGAGGAGGAGGGGGTTCGTGGTGCGGCTGGCGGCCGTGGCGAGGCCGAGCGCCCACAGCCACCAGGCACCGGCGTGCACGGCGTTGCTCCGGGTGGCCACGGGAGCGGTGAGCCGTCCGGCGGTTCCGGAGGCGGTGCGGGGGCGGCGGTGCGGGTGCCGGTTCGGGGTGGCGGGGGGCCTGCCGGCCCCTCGGCTGCCGCGTCCGTCCCCGGCCCCCAGGGCGCGAAACGCCCTGACCCCGCCGTCCGGTTCGACACCGGGGGCGGGGGATGCGGGCTCCGGCGCCGAGCGCGCGCCGGACCCCGGCGCGACACCCGCCGTGTCCGGGACGGCTCCCGCGAGGCGCGCGGCCGCGTCCCGAGCCGGGCCGGGTTCCGCTCCGAGGTCTGGTGCGGCCCCTTCGGGGTGCGGCTCGGCGCTGCGGCCCGGGGCGGGCCCGGGCTGCCGCGCCGCGGCCGGGGGCGGCTGAGGGGTGTCGTGCGCGCTCATCGGTTGCGGGTGCGGGACTTCCAGACGGCGGCCGCGCCCAGGGCGAGGACCGCGGCCAGGCCGATGAGGAGGTTCACGGACGTACCGGAGCCGGTGGTGCCGGTCGTACCGGAGGACGGGGCCGCAGCCGTCGGTGCGGCCGTCGGTGCGGCGGTGCCGTTCTCCTCCGGCAGCGCGATCTGCTCGCCGCAGCCCTCCCGGGGATAGCCCGAGATGGCGCAGAGCAGCGCGGCGCTGTTGTAGCGGAGCGGCTTCGCGACCGCGGCCAGCGCCTCGGCCGTCGTGGCTTCCGGCGCCACGGACGCGCAGGCGGTACGGGGCTGCGCGCGCGGCGGGGTCTCGCCCGCGGGCGCGTCGGCGGGCACGCCGAAGTCGATGACCAGGGCCACCCGCTTCTTCCCGGCCGCCGCCGGGGTGGACCCGCAGACCGCCTGGAAGTCGGCGGCGGCGCGGGGCCGCGCGGCGTCGGGGGCGTCCTTGCTCACCGCGAAGCGGAAGCCCTGGACGGAGCCGTCGCCGGGGCGGGCCGTCGACGGGCCCTGGTTCGCGTAGCTCCAGCTCCCGCCGGTGCCCTCCCAGAAGGACCAGTAGCGGTAGCCGGCGGCCACCGCGGGCCCCGCGCCGAGCAGCGTGAGAGCGGTGCCGAGCGCGAGGACCAGAGCGAGGAGCGGCGTGCGCTGTCGGCAACCCCGCCCGGTGCCGGGGGTACCGGTCGGATCGGCGGCCTGGGGCGGGGCCGGGGGAACGGCGGAGCGGCGGCCGAGTTGTCTGCGCATGGGTTGTGACCTGCGCTCTCTTTCGTTGTCAGTGGGGGTTGTTAGGTTCCTGGTCGTGACGGCAGCATTGGCTTGCGAGGGCGTGTCCGGGCATGCCCGGTACTCGTTCCGGCTGCGTGTGTCGTCCTCCGCGCGTATCGCTCTGGAAGGCGAGTGGGCGCGGTGTCGTTGGGTGTGGAACGAGTGCGTGGCGATGTCCCGCAAGGTCCACGGCCTGAACAAGACCGCAGCCGAGAAGCTCACGTGTGGTCCGGCGCAGCTGGACAAGATGCTGACCGAAGCCCGGCACTCGATGGCCTGGCTCCGCGAGGGAGCCAGTGTTCCGCAGCAGCAGATCATCCGGGACTTCGCGAAAACCCGCGCGAAGGCGCTGAAGGACATCACGGCGAAGCTGCCGATGCGGCAGCGGGCCGGGATGCCGCGCATCAAGCGCAAGCGCGAGGCCCTGCCGTCCATGAACTACACGACCCGGGGCTTCCGACTCAAGGACGGTCGGCTGCACCTGGCCGGCGGGATCGTGCTGACGGTGGTGTGGTCCCGTGACCTTCCCTCCGCGCCGTCGTCGGTGCGGGTGTACCGCGACAGCCTCGGCCACTGGTACGCCTCGTTCGTCGTCACGGTCGAGACCGAGCCGCTGCCCACCACGGGTGCCGCGATCGGCATCGACTGGGGTGTGAAGGAGACCGCGACGACCACGTCCGACTCCCACGACCTGCCGCACCCACAACACGGACGCACAGCCGCGGCCAAGCTGGCCGGTTACCACCGGATGATGGCCCGCCGTCGGACCCCCGAGAACCGGCCCGACACCAACGGCTACCGCAAGGCCCGGAAGGCGGCAGCGAGGGCGTCGAAGAAGATCGCCCGGCAGCGGCAGGACGACGCACGCAAGTGGGCCAAGCGCGTCGTCCGCGACTTCGACCACCTCGCCGTGGAGGACTTCCGTCCCCGCTTCCTGGCGAAGTCCGCCATGGCCCGCAAAGCCGCAGACGCCGCGATCAGCGCCACCAAGGCTGCTCTGGTCGAGATGGCCCGTAAGCACGGACGGACCGTGCACCTGATCCACCCCGCGCACACCACCAGGGACTGCGCACAGTGCGGAGCGAGAACCAAGCACGCACTCCCCCTCTCCGAAAGGACGTACACCTGCACGGCGTGCGGAGCGGTCTCGCCCAGAGACAAGAATTCCGCCCGCGTCATGCTTATCCGGGCTGGTCTCAACCCGGCTGGTGCTGATCTTGTAAGTGCTGCCCCCTGCCAGGGGACAGCCGAAGTGAGCTAGGAATCCCCTCCCGTCAGGGAGAGGAGGAGTCAATGCTTCTTCTTGCGGCCGCTGAGGAGGAAGCCGATGCCGATGCCGGCGACGGCGAAGGAGCCGATGACCCACCACTTCGAGCTGTCGCCGGAGGCGGAGTCCTCGTCCTTCTCCTCTTCCTTCTTCTCCGGGGCCGCGGTCGCGGCGGCGGCCTGCGGGGCCGGGCCCGTCGCGTTCAGCGCGGCGACCAGGTCGGTGCCGCCGAAGGACTTGGGGTCCTCGCCCATGGCGTGGGCGGCCAGCACCAGCGTGCCCAGGCCCGCCGGGCTGCCCTTGGCCCACTCGCCCGCGTTCTTCTCCAGCCACGCGAACGCGCCCCGCGCGGCACCCGCGTGTCCGCCGGCCGCCAGCGCGATCACGGCGTCGGCGGTGTTGCCGACGTCCGCCACCGGCTTGTCGGAGCCGGGGGTGACGGCGGTCAGGTGGCCGTCCTTCTTGAGTGCCTCGGCCAGGTAGTACGCCGCGCCCACGGCCGCCGTCGGCGCGTCCGCCGCACCCTTCGCGCCCGCCGGGCACTCGGGGACCGTCACCGGCTCGTCGGAGCCGGCCGGCGAGACGACGGCGTTCTTGCCGAGGCCCGCCAGCGCGGCGGCGGCCGTCGCGTCGGCGTTGGCGGCCAGCTTGCCGTCCTTGTCGGGCTGGTAGGCGAACGCGCCGCGGTCGGCGCCCTTCGCGGCGCAGCCGAGCTGGAAGGGGAGGAGGCCGTCGAGGGCGGAGGTGCCGGCCTTGGACTTCACGTCGCCCGGCTTCACGCCCGCCGCGGCCAGGGCGCCGATCACCACGGAGGTGGAGTTGGCGTCGCTCGGGGAGCCCGGGCTGTAGGACCAGCCGCCGTCCGCGTTCTGTACGGACTTCAGCCAGTCCACGCCCTTCTTCACCGCGGCGTCCTGGCCGCCCAGGGCCGCCAGCGCCTGCACGGCGGCGGCCGTGGCGTTGCTGTCGAGCATGGTCTTGGCGTCGCAGGCCTTGGCGGCGTCGGCGCGGAAGGAGGCGAAGGCGCCGTTCGCGCACTGCTGGCCGGTCAGCCAGGAGACGGCCCCCGGAGCGGGCTTCAGGCCCACGGTGTCCTGGGCGAGCAGCGCGAAGGACTGGCGCCACACACCGTCGTACGTCGGGTCGGTCTTGCCGTACAGGCCCTCGGGTATCGCGGGGGCGGGGCTCGGCGCGGCCAGGGCGGCGGGGGCGGCGGCCACGCAGAGCACGGCGGTGGCGGCGAGCGCGGCGGCGCTGCGGCGGACGGTCATGGCGGCGGGTGCCTCTCCTGCTGGGGAGCGGGAGGCAGGCACACGAGGGGCCGGGCTCCGGCTCCGTATACCTCGACGGTGCCGGTCACCGGGGTTCCGGTGACGCGAGCCGCGCACGTCCAGCAGGGCATTCCGGCTCGCCGCCCGGGGCGGCTCACGGTTGCGGGTCAGCGCCGGATTCGCACCGGCTTCCCCCTGCGTGGAGTGTTGACGACCCCGACACTGTACCGGCCCGGGTACGGCCGGCCGGGGGCCAACCCCGGCCCGCGCCCCTTGCCTGCACCGGCCGCGGATCGCCCCGTACCGGGCAGCGGGATCCCCGGTACCGCCCGCAGGGCCCGTGTCGCCCGGGTCCCCGTCCGTACGCCGGCGCCGGTACGTGCGTCCGCCCCGCCCCCGGCCGTGCCGCGTCTCACACCGCCCGGTACGTCACCGGGTCGCTGCCCGGCACCGCCTCGGCCCGGCCCAGTTTCACCAGCCGCCGCAGGTGGGCCTCCGCCTCCGAGACGGCGATGTTCCGCGAGCCGTAGGGGATCTCGGCCCAGGGGCGGTTCCACTCCATCCGCTCCGCCAGCCCCCACGGGGTCACCGGCTCGCCCAGCAGCTCCCACAGCCCCTGCAGCCGCTCCTCGTGGTGGGCCAGCAGCTCGCGCACCCGGGCCGGGGCGTCGGTGAAGGCGTGCTGGTGGGCCGGGAGCACCTCGGCCGGCGCCAGGCGGCCGATGCGTTCGAGGGAGTCGAGGTAGTCGCCCAGCGGGTCGGTGGCCCGGGTGTCCTCGGGGTCCTCGTAGAGGCCGATGTGCGGGGAGATGCCCGGCAGCAGGTGGTCGCCGGAGAACAGCCGGCCGTTGCCCGGCAGGTTCGCCGGGTGGCGTTCCTCCAGGTGCAGGCAGACGTGGCCGGGGGTGTGCCCGGGCGTCCAGATGGCGCGGAGCCGGCGCCCGGGCAGGGGCAGCAGCTCACCGGGCGCGATCTCGCGGTCGGGCAGGGCCGCCCGCAGCCCGGGCAGGGTGCGCATCCGGCCTGACTCCCGGGCCGCCCGCAGCGGTGCGACGTGCTCCTCGGGGGCGCCGGCAACGGTGAGCTTCACGGCCAGGTAGTCCAGCCAGACGGCCGGTTCGGCGCTGCGGGTGCGCTGGACCACCTCCGTGTCGGCGGCGTGCATGGCGATCCAGGCCCCGGAGGCCTCCCGTACGTGGCCGGAGAGGCCGTGGTGGTCGGGGTGGTGGTGGGTGATGACCACGCCGTGGACGTCGGCGACCGCGATGCCGAGGGCGTCGAGGCCCCCGACCAGGGTGTCCCAGGAGGCCGGGTCGTCCCAGCCGGTGTCGACGAGGACGGGCCCGGCGTCGGTGTCGAGGACGTGGACGAGGGTGTGGCCGAGCGGGTTGTCGGGGATGGGCACCTTGATGCCGTGGACGCCCCCGCCGTGGTCGGTCACCTGAGTCACCTGGGTCATGCCGGGCCCCCTGTCGACGTACGTTTCGAGAACTGGTTCCAGTAGTAGCCCAAGTCGACCATCGAGGGCCACTCCTGACCAGCCGTCGGATGCCGCGGGTGTTCCTTCCCCGCCGCTTCCGTCCTCGCCGTGGACTAGTGGAACTAGAACTGGTATCAGTTCTGGGGTCGAAGCCTGAAAGAGCGTCAGGGGACGGCACGCAGGCAGTCACACCAGCGCCGGGCCGCAGGAGGCATCAGCCATGACCGAGCTCGTGGAACACGGAAAGCTGTTCATCGGCGGGGAGTGGGCCGACCCGCTGGGCAGCGGGACCATCGAGGTCGTCTCGCCCCATACCGAGCAGGTCATCGGCCGCGTCCCGCACGCCTCCACCGCCGACGTGGACCGCGCGGTCGCGGTCGCCCGCAAGGCCTTCGACGAGGGCCCCTGGCCCCGCATGAGCCTCGACGAGCGGATTGCGGTCGTCACCCGCATCAAGGACGCCATAGCCGTCCGGCACGAGGAGATCGCCCGCTCCATCAGCTCCCAGAACGGCTCCCCGTACTCCTGGAGCGTCCTCGCCCAGGCCCTCGGGCCGATGATGGTCTACGACGCCGCCATCACGGTCGCCCGCGACTACCCGTACGAGGAGCGCCGCACCGGCGTGCTCGGCCCGATCCTGGTCCGCCGCGAGCCGGTGGGCGTCGTCGCGGCCGTCATCCCCTGGAACGTGCCGCAGTTCGTGGCCGCCGCCAAGCTGGCGCCCGCGCTGCTCACCGGCTCCTGCGTGATCCTCAAGCCCTCACCCGAGGCGCCCCTGGACTCCTACATCCTGGCCGACATCGTCCGCGAGGCCGGGCTGCCGGAGGGCGTCCTGTCGATCCTGCCCGCCGACCGCGAGGTCAGCGAGTACCTCGTCGGGCACCCCGGCGTCGACAAGGTCGCCTTCACCGGCTCCGTCGCGGCCGGCAAGCGGGTCATGGAGGTCGCCGCCCGCAACCTCACCCGGGTCACCCTCGAACTCGGCGGCAAGTCGGCCGCCGTGATCCTCCCGGACGCCGACCTGGAGTCCACCGTGGCCGGGATCATCCCGGCGGCCTGGATGAACAACGGCCAGGCCTGCGTGGCCCAGACCCGGATCCTCGCCCCGCGCAGCCGGTACGACGAGATCGCCGAGGCCCTCGCGGCCGCGGCCGGCGCCCTGGTGGTCGGCGACCCGCTGGACCCGGCCACGCAGCTCGGCCCGCTCGTCGCGCAGCGCCAGCAGAAGCGGTCCCTCGACTACATCAGGATCGGCCAGGACGAAGGCGCCAAGGTCCTCGCCGGCGGCGGCGTCCCGGCCGGGCAGGAGCGGGGCTGGTACGTCGAGCCGACGCTGCTCGGCAGCGTCGACAACGGCATGCGGGTGGCCCGCGAGGAGATCTTCGGCCCGGTGGTCTGCCTGCTGCCCTACGGGGACGAGGCCGAGGCGGCGAAGATCGCCAACGACTCCGACTTCGGCCTCAGCGGCAGCGTGTGGACCGCGGACGTCGAGCACGGCATCGACTTCGCGCGCCGGGTGCGGACGGGCACGTACAACGTCAACACCTTCAGCCTCGACATGATGGGCCCCTTCGGCGGCTACAAGAACAGCGGCGTGGGCCGGGAGTTCGGCCCCGAGGGCCTGGGCGAGTACCTGGAGCACAAGATGATCCACCTGCCCGCCGGGTACGCACCGCCCGCCGGCGCGGCGGGCGGTGCGTGATGGGCGACCGCTGGCACGTCGAGGTGGACCGGGGCGTCTGCATCGGCTCCGGCATGTGCGTCAACCACGCCCCGGACGGCTTCCGGCTGGACACCGCCCGCCAGTCCCACCCGGTCGCACCGGACACGGACGCCAGCGAGCCGGTCCTCACGGCGGCGGAGGGCTGCCCCGTCGAAGCGATCATGATCACCCTCCTGGAGTCGGGCGAACCGGTGTTCCCGCCGGAGGAGTGAGCCCCTCGCGCCCGCCGGTCTCCGGTGCCGGCCCCGCCCGCCGTCACCCCTTTGGCGGCGGGCGGCCTGCCGGAGCCACCGCGGCGCCCGGGCGTCAGCCGTGGACGGGCTGGACCAGCGCGTCGGCCGCGTCCAGGGCGAGCCGCCACGGGAAGTCCGGTACGTGGTCCTCGCCGGGCGGGTTGGGGTGGAAGCCGTTCTCGCCGTACAGGACGCGCACGCCCGCGTTGTGCAGGGTGGCCAGGCTCTGCTCGAACTGCGGGTGGCGGTCCAGCGCCGTGTTCACGCACGGCATCACGGCCATGGGCGTGCCCTTGCCCATCGCCTCGGCCGCCACGCCGACCACGAAGCGGTCGGTGATCCCGAGGGCCAGGGCGTTGACCGAGTTGAAGGTGGCGGGCGCGAAGAGGACCGCGTCGGGCGCGGGCCACAGATCGGGCTCGCCGGGGCGCCGGTACCGGCTGCGTACGGGGTGGCCGGTCAGCGCGGCGAGCCCCTCGATGCCCCCGGCCACCCAGTCGGCGGCCGACGGGGTCAGCCCCAGGCAGACGTCCCAGCCCCTGGCCTGGGCCTCCTCCACGACCCGGGCCACGTCGAACAGCGGCGGGGCGGCGGAACAGAACAGATACAGGGTGCGCGTCATGAGCATCAGTTGATCACACAGATGATGCGGACCCGTCAAGAGCCGAGCGGTTCCGGCCAGGCCCCCCGGCTCGGGGCCCAGCCGGGGCCGGACCCCGTCCGCAGGGGCGGCCCGGCCGCGGGCCCCGGCGCCGCAGGGCCGGAGCGCGGCCGTCAGGCACCCGGCGCCGCAGGGCCGGGAGCGCGGCCCTCAGGCACCCGGCTGCTCCGGTGCCGTGAGGTCGATCAGCCGGCAGACCGTCTCGATGTCGATCTTCACCTGGGCGATGGACGCGCGGCCCGACAGCCAGGTGATCAGCGCCGAGTGCCAGGTGTGCTCGATGACGCGGACCGCCGACAGCTGCTCCGCCGTCGGCGGCGCGTCCAGTCCCATCGCGTCCAGGATGATCGCGGTCGTCAGCCGGGAGACGGTGTCCACCTCGGGCGAGACGCTCCGGTCGGCGAAGGTCAGCGCCCGGACCATCGCGTCCGCCAGGTGCGGCTCCCGCTGGAGGGCCCGGAAGGCCCGCATCAGGGTCTCGGCGACCCGCTCCGACGCGCTCTCGCCCGCCGGGGGCCGCTTCCGCAGCGTGGTGTGCATGTGCTGGAGCTGGTCCTGCATGGTCGCCACCAGCAGGTGCACCTTGGACGGGAAGTAGCGGTACAACGTGCCCAGCGCGACGTTCGAGGACTCCGCGACCTCGCGCATCTGCACGGCGTCGAACCCGCCCCGGCTCGCCAGCTGCGCGCTCGCGTGCAGGATCCGTCGGCGACGGGCCTCCTGGCGCTCAGTCAGGGGCGGGGACGCCGCGGTGGCGGCTCTGGCTTCCGCTGTCATATGTCCCATTCCATGGCCTTCGCCGGACACGGCCCCGTGCGGCTCCGCGCCTCAGCATGTCAGGAGCGCCGGTGGTGGCGCGAATCACCTGCTCCGCCTCTTACGGTGGGGTTTCCGGCCGGTAGATTCAATGCTCCTCGACGGATCAAGTCTGAAACTTGTTCTACATTATCCGAGCGGTTACGCTCCGGCGAAAGTGCAGTGAGAAGGGGGCCGAGAGTGTCCGCTGAGGCCATGGTGACGAGCCCTTTCGCGGGTTCCGCCACTGACGGCGACCGCCCGTTGCGCATCGCACTCCTCACGTACAAGGGGAACCCGTTCTGCGGGGGACAGGGCGTCTACGTCCGCCACCTCTCGCGCGAACTGGCCCGCCTCGGACACACCGTCGAGGTCATCGGCGCCCAGCCCTATCCGGTGCTCGATCCCGAGGACGGACAGACCCTCACCGAGCTGCCCAGCCTCGACCTCTACCGCCAGCCGGACCCGTTCCGCACGCCCAAGCGCGACGAGTACCGGGACTGGATCGACGCGCTGGAGGTCGCCACCATGTGGACCGGCGGCTTCCCCGAGCCGCTGACCTTCTCGCTCCGCGCCCGCCGGCACCTGGCCGCCCGCCGCGGCGAGTTCGACGTCATCCACGACAACCAGACCCTCGGGTACGGGCTGCTCGGCGCCCTCGGCGCCCCCCTGGTGACCACCATCCACCACCCGATCACCGTCGACCGGCAGCTGGAGCTCGACGCCGCGAAGGACCGCAAGAAGCGGGCCTCCGTGCGGCGTTGGTACGCCTTCACGCGCATGCAGAAGCGGGTCGCCCGCCGGCTGCCGTCCGTGCTCACCGTCTCCGGCTCCTCCAAGCAGGAGATCGCCGACCACCTCGGCGTCCGCGGCGACCGCATCCACGTCGTGCACATCGGCGCCGACACCGAGCTGTGGTCGCCCGACGCGTCCGTCGCCGAGGTCCCGGGCCGCATCGTCACCACCTCCAGCGCCGACGTACCGCTCAAGGGCCTCGTCCACCTGATCGAGGCCCTCGCCAAGCTGCGCACCGAACGCCCCGACGCCCACCTCGTGGTCGTCGGCAAGCGCGCCGAGCGCGGGCCCGTCGCCGGCGCCATCGAGAAGTACGGGCTCCAGGACGCCGTACGGTTCGTCAAGGGCGTCACCGACGCCGAACTCGTGGACCTCGTCCGCAGCGCCGAGGTCGCCTGCGTGCCCTCCCTCTACGAGGGCTTCTCGCTGCCCGCGGCGGAGGCCATGGCCACCGGCACCCCCCTGGTCGCCACGACCGGCGGGGCCATCCCCGAGGTGGCCGGCCCGGACGGCGAGACCTGCCTGGCCGTGCCGCCCGGCGACGCGGGAGCCCTGGCGGCGGCCCTCGGCCGGCTGCTCGGCGACCCGGAGCTGCGCGCCTCGCTCGGCACCGCGGGGCGCGAGCGGGTTCTCGCCAACTTCACGTGGGCCAAGGCCGCCGAAGGCACCGTCGCCCACTACCGTGCCGCCATCGCCGCGGCCGGCGCCCGCCGCGCCACCACGACTCGCTGACGCCCAGCCCCACCCTCACACCACGCGAAAGCAGGCCGCCCCCGTGCTGACCGTCGACTTCTCCCGGTTCCCGCTCGCCGCAGGAGACCGTGTGCTCGACCTGGGCTGCGGCGCAGGCCGGCACGCCTTCGAGTGCTACCGGCGCGGCGCCCAGGTCGTCGCCCTCGACCGCAACGGCGAGGAGATCCGCGAGGTCGCCAAGTGGTTCGCCGCGATGAAGGAGGCCGGCGAGGCCCCGGCCGGCGCGACGGCCACCGCCATGGAGGGCGACGCGCTGGCGCTGCCGTTCCCCGACGAGTCCTTCGACGTCGTGATCATCTCCGAGGTCATGGAGCACATCCCCGACGACAAGGGCGTGCTCGCCGAGATGGTCCGCGTGCTCAAGCCCGGCGGCCGGATCGCCATCACCGTGCCCCGCTACGGCCCCGAGAAGATCTGCTGGGCGCTCAGCGACGCGTACCACGAGGTCGAGGGCGGCCACATCCGCATCTACAAGGCCGACGAGCTGCTCGGCAAGATGGAGGCCGCGGGCCTCAAGCCGTACGGCACCCACCACGCCCACGGCCTGCACTCGCCGTACTGGTGGCTCAAGTGCGCGTTCGGCGTGGACAACGACAAGGCGCTGCCGGTCCGCGCGTACCACAAGCTGCTGGTCTGGGACATCATGAAGAAGCCCCTCGCCACCCGCCTCGCCGAGCAGGCCCTCAACCCGGTCATCGGCAAGAGCTTCGTGGCGTACGCGACCAAGCCCCACCTCCCCGTCGACGCCGCCGGCGCGGCCAAGTGAGCACTCCCGGGCGTACCGAACACCTGGTCCTGCCGGGTGTCCTGACGGCCGAACAGGCCGCCGAGACCGTCGCGGGCATCCTCGCCGTCCAGCGCGAGGACGGCGCCATACCCTGGTTCCGCGGCCACCACCTGGACCCGTGGGACCACACCGAGGCCGCCATGGCCCTGGACGCGGCCGGCGAGCACGAGGCCGCCGCCCGCGCCTACGAGTGGCTCGCCCGGCACCAGAACGCCGACGGCTCCTGGTACGCCGCCTACGCCGACCGCCCCGAGGGCGTGGACACCGCCGAACCCCAGGACGCGGGCAAGGAGTCCAACTTCACCGCGTACGTCGCCGTCGGCGTGTGGCACCACTACCTCGCCACCGGCGACGACGCCTTCGTCGACCGCATGTGGCCCTGCGTCTACGCGGCCGTCGAGTTCGTCCTCGGGCTCCAGCAGCCCGGCGGCGAGATCGGCTGGAAGCGCGAGGCCGACGGCACCGCCGTGAACGACGCCCTGCTCACCGGCTCCTCCTCCATCCACCAGGCCCTGCGCTGCGCCCTGGCCATCGCCGAGCACCGCGAGGAGCCCCAGCCGGACTGGGAGCTCGCCGCGGGCGCCCTCGCCCACGCGATCCGCCGCCACCCCGAGCGCTTCCTCGACAAGAGCCGCTACTCGATGGACTGGTACTACCCGGTCCTCGGCGGCGCCCTGACGGGAGCCGAGGCCAGGGAGCGGATCGACGCGCGCTGGGACGAGTTCGTGGTCCCCGGCCTCGGCGTGCGCTGCGTGCTGCCGAACCCGTGGGTCACCGGCGGCGAGAGCTGCGAACTGGCCCTCGCCCTCTGGGCGACGGGTGAGTCGGACCGCGCTCTGGAGATCCTGCGCGACATCCGCCACCTGCGCGCGGAGAACGGCATGTACTGGACGGGCTACGTCTTCGAGGACCAGGCCGTCTGGCCGGTCGAGCAGACCACCTGGACGGCCGGCTCCCTGCTGCTGGCCGTCGCCGCCCTCGGCGGCGACGAGGCCACCACCGCCGTCTTCGGCGGCACCCGTTTGCCGTCGGGCCTGGCCCCGGAGTGTTGCCGGTAGCCGTCCGGCGGGACCCCGACGCCACGGCGGAGCCCCTGCCCGGGGGCTCCGCCGACTCGGCCCCCGGTCAGCCGTCTCCCGGGCTCACCAGGCCCGACTCGTACGCGGCGATGACGAGTTGGGCGCGGTCGCGGGCGTGGAGCTTCGTCATCGCACGGTTCACGTGCGTCTTCGCCGTCATCGGGGTGATCACCATGCGGGCGGCGATCTCGTCGTTCGACAGGCCCCGCGCCACCAGCTCCACCGCCTCCCGCTCGCGGTTCGTCAGCTCCGCCAGGCCCGCCGGGCCCGCCCCGGCAGGCGGCGCCGGCGGCCGGGCCACGTAGCCGTCGATCAGCTTGCGCGTGATCGACGGGGCGAGCAGCGCGTCGCCGCGCGCCGCCACCCGCACCGCGTGCAGCAGGTCGTCCGGCACGATGTCCTTCACCAGGAACCCGGCCGCACCGGCGCGCAGCGCCTCGAAGACGTACTCGTCGAAGCCGTAGTTGGTCAGGATCACCACCCGCACCCCCGCCAGGGCCGGGTCCGCGGCGATCCGCCGGGTCGTCTCGATGCCGTCCATCACCGGCATCTGCACGTCCACCAGCGCGATGTCCGGCCGGTGCTCCGCGGCCAGGGCCAGCCCCTCGCGCCCGTCGCCCGCCTCCGCCACCACCTCGATGTCCTCCTCCAGCCCGAGGAGCGCGCGGAACCCGCTGCGGATCAGCGGCTGGTCGTCCACCAGCAGTACCCGGATCACGAGGCACGCTCCACCGGCAGCTCCGCCTCCACGGTGAAGCCTCCCCCGCCGCGCGGCTCCGCCCGGAGGCTGCCGCCGAGGGCGGTGACCCGCTCCCGCATGCCGAGCAGCCCCGTGCCGGGCACCGGGGCGGCCTCCGGGGTGGCCCTGCCGTCGTCGTCCACGCGGACCGCCAGCGCGTCCGGGCGGTGGACGATGCGCACCGAGGCCGTGCCGGCCGCCGCGTGCCGGGCCACGTTGGTGAGGGACTCCTGGACGATCCGGTAGACCGTACGCTCCACCGCCGCCGGCACGTCCCGCGGCTGCCCCTCGACCGTCAGGCGCGCCTCCAGGCCGAACGTACGGGCGCCCTCCACCAGGTCCGGCACGTGTGCGAGGCCGCGCGGCGGGGCGGTGTCGTCGTCGCGCAGCGCCTCCAGCGTGGCCCGCAGCTCCCGGTTCGCCTCGCGCCCGGCCGCCTGGATCGCCAGCAGCGCCTCCGGCACCGGCTCGCCGCGCTTGCGCGCCACGTGCACCGCCACCTCGGCCTGCAGCTTCACGATCGAGATCTGGTGGGTCAGCGAGTCGTGCAGCTCCCGCGCGATGCGCAGCCGCTCCTCGTCCGCCCGCCGGCGCGCGGTCTCCTCCCGGGTGCGCTCCGCCTCCTCGGCCCGCGCCTCCGCCTGCCGCAGCGCCTCGCCGGCGGCCGCGGCCGCGATCAGCCAGGCCAGCTCCAGCGCCCCGCGGGCCCGCGCGAAGGCCTCACCCGTGCCGTGCAGGCCGGAGGCCAGGGCGGCCAGCGGCAGCGCGGCCAGCATGGCCAGGCTCGCGACGGCCGTGGCCCGCCGGTGCCCGGCCCGGACGGCCGCGTACACCGCGACCAGGAAGCCGACCACCGCCACGTCGAAGCCTGCGGCCTGGTACCCGACCCCGCACAGACCGGTGGCCGCGAGGACCGCCACCGGTGCGCGGCGGCGGGCGGCCAGGGCCAGTCCGCCGCCCGCCAGCAGCACGTAGCCGAGCAGGCCGGGGCCGTCGGCGGCATGCCCGCCGGACATCCCGGTCACCAGCAGCGCCGCCGCCACCCCGGCCGCCACGCCCCAGTCCGCGACGACGGCCGGCACCCGCACCCCACCTGTCCTCATGGCCGCACCCTAGCCCCGGGCCGCCGGGCGGCGAGTCGTGCGCGAGGACGAGGGACGGCTACCGCGGGCGCGGTACTGCCCGGGTTCCTGCCGCCGGCGCGGCAGCGGGAAGTGACCGCGCCCGTGGGACGTGCCGGGGCAGGGGCCGGCGGCACGATCGGACCGGATGCGGACCCCGCACCGGGGCCGCGACGACGTGGAGGAGGAACCGCGATGAACGCTTCGGGAGAGCTGGTGGTCGCCGTGGCCGGCGGGGCGATCGGTGATGGGCGGACCGGGGCCGTGCTGGCGGCGGTCGTGTCGCTCGCCGCGGTGGGGCTGGGCGCCGTGGCCCGGGCCAGGGGGAAGGGCCGGCTCGGGCGCGGCCCCTGGCCGGCCGGCGGTACGGCGGCCATGGCGGCCGCCCTGCTCGGAGTCGCCCTCGGCGTGCTCCACCTGGCCACGTCCACCGGCGGCTTCGGCACGGGCAACGGCCGCGCGGGCGCCATCGTGGCCATCCTCCTGGGCCTCCTGGGCGGAGCCCTCGGCCGGCGGGCCCGCACGGCCCGGCCTGCGGCGGCCGAGAGCCGCTGACCGCCGCGCGGGTGCCGGGAGGGGCGGGGCGGCGCATGCTGGTGGGGTGCGCGACCGCCAGGGGGGCCGGGTGCCGGGGCCGTACCTGGCCGCGGGGCGGCGGGCGGTGCGGGTCACGCTGGTCGCGATCTCCGGCTTCTACCTCTTCCTGTACGGCTTCGGCTGGGCCACCGCCGCCACCTACGCGCTGTTCTCCTCGGTCGCCCTGGCCGGCCTCTCCCGCATCCCCGGCACGGGCCGGCAGCGGGCCGCCGTGGTGCTGCGGGCGGTGCCGGTGTGCTGGGCGCTGGTCGTCGTGGGCACCTACCTGTCCGTGCGGACCTGGAGCGCCGTGGCCGGGATGCTGGTCATCGGCTTCGCGCTGGCCTTCGCCGCCGTCGGCGGGCCGCGCCTCGCGGGGGCCGGGCCCGGGCTCCAGCTGCTGTACATCCTGCCGTCGTTCCCGCCGTACGACCCCGGCTCCCTCGGGGAGCGGCTCATCGGCACCACCGCCGGGCTGGCCCTGCTGGTGCTGGCCGAGGCGTTCCTCGTCCCCGAGCCGCCACCGCCCTCCTACCGCGAACTGGCCGCGCGGGCCGCGGAGACCGCCGCCCGGCTCGCCCGCGAGGCTGCCGGGCCGACGGGCACGGTCCCGGCCGGCGAGGTGGCTGCCGCGCACCGGGTGACCAGGGCGCTGCGGCCCCTGGGAGTGCCGGAGGCGGATCGCCCCGCCGGGCCGGGCGTACGGGAGCGGGGCCTCGCGCACACCGGGCTCGCGGCCCGCACGCTGCTCAACCGGCTGCTCGCCCTGCCGGGCGGGGCACAGGCGCCCGGCGACGCGGAGGTGCTGGGGGCGGTGGCCCGGCTGGCCGAGCGGACCGCCGGGCTCCTGCGGGAGCCGGGGACGGACACGACCGAGGCGTACGGGGCGCTGGCCGCCGCCCGTGCCCGGCTGGCCGGGGCCGCGCCGGGCCACGCGCGGCCCGCCGTGCTGCGCCGCCAGGCCGCCGTACTGGAGGTGGCCGACGCCGCGCTGGCCGTGGGCACGGCCGCCGGGCTGGCCGTCGGGGGGCGGGCCGAGGTGCCGCAGGGGGCGGCGGGCCGGTTCTGGTACGCCGGACTGCGGGCGCCCGTGCTGTGGTGGCACCGGGTCCAGGGGCACGCCGGGCGGCGCTCGGTGTTCTTCCAGAACGCGGTGCGGCTCTCCCTCGCGCTCGCCGCGGCCCGGCTGGTCGCCGGCCTGGACACGCTGCCGCACGGCTTCTGGGCGATGCTGGCCACCCTGAGCCTGACCCGCACCACCGTGGGCGAGACCTGGAGCACGATCCGGGTGGCGCTGGCCGGCACCTTCGCCGGGGCGCTGTTCACGGCCGGGCTGCTGGTGCTGGGCGGCTCGCACACCGTCGTGTACGCGGTGGTGCTGCCGCTGTGGATGCTGTTCGCCTTCACCGTGGGGCCGGTGAAGGGCGTGGGGTGGGCGCAGGGGCTGTTCACCGTGCTGGTGGCGGTGGTCTTCGCCCAGCTGGATCCGGCGACCTGGCAGCTGGCCGAGTTCCGGGTGCTGGACGTGCTCATCGGCAGCACGATCGGTGCCGTGTTCGGCCTGCTGGCCTGGCCCCGGGGCGCGCAGACCGAGCTGCGGCTCGCGGGGGCCGGGCTGCTGCGGAGGGCGGCCGAGACCGTGGTCGCGACCAGCGCGACGGTCTCGACGGGCGGCGCCCCGCCGCCGGCGGGCGGCACCGCCACGTACCCCTCGCTGCGGCACGCCCTGGTCCTGGCCGAGTCGGCGTACGCCCAGTTCCAGAGCGAGCCGGTCCGCTTCGGCGGCGAGGCGGCCGCGGCCCGGGGGGCGGGAGCCGCCACCGCCACCGGGCCCGGTGACGGCGGGGCGGATGACGGCGGATCGGGTGACGGCGGGTCGGGTGACGGCCGGGCAGCCACTGGCGCAACGGCCGGCGGCACGGAGTCCGGCGGGTCCGCCACCGAGGGCACGGAGTCCGGCGGCGCGACGCCCGGCGGCCCCGCGACCGACGGCACGGCGGTGGGCCGGCACGACGGCCGGGGTGACGGTTCACGACGGCCGCCGACGGACTGGCAGGCCGTTCTGATGGCGGGTCACCACACCCTCTGGGGCGCGGACCGCCTCGCGCTGCCGCCCGCACCGGTGGCGCCGCTCGGTCCCGAGGCCGCCGCCGCGCTGTCCCGTCTGGGGGACCGGGTCGCCGGGCGGATGCTGCTCGTGTCGGCCCGGCTGGACCCGGACGGCGACCCGGCGGGGCCGCCCGGACCGCTCCGGGACCCGGGTTTCGCCGGGTTCTCGGCGGAGCCGCCGGACGCGGCCCGCCCGTACTACGCCACCGCCTCGTGGCTGTACGCCCTGATGGAGGACCTGGAGCGGATCACGGCTCCGGCGGGGAAGTCCGCGCCGCCGGAGCCGGAGACCTCGTGAGCGCTGAGCCGCTGGTCAGTAACGGCGGCCCAGCCAGCGGGCCAGGGTGTGGCCGACCAGGACGTACACGACGGCGGCGAGACCGTACCCCGCGACCACCCGGGCCCACTCGCGGTCGAAGGTGAACAGGTCGTACGACCAGCCGGCGAGCCAGGTGGCGGTGTCGTGCGTCCACTGCACCAGGCCGTTGGCCCGGTTGGCGCCGAGCAGGTAGAAGACGATCCACAGGACGATGACGAAGGCGAAGACGTCGGCGACGACGGCGACGATCCGTGCGGCCGTCGTGCCGGCTCCGCGGTGCGCGGTGTGTGCTGGCATGGGCCGCGTATTGCCGCAACCGCCGGGCCGAAACCCCCTCTTACGGCCGTACGCCGGGCCCGCCGGGTGGCGGGGGTGGGCCGGGCGGGTGACGCTGCCGGTGGTGCGGCACCCCCGTGCGGCGCCGGTGAGCACCGTGTGATCCCGGAGGTTGCGACGTGCCCGAATCCAGAACCGCCTCGATCCGCCGCGGTTTCGTGGCGCTGCTCCTGTCCTGCACGCTCCTGATGGGGGCGACCGCGTGCGGCGGCGACGACGAGGCGGCACCGGGGGCCTCGCCGTCGAGCTCCGTGGAGGAGCAGAAGTTCGCCAAGACCCGGTTCGTCGCGAACGCGGGTCTGGCGGCCGGGGCGACCTACCAGTGGATCATCAAGCCGTACCGCGAGGGCAAGTTCAAGGAGGGCGCGGAGGGGCGCAGGTTCGCCCTGGTCAAGGCGGGCCTGGCGGGGGCGTTCACGTACAACCGCCTCAAGGCGGCCGTGAACAACGCCAAGGCCGACCCGCTGCTGTCGAAGGCCGTCGCACCGCTCACGGCCGGCATCGAATCGCTGAAGGACCTCGGCACGAAGCTCCGCAAGGGCGAGGCCGGCGAGGCCGACATCGCCGGCTTCCAGCAGGTCATCGACGATGTGAAGTCGGCCGGCGCGAGCGCCGGCGCCGAGGTGAAGGACAAGGTCCCGAGCGCCTCGGAGCTCGGCGGCTGACGCCCGCGCCCCGCCGAGGGGTCAGGTGTTCAGGTCCGCCAGGACGCGGAGGGTGTGCGGGTCCGGGGCCGTGACGAGGAGGTCGGTGACCGGGCCCTTGCGCCACAGGTCCAGGCGCTCGGCGATCCGCTCGCGCGGGCCGACCAGCGAGATCTCGTCGGCGAAGGCGTCCGGTACGGCCAGCACCGCCTCCTCCCTGCGGCCGGCCAGGAACAGCTCCTGGATGTGCCGGGCCTCCGCCTCGTACCCCATGCGGGCCATCAGGTCGGCGTGGAAGTTGCGCGCCGCGTGGCCCATGCCCCCGATGTAGAAGCCCAGCATGGCCTTCACCGGCAGCAGCCCCTCCGCCACGTCGTCGCACACCCTGGCCCGGGCCATCGGGGCGATCATGAAGCCCTCGGGCAGGTCGGTGAGGGACGCCTGGTAGACGTCCGTGCGGGTGGGCGACCAGTAGAGCGGCAGCCAGCCGTCCGCGATGCGGGTGGTCTGGGCGATGTTCTTCGGCCCCTCCGCTCCCAGCAGGACCGGCAGGTCCGCCCGCAGCGGGTGGGTGATGGGCTTCAGGGGCTTGCCGAGGCCGGTGCCGTCCTGTCCCGTGTACGGGTGGGTGTGGAAGCGGCCGTCCAGGGCGACCGGCGCCTCCCTGCGCAGCACCTGCCGGATCACGTCCACGTACTCGCGGGTGGCGGTCAGCGGGCTGCGCGGGAAGGGCCGCCCGTACCAGCCCTCCACCACCTGCGGCCCGGACAGACCGAGCCCGAGCATCATCCGGCCCCCGGAGAGGTGGTCCAGGGTCAGGGCGTGCATCGCGGTGGCCGTGGGGGTGCGGGCCGCCATCTGCGCGATGGCCGTGCCCAGCCTGATCCGGGAGGTGTGGGCGGCGATCCAGGTCAGCGGGGTGAAGGCGTCCGACCCCCACGCCTCGGCGGTCCAGACCGAGTCGTAGCCGAGCCGCTCGGCCTCGACGGCCAGGTCGAGGTGGGCGGGGCTGGGGCCGCGCCCCCAGTAGCCGAGTGCGAGTCCGAGGCGCATGAGCTGTCCGTCCCCTCCGCGTAGCCGGTTCCGGCCCGTCCCGGTCATCTTCCTGACGGGTCGTCAGCGGACTGTAGGGCAACGGCCCCCCGCCCGGAAGGGCGGGGGGCCGTCGGCCGTAGGGGCTGCGCGCCGCGGATCAGCCGCGCTGGATGCCCGAGGTGTCCTGGAGGACGCCGCGGCGGCCGTCCTGCGTCTGCGCCACGAGCGCGGCGCCGCGCTGGTCCACGGCCAGGTACCAGGTGCCGGGGGCGAGTTCGGCGATCGGCGTCGGCGAGCCGTCCTCCGCGAACAGCGGCCGCGCGACCGGCACCGCGAACCAGAAGGCCGCGAACTCGGCCGCCGGCGCCTGCTGCTGGCCGGAACCCTGCCCCTGCCCCAGGTCCTGGGGGGCGCCGTGCTGCGCGCCGCCGTGCGGGTCGCCGGCCGGGCCCGCCTGGTGCTGCTCCGGGCCGGGCTGGCCGCCGTACGGAGCGCCCTGGCCGCCGTACGAGGGCTGGCCCGGGTATCCGTACCCGCCCTGCTGCCCCGGCTGGCCGCCGAACGGCTGGGCCGGCTGCGCCGAAGGGGCCGGCAGCAGCGCGCCCTTGAGCGCCGGGACCTGCGCGCCGAAGACGGCGACACCGGCGAGCGCCAGGTTGCCGACGAACGCGATCACCGCACCCGCACCGAGGTCCGCGTTGCCGACCAGCAGCGCCCACAGCGAGGACCACAGCGCGGCCACGGCCAGCACCGTGCCCCAGTTCTCCAGCGAGAGTCCCGCGAACTTCGGCGCGTTCGGCACCGCACGGCCCGCGACGATCAGGCCCGCTCCGATCAGCCCGGTCAGGAAGACGGCCGGGAGGACGATCCCGAGCCGGTCGGTGTCCCATGCGCTCGGCAGGTCGACCGCGGCACAGAAGCGGTCGGAAACCGCCCCGCAGTCGACGGAGTAGAAGTCGAGGAACGAGGCGATGAACAGCAGCACCGCTGCTCCGATCACCACGCCGTCGCCTCGAGTGAGGGAGCGGATGTTCACTTGGATGTCCTTCTCGGTCTCGGTCGTCTCGTGGTGCCACGGCCGCGTGTGAGCGTGCGGTCAGGTCCGGGGCGGGCGGGCACCATCGTACGGATGCCGCCCGGGCCCGGTGGCTCCCGGGTCGAGAAGGCCGGGGCTCGGACGGCTCCGTCCCAGCCCTACCCGCCGAGGAAGCCGACGATGCCGTCCGAGATGCCCTGCGCCGCCTTCTGCCGCCAGTCCTGGCTCGTCAGCAGCGCCGCGTCCTTGGCGTCACGCATGTTGCCGCATTCGATGAACACCTTGGGCCGCTTCGACAGGTTGAGGCCGCCGAGGTCGTCGCGGACCACCAGACCGGTGCCGCCGCCGACGTAGTTGGAGGGGCCGAGACCGGTGGTCCGGGCGAAGTTGCCCGCGATGCGGGTGCCGAGGTCGCGGGAGGGCCCGACGATCGCCGAGGTGTCCGCGGCCCCGCCGCTCACCCGGGCCGGCAGGATCACGTGGAAGCCGCGGTTGCCGGCCGAGACGCCGTCCGCGTGGATCGACACCACGGCGTCGGCCGCCGCCTCGTTGCCGATCCGCGCCCGCTCGTCGATGCAGGGGCCGAAGGGCCGGTCGGCGGTGTGGGTGAGGACGACCGTGGCGCCCTGGTCCTCCAGCACCTTGCGCAGCCGCTTGGCCACGTCGAGGGTGAACTCGGCTTCTTTGTAGCCGGAGTTCGTGGTGGTGCCGGTGGTGTCGCACTCCTTGCGGCCCGTGCCGATGTCGACCTTCTGGTTGATCTCGCGGGAGTGCTGGAAGTTGCCGGTGTTGTGCCCCGGGTCCACGACCACCGTCTTCCCGGCGAGCGGCCCGCGCGGGCGGGGGCTGGGGGCCCCGGTCGGCTCGCCGGGGGGCGGGGTGGGGCTGCCGGTCTCCTGCGCCGGGGTTTCGGCGGGACCGCCGGCCGCCGTCGACGGGGGCGGGGCGCTGTGCGCGTTCGGCTTGGCGTCGTTCGCGTGCGGCTGCTGCCCGGCGAGCGGGGCGGGCGTCCGCGGGGCGCCGCCGTTCCCGGCGAGTACGTTCACCAGCACCCAGCCCGCGAGGCAGGCCGGCGCCAGCGCGGCGGCGGCCACGACCAGGGTGGCGCGGCGTGCGAAGAAGGGGCGGCGGTCCGGGTCGACGGAGGACGCGGACTCCGGGGGCGGGGGGCTGTCGTCGTACGGCACGGGGCGCAGCCTAGTGCGGGGCGGGGCGGGCGCCCCCGGTCCTGCCGGGGGACGCGCCGTCAATAAGTCCGATTGTGTGACTTCTGGTCTGCTTGGTGGCGGTTCGGGTCAGATCCCCGGGCCGGTGCGGCGCAGGACGCGCAGCGAGTCCGTCACGGAGACCTCGGTGAAGGCGCCGGACTCCAGGGCCCGCAGGTAGATCCGGTACGGCGCCTGGCCGCCGTCCGCCGGGTCCGGGAACACGTCGTGGATGACGAGGGTGCCGCCCTCGGTCACGTGCGGGGCCCAGCCCTCGTAGTCGCCGGTCGCGTGCTCGTCGGTGTGTCCGCCGTCGATGAACACGAACCCGAGCGGGGTGCCCCAGACCTTCGCGATCTGCGGGGAGCGGCCCACGAGCGCGACCACGTGGTCCTCCAGGCCCGCCCGGTGCAGGGTGCGGCGGAAGGTCGGCAGCGTGTCCATGACCCCCAGCTCCGGGTCCACGACGGTCGGGTCGTGGTACTCCCAGCCCGGCTGCTGCTCCTCGCTGCCGCGGTGGTGGTCGACGGTGAGCGCGGTCAGGCCGTGCTCCCGGGCCACGTCGGCCAGCAGGATGGTCGAGCGTCCGCAGTACGTACCGACCTCAAGGAGCGGGAGGCCCAGCGTCGCGGCCTCGGCGGCCGCCTCGTACAGGGCCAGGCCCTCCCCGGCCGGCATGAAGCCCTTGGCCGCCTCGAAGGCGGCGAGGATCTCGGGCTTGGGGGCCGTGGCCATGGTGCCTCCTGGCGGGGTTCGGGGGTGCGGCTGGGCCGGGCGGGTACGGCCCCGCCCGGCCGGTGCCGCCGCGTGTGCCGTCGTGGCGGCCCATGCTGCCCTACCGCCCGGTAGGGCAGGTAGGGCGGGGTCCCGGTCGGGCTGGGTCGGCCCGGGTCGGGCCGGGGCTGCGGCGCTGGTTGCCGCGGGGCCGCGGGGCGGGCTGCGGGCCGGGCGCCGCCGGTGTGTACTGGCGGCATGGCTTCCACGGGTTCCAGGGCCCCCACGGGCAGCACGGGCACCACGCGCTTCAGCGGCTTCCCGCCGGAGGCGTTCGCCTTCTACGAAGGGCTGGCCGCCGACAACTCCAAGGAGTTCTGGGCGGCGCACAAGGAGACGTACGAGACGGCCGTCCGCGAGCCGATGCTCGCGCTCGCTGCCGAGCTCGAAGCGGAGTTCGGCCCGGCGAAGATCTTCCGCCCGTACCGCGACGTCCGCTTCTCACACGACAAGTCCCCCTACAAGACCCAGCAGGGCGCCCACACCTCCCAGGGCTTCTACGTCGCCGTCGACGCTGACGGCCTGCTCGTCGCCGCCGGACTGCACAGCCCGACCGGCGAGCAGCTCACGCGCTACCGCGCCGCCGTGGACGCCGACGCCCCGGGTAAGGAGCTGGAGGCCGTCCTCGCGAAGCTGGTGAAGGGCGGGTTCGAACTGGCGGGCGAGCGGCTCAAGACCCGGCCGCGCGGCGTCGCCGCCGACCACCCCCGCCTCGACCTCCTCCGCTACCGCAGCCTCTACGCCCACCGCGGCTGGCCCCCGGACCCGTGGGTCGGGAGCAGGGAAGCCCTCAAGCGGGTGCGCACGTCGTGGCGGGCCCTGCGGCCCTTCACCGAGTGGTGCCGGACGCACGCGGGGGCGGGGGAGTAGGCCCGCCCCCACTCGACGCAGCTCCGGCGACGCAGCTCCGGCGGCGCTCGGTTACGGTGCGCGGATGGAGACCGGGGAGTTGATCGGGACGGGGCGGACGGCGGATGTCTTCGCCCTCGGCAAGGACCGGGTGGTACGGCGCTACCGCGACGGAGAGGACGCCACCGCCGAAGCGGCCGTGATGACCTACCTGGCCGAGCACGGGTACCCGGTGCCGGCGGTGTGGCCGGGCGCGGCGGCCGGTGAGCTGGTGATGGAGCGGCTGTCGGGGCCGACGATGCGTGAGGCGCTGGTCGCGGGCACGCTCAGCGGCGAGCAGGCGGGCGGGTTGCTGGCCGATCTGCTGCTGCGGCTGCACGCCGTCCCGCCCCGGGTCGGGGCCGACCCCGCCCACCGCATCGTGCACCTGGACCTGCACCCGGAGAACGTCTTCCTCACCCCCGACGGCCCCGTGGTGATCGACTGGGCCACCGCCCAGGAGGGCCCTCCCGGCCTCGACACCGCGATGGCCGCGCTGATCCTCGCGCAGGCGGCACTCACCATGCCGGCCGCCGCCGAGGTCGCCCGGACCGTCCTCCCGGCCCTGGTGCGCCGACTCGGCGGCACCGACGGCATGCTGCTGCCCGAGGCCCGGGCCCGGCGGGCCGCCAATCCGACCCTCACCCGGGAGGAGACCGCCGCCCTCGACGAGGCGGTCGCGCTGACCCTGGCGGCCGGAGCCGACGCCCCGGCGAGCGTCCTCCGCTAGGAGACGACCCGGCCGTCTCTACTGGCGGACGCGCTTGCCGTCGCACTCGAACCACACCGTCTTGCCGGTGGGGCCGGGCTCCGACCCCCACCGGTCGGTGACGGCGTCCACGAGGCGGAGGCCGCGACCGTGCTCGGCCACCGCCTCGTCGTACGGGACGAGGGGGCGGGCGGGGCGGGGGTCCCCGTCGGAGACCTCGATGCGCAGCCCCTGCGGCCGCCGCAGGATCAGTACGGCGCAGTTCCGGTCCGGCACGTGCCGGACGACGTTGGCGACCAGCTCGGTCAGCGCCAGCTCGGCGGAGTCGGCCAGCTCGGGCAGCTCCCACCGCGTGAGGAACAGGCGCAGGATGCGGCGCATGTGACCGGCCGAGTGCTCACCGACGGTGAAGTCCATGCGGTAGTTGCCGCCGGATTCCGTCGGTGGGGCGTCAGTTGCGTGATTCATGCCACCAGCGTGTGGAGAGGTGGTTACGCTCGGCTACGGCCTGAACCGAACGCCACGCGGCGTGAGCTTGGGGGTGACCGCCTCATGGTCAACATCCGCGACCTCGATCCCAGCGCTTCGCCGCTGGACTACTACGGGTCGGAACTGCGGCGCCTGAGGGAGGACGCGGGCCTGAAGCAGGGGCAGTTGGGCTCCATCGTGTTCTGCACGGCGTCGCTGATCGGCCAGATCGAGACGGCGAAGAAGGTACCGACGCGCGACTTCTCGGAGCGGGTGGATGCCGCCTTGGGGACGGGTGGGTTCTTCTCGCGGCTGGTGGGGCTGGTGCTGCGGAGCCAGTTGCCTACTTGGTTCCAGGCGTATGCGGCGATGGAAGCGAAGGCGTCGTACATCTCCACGTTCCAGGCTCAGTTGGTTCACGGCCTGCTCCAGACCGAAGGCTACGCGCGAGCTGTGCTGGGGGCGCGAGGTGATGACGGTTTGGACGGGAACGTGGCTGCCCGCCTGGAACGCCAGCGCATCCTGGACCGCGCGAATCCGCCACTGGTCTGGATCGTGCTGAGTGAGGCGGTGCTCCATCAGGAGATCGGAGGCCGCGAAGTCATGCGATCCCAACTTGCCCACCTGTTGGCACTTCAGGGGCGAGAGTGGCTGAAGGTTCAGGTGCTGCCCTATCAAGCTGGCGCACATGCGGGACTGCCTGGTTCGTTCACGGTCCTGCGGTTCGAGGACGACCCTGATCTTGTCTACACGGAGGACTTTGTCCAGGGCCACATGACGGCTAATCCAGGGGCTATTCGCGAAGGGCATCTCCGTTACGATCACTTGCGGGCCGCCGGGCTCTCCGTGGAGGCGTCGGCGGAACTGATCGCCCGTGTAATGGAGGAGCGTTATGGGCACCAACCTGAGCCTGACGGGCGCTAGGTGGCGCAAGTCTTCGTACAGCTCCGACACCGGCGGCGAATGCGTCGAGTGCGCACCCCTCGGCGCCACCGCTTGGCGGAAGTCCACGTACAGCGGCAGCACCGGTGGCGAATGCGTAGAGGTCGCCGCGCACAGCGAACTGGTCGCCATCCGGGACTCCAAGAACCCCGAAGGCCCCGCCTTCACCGTGGGAACCGCCGCCTTCGCCGCCTTCGTCTCCAGCCTCTGACAGAGGCTGGGGGTAAAACGGGGGCATGCGACCGATAACAGGGCCCGGCCCGGCGGCAGTTGGTGCCTACCGACTGCTCGCCGAGCTGGGGCAAGGGGGGATGGGGCGGGTCCTGCTCGGGGCCGCCCCCGACGGCCGACTCGTCGCCGTCAAGCAGATCCACGCCGAGTACGCCGACGAGGACGGCTTTCGGGCCCGGTTCCGGCGGGAGGTCGACGCCTCCCGGAAGGTGTCCGGCGCCTGTACCGCGCCCGTACTCGACGCCGATCCGGACGCCGAAACGCCCTGGCTGGCCTCCGTCTTCGTGCCCGGGCCCCCGCTGAGCGACGCCCTGGACGCCTGCGGCGGGACCCTGCCCGAGGACGCCGTACGGCGACTCGCGGCCGGGCTGGCCACCGCACTCGCCGACATCCACCGCGCGGGCCTGGTGCACCGGGACCTCAAGCCGTCCAACGTGCTGCTCGCGGAGGACGGCGTACGCGTCATCGACTTCGGCATCGCGCGGGCCGTGGAGGGCGCCACGCGGATCACGCACACCGGTTCGCTCATCGGCTCGCCGTCGTTCATGGCCCCCGAGCAGGCCCTGGGGCAGGAGGTCACGCCGGCCGCCGACGTGTTCGCGCTCGGGTCCACGCTGGTTGCGGCCGCGACCGGGCGGCCGCCGTTCGCCGCCGAGTCCGTACCGCGCCTGCTGCACGAGATCGTGCACGCGGAGCCCGACCTGACCGGCGTACCGGACGGGCTGCGCGCCGTCGTCGAGCCGTGCCTCGCCAAGGACCCGGCAGCCCGGCCCACCCCGGAGGAGCTGCTCGCCCTGATCGGTCCGGTCGAGCCGACGGCCCGGCCCTGGCCCGGGGTCGTGGCGGGGCTGATCGCCGGCCAGCGGACCGAGGTGGAGCAGCTGACCGCCACCCTGCCGCTCGCCGTGGCTCCCGGAACGCCCCCGCCCCGGCGGAAGCGGATGTGGCCCCGGGCGGTGGCGGTGGCCACGGTCCTGCTCGCCCTGCACTTCGCCACCCTGGGCAGGTCGCAGGCGGAGTGGCTGTTCTACTCCGTCTTCCCGGGCGGCAAGCCGCTGTCGCGCGTCGACGACGTGTACAAGGCGCGGGCGAGGACGTGTTACGACATCCGCGAGGAGGTCAAGCTGCCGTCCGGGTACGAGGTCAAGGACTTCGACAACGTCATCCTGAACGCGGCGGAGATCGTGCACCCGGGGGAGTGCAGGTGGGAGAGGCCCAACGGCGACCTGATCTCCGTCACCTGGCAGGTGCACGAGACCTCCCCGGCCTTCGGGACGGGTGCGGAGAAGGCCGACCGGGACCACGAGGCGGACCTGGCGGAGGAGGACGGCCGGCGAAAGGCCGACCTCGACTTCGTCGACGAGGCGCAGTGGTTCTCCCCGATGGTCGACGGCTGTCGCCTGTCGCTGCGGGACGCGAACCTTCGGATGACCGTGGGGGCGAGCGGTACTGCGTACGCCGCGAAGGACGCCTGCGAGGCGGAGGTCGTGAAGGCGGCCCGGGCGGCTATCAAGATCGTGGAGAAAAGGTGAGAGAGCTCAGGGCGGCCGATCCGGTCGCTGTCGGTCCGTACCGGCTGCTCGCCGAGCTCGGGCGCGGCGGCATGGGGCGGGTGCTGCTGGGGGCAGGGCCTGACGGCCGACTGGCCGCGGTGAAGCAGGTGCACGCGCGGATCGCGTCCGACGAGGAGTTCCGGGCCCGGTTCCGGCGCGAGGTCGCCGCCTCGCGGCGGGTGTCCGGGGCCTTCACGGCCGCCGTGACCGACGCCGACACCGAGGCGGAGACGCCATGGCTGGCCTCGGTGTTCGTGACCGGCCCCTCGCTCGGCACGGTGGTCGACCGGACCGGCCCGCTGCCGGAGGAGACCGTACGGCGGATCGCCGCCGGCCTGGCCACCGCCCTGGTGGAGATCCACCGGGCGGGGCTGGTGCACCGGGACCTCAAGCCGGACAACGTGCTGCTCGCCGAGGACGGCGTACGCGTCATCGACTTCGGCATCGCCCGGGCCGCCGAGGGCGCCGGGGCCACCGAGCTGACCGAGAGCGGGGTGGTCGTCGGCTCGCCCGCCTTCATGTCGCCGGAGCAGGCCGAGGCGAGGGAGCTGACGGCGGCGAGCGACGTTTTCTCGTTCGGATCGGTGCTCGCCATGGCGGCCACCGGGCGGAGTCCGTTCGCGCGCGAGTCCACCCTCATGACGCTGTACGACCTGGTGCACGCCGAGCCGGACCTGTCGGCCGTGCCGGGCGGGCTGCGGGAGCTGGTCGCGGCCTGCCTGGCCAAGGACCCGGCCGACCGGCCGGACCCGGCGCGGGTGCTGGAGCTGCTCGGGCCGGTGGCGCCCGGGGGCGGCGGGCAGTGGCCGGACGCGGTGCGCGGGCTGATCGCCGAGCAGCAGGCGGAGGTCGACCGGGTGCTGGGGGCGCCGGAGCGGACCGTGCTCGACCTGGCGAGCCGGCCCCCGGCGGGCGGGACCGGGGCGTGGGGGGAGCCCACGGTGGCCGCCACCGCGGTCGACGCCCCCGCCGCCGGCGACGACCCCGTACGGCGCCGGATCCTGCGGCTGCTGGTGGCGGCGTCCGTGCTGGTCGTGGCGGGCCTGATCGCCGGGATCGTGTACACCCTGTGGCCCGAGGCGGAGGAAGGTCCGAAGGGCGACGTGTACGCGATCGTGCCGACCTGCGAGGAGATGGTGGACGACCTGCCGCTGCCGACGGCGGACCGGCAGGAGAAGCACGACCTCGGCAGCAAGGTCGTGAGGTCGGATTACGGCGGCTGTGTGTACGGCAGCACCGAGGACGAGGAACACGCGTACGTGAGCTGGTGGCTGTACGGCCCCGGCACGTCGGCGACCGGACCCCAGCCGAGCGCGACGGCCGGGCTCGCCCCGGGGGCGGCGGCCGCGAAGGCGGCGCTGGCGGACACCGTGAAGAAGGTCGGGGGCACGGCCGGCCCCGGACCGGGTGAGGAGTCGTACTGGGGCGCCGCATGGCGGGACACCGGCACGGGCTGCCGGCTGGACCTGCGCGACGGAAACCTGACGGTGACGATCAGGCTCAGCGAACCGGAACACCCGGCGGACAGGTGCAAGCGGGAGGCGGAAAGGATCGGGGACGCGGTGCTGTACGCGATGCCCCACTGACCGCCGGAAGCGCCTGGAACAGCCGTTCGGCTTCGCGTCGAGCCCGCCCGCCTGCCCTTGGTCCGACCGGCTGGATGCACCGGTGGTTCGTGCCGGGGTGCTCCGTGCGGCGGCGGAGCCGAGGTTATGAAGGGAATCGAACGGAATCGGAAAAAGTTCGCGATCCGGTCATTCCCGTACATCAACCAACAGGAGCCGCATAATGCGCCCCATCAGAGCAGCCCTCCTCGGCACGGCCACGCTGGCCACCCTCCTCTCCTGCACCTCCGTCGCGGTCGCCACGACGGACACCGGTTCCGCCCAGGGTGGCGACCGGGGCCGGACCATCACGGTCCTGGCCGAGGTGGCGCAGGTGACCCGCTTCCCCGTCAGCTCCACCCCCGGCGTCGTCTCGCAGGGCGACTCGGTCGTCGTCCGCTCGGACCTCTTCGACGAGGAGCACAAGAAGGTCGGCGAGACCCACGGCTCCTGCGTCACCACCCGGGGCGGCGCCGATGAGGCGGAGCAGTGCCTCGTGACCTACGTCCTCCCGGGCGGCCAGCTCACCACGCAGGGGGTGTACTTCAACTACCTCGACCAGGGTCCCTTCGACAGCGCGATCACCGGCGGCACCGGGGACTTCGCGAAGGCGCGCGGCTCGGTCCACTCCACGACGGAGTTCACGACCCCCAAGGTCGTCAGGCGCTTCACGATCACCCTCTACTGACGGACCCCGACGCCTGCCTGACCCTGGAATCGGCATGAGCGGCCTCTCGGGGAGGTGGCCGGAGGGCGGAGCCACCCGGGCCGGTCTCAGGGAACCGAACGCATCTGGGGTTGTCCGCCGACCGAGGGTTTCCGGGCCGGGGCACCCTGTCAAGGGCGCTCCGCTGCGCTCCGCGTCGCCTGCGGCGATTCCACTTCGTTCCACCCTTGACAGGGCACCCCGGCCCGGAACTAAAGACCTCGGCGGACACCCCCAGGAAAGACGCCCAGGGGGACCTCTCAGGCCAGTCGGTACCGGGTGTGTGACGCGGCAGCGAGGCCGGGCCCCCGCCCCACGGGGCGGACGCGTCAGCGTCCGTAGGCCCCCAGCCCGTCTCGGCGACTCCCGGCGGTCCATGGCTGTTCATAAGCCGCCACAGATCGCTACGCGCTCCTGCCTCACGGCGGCGGACGGCCGTCTTGGGCCGGACATAGGCCGCCAACGATCGCGTGTGCTTTTCCCGCCACGCGACGACCGACCGGTCCTGTCGCTACGAGAGCCGCCCACGGCGGCCGCGTGCTGCTCCGGCTCGGCGGCCGCCGGGCCGTCCCCGCCCGCCAGTTGCAGGAAATGGTCACTGGATCCAGGTCATCCCCGACGCCCGTCCCTTCCCACGTCCCTTCCCAGCCCACGACGGCCGTCTGTCGCCGTGAGGCAGGAGCGCGTAGCGATCGTTGGCGGCTTATGAAGGGGCACAGGCGGCCCGGAGGTCGCTGAGTCGGGCGGGGGGCCTACGGACGGTGGTGCGTCGCCCCGTGGGGCGTGGCCGGGCCCCGGTGCCGGGGGCGCGCACCTGGTACCGGAAGGCATGAGGTGTCCCCCAGGCCGTTTTCCTGGGGTTGTCCGCCGAGGTCTTTGCCTTCCGGGCCGGGGTGCCCTGTCAAGGGTGGAACGAAGTGGAATCGCCGCAGGCGACGCGACGAAGGAGCGCCCTTGACAGGGTGCCCCGGCCCGGAAACCCTCGGTCGGCGGACGGCCCCAGATACCTCCACCTCCCCGACACCGGCCCAGGTGATGCTGCCTCCGTGTCGTCCGCCCGCCTCCCTCGGGCCGGCCGCGGTGGTGCCGCACTCCGTTCACCACCCACCCTCCATCTGACCTTCCGTCAGAATGGAACGTGTTCTACTCTGCCGCGCATGGGCATCGGAATCACGCAAGAGCAGCGGGAGTTGGCCGAGGCCGTGCGCGGCTGGGTGGGGCGGAACGTGCCTCCGGAGGAGGTGCGGAAGCTGCTCGACGCGCCGCCCGGCCCGCGGGACAGACCCGCGTACTGGGACGGGCTGGCCGCCCAGGGCCTGCTCGCCCCGCACCTTGAGGGCGGCACCCTGCTCGACCTGGCCGTCGTGGTCGAGGAGGCCGCGCGCGGGGCGTTGCCCGGGCCCTTCCTGCCGAACGCGCTGGCCTCCGTACTCCTGGACCGGGCCGGGCACGCCGTACTGGCCGGGGAACTCGCCGCCGGCACCGGGATCGGGGCCGTGGCGCTGGGCGCCGGGTCCCTGACGGCCGTGGCCGTCGAGGGCGGCGGCCATCTGCTCGACGGCACCGCGCCCCCCGTCCTCGGTGCCGGCGAGGCCGATCTCGTGGTGCTGGCGGCCGAGGCCGCCCACGGCACCCTCTGGTTCGCCGTGGACGCGGCCTCCCTCGACGTGCGGGTCCACGACTCGGCGGATCCGACGCGGCCCACTGCCGAGGTGTCCGCCCACGGGGTGGAGGTTCCCGCGGGGCGGCTGCTCGCCGTGGATTCGGCCCTGGTGCGGGACCTGGCCTGCGCGCTGTTCGCCGCCGACGCCTGCGGCACGGCGGCCTGGGCGCTGCACACCGCCACCGAGTACGCCAAGGTGCGGGAGCAGTTCGGGCGCCCCATCGGGCAGTTCCAGGGGATCAAGCACCTGTGCGCGGACCTGCTCGTCCGGGTGGAGCAGGCCCGCGCGCTGGCCTGGGACGCGGCGTCCGCGGCCGGCGAGGCCGAGGCGGTGCGCGGTCTGGTGGCGGCCCTGGCCGCCGGGACCGCGCTCGACGCCGCGTACTCGTGTGCCAAGGACTGCATCCAGGTGCTCGGCGGCATCGGCTTCACCTGGGAGCACGACGCCCACCTCTTCCTGCGCAGGGCGCTGGTCGCCCGCCAGCTGCTGGGGCCCGGGGACGGGCACCGGACGCGGGCCGTGCGGCTGGCCGCCGCGGGCGCGCGGCGGGAGCTGCGGCTGGAGCTGCCGGCCGAGGCGGAGGCGTACCGGGCGGCGGCGCGCGAGGTGGTGGCGGACGTGCGGGGGCTCGACCCGGCCGCCGTACGCCGGGTGCTCGCACCCACCGGGTATGCGGCCCCGTACCTGCCCGCCCCCCACGGGCTGGGTGCCGGGCCGGTCCAGCAGCTCGCCGTGCAGCAGGAGATGCGGGAGGCGGGGGTGCGCGTGAGCGACCTCGGGATCGCCACCTGGGTCGTGCCCTCCCTGATCGCGTACGGGACGCCCGAGCAGCAGGAGCGGTTCCTGCTGCCGACGCTCCGCGGCGAGCTGTCGTGGTGCCAGCTCTTCTCCGAGCCCGGGGCCGGCTCCGACCTCGCCTCGCTGCGCACCCGGGCCGAGCGGGTCGAGGAGGGGTGGAGGGTCAACGGGCAGAAGGTGTGGACCAGCTCCGCGCACACCGCCGACTACGGCATCCTGCTCGCCCGCACCAACCCCGAGGCACCCAAGCACAAGGGGCTGAGCTACTTCGTCGTCGACATGAAGAACACCGTCGGCATCGAGATCCGTCCCCTGAAGGAGATCACCGGCGAGGCCCTCTTCAACGAGGTGTACTTCGACGACGTCCTGCTCCCGGCCGACGCGGTGGTCGGGCAGGTGGACGACGGGTGGCGGGTCGCCCGCAACACCCTCGGCAACGAACGCGTCCACATGGCCGACCAGATGGCCTTCGGCACTGGCCTGGAGGCGCTGATCTCGCGCGCCGGCGAGCTGGACGGCGCGTACCGGGCGCGGATCGGCGCGCTGGCCGCCGAGGCGCACGCCCTGGCCTGCATCGGGCTGCGCACCACCCTCCAGCAGGTGTCGGGCCTGGAGCCGGGCGCGGGTGCCTCCGTCCGCAAGCTCGTCCAGACGCCCCACCAGCAGCGGACCGCCGAGCTGGTGCTGGAGCTGCTGGGGCCGGCCGGCGCGGTGTGCGAGGGGGTGGGGGAGCGGGCGGTGCACGGGATGCTCATGTCCCGCTGCCTGACCATCGCCGGGGGCACCACCCAGGTCCAGCTGAACGTCGTCGCCGAGCGGATCCTCGGCCTCCCCAGGGACTAGGAGTCAACTTCCATGAAGGCGTACATCGTCGGCGTCGGGATGACGAAGTTCGAGAAGCCCGAGTCGCGGGACTGGCAGTACTGGGACATGGCGAAGGAGGCCGGGTCCGCGGCGCTGGCGGACGCGGGGATCGGGTACGACCGGGTGCAGCAGGTGCCCGTCGGGTACTGCTTCCAGGCCTCGACCGCCGGTCAGCGGGCCGCGTACGAGCTGGGGCTGAGCGGGGTCCCGGTCTACAACGTGAACAACAACTGCGCGACCGGCTCGACGGCGCTGATGATGGCCCGGCAGTTCGTCCAGGGCGGGATCAGTGACTGCGTGCTGGCGCTGGGCTTCGAGAAGATGAAGAAGGGCGCGCTCGGGGGCGGCGCCGACGGCGGCGACTTCAAGACCTCGCCCGTGGCACGCCACTACGGGATCATGGCGGCCGGGCACGGCTTCGAGATGTCCCCGCCGACCGCGCAGATCTTCGGCAACGCGGCGCGCGAGCACATGGACCGGTACGGGACGACCGAGGCGCAGCTCGCGGCGGTCGGCGCGAAGAACCACCGGCACTCGGCGAACAACCCCAACGCGCAGTTCCAGGACGTCTACACGGTCGAGGAGATCCTGGCCGCGAAGGAGATCCACCGGCCGCTGACCAAACTCCAGTGCTCCCCGACCTCGGACGGGGCCGCGGCGGCGCTGGTCGTCTCGGAGCGGTTCGTGGTCGAACACGGCCTGCACGACAAGGCGGTGGAGATCGCCGGCCAGGCGATGACCACGGACACGGCCGCCTCGTTCGACTCCGGCTCCTGCATCGACGTGGTCGGCAGGCCGATGACCGAGGCCGCCGCCCGGCAGGCGTACGAGCGGTCCGGGCTCGGCATCGAGGACGTGGACGTGGTCGAGCTGCACGACTGCTTCTCGGTGAACGAGCTGCTCACGTACGAGGCGCTGGGGATGTGCGGGGAGGGCAGGTCCGGGGAGCTGGTGGAGTCGGGCGCGACGACGTACGGCGGCCGGTGGGTGGTGAACCCCTCTGGCGGCCTGATCTCCAAGGGCCACCCGCTGGGCGCGACGGGGCTGGCGCAGGCGGCGGAGCTGGTCTGGCAGCTGCGGGGCGAGGCGGGGCCGCGCCAGGTGGCCGGTGCGCGGGTGGGCCTGGCCCACAACATCGGCCTCGGCGGCGCGGCGGTGGTGACGGTGCTGCGGCGGTCGTAGGGGCGTGGGCCTGACCGGGCCCCGTCGGGGAGCCCGGGCCCGGTCAGGCCCGCGGTGGGGTGGCCGAGGGCGCGCAGTCCGAAGCCGTCGGCCCCGCGGCTGACCGGCGCCGCACAGGGCGGCCGCGTACTACGCGCCCGCCGGGTCCGCCAGGGCCGGGTCGACCACCGTTTCGCCCATCGAGGCGCGGCGGACGGCCTCCGCGAGGTCCGGTACCGGGCCGTCGCGGAGGACCAGGCCCGCCGCGCCCGCGGCGAGGGCCCGGCCGGCCAGCCCCGGGTGGGCGGACGTGGCCAGGACCAGCACCCGGCACTCCGGGACCTCGGCGAGCACCGCCGAGACCGCCGACACCTCGTCCACCAGGGCCACTTCGGGGCGGCACATGATCGCGGCGGCCGCGAGGTCGTCCCCGGCGCGGACCTGGGCCACCACGTCGATGTCCGGTTCCATTCCCAGCAGGACCGCGAGGGCCCGGTCGGCCGGGGCCAGCAGCACGCGCAGCGAGCGTGCGGTACGGAAATTCCGGGGCATTTCGTCCATCAGGCCAGCGTAGGGCCGTAGCCCCGTCTCCGCTCCCCGAAGCGGGATCTGACGTGTGGTCAGGAGTCTTCACAACTCCTGGGGGGTGCGTTATACATAGGGGCCACCGGCCTAGAACGCGTTCTAGATCTGTTCCCGGATCCACGACGGGGCAGCACGCCAGGCCGGTCCGCAAGCGACCTCGGTGCGGCCGACGGTGCGGACGGCCGCACCGAGGTCTTCCAACAAAGGAGCAAGCAGCCGATGCCGATCGACGCCGCAAAGGCCCTCGCCGCCGAACCCCGCGAGAGTGAGCTCAGCTGGGACCACAAGGACGTCCAGCTGTACCACCTCGGGCTCGGCGCGGGCATCCCGGCCAACGACCCCGACGAGCTGCGCTACACCCTGGAGTCCAGGCTCCACGTCCTGCCCAGCTTCGCCACTGTCGCCGGCGCCGGGATGGCCATGCTCGGCGGCCTCGGCGCTCCCGGCATCCAGGTCAACCTGGCCGCCGTCCTGCACGGCGGACACACCATCACGCTCCACCGGCCGATCCCGGTCAAGGGCCAGGCCCGCTCCAGCTCCAAGGTCGCCGCGGTCTACGACAAGGGCAAGGCGGCCGTCATCGTGCTCCGCTCCGAGGTCGCCGACGCCGACGGTCCGCTGTGGACCAGCGACGCGTCGATCTTCGTGCGCGGGGAGGGCGGCTTCGGCGGCGACCGCGGCCCCTCCGAGCGCCTCGAACCGCCCGCGCGCGAGCCCGAGCGGACCGTGGAGCGCACGATCCGCGAGGAGCAGGCGCTGCTCTACCGCCTCTCCGGCGACTGGAACCCCCTGCACGCGGACCCCGAGTTCGCCAAGATGGCGGGCTTCGACAAGCCGATCCTCCACGGCCTGTGCTCGTACGGCATGACCCTCAAGGCCGTGGTGGACACCCTGCTCGACGGCGACGTCTCCCGCGTCCGCTCGTACCGCACCCGCTTCGCCGGGATCGTCTTCCCCGGCGAGACCCTGCGCATCCGGATGTGGCGGGAGCCCGGCCGGATCCAGGTGGCGGTGACGGCCGTCGACCGGGACGACGCGCCGGTGCTCGCCGACACGGCCGTCGAGCACGCGTAAGCCCCGTACGCGCCGGCCGAGCACGCACAACAGGCAACAGCCGTACCTCCGTACAGCCCCGCAAGCGCCAGCCAGAAGGAGCCGCACCGTGCGCGCAGCACTGCAGAGCGAGATCGGCCAGGACAAGCTCGAGGTCGTCGAGGACATGGAGGCCGTGGGCTTCGGCCCCGGCAAGGTCCGCATCAAGATCAAGGCCACCGGCCTGTGCCACTCCGACCTCTCCGCGATGAGCGGCGTACTGCCCCAGCCCGCGCCGTTCATCCCCGGCCACGAGGGCTCCGGCGTGATCACCGACATCGGCGACGGGGTCACCGGACACCAGGCCGGCGACCGGGTCCTGGTCTGCTGGCTGCCGCCGTGCGGCGTCTGCCCGGCCTGCAAGCGCGGCCAGGGCCACCTGTGCCTGGCCAGCTTCGGCAACGTCGCCACGCCCAACTTCCGCCGCGGCACCGGGGACGTCTTCGGCTTCGCCGGCACCGGCACCTTCGCCGAGGAGATGGTCGTACCGGCCTCCTGCGCCATCCCGATCCCGGACGACCTGCCGTTCGACATCGCCGCCCTGATCGGCTGCGGGGTCACCACGGGCCTCGGCGCCGCGATCAACACCGCCCAGGTGACCGCCGGGTCCTCGGTGGCCGTCGTCGGCTGCGGCGGCGTCGGCATCTCCGTGATCCAGGGCGCCAAGGTCCAGGGCGCCGCCCAGATCATCGCGGTCGACCCGGTCGAGTCGCGGCGGGAGGCGGCCCTGCGCTTCGGCGCCACCGAGGCCGTCGACCCGGCTGCCTTCGACGACGCCAAGAACCGGATCACCGCGGGCGAGGGCTTCGACTACGTCTTCGAGGTCGTCGGCAAGTCCGCCACCGCCCAGACCGCGTACCAGATGACCCGGCGCGGCGGCACCGTCTGCATCGTCGGCGCGGGCGCCCTGGACGACAACTTCCAGATCAACATGTTCTCGCTGTTCTTCGACGAGAAGCGGATCCTGCCCTCCATGTACGGCGGCGGGGACGTGCTGCGCTCCTACGAGCGGACCATCGCGCTCTGGCGGGCCGGGCGCGTGGACCTGGAGAGCCTGATCACCCACCGGGTGCAGCTGCCCGAGATCAACGACGCCCTCGACCAGATGCGCACGGGCGTGGCGCTGCGCACCTGCATCGAACTCTGAAGGGGACCTTGATGTCACTGCCACTTGAGGGCCTGTCCGCGATCGTCACGGGCGCCGGCCGGGGACTCGGGCGGGCCGAGGCGATCGAACTCGCCCGGCTCGGCGCGAGCGTGGTCGTCAACGACTTCGGCCAGCCCGGCCGCGACGGCTCGGGCGAGGCCTCGGCCGCCCCCGCCGAGGAGGTCGTCGCCGAGATCCGCGCCGCGGGCGGGCAGGCCGTGGCGCACCTCGGGGACGTGGCCGACTTCGAGCAGGCGCGCGAGCTGGTCGGGCTGGCGGTCGACACCTTCGGGAAGCTCGACGTCCTGGTCAACAACGCGGGCATCCTGCGCGACCGGATGATCTTCTCGATGTCGGAGGAGGAGTGGGACTCGGTGATCCGGGTCCACCTCAAGGGGCACTTCAACACCACGCACTTCGCCGCCGCACACTGGCGGGAGCGCTCCAAGGCGGCCGGCGGGCCGGTCTACGGGCGCATCGTCAACACCTCCTCCGAGGCCTTCCTCGGCGGCTCCGCGGGCCAGCCCAACTACGCGGCGGCCAAGGGCGGCATCGTCGGCCTGACCACGTCCACCGCGCTGGCGCTGGCGAAGTACGGGGTGACGGCGAACGCCATCTGCCCCCGCGCCCGCACCCGCATGACCGAGGACGTCTTCGCCGGCTTCGAGGTGCCGGAGGAGGGCAGGCTGGACCCGCTGGCGCCCGAGCACGTGGCGCCGCTGGTCGGGTACCTGGCCTCACCCGCCTCCGCCCGCGCCAACGGCCAGCTGTTCGTGGTCCACGGCGGCATCGTGGTGGTCATGGAGCGCCCGAAGGTGGCGGCGAAGTTCGACACCGCCAAGGAGTCCTTCTCCTTCGAGGAGCTGGACGAGCTGCTCACCCCGCACTACGCCGCCCGCCCGGCCGGCGAGACCTTCGCGGCACCGGAGGTGCTCGGCCTGAAGAAGGGGTGACCGACCGCGCTGCGGGGAGCCGGCGCCCCCACCGCACGGCAGAGGGCCCGGGAGCGGTTGCTCCCGGGCCCTCTCGTACGTGCCTGCGGCCTTGCGGCCTCGCTACGCGGCCTGCTCCTCCGCGGGAGACAGGCGGCGGTGGCGGCCGCGGGTCGGCGCCGCCGAGTCCTCGCACGCGGCGGCGCCGCCGCGGTGACGTCCGTGACCCTCGGCCCCCGCCGGACGCGCCTCGATGGTGTCGGTCATCGCTTCAGACATCTGGGAAGTCACTCCGTATCGCTCTCAACCGTCCGGCCGTGCCCCCCTGACGCGGCCATCCACCACGAATCTAATCAGACGGCAGTGACAGCCGGAGGCGCCGGATCGCCGTCCGAGCGGAAGTCGAGTGCTTCTCAACGGCCGGTCAGCGGAGCCTGTTGCAGCGGTACGGGCCGGGGCGCGGCCGGCGGTGCCGGGAGCGGGGAGGGCTGGGCCGGCACCGAGGTCGGCATCACCCTTATCTGCGGCGCCGGCTGGGGCATCGTCGCCGTCAGCACCCCGCACGGCTCGTCCCCCGTCGCGTACGGCAACCTCAGCAGCCCGTCCCGCGTCCACAGCCCCGCGCCGCCCAGCCACCCCACCGGCGCCCGCAGCTCGAACAGCCGCTTCTCGGACGGCCGCCACAGCCCCAGCCGCACGTCCCCGGCCGCCCCCGCGTACCTGTCCGCCCCCGTGCCACCGGCCGCCCCCGCGTCCCTGTCCGCCCCCGCGCCACCGGCCGCCCCCGCGTCCCCGCCCAGCCGCAGCGCCACCGCGCAGCTCTCCGGCATCAGCGCCTGCCCCGGCTGCACCGCGAACGGCACCGCCGAACTCCCCGCCGCCCGCAGGCACTCCGGGAACCGCACCGGCCGCGCGCTCCCCAGCACGCCCCACCCCAGCCGCGGTTCCCCCGGGGCGTCGGAACGGATCAGCAGCAGCCCGCTGTCCGGATCCGCCAGCAGCAGCCGGTCGTCGCTCCGCTCCGTGATCTGGAGCAGCGGCGACACCTCGCCCGCCCGGCCCAGGTCCACGGAGACGGCCTTGACCCGCCCTCCGGTCTCCCGGTCCAGGGCCAGCATCCGCCCCGCGCGGTCCAGCCACACGCCCCCCGAGCACGATCCGGCGAGCTCCGCCACCCGCTCGGGTGCCGACGTACCCCCCGCCACCCGCCAGACCGTGCTCGTCCCCCCGCCCGCCACCAGCGCGTACGCGCTCCGCCCGTCCGGTGCCGGCGGCAGCAGCGTCACCCGCTGCTCCTCCCGCGCCTCGATCCCGCCGAGCGCCAGCTCCCCCGTACGCGGCCCCGCGCTCCCCCCGGACCCCGTCGGGTAGAGCAGCGCGAACGCGTGCCGCTCGGCGACCCTGCGGTGGATCAGCACCCTCCCGTCGGTCAGCGGCAGCACCTCGCTGTCCGCCTCCTCGGGCTGGTCCAGCGGCAGCGGAACCGCGTACGGCTCCGGCCCGTCCAGCGTCCAGCGCTCGGGGAACCGGGCCTCTCCCTCACCCGCCAGCCGCGCGGCGTACGAGCCGTCGGCGGCGATCGTGAACGCGGGGCCGGCAGTCTCGGTGGCACAGACTGTCATCGGAACGTCACCTCCAGCGAGGAAGCTAGTTTTCGCACTTCCAGCCGAACAACACGACCACACCCGCTTCACACATAAGGGTGGCCACCGCACGATTCGCCTGAGGGGGACGGGGCGAATGTGCTGCGAGGGCATGCCGAGTGGCCCGAAGGGACCCCCCTCCGGGCCGCCGGAACCCCGGCGGCAGCGGTCCGCGCAGTGCCCCGCCCCTCCCGCACGCCCCGGGCCAGGCCCGGAGCCGTACGGCCAGGCCAGGCCCAGGCCGTACGGACGGTAGCCTTGGCTCGTGCCCCGTCTGTCTGAAGTCATCGCCGCGCTCGACGCCCTCTGGCCCCCCGCGCGGGCCGAGCAGTGGGACGCGGTCGGAACCGTCTGCGGCGACCCCGACGCCGAGGTCACGCGCGTGCTCTTCGCCGTGGACCCCGTCCAGGAGATCGCCGACGAGGCCGTGGAACTCGGCGCCGACCTGATCGTCACCCACCACCCGCTGTACCTGCGCGGGACCACGACGGTCTCCGCGGGCACCTTCAAGGGCAAGGTCGTGCACACGCTGATCAAGCACGACATCGCCCTGCACGTCGCCCACACCAACGCCGACACCGCCGACCCGGGCGTCTCCGACGCCCTCGCCGGCGCCCTCGACCTGCGGGTCACCGGTCCCCTCGTACCCGACCCCACCGACCCCTCCGGGCGTCGCGGCCTGGGCCGGATCTGCGAGCTGGACCACCCCCAGACGCTGGCCGAGTTCGCCGGGCGGGTCGCCGCCCGGCTGCCCGCCACCGCCCAGGGCGTGCGGGTCGCCGGGGACGCGGACGCGGTGATCCGCACCGTCGCCGTCAGCGGCGGCTCGGGCGACAGCCTCTTCGACCAGGTGCGGGCGGCCGGCGTCGACGCGTTCGTCACCGCAGACCTGCGCCACCACCCGGTGTCGGAGGCCCGCGAGACCAGTCCCCTCGCCCTCCTCGACGCCGCCCACTGGGCCACCGAATGGCCCTGGTGCGAGCAGGCCGCCGCCCAGCTCGACGCGATTTCCGACCGGCACGGCTGGGGCCTGCGCACCCACGTCTCGCACACGGTCACCGACCCCTGGACCGCCCATGCGGCGTCCACCGTTCCCACCACCACTGGAGCCCCCAACTGAACGCCGAGCCCGCCGACCAGATCCGACTCCTCGACGTCCAGGCCCTGGACGTACGGCTGTCGCAGCTCGCCCACAAGCGCAAGTCGCTGCCCGAGCACGCCGAGCTCGACTCCCTGAACAAGGACCTCACGCAGCTGCGCGACCTGCTCATCGCCGCGCAGACCGAGGAGAGCGACACCGCCCGCGAGCAGACCAAGGCGGAGCAGGACGTGGACCAGGTGCGCCAGCGTGCCGTCCGCGACCAGCAGCGCCTGGACTCCGGCGCGGTCACCTCCCCGAAGGACCTGGAGAACCTCCAGCGCGAGATCGCCTCGCTGGCCAAGCGCCAGGGCGACCTGGAGGACGTGGTCCTGGAGGTCATGGAACGCCGCGAGTCCGCGCAGGAGCGCGTCGCCGAGCTGACCGAGCGCGTGTCGTCCGTGCAGGCGAAGACCGACGACGCCACCGCGCGCCGCGACGCCGCGACCGCCGAGCTCGACGCCGAGACGACGGCCGTCACCAAGGAGCGCGAGGTCGTGGTCGGTTCCGTGCCGGCCGACCTGATCGCCCTGTACGAGAAGATCCGCGCCAAGCAGGCGGGCGTCGGTGCGGCCAAGCTGTACCAGCGCCGCTGCATGGGCTGCCAGATCGAGCTGGACATCGCCGAGGTCAACGAGGTCAAGGCCGCGCCCCGGAACCAGGTCGTGCGCCACGAGAACTGTGGCCGGATCCTGGTCCGTACGGCCGACTCGGGCATCTGATGCGCCGCCTCGTCGTCGAGGCCGACGGGGGCTCCCGGGGCAACCCGGGGCCCGCGGGCTACGGCGCCGTCGTCATCGACCCGGTCAGCGGCGAGACGCTCGCGGAGCGGGCCGAGTACATCGGCGTCGCCACGAACAACGTGGCCGAGTACAAGGGCCTGATCGCCGGCCTGACGGCCGTGCGGGAACTGGCGCCGGACGCGTCCGTGACCGTGCGGATGGACTCCAAGCTCGTCGTCGAGCAGATGTCGGGCCGCTGGAAGATCAAGCACCCGGACATGAAGCCGCTGGCCGCCGAGGCCGCGCGGATCCTGCCGGGTGCCCAGGTCGCGTACGAGTGGATCCCGCGCGAGCGGAACAAGCACGCCGACCGGCTGGCGAACGAGGCGATGGACGCCGGCAAGCGCGGCGAGCAGTGGTCGCCGTCCGCTTCCTCGGCGGCCCTGGACCGGGGCGCGGCCCGTGCGCTGGCCGTTCCGCCGCCCGCCGGGCCGCCCGGCGACGCGGCGGCGGGTGCCGCGGCGGCGCGCGCGGCGCTGGCCGGGGCTGGGGCCGGGGCCGGGGCCGCGTCCGCAGGTGCGGGCTCGGGTGTACGGGACCGGGACGCCGCCCGTGCGGCCGCCGGGACCCCCGCGGCGCTGGACACCACCGCCGTGGTGGAGGCCTCCCACGAGACGAGGCCGGCCCCGACCGCCGGCTGGGGCGCCCCGGACCTGGGGACGCCGGCGACCTTCGTCCTGCTGCGGCACGGCGAGACGGCCCTGACCCCGCAGAAGCGGTTCTCCGGCAGTGGCGGCACCGATCCGGAGCTGTCTCCGGCCGGCCTGCGGCAGGCCGAGGCGGTGGCCGCGGCCCTCGCCGCGCGGGGAACGATTCAGGCCATCATCAGTTCGCCGCTGAAGCGCTGCCGGCAGACCGCGCAGGCGGTCGCCGACCGCCTCGGACTCGACGTCCTGGTCGACGAGGGGCTGCGCGAGACGGACTTCGGCGCCTGGGAGGGGCTGACCTTCGCCGAGGTGAAGGAGCGTCACCCGGAGGACCTGGAGGCCTGGCTCGCCTCGCCGAAGGCCGCCCCGACGGGCGGCGGCGAGAGCTTCGCGGCGGTGACCCGGCGCGTCACGGCGGCCCGTGACCGGCTGCTGAGCCGCCACCAGGGCCGTACGGTGCTGCTGGTGACGCACGTCACCCCGGTCAAGACGCTGGTGCGGCTGGCCCTCGGGGCCCCGCCGGAGGCGCTGTTCCGGATGGAGCTGTCTGCCGCCTCGCTGTCGGCGGTTGCGTACTACGCGGACGGGAACGCGTCCCTCCGCCTGCTGAACGACACCTCGCACCTGCGCTGACGGAATGCGGCCACGGGCTGAACGGCAGTCCGTGGCCGGATTTCGCCCTTCCTGGGTGATCCAAAACCTGTGCACCATGCCGGGGCTCTTCACATACTCTTCACGCGAAGGATCCGTATGTCCAAGCTCCGGCTGATTGCCGTCCCCGTCCTCGCCGCCGCGATGGGCCTGGCCTCCGCGGCCACCGCGAACGCCGCCACCGCGACGATCACCAAGGCGGAGTACGACAAGATCAAGCTCGGCGTCTCCACCGCCACCATGCACGCCGCCGCGGGCCGCGGCGCCTGCAAGCTGGTGAGCAGCTCGACGGTGGGCGGCATCACGCTCAAGTCGTACGAGTGCAAGGGCAACAAGCCCTACAGCTCCGCGAACTTCAGCTTCACCAACAACAAGCTGGACCTCCGCATGCAGGTGCTGCTGGACGGCGGCACGTCCAACGGCAAGATGACCAAGGCGAAGTACCTGAAGGTCACCGTGGGCAAGACCATCACCCAGATGAAGGAGATCACCGGCACGGGCACCTGTGTCCGCACCGGCCAGAGCGAGATGAAGGGCCTCCGCACCTCGACCTACGAGTGCGAGCAGGCCAGCACCGGCGGCGCCGCGATCTTCCTCTTCGAGAACGGCAAGCTGGACATGCGCAGCCAGTACGGCCTGCGCTGACCCTCCCCGGTCGTGACACGCCGCCCTCCGGCAACCCCGGGGGCGGCACCCCGAAAAGCGGATAACCGCACCGCGCGGGGCCTGTGGTGAGTACGGTGAGCGGCCTCACGTTCCGCTCGCTGTTCCCCAGGAGCACGCCATGGCCATGCCTCCGTCCGGTCCCGGCTACCCGCAGCAGCAACCGCCCGCCGCACCCGGCGGCCTGAACAGCGGACAGAAGGCCGTCGTCGGCTGCGGCGGCGTCTTCGCGGCGGTCATCGTCCTGGCCCTCGCGGTGGGCGCCTGCTCGGCGGACGCGAAGACCGTGGTCAAACCCGTGCCCGGCCCGACCGTCACGGTCACGGCCACGGTGACGGCCCCCGCCGAACTCGCACCGGCGCCGGCGGTGACGGTCACCGTCACCGAGCCGGGGCCCACCGTCACGGTGACGGAGCAGGCCGAGGACGGCGGTGCGGGCGGGTCCCTGACGGGCGGTGGCGGCGGCGGAAGCGCGGCCTACTACCGGAACTGCGCCGCCGCACGCGCGGCGGGCGCGGCACCCGTCCGCCGCGGCGACCCGGGGTACGGGCGCCATCTGGACCGGGACGGTGACGGCGTCGCGTGCGAGTGAGGGCGCACCGGGGAGGGCGCCCACCTCCCCAGGCGCTGCGCCGCAACCGGGGTGATCTTGGATGGGCTGATCGGACGCACGGGCGCGCGGCGCGGGACGGTCCATCGGGGCGCTTACCCGATGATCGCCGCACCCAAGCGCAAGCGATCGAAAGGCGCCACCCCCTCATGTCTCTCGCCTCCCAGGCTGCCCGCCGCCAACTGGCCGCCGGAGCAGTCACGCTCGGCCTGAGCGCAGCCCTGGTCCTGCCCGCCGCCGCCCAGACCACCGCGTCCGCCTTCGGCACGGGCGGGAGGCCGGACGGCCGGGTCACCGCGAAGACGACCCAGTACGTCCGCTCCGCCCCCACCACGCACGCCATGAAGCTCGGCAGCCGCAAGAGCGGCACGCACGTGCGCCTGAAGTGCAAGGTCCGGGGCGAGACGGTCGACGGGAACGACATCTGGTACCGGCTCGCCGACATCGAGGGCTGGATGGCGGCCCGCTACGTGAAGAACCACCACCCGGTGCCGTGGTGCCCCGTCAAGCCCCCGCCGACGAAGGGCGAGAAGGGGGACAAGGGCGACCGCGGTGAGCCGGGTCCGAAGGGCGACCGGGGCGAGCCGGGTCCGGCGGGTCCGGTGGGTCCGGCGGGTCCGGCGGGTGAGAAGGGCGACCCGGGGGACACCGGCCCGGCAGGTCCGGCTGGTGAGCGCGGTGAGCAGGGAGAGGCCGGTCCGGCAGGTCCGGCTGGTCTTCAGGGTGAGCGTGGCGAGGCCGGTCCGGCAGGACCCCAGGGTCCCGCCGGTGCGGACGGGCGCGACGGCTCGCCGGGCCCGAAGGGCGACACCGGCCCGCAGGGTGAACGCGGAGCCGACGGAGCCCCCGGTCCGGCCGGTCCCAAGGGCGACCCGGGCGACACCGGCCAGGTCGGTCCTCAGGGCCCGGCAGGTGCCGACGGCCGTGACGGAGCCCCCGGGTCCAAGGGCGACACCGGACCGGCCGGCCCGGCCGGTCCGCAGGGCGACAAGGGCGACGTGGGCCAGACCGGCGCCCAAGGTGAGCGGGGCGAGCGTGGTGAGGCCGGTCCTGCGGGGCCTGAGGGTCCGGCGGGTGCGAAGGGCGATACAGGGGCCCAGGGCCCGAAGGGTGACACCGGCGCGCAGGGGCCCCAGGGCGACAAGGGCGATGTGGGCCAGACCGGTGCCCAGGGCTTGAAGGGCGACAAGGGTGACCCGGGCGAGGTGGGGCCGGCGGGTCCGCAGGGTCCGGCTGGTCCCCAGGGTGAGCGTGGTGAGGCCGGTCCGGTGGGACCTGAGGGTGCGGTGGGCGCGAAGGGTGACACGGGTGCTCAGGGTCTGAAGGGTGACCCGGGTGAGGCCGGTCCGGTTGGTCCTCAGGGCCCGGCGGGCGACAAGGGCGACACCGGCGCGCAGGGGCCCCAGGGCGACAAGGGCGACAAGGGCGATGTGGGCCAGACCGGTGCCCAGGGCGCGCAGGGTGAGCGGGGTGAGTCGGGCCCTGCCGGTCCTGCGGGTCCGAAGGGTGACGCCGGGGCTCAGGGTCCTGCGGGTCCGAAGGGTGACGCCGGGGCTCAGGGTCCTGCGGGCCCGAAGGGTGACACCGGGGCTCAGGGGCCCGCGGGCCCGAAGGGCGACACCGGGCCGGCGGGGCCGACTCGGAAGCCGGTCACGCTCGTCGGTGAGGTCCAGACCGTGTCCCGGAACACCTCGCGCAACTACGCCGGTCCCGTCTGCCCCGCCGGGACGGACGTGATCGGCGGCGGCTTCTACCAGACGGGCACCCCGTCCGACGCGAACCTGCTGACCAGCCACCCCAACACCGAGGCCAACCGGTGGGACGTGTGGCTGAAGAACCCGGTCGCCGCGGCGGACACCGGCGTACGCGTCTACACGATCTGCCAGCCCACCGGCTGACGCCGAGCCAGACGGGCCAGGCGCGGCCGGCCGAGACCTACGGTGCCCCCGTCCGCTGTCCGAGCAGCGGACGGGGGCACCGTCACGTCCGGCCCCGGTATGCAAAAACCCGCCCCGATCGGGGATTCCCCAGGTCAGTGCGGGTGTGGCAGACGAGTCGGCCTGTACGCCGGGTTCTGTCGCCCGGAGACCTCGCGGTCGCCGGGGAGACGGCCATCCATCTAGGACCGGTGTTGCCACCGGCCTCGTGCGGTCTACCCGCGGACTCGGGCGGGCAGCCCTCGATCGTCCGCGCAGGACCGGATTCCTCCGGCCCCTCTTGACCTTGCTCCGGGTGGGGTTTACCTAGCCGCCTGGGTCACCCCAGGCGCTGGTGGTCTCTTACACCACCGTTTCACCCTTACCGGGGGCCGAAGCCTCCGGCGGTCTGTTTTCTGTGGCACTGTCCCGCGGGTCACCCCGGGTGGGCGTTACCCACCACCCTGCCCTGTGGAGCCCGGACGTTCCTCGGCGGGCCCCTCGCGGGTCCCGACGCGGCCGCCCGGCCGGCTCGTCTGCCGTGCCGACCATGCTACCCGGCACCGCGGCGTCGCTTGACCTTGCCGCAGCGGCAACGTTTGTACTGGGCGCATGCGGATCGGAGAGATCGCCGCGCTGGTCGGGGTCACCACCCGGGCCATCCGGCACTACCACCACGTCGGGCTGCTGCCCGAGCCCCGGCGGCTGGCCAACGGCTACCGCGCCTACACCGTGCGGGACGGGGTGCTGCTGGCGCGCGTCCGGCGGCTGACGGAGCTGGGCCTGAGCCTGGACGAGGTGCGGGACGTGCTCGCCGACGACGCCGGCCGCGACCTGGCCGACGTACTGGAGGAGCTGGACGCCGACCTCGCCCGTCAGGAGGCCGCGTTGCGGGAACGGCGGGAGCGGCTGGCCGCGCTGCGGGAGGCGGGCGGCGATGCCGAGGCGGTCCCGCCTGCGCTGGCCGCCCTGCTGGCCAAGGCGCCGGCCACCGGCTCCCCGACGGCCGCCAAGGACCGGGAGCACCTGCTGCTGCTGGACACGGCGGGCGGCGGGGGAGCGGAGCTGTACGCCGCGCTCGGCGCGCTGGCCGCAGACCCCGCCGTACTCGGGCTGTACGAGCGGCTCGACGAGCTGGCCGACGCGCCCGCGGACGACCCGCGGATCGGCCCGCTCGCGGCGGAGCTGATCGCGGCGGTCCCGGCGGAGGTGTTCGCCGCGATCCCGGCGGAGGGGCCGGCCGTGCCCGGGTTCAAGGAGGCCCTGCTGGCCGACTTCGAGCCCGCGCAGGCGGAGGTGGTCCGGCTGGTGATGGACGGCATGATCGAGAGGGGACGGACATGAGGACGCTCAACGCCCTGTGGCTGCGGACACCCGTGTGGCTGCGGAGGCTTCTGGTGCACGAACTGCGTTCCACCCGCTCGCTGTTCCTCTGGGCGGCGCGCCGCCGGCACGGGGTGCGCGAGGGCGACCTCGCCGTCCCGTACACCTCGCCCCAGACGGCGATGATGTACGGCTTCCTCTTCGTCTCCGTCGTCGAGACCGTGGCGCTGGCCCACCTGATCCCGTGGCCCGCGGTGCACCGGGCGCTGCTGGTCCTGGACGTGTACGGGGTGGTGCTCGTCCTCGCGATGCACGCCGCCTGCGTCACCCGCCCCCACCTGGTCCGCCCGGACGGCTCGCTGCGGGTGCGGTACGGCGCGCTCTTCGACCTGGAGGTGCCCGCCGACGCGATCGCCTCGGTGCGGGTGGACCGGCGCTACCCGGAGGGGCGGCTGGTGCGGGAGGACGGGGTGGGGGTGCTGGACCTGATCGTGGGCAGCCAGACCACCGTCACCCTCGAACTCACCCGCCCCCTGCCCGTCGTACGCCCCCTCGGCGCCCGCACCGAGGCCCGCACCCTCCGCTTCCACGCCGACGCCCCGGCCGCCCTGGTGGCCAGGGTCCGGGCGGCGCTCCCGGCCTGACGGCCGCGGCAGGGTGGGCGGTGCGGGGGGTCCGGTGCAGGGGGGGCCGGTGCTCGGGGTCGGGTGCCGGGGGCCGGTGCTCGGCCCCGGTGCACCGGACCCCCGGCGCCCGAGAGCTCTTCCTACAGCGGGTGGTCGGGCGCGAGCGCGGCCGCGATCCGCTTGGCGACCACCTCGGCCTGGTTCCCCTCCGGGGTGGTCGGGGTCTGCGTGGCCGAGACCGCGATGGCCAGCCGCTCCGCGGGCAGGTAGGCCTGGATCGCCGCGTAGCCGGAGAAGGACGGGTTCTGCACGGTCCAGTCCTTGACCACGATCACGCCCATGCCGAAGTGGAAGTCGTCGGTCTGCTTCAGGCACACGTCCGCGGGGCAGGTCGCCGTGCCGCCGCCGAGGCCGACCGTGCCCGGGTTCAGCAGGGTGCGGTACGAGCGGGGCGAGATCAGCTCACCGCTGCCGATGCCCTGTGCCGAGCGCGCCAGGTCGCAGATGTGGCTGGTGATCACGGCGCCGGGCGCCGTGGTCCACGACGGGTTCCAGAAGGTGGACTCCTCGTAGAAGCCGCGGTCCGAGGTGTAGGCGTGCAGGACGGGGGAGGGGATGTCGGGCGTGAAGTTGTTACGGGTGTTCCGGAGCCCCAGCGGGCCCCAGATCCGCTCCTTCAGCAGGACGTCGATCCGGGTGCCGGTGATCTTCTGGAGGGCGTCCGTCAGCAGCACGTAGTTGGCGTGCGAGTAGCTCCAGCTGGTGCCCGGCTCGTACCAGAAGGAGTGGCTGAAGGGGAACGCGAGCAGCTCCTGCGGCGTCCACTGGCGGAACGGGTCCTTCGGCAGCTCCGCGAGGAAGGCCGGGTCGGTGACGTAGTCGTGCAGGCCGCTGGTGTTGGTGGCCAGCATCCGCAGGGTGATCTTGTCGGCCTTCGGCAGGTACGGCAGCCAGCGTTCCACGGTGTCGTCGAGCCGGAGCCTCTTCTCCTCGGCCAGCTGGAGGAGGAGCGTGCCGATGTGGGCGAAGACCACCGATCCGGCGCGGAAGTGCATGTCGGGCCGGGCCGGCACGCCCGTCATGGACTCGCCGAGGGCGTCGGTGTAGACGTCGTGCCCGTCGCTCGCGACCTTCACCTCGACGGAGTTCAGGTGCAGTTCCTCCTTGGCCAGGCGGACGACCTCCCGCACCTTCCGGCCGTCGGGTCCGAGCGGTCCCTCGGTCCGCACGCAGTCGGGACCGCCCCGGCCGCCGCCCCGCCCGTCCGCCGCGGGCGCGGCGAGGGCGGTGCTCTGGAGGGTGAGGGCGAGCAGCGCCGCGCAGATCAGGGCCCGGCGGGTGCGCGGACGGGCGCTCCGCGCCCCGGACGGGGCGGGGGACGGGGGCGTGGACGGGGCGGCGGTGGGCCGGGGGGTACGCGTCATGCCCGCACTATCCACGGACGATCGGTATCCATCGCACGAACCCACCGCAAACCGTGCCAGATGCCCCCGCACGGCCCCCGCACGGACCTCAGGCCGGAGTGCGGGGGCCGGACCTCGGGTCGGAGTGCGGGGGCCGGACCTCGGGTCGGAGTGCGGGTCGGAGTGCGGGGGTCGGACCTTGGGTGGGAGCGCCGGGGTCGGACCTTGGGTGGGAGCGCCCGGGCCGGACCTCGGGCCGGGTAGGCGGGCGGGCTGGATCTCAGGCGGGGTGGGCCGGACCTCGGGCCGGGAAGGCAGGCCCGAGGCCCGACCTCAGGCCGGAGCGAAGAGGATCTTCGCGTGGCCCGGGTCGGCCTGGGCGAGCCGGACGCGGATGCGCTCGCCCAGCGGCAGCGCCCCGTCCGCGGACTCGACGCGCCCCACCACCGCCGGGTCCTCCAGGTGCACCGTGCCCACCAGCGGCTCCCGCTCCTTCACGTCGATCACCGTCGCGTCGAAGACCTCGCCCACCCGGTCCTTGAGCAGGGCCGCCTCCACCAGGTCCACGCACTCCCGCTCCACCGTGTTGGCCAGCCGGGCGCCGTCGGCCATCTGCCGCGGCAGGGCGTCCAGCGCCGCCAGCGCCCACTCCGGCGGCTCCCGGCCCGCGCTGAACGCCAGGCACAGCTCACCCGCGTACCGGTCGGCCAGGCGGCGCAGCGGCGCGGTGCAGTGGGTGTACGGCGCGGCCACGGCGGCGTGCACCGCCGGGTCCGGCGCCGCACCGTTCCGGAACACCGTGTACCCCGCGCCCCGCAGCAGGGCCGTGCACTCCTGGAGGAACGCGGCGTGCCGGGGGCGCCGCGGGTCGAGGGAGCGGACCAGTTCGGCGTACGGGACGTGGTGCGGCCACTCGATGCCCAGCGCCTTCGCGGCCCGGCGCAGGCGGCCGACCGCACCGTCCGGGGCCATGGGAAGGGTGCGCAGGATCCCCGTACCGGCGGCCAGCATCAGCTGGGCCGCCGCCATGCCGGTCAGGAGCGAGAGCTGCGCGTTCCAGCCCTCCACGGGCAGCGGTGCCCGGTACGCCAGCTCGAAGCCGCCGTTCCGCCTGGTGATCTCCTGCTCCGGTACGTTCAGCGAGACGCCGCCCCGCTCGACCTCCAGCGCCTCCCGCAGCTGCCCGACCTCCCGCAGCAGCGCGAGCGGCTCCTCGGCGGTGCCGGCGTCCAGCGCGTGCTGCACCCCGGTGTAGTCGAGCTTGGCCCGGCTGCGCACCAGCGCCCGCCGTACCTCGCCGGCCTCCACCCGGCCCTCCCCGTCCAGGTCGTGCCGCCACACCAGCGCGGGAGCGGTGTGGTCCGGCAGCAGGCTGGCCGCCCCCTCGGACAGCACCGCCGGGTGCAGCGGCACCTTCTCGTCGGGGAAGTAGAGGGTGGTCACCCGGCGGTGTGCCTCGGCGTCCACCGTGCCGCCCGGCACGACGAAGGCGGCCACGTCGGCGATGGCGTAGTGGACGCGGTAGCCGCCGCCCGGCCGCCGCTCCACGTGCAGGGCCTGGTCCAGGTCCACGGAGTCGGGCGGGTCGATGGTGAGGAAGGGGAGGTGGGTGGCGTCCTCCGCGGGCAGCCGGGGTTCCCGCGCGGCCCGCTCCGCCTCCTCCAGGACAGCCGCCGGGAAGGCCTCCGGCACGCCCAGCTCCCTGCGCAGGTCCCGCAGGGCGTCCCGCAGCGGGGCCGCCGCTGCGCCGGTCATGTGCATCTGACGGCGTGGCATGTACCCGAGCGTAGGTGCGGGGGCCGGGACCGGCACGGCGAGCGGGGGTGGGGGTGGGGGTGGGGGTGGATGTGCGGGGGAGTGAGGGGGCGGGCGTGGGGCGGGCGTGGGGCGGCGGGTGGCAGGCGTGGGGTGGCGGGGTTGCGGGGTTGCGGTGCGGTGGTGCGGCGGGGTTGCGGTGCGGCGAGAGCTTGGCGGCGGCGCGGCTACGCTCTTCGGGGGGCCGCACCCCTCGCTCGTCCGTACCAGAAGGAGAACCGCCGTGCTCGTGCTGCTGCCGCCGTCCGAAGGAAAGGCCGCCAGTGGCTCCGGCTCGCCCCTCAAGCCCGAGGGGCTCTCCCTGCCGGGCCTGGCCGCGGCCCGCGCCGCCGTCCTCGACGAGCTGGTCGAGCTGTGCGCGGGCGACGAGCAGAAGGCCCGCGAGGTGCTCGGCCTCAGCGAGGGCCTGCGCGGCGAGGTCGCCAAGAACGCAGAGCTGCGCACCGCCGGCGCCCGCCCGGCCGGGGAGATCTACACCGGCGTGCTGTACGACGCCCTGGACCTGGCCGGTCTGGAGCCGGCCGCCCGGGCCCGCGCCGAGGCCTCGCTGGTGGTGTTCTCGGGGCTGTGGGGCGCGGTGCGGATCGGCGACCGGATCCCTTCGTACCGCTGCTCGATGGGTGTGAAGCTGCCCGGCCTCGGCGCGCTCGGTGCGTACTGGCGGACGCCGATGGCCGAGGTGATGCCGGAGGCGGCGGGCGACGGTCTGGTGCTGGACCTGCGGTCCTCTGCGTACGGGGCCGCCTGGAAGCCGAAGGGCGAGGTGGCCGGGCGGACGGCCACCGTGCGGGTGCTGCAGTCGCAGATCGTGGACGGTGTGGAGAAGCGCTCCGTGGTGAGCCACTTCAACAAGGCCACCAAGGGACGGCTGGTCCGCGACCTGCTGCGGGCCGGCGCCGCCCCCGCGGACCCGGCCGAGCTGCTCGTCGCGCTGCGGGACCTGGGGTACGTGGTCGAGGGCGAGGCCCCCGCCAAGGCGGGCAAGGCGTGGTCGCTGGACGTGGTGGTGACGGAGATCCACTGACGGAACCGGCGGGCACCGGGCCCTTCACGTCGACGCCCGTTGCGCTCTGTGCAACGGGCGTTGCGCTGTGCGTGCGTACTCGTGAGGATGGCGGCATGTCGTCATCGGTCGAGGGGTCCGGACTGGATTCCGGACGGGATTCCGTCCGGGAATTCGGATTGGGCTCCGTACTGGACCACGCACCCGTTCTCCCCGTCGTGGTGCTGGAGGACCGCACCGCCGCCGTGCCACTGGCCCGGGCGCTCGTCGCCGGCGGGCTGCCGGCGATCGAGGTGGCCCTGCGGACCCCGGCCGCGCTGGACGCGATCAGGGCGGTGGCCGCGGAGGTGCCGGAGGCGGTGGTCGGCGCGGGCACGGTGGTCGGCGCGCGGCACGCGGAGCGGGCGGTGGCGGCGGGGGCGCGGTTCCTGGTGAGCCCGGGCTGCTCGGCGGGGCTGCTGGCGGCGATGCGGGGGACGGGGGTCCCGTACCTGCCCGGGGCCGCGACGGCGTCGGAGGTGTTGGGGCTGCTGGAACAGGGCGTGACGGACCTGAAGTTCTTCCCGGCCGAGGCGGCCGGCGGCACGCGCTACCTGCGCTCGCTGGCAGGGCCGCTGCCCGCCGCGCGGTTCTGCCCGACCGGCGGCATCACGGCCGCGACGGCACCGGAGTACCTGGCGCTGCCGAACGTCGCCTGCGTGGGCGGCACCTGGCTGCTCCCGGACGGGGTGCTGGCGGCCCGGGACTGGGACCGCGTGACGGAACTGGCCCGCGCGGCGGCGGCGCTGGGCGGGCCGGCCGTGTGAGGGCGGGGGTGCCCCCTGCGGGTGAGGGTGCCGGTGGGGATGGGGGTGCCCGGGGGATGGGGGTGCCCGGGGGATGGGGTGTCTGGGGCATGGGGTGTCTGGGGCATGGGGGTGCCCGTGGGGATGGCGGTGCCCGCGGCGGCGGTGCCGCCTACCGGCTGAGCGGCCAGGCCACCGCGTGCGCGTCGTGGTCGGCCTCCGCCAGGTGCTGGGCGCAGGCGTCGGTGAGGATCTCCAGCAGGGTCAGCGGATCGGGGAGGGGGTGCTCGGGTCCGCGTACCCAGTCGACGGTCAGCTCACCGGGCAGGGCCGCCGGCGGTACGAGCACGTAGCTGCCCCGGCAGTGCCAGCGCAGGCCCGGATGCTCGTCCATGGTCTCGGGGTGGCAGTCCAGTTCGCAGGGCCACCACTCGTCCTCGTCCTCGGGAGTGCCGCGGGTGGCGGTGAAGAACAGCATCCGGCCGTGACCGCCCTCGTCCCCGGCGCCCGACTCGGCCACCGGGCCGACTTCGATGCCGGCGGCGAGCAGCCGCTCCAGCGCGGCCCGTCCGGCCTCCAGCGGTACGTCCAGGACGTCGTGGACCATGCCGGTCGCGGTGATGAAGTTGGCCGAGGGCTGGTTGCGTGCCCAGCGCTCGATCTGGGCGCGGTCGGTGGTGGACTGGGTCTGCCACGCGAAGGAGAGCGGGTGCCGGGCCGGCGTGGGACAGCCGATGCGTTCGCACGAACACCGGTAGCCGGCGGGGTGCGCGGCCGGAGCGATCGGGAGGCCTGCGGAGGCGGTGGCCAGGAGCAGGGACTCGCGCTGCCGGCCGGGGTCTTCGGCCGCGGGCTTGCGCAGACCGCGCAGCCACTGGGAAATCCTGCTCTGCTCGCCGCGTTTGACGCGGCTGGACTCAGACCCCATGTATCCCCTCACCTCACCGTTGGCCCCGGCAGACCGCTCCATCGTCCCACCATCCTGCGCCCCGGGTGACCGCACTTCCCAACCGGGGGGCGGGGGGCGGGGGCTCGGGTCGGGCCGCATTTCAGGGCAAAGGGGTTATATGTGGGTGATGTGGGGGTGGCGCGGGGGTGGTGTGGGGGTGGTGCACGGGCGGTGCGTGGGCGATGTGGGGGTGGTGCGTGGGTGGTGCGTGGGCGGTGCGTGGGTGGTGCGTGGGTGGTTGTGGCGGGGTGAGGGGTGGGTGAGAGGGGAGGGGGGCCGGCCCTTGCCGGTGAGGGCGTGCAGGCCTTGTTGGTGCGGGTGTACGGGCTCCTGGCGCCGGGCGTTCGGGCCGCCCGGAGCCGGCCCGCTGGGCTCCCGGCGCCACTCCACCCGGCGCTGGCCGGGGGTGGGGCCGTGATGCGACCGGGGCGCGCCGCGTGCTTGCCGGTGACTTTCGCCACGCGGCTGCGTTGGTGCCGCGTTGCCGCGTTGCCGCGTTGCCGCGTTGCCGCGTTGCCGCGTTGCCGCGTTGCCGCGTTGCCGCGTGCCGCACAGCAGCCCTACCGCGCCCTCGTACTGTCCCGCAGCTGTGGGCCCGCGCCCGCCGAAGCCTGCTTCGGGGGTGGGTCGTGTGGTGTGTGGGTCCCCTCGGTGCTTGACCCGTCGTGGCCTGCAGGCCCAGCGGCAGGCCCACCCCTGGGGCAAGGGGCTTCGCC